>JBFWVD010000090.1:0-17938 GCA_050246915.1 Acidimicrobiia bacterium | reverse complement strand
TGGGACCGATGCGGAGGCTGGCTGGCGTCGGCCGACCTCAACCCGCTGATCGTCACCGATGACGGGCTCATCGCCGTCGACGCCTTGCTCATCGCTCGCGACTGAGTGCCGCTGGGTTCTGGTGTTCACGCCGGAAGCCGCAGGATCGAACTCCGGAAGATCGAACTCTGGAGGAATTTGTGCCTCACAGACAACGCTTCCTCCAGTCTGGCGCCGGCGCCAGACTGGAGGAAGCGGGGGACCGGCGTATCCTCCGTGGGGTGCAGGCCGTCGGGGGTGAATGTGTCCATCAGCTCTGAGCCGTCGCACGCCACTGGTCGCCCGGGCACGCCGTCGGAGCTCAAGCGCGACCTCACACCTGATCAGCCGGTACTTCTCGTCGGGGCAGACACCTTCTGGGATCGCTCGGGCATCACCGACTGGCTGACCCGCAGCGGATGGTCGTGGAGTGCCGCCACCAATGCCGAGCGGGCCCGATGGCTCGCCTCCATCCAGAAGGTCTCGCTGATCTTGGTGTCCGGCGGTGAGGCCATGGTCTGGTCGGCCGTCGAGGCCATCCGTCCCGTCACCATGGCTCCGCTCGTGGTGCTGGCCAATCCGACCTCGACCAGCGTCGTCAAACTCGTCTCCGCAGGAGTCGACGCCGTGGTCGATCCGGCATCAGGACCCGATGAGGTCTTCGCTCGGGTCGTCGCGCTCCTCCGCCGCACCGACCACGGCTGGGAGCCCGGCGTCCGACATCTGCGCGCCGGAGATCTCGAAGTGGACCTGTGGTCGCAGGAGTGCACGCTCTCGGGGACGCAATTGCAATTGTCACCAACGGAGTACTCGCTCCTCACCTTCCTCATGACCCATGCGCAGCAGGCGCTGGCCACGCACACCATCGTGCGTCGGGTATGGGGTTGGCTCCCGTCAGACGGGAAGAACGCGCTGCGCATCTTCGTCAACCGGTTGCGTCGCAAGCTCGGGGACGATCCCCGACATCCCGTGTACATCGCCTCGGTGCGCGGCACGGGCTATCGCTTCATCCGCAATGTCGCCGAGCTGGGCGACACCGCGGAGACCGCGAACGACCGGGTCGACGTGTCACCGCTGCTTCGCACCGTCGAAGACCTCGCTCGTGTCCTCCAGTCGTGCGACAGCCTCCACGACGGAGCCGAGAGCCTCCTGGGTGCGCTCGACGCCACGGGCTACGCCGATGGGATGGCCGTGTTCCGCGTCGACGGCTCGTCCATGCAACTCGTCGCATCGCGCAACATGCCCGAATCATGGACCGAAGCGGTCAAGGCCGGCGTGCCCCTGAAGCCGTCCTACGCCAGCGCCCAGAGCGTCCTCATGGGCGAACCAGTCCAATTCGGCGACGTGACCGCGGTGGCAAAGCACTTCAGCTCGACCGCGGTGCAACTCGAGGGGTTCGGTGCGTGCCTCTTCATCCCGATCATGTTGCGATCGTCGGTGTGGGGTCATCTGGGTTTCGTACGGCGCTCTCGTCAACCGTTCGACGTGACGGGCACGGCGTTCTTGCGGACCGTGTGCGCCGTGTTCGCCCTCGGGATCGAACGAGCGCGAGCTGCACAACAAGTTGAAACACCCCGGTGACTAGCATCGCCGCTCGTGACTTCTGATCTTTTCACTGCCTTCACCGCGACCAACAACGACGGCGTGGTCACCCGCGCCGTGGAGCAGCTCTCGCTGAGCGTCCTGCCCACCGACGGCGTCCTGATCGACGTGGCGTACTCGAGCGTCAACTACAAAGACGGCCTCGCCACCACCGCCAAGGGCAAGGTGGCCCGGATCTCCCCGATCATCCCCGGCATCGATCTGTCCGGCGTGGTTGCCGAGGACGGGGTTCCCGGTTTCCCGAAGGGCACTCGTGTCGTGGCCCACGGCTACGACCTCGGCGTCTCCCGTCACGGCGGCTTCGCCCAGAAGGCCCGGGTTCCTGCTGACTGGCTCGTGGCGTTGCCCGACGGCCTCGACCTCAAGGAGGCGATGACCATCGGCACGGCCGGGTTCACAGCTGCGCTGTCGGTGCTGGCGCTCGAAGAGCGTGGCCTGACGCCTGCGGCGGGCAAGGTCCTGGTCACCGGGGCGACCGGCGGCGTGGGTTCCATCGCCGTGGGCATTCTGAGCGCCAAGGGCTACGAGGTGGACGCGTCCACCGGCAAAGCCAGCGCCGAGGCGTACCTGCGTTCCATTGGGGCCACGAACATCATCGACCGCAACACCCTCTCGGCCGAGGGCGGAAAGCCGCTCCAGTCGATGCAGTGGGCCGCGGCGGTCGACTGCGTCGGCGGCAACACCCTCGCCAACGTGCTCGCCAGCATCAACTATGGCGGCGCTGTTGCCGCCAGCGGTCTCACCGGCGGTGCGGGTCTGACCACCACGGTGATGCCGTTCATCCTCCGCAACGTGGCGCTACTCGGCATCGACTCGGTCCAGACCGACATCGTGCGTCGTCGCGATGTCTGGAACCGGATGGGTTCCTCGCTCAAGCCCGCCGGCCTCGGCTCGATCGCCAAGGTCGTCGCCCTCGGTGCGGTCGAGGCGGAGCTCGACACGATCTTGGCCGGCGGCGTCACCGGGCGTGTCGTCGTCGACGTGAACGCCTGACACCCCTCCTCTTTGCCAAGCAAGCGACGAGGACCGATCCCGACCGCATATCGAAATACAACCTCCCGTAGCGTCCAAGGTACGTCGATCCAAGCAGGGGATGACCATGACCGATGAGCTGACCGCACGTCCTCCCGGGCGTCCCGCCATGTTGAGCCACGTCGCCTACGTGACTCGCGATACCGCCGCCACCGCCGAGTTCTATGCGGGGATCTTGGGCATGGAGTTGGTCAACGCTGTGCTCGACGACTCCATCCCGTCCACCGGTGAGCCGGTGCCGTACTTCCACTCGTTCTTCCGGATGGGTGATGGTTCGACCGTGGCGTTCTTCGAAGCACCCGAGCTACCACCGCTCGGCGATGTGCCCCACGCCGCGTACAACACGTTCCAGCATCTGGCGTTACAGGTCGACTCGGTCGAGACCGTCGACGCCTGGCACGCCTGGCTGAAGCTGAAGGGTGTTGAGGTGTTGGGGCCGGTCGATCACAAGATCATCTACTCGATCTACTTCCACGATCCCAACGGCGTCCGACTCGAGATCACCACCCCGACCGCGTCGGTGTGGAACGACAACGCCGCAGCCGCCCGCTCCAGCCTCGATGACTGGAACGCGCTCAAGCAGCGTGCCGCCGACGAAGGCATCGAACTGACCAAAGTCGTGGCCGAGTTCACCGCCGAGCGCAGCCACCGTCGCGCATCGCAGACCAACTGATCGTTCCCGACGCGCTTGCGTCCCCCGGCGATCGGCCGGACCCTGTCCCATCGATATCCAGGAGCCCGAAACGTGGATATTCCCAAGATCATCTCCGTCGACGACCACGTGGTCGAGCCGCCTCACGTGTGGCAGCAGTGGCTTCCGGCGAAATACCGAGACAAGGGTCCGAAGGTCGTGCGGCGCGGCATCCGCAACATCGACTACATCGGCACCGCCAACTATGTCGAGCACTTCGACGACGAGTCGCCCCTCAAGGTCGACTGCTGGATCTACGAGGACCTCGTCTACACGCACAAGCGCATGGTGGCCGCCGTCGGGTATCCGAAGGAGGAGATGACGCTCACGCCCATCACCTACGAGCAGATGCGCCCGGGCTGCTACGACCCCAAGGCTCGCCTCGAGGACATGGACACCAGCTGGGTCGAGGCGTCGATGTGCTTCCCCACCTTTCCGCGCTTCTGCGGCCAGACCTTCTATGAGGGCAAGGACAAAGAGGTCGGCATGGCGTGCGTGACCGCCTACAACGATTGGATGGTGGAGGAGTGGTGCGGCGATTCCAACGGTCGCCTCATCCCGCTCGGCATCATCCCGCTGTGGGACGTGCCCGCTGCGGCGGCCGAGGTGCGACGCAACGCCGCTCGCGGTGTTCGGGCAGTGTGCTTCAGCGAGTTGCCGTACCACTTGAATCTGCCGACCATCCACAGCGGACACTGGGATCCGTTCTTCGAGGCGTGCGCCGAGACCGGAACGGTCGTCGCCATGCACATCGGGTCATCGTCGAAGATGCCCGCCGCGTCGCCCGACGCGCCTCCCGCGGTCAGCGCCACCTTGGGGTTCGGCAACGCCATGAGCTCACTGGTCGATTTCCTCATGTCCGGTCTGCTCGTGCGCTACCCGCAATTGAAGTTGCTGTACGCCGAGAGCCAGCTCGGATGGATCCCGTACATCCTGCAGCGCATCGACCAGGTGTGGGAGGACAACCAGGGATGGGCGCAGACAAAGCACATCCCCAACCCTCCGTCCACCTACTACCAGTCGAACGTGGCCGGTTGCTTCATCAACGACGCGCACGGGCTCGAGTCGATCGACAAGATCGGCGTCGACACCGTGATGTGCGAGACCGACTATCCCCACAGCGACTCGACGTGGCCCGACACCAAGGACATCGTGACCGGTCTCGTGGCGGAACTGTCGCCGGACTACCAGCGCAAGGTGCTGCGCACCAACGCCATCCGCCTGCTCGATCTCGACTTCGTCTGAGTCGCCAAAGGCGTGCTCGCCGCGCCCGCGACTCCTTTTCGCGCGGTCCACGCCTCCGTCTGCGAAGTTTCGAAGCTTGTGATCGTTCAGCGATCACAACCTTCGCAGCTCATGTCCGGGGGGGGCCGGAGGGCGTCAGGAGGGCGTGGCAAGGGGCGGCAGGACACGCACCTGGCTACCGTCGGTCAGCTCGGCGCGAAGCGGTCGCGAAGCTCGCGCTTGAGCACCTTGCCATACGCATTGCGGGGCAGTGCGTCGATGAACTCATAACGCCGAGGCCGCTTGTATCCCGCCAGCGATTCGTTCGCGGCTGCCGTCAACTCCAATTGCACCTGAGCGGGAGCAGCACTGGTGACGACGACCGCAGCCACGATCTCGCCCCACGTTCGGTCGGCGATACCGATGACCGCCACCTCGCGAACGTCGCGATGAGCGGCCAACACCGCCTCCACCTCCACGGCGTACACGTTGGAACCACCGGTGATGATGAGGTCCTTGGCCCGATCCAACAGGTACAGATACCCCGTGGCGTCCATTCGCCCGAGATCGCCGGTGTGCAGCCACCCGTTGCGCAACGTCTCGGCGGTGGCATCGGGTCGGTTCCAATAGCCGAGCATCACAGCGGGGCCGCGCACGCACACCTCGCCGGGCTCATCGGGCGCGAGGTCCTCGTCGTCGGACCCGAGCACCCGGACGTCCATCCCCGGCCGGGCATACCCCGCAGATCCCAGCCGTTCGGCGTGCACACCGGCCATCGCCTGCGCGTGCACTTCACGCGGCAGCACCGTTGCCGTCATCGGTGTCTCGCCCTGCGCATACAACTGGACGAACACCGGCCCGAACACCTCGAGGGCACGGTGCAGATCAGCCGGAGCGAATGGCGCGCCGCCGTAGACGACGTGACGCAAGTCGGGTAGATCGGGGGCCCGGTCGCCGAGCGCGTCGATGAGCATCACGATCTGGGTCGGCACCAACCAGGTGTTCGACACCTTCGTGTCGCGCATGAGCGTGATGATGGCCTCGGGCTCGAACCTGCCGTCGGTGGGGATCAGCTGATGCGAGCCGCGTCCCGTGACCGCCACCGCGTGGAACCCGGCGCCATGTGACAGGGGAGCGGCGTGCAGCGTGACCTCGCCCTCGGCCATTGGCGTGAGATCGGCCAACCACGACGCGGCGACGAACGCCAGGTTGCCGTGGGTCAGCATCGCTCCCTTGGGCCGTCCCGTCGTGCCCGACGTGTAGAACAGCCAGGCCAGGTCGTCGCGGTCGACGGCCACCGTCGCGCTCCGCTCGCCATCCTCAGCCGCCACCAGGTCTTCGTAGCCCAGGAAGCCAGTGTCCGACGCGGCCTCGGCGCCGGCCACCACCACGTGTGCGTCGGCCAACGACGCATCAGCCATCACCGACGCGCCTTCGGGATCGGTGATCACCGCGGCCGCCTCGGAGTCGGCAACGTGGTACTCGATCTCCTCCGACGTGAACTTCGCGTTCATCGGCACGAGGCAGAAGCCCGCTTTGAAGCAGGCGAACATCGTCTCGAGCAACTCGGGCCGATTGCGCATCAGCACGGCCACTCGATCGCCCTTGGCCAGCCCCAGCGCGCTCAGCGCATGAGCGAGGGCATTGGACCGTTGATCGAACTGTCGATACGTGAGGGTGGCGGATCCCCACGTGATCGCTGGCGCCTCTGGCGTGCGGAGTGCCGCGTTCACCAACAGGCGCCCGACGTTGAAGCCGGTGGGCGCATGGATCGCCGTCGGAACCTCGACGGGAGAGTCGGCAGCGTCGTTCGAGCCAGTCATGGACCGAATCCAACCACGTCGTGCGTGCTTGATCCGAACATCGCCGTTCGGGGCGGTTCGTGCGACACTCCGATGAAATCAACTCGGGCCTCCCGGTGAGGCATCATCGGACCTTGTGACGTTGGGTCGCGGGAATTTCGAGCGGGGGAACCACACATGACCGAGCATCGATCGCCTCTTGGCTGTTACGTCCTTCCCGGCGGCGTCACCGATCCGATCCGCGGGATCGCCGAGGCCAAGGCCGCCGAAGCGATCGGCCTCGGAGCGGTGTGGATCGGTGAGCGCTACGACACCAAGGACCTCCCGTCGCTGGCCGGCGCCATCAGCCAGGCCACCTCGTCAGTGCGCATCTGCGCCGGCATCACCCACACCGGGTTGCGCCATCCCATGGTGCTCGCCTCCATGGGCCAGACGATGCAGGCGCTCAGCAACGAACGCTTCTCGCTGGGGTTCGGTCGTTCGGCATCATGGCGTTGGAAGCAGTACGGCGTCCCCGCCCCCACGTTGGCGTCGATGGGGGACACCGCCGAGGTGCTCCGTCGACTGTGGGCCGGGGAGACCATCAACTACGTCGGGCCGGCTGGTCACTTCACCGAGATGCGGCTGCCGCAACGCGCTCCCGTCGCACCGCCCCCGGTTCTGCTGGCCGCCGTCGGCCCAGCCACGTTGGCATGCGCCGGTCGCAGCTTCGACGGAGCGATCCTGCATCCGTTCGTCACACCCGACGCCGTGGAACGCTCGGCGGCCATCATCCGCACCGCCGCCATCGACGCTGGTCGCGACCCGGAGGCCTGTCGCATCATCGCCACCGTGGTGTCAGCGCCCGATTGCACCCCAGAGCAGACTGAGCTGGCCATCAACGCACGCGCCGCGGGCTATCTGCAACTGCCTGGTCTCGGCGATGCCATCGCCGCGATCAACGGATGGTCGCCGGCCGACATGGCCCGTTATCGCGCCCAGCCCAAGCTGGTCGAGTTGGGGGAGCGGTCCGCCGACAAGGCACTCAGCCGCGCCGAGCTCATCGAGTTGACGCGGGCCTTCCCATCCGACTGGTTGCCCTCGTCATCGGCGCAGGGCAGCTCTGCACAATGCGCACAGACACTCCGGGACTATCTGTCCGCAGGCGCCACCGACATCATCTTGCACGGGGCCACCGCCGACCTCCTCGGACCGTTGGCCGCCGCGTTCGTGCCCGGAGCATCACAATGAGCAGCGGCGCTGCTGCGGCGTCCAACATCCCCGACGGCCTCGTCGAGCGGCTCGGACGTTGGGTGGCGCGCCAGAGCTTCGTTGCCGGTGACGGCTCCATCGGCCCGGTCTCGATCAGCGGCGTCTCCCGGCCGCCGGCGGGACAGTCCAACGACACGATCTTGTTCACCGTGGAGTGGGTTCGGCACGGCCGCACCGAGCACACCGACCTGGTGTTGCGACGTCAGGCCACCGGCGCGGCGATCTTCGCCGAACCCGATGTGCTGCGCGAGGCACGTGTTCTCAACGGTCTGGCCTCCACCCCGGTGCCAGTACCGCGCATCGTGTGGACCGAGTCCGATCCATCGGTGCTCGACGCGCCGTTCTTCGTCATGGAGCGGGTCCAGGGCGTGGTGCCGCTCGGTAAGCCGTCGATCCACTCCGTCGGCGTGCTCCCCACGTTGTCGCAACCACAATTGCGCCGACTCTGGGATTCGGCCATGGATGCGCTCGTCGCGGTCCACGCCGTGGACTGGCGTGTCAATCACAGTTTCTTGGCGAGTGGCGATCTTGCCGACCCCGCCCAGCAACTCAATGCGCTGCTCGAGTTCTATCGATGGACCGCGGACGGTCGCCCCTATCCCATCACCGATGCCGCCGTCGCCAAGCTCACCGCCGACGTCGCCGGGTTGTCACCTCGTGAGCCGGTGCTGGTGTGGGGCGACGCGCGGGTGGGCAACATGATCTTCGACGCTGATCAGCACGTCGCCGCCGTCATCGACTGGGAGCTCGCCACCATCGGACCCCCCGAACTCGATCTGGCCCGTTGGATCTTCTTCGACAACTTCGGCACCTCGGCCGCCGGTATCGAGCGTTTGCCCGGCTGGCCCTCGCTCGATGAGACGCTCGCCATCTACCAAGAGCGTTCGGGCCGGACGCTGCACGATCTCGGCTTCTACGAGCTGATGGACGAGTTGTTCATGGCCACCACGCTCATCCGCCAGAGCGATCTGTACGTGAGCCGTGGCTTCGCCGGACCCGAGTGCACGATGGGCCACGCCAACACCGCGACCCAGATGATCGCCCGGCGCCTCGGACTCGACGTCCCGGAGCTGTCACCGGACTACATCGCTCATCGCACTCCCGGCGCGGCCAAGGCCATCCACATGCCGGCACCGAAACCATCTCCCGCAATCGAACAAACCAACTGAAACGGTCAGGTCAATGGACATCGAACGCAATCTCCTCGCCGCACCCCAAGTGGCCTCTGCCCGGGTCGACATCTACTCCGGTGTCGCTCGTCTCGCCCGCACCGTGTGGGGGAGCGAGGTGAAGATGGCCGGCACCCAGCCGACAACCGCGATCGTGTGGTGCCATCCCACCGCGAACTTCCTCGGCCACTACGCGCTGCCGGGCCTCGCCCAACGAGGGTTCGGGGCCATCGGGTTCACCAGCCGTTACGTCGGCAACGACACATCGCTGCTCATGGAGAACTGCCTCCTCGATGTCGGATCGATGGTGGCCCATCTGCGCGAACGGGGCTACGCGAAGGTCATCCTCATCGGCAATTCCGGTGGCGCCTCGATCATCCCGTACTACCAAGCACAGGCCGAGGCCCCGTCGGTCACGGAGGCCCCCGGCGGTGGGCCCGATCTCACACAGGCCAACTTGGTACCGGCTGACGCCATCGCCATGTTCAACGGCCATCCCTCCCGGGCACGGCTGTGCACCGAGTGGCTGGACCCGGCCATCATCGACGAGCACCAGCCGTTCGAGCGTGATCCGTCGCTCGACATGTACGACCCACAGAACACGGCCCCGTACTCAACAGAGTTCATCGAGCGCTATCGCGCCGCGCAGCGCGCCCGGAACCGACGCATCTCGGCGTGGGCCGAAGGTCAGCTACGGGCGATCTTGCGGAGCGGTCGTCGACCGGTCGGCCTGGAGGATCAGGCCTTCATGGTGCAGGGCACCACGGCCGATCTGCGCTTCTTCGATCCCAACATCGATCCCAGCGATCGACAGATCGGTGTGTCGCTGTGGGGTCCACCGGAGATCGCCAACTATCTGCCCGCCGGCATCGGTCGCTGCACCACGTTGCGCTCGTGGCTGAACCAATGGTCGCTCGACCACACACTCGGCGACTCGTTGCGTTGGCTGCCCACCATCACCGCGCCGGTGCTCATCGAACTCGGTACCGCCGACCCGACGGTGCTGCCGCAAATGGCCCAGCAGATGTACGACGCCACGCTGAAGGCCCCGCGTCAATTGTCATTGATCAAGCACGGTACGCACTACTACGAGAACCAGCCCGAGATCCTGGCCGAGGCCCTCGACGTCCTCGCCGCCTGGGCCGAATCGATCTGATTCCACCGCACCCACACTCGCCCCCCCGAAGTTCCGAGGGTTGTGATCGCCCACCGATCACAACCTTCGAGACTCTTTCGGGAGCGCGATGAGTCCCAGCGGGAAGGCCTGCGCCGACGCGGGGTTCGGACACGGACGTCCGAATCCCGCGCACTGCGACGATCAGCGGGTCGCGCCGCGGCACGCGAGCAGCCGCCACGGATGGCGGCTGCGAGTCATGACACGCCTGCGAGTCAGGACGCGGTGAGCAGCATCGCTCCTGCGAAGGGGCCCACCGCATTGGCCCACACCGACACCTCGGCGTCTTTCACCTGACGGGCGCCGCTCTGGCCCCGCAACTGCTGCACCGCTTCGATGCAGAAGTTGGCCCCGTGACGGCGACCCACGTTGCACGCACCACCGTCGGTGTTGGTCGGCATCTTGCCGCCGAGTCGGGTATTGCCCTCGGCCACGAACGGACCGGCTTGGCCCTTGTCGACCAGGCCGAGCGCCTCGAGCCATTGGAACGTGATGATCGAGAACCCGTCGTAGAGCTGCGCGCAATCGACGTCGGCTGGTGTCAGATCGGTACGCGACCACAGCAGATCGGCGCAGTGCACCGGAGCGGTGCGGACCATGTCGGGCATGAACTCGAAGTTCATGTCGTACACCGACGAAAAGGCCGACGCTTCGACGAACACAGCGGGCTGCTTGAGATCACGAGCACGCTCCTCGGTGGTGAAGATCACCGCCGAGCCGGAGTCGCACGGATAGTCGCAATCGAGGATGCGCAATGGCTTCGTGACGTACGGATGGGCCAGGTACTCCTCGACCGTGAGCGGCTTGCGCTGCAAGGCGTTGTCGTTGAGGACGGCGTAGTCGCGCTGAGCGACTGCGAACTGAGCGAAGTGCTCCTCGGTGGCATCCGACTCGTGCATGTACCGGTTCATGAGCAGCCCGGCCCACTGCGTCGGGCTGAAGTCTCCGTAGGGGTAGAGGAACCCGGCGTCGGCCATGCTGGGCGCGCCGAGCATCGCTCCACCGGCAGCCAGCGTGGCGCTGGAGGGCTGTTGCATCATGATGCGGAAGGCCATGGCCGTCTCGCACTGGCCGGTCTGCACTGCGAGCACGGCATGGGTCGCCGGTGTGATGAACGCTGGCGACACACCGACGTTGAGGTGCCAGCTGAGGGGCTCGAAGCCGAGCTCGTGGGCGAAGTCGACGGCGTCGCCGCCCCAGGTGGACACTCCGTCGATGTCCGCGGCGGTGAGGCCGGCGTCATCGAGAGCCGCTACGGCGGCCTGCGCGGCGTGATGGCGCTCGCTCATGCCCGTGTTGCGGCCGACCTGCGAGTACCCGACACCGACGATGGCGACGCGACGCGACGTCATGAGCTGGCTCCGATGCTCGACGGGGCGGGACGGAACACCGGCACGGTGAACTCGGGGGAGAGCGCCTCGAAGTCCACCACGACCGGCATGCCGAAGGTGATGTCGGCCTCATCGATCCCGACGATGTTCGACAACACGCGCAGATCGGCCTGCTCTTCGAGCGCGATGGTGGCGACGACGTAGGGGACCCGATCGACGAAGAAGGGATGGAAGGCTTTGAACGTCTGGGTGAAGCTGTAGACGATCCCGCGCCCCGATACTTCCTCTGGCCGCAGATCGAACGAACGGCAGTTCCTGCACACCGGACGCGGGAGGTGGATGTAGGTGCCGCAGCTCTGGCAACGCTGAATGAGGAGCTTGCCCTCTTTTGCCCCGTCCCAGAAGAACTGGGTCAGCGGATCTGCCGGCGGGATGGGTGGACTGACCGATGACATCGAGCCTCCAGAGCGATGCGCTCGTCGGCGGCGAGCGGTTCTCGCCAGCCTGCCTCTTGCGCCCTGAATGATCCAACCCGAGCGCCGCAGTGGTCACTCACCGAAACGATCCAACGCCGTTGTCCATGTGCCACGGCCAGAATGCCCAAGGCGCATGTTGAACGGACAGCGTGCGGTATTGACCTCATCGATACCCTGCTCACAGGCCGATTCGCGCTCGCTCCGGAATGAGATGTCGATTTCACGTCTTTCGACTGATGAGACTGGCGTCACACCTGCGGTGTGGTTACGGTTGGCTCCCGTTGGTGCCGGCCGGTATGGACGATCCCGATGAGTCGAGGCCGTGCTTGGGGGGACGTGTCGGTGGATGCACCGTTCGTGGCCGTCCGTGTACTGCTTCGGGTACCCAGTGACGCATCCCTCCGGGTGCTCGCCGGGCAAAGAAGTGCATCCACTCAAGGGGGACACCAATCACCATGAAGCGAAAGAACCTGACCAGAGGCATCGCTGCTCTCTGCGCTCTGTCGTTCATCGCCGCCGCATGTGGCGACGATGGCGGCGAGTCAGCGAGCACCACCGCTGCCGCAACCGAGACCACCGCAGCTGCAGCCACCACCGCTGCACCCGCCACCACCGCGGGCGGCACCGCCACCACCGCTGGTGGGGCTGCCACAACCCTGGCCGGTGGCACTGCGCTGCTCGCCGACAACGGTCCTTGTGACGCGTCCAAGCCGAAGTACAAGGTCGGCAACGTGGCTCCCCACGAGACGTCCACCCTCTCCCTGATCGATCAGGTCAAGGCCCTCGAGGCCTCCGTGAAGGCGTTCAATGCTCGTGGCGGCATCGCCGGTCACTGCATGGAGACCGTGATCTGCGACGACAAGATGGACCCGAACCAGGAGATCGCCTGTGCGCAGGAGGTCGTTGACAAGGGCGCCGTCGTCACGCTCAACGACACCACCTCGGTCAACCCGGTGGGCGCCATCGACGTCTTCCTCAAGGCGGGCATGCCCCGCCTCGGTGTCAGCCCGTCCAACCAGGACCTCGGAGCGGTGGGACTCACCTATGCCATCGGTCTCGGCGGCACCGGCACCACGTTCAGTATGGCTGTCTCCTGCCTCAAGGCTGGTGCGACCAAGCTCGCCGCGATCCACGTCGACTCGCCGACGATCGGCTTCCTGTTCGACGCCTTGAAGCCGATGCTCACCGCTTACGGTGCGGAACTCGTCTACAAGGGCCCAGTGGCCGCTGGCACCACCGACTTCTCCCAGTTCACGCTGGCCGCCGAGAAGGCTGGTGCAACCTGCACCATCTTGCCCCTCGGTGAGAACGAAGTCGTCCAGGTCCTCAACGCCGCCAAGCAGCTCGGCACCAAGATGCAGTTCACCGCATCGTGGGGCAGCTTCGGTCTCGGCAACCTCAAGGCCCTCGGCAAGTTCGGCGAGCAGATCATCTTCAACGCCGAGATCCCGCCGATCGCTGCCGATCAGACCCGCTGGCCCATCCTGGCCACCGCCATCAAGGACCTCGAGGCCTCGGGCGACCCGGACCTGAAGCTCGACCAGATCAAGTCCAGCCCGTTCCGCTCCTGGATCGCCGTGTACCACCTCAAGGCCATCATCGAGAAGTTCGGTACGCCCGACGTCATCACCAGGGAAGCCGTGACCGCCGCCATCAAGAAGGCGACCAACGTCGACACCTTCGGATTGATCCCGCCGTGGACGCCGTCGGCCAGCGTGACCGGCGGCAAGGGTGCCGACGGAGCGCCCTGCGTGCCGCTCTCCAAGGATTCCAAGTGCTCGTTCGCTGCCGTGTCGAACCCCTGGTACTACACCGGCAAGTACGACGACACCAAGAAGACCTGGGTGCTCGACAACACGTTCATCAACACGGTGTTCGAGCTCGGCGGTGTCAAGGACTACCCGCAGCCCGCTGCAAAGTGATCCAACGGATCACACGTAAGACCTAGTGAGAAACCGGGGTGGTCCGCTTTCGGCGGGCCACCCCGGCCGCAAGATCGGGCAGGTCGATTCCACACGGCGATTCGGGGGGACATGAAGCGGTATCTGCAGTTTGCGCTGGTGGGGTTGGTCGTCGCCTCGCCATATCTGCTGTTCGGCACGGACGATTGGAAGTACTTCGCCCAGTTCGTCATCGTCGGCATCGGCCTCGGTGCCTCCTACTCCCTCTTCGCTCAAGGGGCGGTGCTCATCTATCGAGGCACCGGCATCGTGAACTTCGGTCACGGAGCTCTTGGCATGCTCGCGGCCTACATCTGCTACCGAACGTGCAGAGAGACGCAGGGATGGCCCGTGGGCGTCTGCGTCATCCTGGGCCTCCTGTCGTCTGTCGCCGCTGGACTGATCTTCCAGTATCTGATCCTCCAGCGACTCAAGCGTGCCGCCCCGATCATCCGCTTGATTGCCACGCTCGGCCTCCTCGGCGTTCTGCAAGCAGCCGCCGAGCTCAAGTACGGCAAGGCCAACAAGCCCGTCGAGTCGTTCCTCCCGGACTCCACCCTCAACTGGGGCGGCATCCGAGTGCAGGAGCAAGTGATCTACATCGCCATCGTGACCGTGCTCATCACCGCCGGGTTGTGGGCATTCACCCGCTACACCCGCACCGGCCTCGCCGTCACGGCGTCCGCACAGAATGAACGCGCGGTGCAGACGCTCGGCTGGTCACCCAAGAGCCTTTCCAACATCACCTGGGGTGTCGGCTCCGCCCTCGCCGGCATTGCCGGCATCCTGATCGCGCCACTCACCGGCTTGTCCCCCGTCGGCTTCACCGAGGTGGTGACAGTCACCGCCCTTGCAGCCGCCCTGCTCGGAGGGTTCAAGTCCTTCCCTGGAACCCTTCTCGGCGGACTCGTGGTCGGCTACGGCGAGGCCATGGTCACCGCCTACAAGATCGACATCGAAGACGGCCTCCACCAAGAGCAGATCACCGGCCTCAATCGCGGCGTGGCGTTTCTCATCATCTTGATCGTGCTCGTCCTCAAGGGCCGAGGCCTCCCGTTGCGCAGCCATGTCACCGACCGGCTCCCCAAGCTCGGCACCGGCATCGTGAACGTCCGGGCCATCATCGTCGCAGCAGGCATCTTGCTGGTGCTCCTGTTCAGCGTCTTCAACAACGCATGGGCCCAGGCCACCTACGTATCGATGGGCTCGGCACTCGTGGTTCTGTCGGTCATCGTGTTGACGGGCTATGCCGGCCAGCTCTCGCTCGGCCAGTTCGCCGTCGCCGGCATCGGTGCCTTGCTTGCCGCGTCGCTCGTATTCCGCGCCGATTGGCCGATCGAGCTGGCGATCCCGGTCGGGGTGCTGCTCACCATCCCCGTCGGACTGCTCTTCGCCCTTCCTGCGCTTCGGACCCGAGGCGTCAACCTCGCGGTGATGACGCTCGGGCTCGGGTTCACCCTCAGCCAGGTGGTGTTGGCCAACGGCAACTGGATCGGCAACCCAGCCGACGGTGGCACCAACATCGGCGTCACCAAGTTCTTCGGCTACAACGTCCAGGCCACCAGCTATCCGCATCGTTGGGCAACGGTGGGCATCATCGCCTTCATCCTCGCCGGGCTGGTGGTGGCCAACCTGCGCCGCTCGCGCACCGGTCGCCGTCTCATCGCTGTGCGTACCAACGAACGTGCTGCGGCGTCGCTCGGCATCAGCGTGTTCTGGGTGAAGCTCTACGCGTTCGGCGTGGCCGCCGCCCTCGCCAGCCTCGGTGGCATCCTGATCGGCTTCGTGTCCACCACGGTCACGTACTCGAACTTCAACATCTTCGCCTCCATCAACGCTGTCAGCTTCGGCGTGATCGGTGGTGTCGGCTACGTGGTCGGCGCAGCGATGTCCGCACCGAACGCCATCGGCGGTCTCGGCACTGAGCTGCTCGAGTTGCTCAACATCGGCCGCTGGGACACGCTGGTGGGCGGAGCGATCTTGCTGCTCATCATCATCGCCAACCAGGACGGCACGGCTGCGGTGGCCACCCACGAGATGGCCCCCCTGTTCCGCAAGCTCCATCTGGTGAAGCCGCAGAAGCCCCGTGGTGCATTGGCGCAATCCAGCGTCGAGACCGTGGCTCCGGCCACCTTGGTGGTCGACAACGTGACCGTTCGCTTCGGTGGCGTCGTCGCCGTGGACTCGGTGAGCCTCGAAGTGCGCCCGGGAGAAGTGGTCGGACTCATCGGCCCCAACGGCGCCGGCAAGACCACGCTCATCGACGCCGTCACCGGCTTCGTGAAGGCATCCACTGGTTCGGTGAGCTTCAACGGCACGGCCATTCAAGATCTCCCCGCCAGCAATCGCTCCAAGATGGGTCTGCGTCGCTCGTTCCAGTCGCTGGAACTCTTCGAGGACACCACCATCGAGGACAACATCATGGCTGGCGCCGACAGCGGCACCGCGATGTCGTGGATCACCGATCTGTTCTGGCCCGGTCATCACCCGCTTCCACCGACGGCGGTAGCCGCCGTCCAACAGTTCGAACTGGAAGACTCGCTCGACATGCTCCCCGGCGAGCTGCCGTACGGCAAGCGGCGCCTGGCCGGTATTGCTCGGGCCATCGCATCGGCGCCGTCGATCATCATGTTGGACGAGCCCGCCGCAGGCCTCGACGATTCCGAGAGCCGTGAACTCGCCACACTCATCCGATCGATGGCCACCGAACGCAAGATGGGTGTGTTGCTCGTCGAGCACGACGTCGGTCTCGTCATGAGCACCTGCGACCGCATCGTGGTGCTGGAGTTCGGTCGGGTCATCGCGACGGGTACGCCCGAGCAGGTCCGCAACGATCCGGCCGTGTTGGCTGCGTACCTCGGCGGCTCGGCCGACGAGGGGCATGGAAGCTCCGACTCAGCGACTGTGAGGATCTGATGAACGCCCCAGCAACCGCACCGAACCGTGGAACAACCTTGCTCGAACTCAAGGGTGTGTCCTCGGGGTACGGCGCCATCACGGTGCTGCGCAGCCTCGACTTCCACATCGATTCCGGCGAAGTGGTGGCGCTCATCGGCCCGAACGGGGCGGGCAAGACCACCACCTTGCTCACGATGGCCGGCGAGATCACACCGGTGAGCGGCGAGATCCATCTGCTGGGCTCCAAGACCACGGCCCCCATGTACGCCCGCTGCCGCGCCGGTGTCGGGTTCGTCACCGAGGAACGCTCGGTCATCATGGACCTCACTGCTGAAGAGAATCTGCGGCTGGCCAATGTGAGCGTGGCGCAGGCGTGTGGGCTGTTCCCGGAGCTCGAGCCGCTGATGGGTCGCAAGGCCGGTCTGCTCTCGGGCGGTGAGCAACAGATGTTGACGCTGGCGCGTGCGCTGGGGCGGGACATCAAGGTGCTGCTCGCTGACGAACTCTCATTGGGCCTCGCCCCGCTCATCGTGGAGCGGCTGCTCGCCGCGGTGCAGGCCGCAGCCAAGGAGCGCGGTGTGGGCGTGCTGCTCGTCGAGCAGCACGTTCGCAAGGCTCTGCAGTTCGCCGACCGGGCCTGCGTCATGTCTCGCGGTCAGATCGTGATCGAAGGGACGGCCAACGAGATCCGCGATCGTCTCCCCGAGATCGAGGCGGCATACCTCTCCGGCTTCGACTGACCCCCTCGGACGAAGTGACGACTGTTCGCGACGAATGCCGTCGTCAGCGCTCCCGAGTTCGGTCGTCGTTCAGACCGGGGGCACTCCATGGTGCTTGGCCGGCGGCGGCACATGCGGTGACGCCGCAGCCAAGCGACGGATCAGCTCGCTGCGCAATTGTGGGAAGTCGATGACAGCATCGATCACCAGATCGGATGCCAAGCGATCGAGGGTCACGTCGGCCTCGTATTCGGCTTCCTTCTCGGCCACGAACGCGGCGCGCGCCTCGAGGTCTTCGATCTCCATGATCTTGTTGTAGAACACCGCGTTCACTGCGGCCTGCGGCCCCATGACGGCGATCTTGGCAGTCGGTAGCGCGATGGTGGCGATGGGCTCGAAACCCGGTCCACACATGGCGTACAAGCCGGCGCCGTAGGCCTTGCGCACGATGACGCACACCCGCGGCACGGTCGCTTCGGACACCGCCGTGATCATCTTCGCCCCATGGCGGATGATGCCCATGCGCTCGACCTGGCTGCCGATCATGAAGCCCGGCACGTCGGCCAAGAAGATGAGCGGGATGTTGAACGCATCGCACAGCCAGATGAACT
>JBFWVD010000089.1:0-18146 GCA_050246915.1 Acidimicrobiia bacterium | reverse complement strand
ACTAGCGTGGTTCACGATCTGGACCACGTCCCACGGCGTCGACGACGTCGTGATCCGATCGCCTCATCGAACCCGACCGAGATGACCCCGGCGAAGGAGGCTCCCGTGCCACTCAGCGAGGGCGGCTACGGCCAGTACTGCCCCATCACCCGAGCCGTCGAAGTGCTCGGTGAGAGATGGTCGTTGTTGATCGTGCGCGATCTTCTCCTGGGCACAACACGGTTCAACGATCTCGCCCGCGGCAACCCTCGGCTCTCCCGGTCATTGCTGGCCAAGCGGCTGCGGCAACTGGAGATGGCTGGCGTCGTGGAGCATCTCGACGGCGAGTATCTGCTCACCCCCGCTGGTCGCGATCTGCATCCCATCGTGTTCGGACTCGGCGAGTGGGGAGCCAAGTGGCAGTTCGGTGAACCACACCACGATGAGCTCGACCCGGAGTTGCTCATGTGGTGGGCTCACGATCGACTCGACTTCGCGAAGCTGCCCGATCGACGCGTCGTGCTCGAGTTCCGGTTCATCGGCGAACCGCGCCGGTTCTGGGTGGTGCGCGACGCGTTGGGTCCCTCCCTGTGCACCCACGACCCGGGGTTCGATGTCGACGTGCTGATCGAGGCCGACCTCGCGGTGCTCTACATGGTGTGGCTCGGCCGCATCGACCTGCGCTCAGCCATCCGAGATGGAGCGGTGGTGTTCAACGGTCAAACGGCGTTGGTGCGCCGGATGAGCGAAGTGTTCATGCTCAGCCCGATCGCCCCCGTGGTTGCTGCCCTTCGACAGGGCGACCAACCGGTCCCGGTTCGCGCCGTTCCGACGTGATCAGCGCCGCGCCAGGTTGATGATGGGCCACACCAATCCGGCGATGATCGCCACGAGTACGAGGACGGCGAACGATCGCACCACGAACAGGTTCCGACCACTGCGTTGTCTCGGCCCGTCCAGCGGGTCCGTCTCGTCCCAGTCGTCGCCGTCATCCCATCGATCTGCTGCCATCGCCCCAGAGCCTGCACCATCACGTGGCAGGGTTGTCACATGGACGACATGATCGAAGCCTTGGCCGAAACGCTCGAGTGGGCGACGTCTTGCGTCGCTCTGGTGCAACCGGAACACCTGGACCGTCCCACGCCGTGTGCAGGGTGGATCGTTCGTCATCTCATCAATCACATGGTCGGTGGCAACGTGATGTATGCCATGGCTGCAGAGGGCATGGCGCCCGACGTCCCACTCATCATGGGTGACCTCATCGGTGACGATGCGCAGGGTGCATACGTCTCCACTGCTCATCGCGCGGCGAGCGCGTGGCGCGCCGTGGACCTGACCCAGACGCTCACCTTGCCCTATGGGCGCGTAGCTGCCTCCTTTTCGATCCGAACCCATCAGATGGATCATCTGCTCCACGGTTGGGATCTGTGCGCGAGCCTCGGCATCGAACGTCAAGCACCCTTGCATCTCGTGTCGTACACCGACGCGGTGCTCGACGCCTTGCCATCGGAGGTGATCGACAACCCGAGGGTCTTCTCGACCCCACGGGAGGCACCCGTTGGTGCCAGTGCGTTCGATCGTCTCGCCGCTCGATCCGGTCGCACTACTCCCCCGTGAGGTCGATCTACTCCCCCGTGAGGTCGATGCCCGACGATCAGGGCGCGGTATAGGCCCAGGTGCCTTCTGCGTTGACCGTTGCTGTGTTGCCAACGGTTCCTGCGTCGAGGATCCGCACCACGAAACCGTAGGCGTCCCCCGGTGAGGTGCCGCCGGTGCCAGGGTCGGTCAGTCGGAACCCGGTGACCGATGCGTTGTTGGCGCGGCTCACGTAGATGCACACCTTCCCCGGGGGCGCCGTCGGATTGTCGGCCGTTCCGGTACAGGCCGCATCGGGGTCACCGGCGGCCGCGTTGGCGGCGACGTTGACGTCGGCATCGCCGAGGGGCACCGGAGCCCGTACGGGGAAGCTGGTCGAGATCAAGTAGGTGTTGTTGGCGGCCAGCTGCGGGGCAATGTAGCGACCTCCCCACGCGCCGGCGATGGTCTGGCCGGATGGCAACGCCGACGCCAACAGAGACGAGGCGGGCTCGTAGTACCCGACGATGTCCGCGACGAGGTTGACGGTGCCCGCGTAGTTGTAGAACGCCAGCTTGCCGTCGGCCGACAGCTGCGACGTCACCGCGTTCGGAGCCGGGTCCTGACCAGCCACCCAGTTCAGGTTGGAGGTGTTGGGTCGCGGCTTGTCCGCCGGATAGACGGTGGCGAAGCTCCCCGCCGACGGGTTCGCGTAGGTGACGTTGAGCGAGACCGCCGTGGCCGTGGCCGGGATGGTGCAGTCGCCAGTGGTGCCGCGCACCGTCGGCGCGTACACCTCACCCGCCCCGAGTGGCGTGTTGCGTGGCCCGACATTGAACACGCCGGTGCGTGTATCCATCAGTCGACACGGAGTGATCGGCACGAAGCTCGCCGCCGAAGGCGAGCCGGGTGCCGCCCAGGAGTTGAACACTCCCCCAGCACCAACGGACACCGCCACTGCTGCGCCTACCGCAGCCCAGCGCGAACGGAACATGGATCTCGAGACTCCGGCCATGACAACCTCCCGCGGGCTGAGGACTGTTGGGCGCCCGCTCGCATGGCCGAGTACCCGCCGATGCCGTCGAGCAAACGCGCGGCCTCACCGCATGCCCAATCGCAGAGAGGCCCGAGTCCCCGACGTCCGGCCCGCAGCATCGGACAGGCACGCACTACCTTGGCGTTGTCATGGCCCAGTCGACCGGATCTTCAGCGCCGCCGTGGTCGATCGACGCCGCCAGGCCAATCCTCGACGCATCACCTGACGCAATGCTCCCGGCGCTGCAGGCCCTCCAGAACGCCTTCGGACACGTGCACCCCGAGGCGATCGACCTCGTCGCCGAGCATCTCAACGTCTCGACCGCCGAGGTGTACGGCGTGCTCACGTTCTACCGAGATCTCCGGACCGAACCTGCCGGCCAGCATCGGATGAGCATCTGTCGCGCCGAGGCCTGCCAGGCGACCGGAGCGCGACAGCTGTGGGCACATGCCACTGAACGCCTCGGAACGGATCACGGACACACCACAGCAGATGGTTCATTGACGCTCACCGAGACGTTCTGCCTCGGCAACTGCGCCCTGGGACCATCAGTGATGTTCGACGATCGCGTCATCGGACGCGTCGACACTTCGACCATCGACTCTCTCCTGGCCGACGCGATCGCAACCTCCATTGACACACCCGTCGCGGACAGAGCACGTGTCATTGGCAGCGCGCCCACCACCGCAACACGGCCCACCGCAGCACCAGCTACCGCAACGCAGCCATCCCCATCACAGGCGTCCCCAGGCGGCGGGACCAGGACGGTGTATGTACCCGGCGACAGCGCGGCACGATCGGTCGGGGCCGATGAGGTCGCCGCGGCGATTGCTCACGAAGCGGCAGAGCGCGGACTCGACATCACCATCGTGCGCAATGGAACCCGCGGGGCCCTCTGGCTCGAGCCGCTCGTCGAGATCGAACACGGGAGCACCCGCATTGCGTACGGCCCGATAGAAGTCACCGATGTCGCCACCTTGCTCGATGAGTGGGGCGGTCCGACGCGGGGCGTGGCGTCGACCGTGACGCACCCCAAATCGCACGGCGAGATCGCGCAGCATCCATGGTTCACCGCACAGGATCGCATCACGTTGTGCCGCATGGGCATCATCGACCCTGCGTCCCCCGTCGACTTCGAACGCCACGGCGGCATGTCCGGTCTGCGCGCTGCCCTCGCTATGACACCGCAGGCCGTGATCGATGTGGTGAAGTCGTCGGGTCTGCGCGGACGCGGCGGAGCCGGCTTCCCCACTGGCATCAAATGGCAGACCGTGCTCGACGCGGGCGACAGCGAAGGCGTACGCGGAGGCGACCGCTCCACGCTCCGGAGCAAGAAGTACGTGTGCGCCAACGCCGATGAAGGTGACAGCGGCACGTTCGCTGACCGCATGCTGATGGAGGGCGATCCGTTCAGCGTCATCGAAGGCATCGCCATCGCCGCCTACGCCGTGGGCGCCGACGAGGCCTTCATCTACATCCGATCGGAGTATCCCGATGCCGTGGCCCGAATGCGCTCGGCGGTCGACACCGCGCAGCGCCAGGGGTGGCTGGGACAGAACATCTTCGGCACCGACTTCCATCTCGACCTCCACATCCGAGTCGGTGCCGGCGCCTACATCTGCGGCGAAGAGACAGCAATGCTCGAGAGCCTCGAAGGCAAGCGGGGCATGGTCCGACCCAAGCCACCGCTGCCAGCGCTCGAAGGACTCTTCGGTCGACCCACCGTCGTCAACAACGTCCTGACGTTGGCCACCACCCCGGCGCTGCTCGCTGGCCACGGCGAGCGCTACGCAACGTTGGGCACGGGTCGGAGCGTCGGCACGCAGGTGTTCCAACTGGCCGGTGACATCGCCCGCGGCGGCGCGATCGAGGTGCCGTTCGGCATCACCTTGAACGATCTCGTCGAAGGCTTTGGCCAAGGCACCCGATCGGGTCATCCCATTGGGGCGGTGCAAGTCGGCGGACCGCTCGGTGCGTACCTACCGACCGGCGAGTTCGGCATCTCGATGGACTACGAGTCGCTCACCGCGGCCGGGGGTCTGCTCGGGCACGGCGGCGTCGTCGTGTTCGATGACTCGACCGACATGGGTCAGCAGGCCCGGTTCGCCATGGAGTTCTGCGCCGAGGAATCGTGCGGCAAGTGCACCCCCTGCCGTATCGGGTCCACCCGCGGTGTCGAGCTCATCGACCGCATGCTCGCGGGCAACGCGACCCGGGACGACGATCTGGAGTTGCTCGAGGACCTCTGCGAAGTGATGGCGTCAGGATCGTTGTGCGCCATGGGCGGCCTCACTGCGGTGCCGGTGCGCAGCGTCATGCGCCACTTCCCAGATCATCTCTCCGGAGAGAGGATGGCGCGATGACCATCGCTCGACCGATCGACCTCGGTACCCCGGCGGTTCGCGGCGATCGCCCACCGGTGAACGTGCGCATCGACGGGCACAACATCACCGTCCCCGAGGGGACGTCGGTGATGCGGGCCGCTGCTCTGTGCGGGGTTGACATCCCCAAGTTGTGCGCCAACGATCGACTCGATCCGTTCGGTTCGTGTCGGCTCTGCCTCGTCGAGATCGAGGGCCGCAACGGCACGCCGGCGTCGTGCACCACCCCGGTCAGCGACGACATGCGCGTGCACACCCAGACCGATCGCCTCGCTCGGTTGCGACGCGGGGTCATGGAGCTCTACATCTCCGATCATCCTCTCGATTGCCTGACGTGCGCGGCGAACGGGGATTGCGAACTACAGGACATGGCCGGCACCGTCGGCCTGCGCGACGTCCGCTACGGCTACGCCGGCGAGAACCACCTCGGCCAGAGCGCGGACACAACGAACCCGTACTTCACCTTCGATCCGTCCAAGTGCATCGTGTGCAGCCGATGCGTTCGTGCGTGTGAGGGGATCCAGGGCACATTCGCGCTCACCATCGGCGGCCGCGGTTTCGATTCGAAGGTGACCGCCGGCGTTGGCGACGGATTCCTCGCCTCCGACTGCGTGTCCTGCGGTGCCTGCGTGCAGGTGTGCCCCACCGCCACCCTCACCGAGGTCTCCATCATCGCCAAAGGGCAGCCGACCCGATCGGTCGACACCACGTGCGCCTATTGCGGGGTCGGGTGCAGCTTCACCGCCCATCTCCAAGGCGACGAGGTGGTTCGGATGGTCCCGTCGAAAGACGGTGGCGCCAACGAAGGTCACTCCTGTGTCAAGGGTCGTTTCGCGTGGGGCTACGCAACCCATGCCGAACGGGTCACCACCCCGATGGTGCGAGACCGCATCACTGATCCCTGGCGCGAGGTGAGCTGGGACGAGGCCATCGCGTTCGCCGCAAGGCGCATCAGGGACATCCAATCGACCCACGGCGTCGAGGCCATGGGCGGCATCACGTCGTCTCGATGCACGAACGAAGAAGTGTTCGCCGTACAGAAGATGGTGCGGGCAGCGTTCGGCAACAACAACGTCGACACCTGCGCCCGGGTGTGCCACTCCCCCACCGGCTTCGGGCTCAAGCAGACCTTCGGCACATCGGCCGGAACGCAGGACTTCCGGTCGGTGGAGCAGTCCGACGTGATCTTGCTCATCGGGGCCAACCCCACCGATGCCCATCCGGTCTTCGCGTCGCGCATGAAACGGCGGCTGCGCGAAGGGGCCAGGCTCATCGTCGTCGATCCGCGTCGCATCGACCTGGTCCGCAGCGCCCATGTCGAAGCCGACGCGCATCTCCAGTTGCGACCGGGCACGAATGTCGCCGTCATCAACGCGCTGGCCCACACCGTGATGAGCGAGGGCTTGGCCGACGAGGCGTTCATCGCCGAACGCTGCGATCCGGTGGCGTTCGACCAGTGGCGTCAATTCATCTTGCTTCCCGAGAACAGCCCGGAAGCGAGCGAGGCCCATAGCGGCGTCCCCGCCGATCTGGTGCGTCGCGCCGCTCGTCTGTATGCCACCGGTGGCAACGGAGCCATCTATTACGGCCTCGGCGTCACCGAGCACAGCCAGGGCTCGACGATGGTGATGGGCATCGCCAACTTGGCAATGGCGTGCGGCAACATCGGTCGACCCGGTGTTGGGGTGAACCCCTTGCGGGGCCAGAACAACGTGCAGGGCTCGTGCGACATGGGCTCGTTCCCCCACGAACTGGCCGGTTATCGCCACGTGTCCGATGACGTCGTGCGCCATCAGTTCGAAGCGATGTGGCACGCCTCCATCGATCCCGAGCCCGGCCTGCGAATCCCCAACATGTTCAACGCCGCCATCGAAGGTTGGTTCAAAGGACTGTTCATCCAAGGTGAGGACGTAGCTCAGTCCGACCCCAACACCGAGCACGTGACCGCGGCACTCAGCGCCATGGACCTGATCATCGTCCAGGATCTGTTCCTCAACGAGACCAGCCGGTTCGCGCATGTGTTCCTGCCCGGGACATCGTTCTTGGAGAAGGACGGCACGTTCACCAACGCCGAGCGTCGCATCAACCGCGTCCGCCCGGTCATGGCACCGCGCACCGGCAAGCAGGAATGGCAGGTGGTGTCCGAGCTGTCAGGCGCCCTCGGCTACCCGATGCACTGGGACAGCGCCGCGGCGATCATGGACGAGATCGCCGCGCTCACCCCGACGTTCGCCGGTGTCTCCTTCGCCAAGCTCGATGCCCTCGGCAGCGTGCAATGGCCGTGCAACGACGCCGCGCCGAACGGGACGCCGATCATGCACCTCGAGCAGTTCGTGCGTGGTTCCGGCCGCTTCGTGGCGACGCCGTTCGTCCCCACCGATGAGCGTTCGAATCGACGTTTCCCGCTCGTCCTCACCACCGGCCGGGTGCTCAGCCAGTACAACGTCGGCGCCCAGACCCGACGGACCCCGAACGTCACCTGGCACGGAGAGGACGTACTGGAGATCCACCCCGCCGACGCCGAGATGCGCGGCATCGCTACCGGCGACCGGGTCGAGATCACCAGTCGCGTGGGGTCGACCACCATGCACGCCCTGATATCGGACCGCATGCCCACCGGGGTGGTGTACACCACGTTCCACTATCCCGGCAGCGGCGCCAACGTCGTCACCACCGAGCATTCCGATTGGGCCACCAACTGCCCCGAGTACAAGGTCACGGCGGTCGAGGTGCGCCAAGCCGCCACGGCAGGGCCCAGACCACGCACCCCAGAGCCCATCGACCCGACGGTCGAGCTCGTTCGCATGGCCAACCAGATCGCCCGACAGTTCGCCCACGACCCGGCGGCGTCCCCGGAGGCCGATGTGGCCAACCACCTGCTGGCGTTCTGGGAGCCGCGCATGCGCCGGGAGCTGGCCGACACGGCCGAGCAGCAGCCCGATCGGCTGGACCCCATCGTGCACCGGGCGCTGGCAAGGATCTGACCGTCGAGCGTCGTGACCGACCTTCTCGTCGCTCTACGATGCACACACTCATCGCCCTGCAGGAGGACCACATGACCGTTTCCGTCGGAGATCGCATCCCGGACATCGAGGTGAAGACCTTTGGAGCCGAAGGCCCCGAGGCAGTGCGCACAGGTGACGTGCTCGGTTCCGGACGCGTGGTGCTCTTCGCCGTGCCCGGCGCGTTCACGCCCGGATGCTCGAAGGTGCATCTGCCCGGATATGTCCAGCAGGCCGCACAGCTCAGCGCCAAGGGCGTCGACAAGATCGTGTGCGTGTCGGTCAACGACGCCTTCGTCATGAAGGCGTGGGCCGACGATCAGCAAGTCGGCGACAAGATCCTCATGCTGGCCGACGGCGCAGCGGCCTTCACCAAGGCCATGGGCCTCGAGATCGACCTCACGGGCGGTGGCATGGGCGTGCGTTCGCAGCGCTACGCCGCCATCATCAACAACGGTGTGATCGAGAAGCTCCTCGTCGAGCCGACGCTCGCCGTCGAGGTCAGCTCGTGCAGCGCGGTCTACGCCCAGCTCTGATCAGCTGATCGAACTCGTTCGTCGAACACGGACCCGGCGCACCAGCGCCGGGTCCGTGCCGTTTTCGGTGCAGACGCTTCGCGCGAGCTCAGAGGGTGGCGAGATGATCGGCCCAGGCGATCAGCGGCAGCAGCCGGGCGATCACCATGCTCTCGGCATAGTCGGGCAGCGTCACCGTCGGGTCGCTCGACTCCTCAGCAACCTTCAGTTCCATATCCATGCCAGCGGGGGCATCGCCGGCCAGTTCGCGATAGCGGGTGACGATGGTGGCCGCGATGGCCGTGGCGAAGGCGCTGCGTCGGGACCGCTCCAGATACGTCGCAAGCAACGACTCGGACGCGATGAGCGCCTCAGCCCGCTCGCGCAGCGCGCGCTCGAGCAACCCGGGATCTGCGACATGGGAGTTCAGTCCGGGATCGATGCACGGCAGCGACGGGTCTCGGACGTCCGGTGGGATCACGGCGAGGATCTCGGCATGGCGGCGACGGAGATCGAGCAGGTCAGCATCGACGAAAGCTGTGATGGTCATCGGCGCATCGGATCATCAGACGCCTCCGCTGTGTAGGGCCTTCTTGCCCTAGCTTGAGCGGGTGCGAGTAGCCCATGAGCCGCCGAGCGATCTGAGCACCTACCCTTATCGTCATCAGCTCCGAGTCCGGTTCGCCGAGACCGATGCGATGGGGATCGTCCATCACAGCTCGTATCTGCTGTACCTCGAGGAAGCGCGCGTGGCCTTCCTACGTGACTGCGGGCATCCCTACGATCGGTTCCGCGCCGAGGGACTCGACATCACCGTCCTCGAGGTGTTCACCCAATATGTCCGCCCAGCACGGTTCGATGATCTCGTCACCGTGCACGTGGCCGTCTCGGCCGTCACCCGCACCACGTTCCAGGTCGACTACACGTTGACCGTCGGTGACACCGGGACCGTCGGTGACACCGGGACCGTCGGTGACACCGGGACCGTCGGTGACACAGGGACTGTGCGCGGCACACGGACCGTCAACGACGAACAGGATGTCGGTGATGCGGTGTGCGTGCGGGCCGTCACTGTTCATGCGTGCGTCGACTCGACGGGCCGTCCGCTGCGCCTTCCGCTGTGGTTGCACGAACTCAACGATCGCGCTGCGCAGCTCCTGACATGAACATCCGCGCCCGCACTCGTCACGGCGTCACAACAACGACAAGTGGGACGTGTCGTTGAAGGTGTGCAGGAACGGGCCGAAGCGACCGATGCCGATGCGACACACCGAAGCCTGGTCGAGGAACATCCGGCCGACCTCCTCCACCGGCTGACCCAAGGCCCATGCCACTGCGGCCTTGATGGGTGAAACGTGGCTCACCACCACGACGTCGCGCATCGCGGCGGTGGCCGCGAGATCTTCACAGGCTGCGCGCACGCGCATGTTCAATTGACGCATCGACTCGCCACCGCCGGCGACGAAGTCTGGATCGGTTCGCCAGCGGTGCCACACCTCGTCGGGCACCTCGCTGATGGGGACACCGTCCAAGCTGCCGTAGTCGAGTTCGATCCATCGATCATCGATCACGGGCTGGGCGATGGCCGACGCGGTCATCGTCGCTCTGGTGAGCGAACTGCTGACGACGTCGTCGATGCCGGCGAGCACCCTGCCGATCACCTCGGCCTGTCGCTGCCCGATCTCATCGAGCGGCAGATCCAACCGCCCCTGCAACAACGACCGGGCGTTGGCGTCGGTGCGCCCATGACGCACGAGTATCAACACGTCATCGCCCCACGAAGGAACGATCCAGTCGGCCGGTGCGTCGCAACAACTCACGCCGCGACCGGTCCTGCCACCCGAAGGTCTTCCACGCCCATCCGCACATGATCAGCCCGGCGATCTCGAGTGGCACGTTCCACAAGCCGCGCTCGATGACCGGCAGTCGAGCATCGGGCCACGCGTCGCCACCGATCGGCCACCAGAACACCTTGGTGCTCGACACCACTCCGTCGAAGACGAGATGCAGCATCAGGCCGACGGCCACCATCACCAAACGTCGGCGCAGCAAGCGGCGACCGATGGTCCCCAACATGACTGCGGTGAGCACCGCGACCGCGAACGTCACCGAATGAGCGATGCGGGCACCACCGAATGGTGCGTCGAGCACGTCCGGTGCCAGCGCGCCGGCGACGACCATACGCAGGTCGATGGCAGGATCGTGGAAGACGAACCACATGGTCACCAACGCGGTGCCGATGAACCAGAAGAACACGGTCGTCAGATGCCGATCAGCGAACGAGGATGCGGCCGCACTGCTCGCAAGTGACGATCTCATCGGCGGCCTGGTGCTTGATGCGATCGATCTCCGACGCTGGGAGCTGCAGGCGACAGCCGGTGCAATGCCCGTGCTCGAGCTGGGCCACGGCAACGCCGCCGAGCTTGGGCCGCATCGATTCGTAGGTGGCGAGCAACGCAGCCGGCACCTTGGCCACCGCGTCGGTGCGCTCCTGTGCCAGTCGTGCGAGATCGCCGTCCACGGCCACCTGCGCCTCGGCCAGCGCGATGGTCGCGGCGTCGTTGGCCGCTCGGGCATCGGCAATGACGAGGTTCAACGCGTCGATCTCAGCGCTCACCGCCTCGAGTCGCTCCATCACCTCGAGCTCGCGGTCCTCGGCCTCGCTGCGACGGTTCACCAGCCCATCGCGTTCGGTCGACAGCGCCTGCAGCTCCTTGGGGACCGAGACGATCTTGGTGCGCCGGTCGATCTCGACGATGCGTGCGTTGAACTCCTCGATGCGGTGCTCGTGGGTGGCCTGCTCGGCTTCGTCGGCATCTTTCGTGGCGGTCAGCGCTGCCAGCTTGGCCTCAGCGGCACTCAAGGCGTCACGAGCGGCCTTCGCCGCAGCGGCCTCGGGAAGGTGTGTGCGACGATGCCGCCCCTGATCGATGGCGGTGTCGACATGTTGCAGGGTCAGGAGCGAGGCGAGGTCGGACACCGCCCCAGTCTGCCCGCTCACCGGCTCGCCCGGTTCATCCGGACGTCGTCGTGGGCACGGCCGCGGCTGCCACGGTGGTGGCGGCCGCTATGGGTGCCAGCGTGCTCGACGTCGAGGGGGTCGTCGTGGCGGGTACGGACGTCGTCTCTGCGACCGTTGTCGAGGTCTTGGCCGCTTCTTCTGCGGCCTTGAACGCCGCGATCACCACACGGCAGGGCTGGACGGTGTAGCCCGCCACGGGCACCAGGGGAATCGGCGCCAGGCGAGGGTCGAGCGGGGTCGGCATCAACGTGGGCGGGACCTTGTCGGAGTAGTCGAGGTTGGTGTCCACCGCCGGAGCGGGCGGAGCCGCAGGATCGGCGGCAGGGTCAGCGGTGGCCGCTTTGGCCCAGCACTCATCGCTCGGCAACACCAAGCGCGCCGGACCACGACTCTTCGAATACGGGGCCGGCGTGTTGAACGGCGTCGGATCGACGCCTTCGAGCGCGGTCGAGGTGAAGCGTTGCCAGATCTGGGCGGGGAGATCACCGCCGAACTGCACCTTGCCGTTCAACTTCACGGTCTCGCTGTCGCCATAGCGTGATCCGATCCACACCGCTGTCGACAACTGCGGTGTGTAACCGACGAACCACACATCGGCCGAGTTGTTGGTGGTCCCGGTCTTTCCTGCCACCTCGCGCCCATCGATCCTGGCCTTCTTGCCGGTGCCCCCGGTGACGACGCCCTGCATGATCTTCTGGGCAGTGAGGGCGATGTCACGATCGACCACCTGTTGCCCTCGGGCCTCGTGTTGATAGATCACGTTGCCCTTTCGATCCTCGATCCGCTCGATGTAGTAAGGATCGTGCCGCACCCCCTCGGCCGCCAGCGTGCCGTACGACGAGGCCATGTTGAGTGGCGACACGCCGAACGTGCCGAGGGCGATCGATGCGTAGGGCTGCAAGATGCCCTTGGGAATGCCCATCCGCTCAGCGGTCTCCACGACGCGCTCGGGGTGGACGATGAGGCCCATGCGCACGAACGCGCAGTTGATGGACGAGGCGAACATCTTTTCGATGGTGCCCACACCGGCGCCGTGGCCACTCGGGGTGTAGGGCTCCTTCTGTCCGGGGATGGTGAAGCTGCAACCTGCGTTGCCATCGATGACATCACCGGGCCGTGCACCACCTTCGAGCGCGGCGACGAGCACGAAAGTCTTGAACGACGAACCGGCCTGGTTGCGACCCTGAGTGGACAGGTCGAAGTTGAGGACATCGAAGCCCGGGCCCCCGACGAGCGCCTTCACCGCACCGGTGCGCGGATCGACCGATGCCAGAGCCGCCTCGAACTGTCCACCGGTGTCCGGCATGAGATCGGTCCTTGCCTGCTCGGCCAGTTGCTGCAGATGAGGATCGAACGTCGTGTAGATCCTGAGGCCGCCGGTGAAGAGCGCGTTGTACCGATCGAGATCGGTATCACCGAGCATCGATGGATCCTTCAGCAACGCCTGCTTGGCCCGGGCCACGAAGTACGTCGGTGCGGGCTGGCGCTCGGGGGTGGCGAAGCTGCGGATCGGTGGCTGCTCGGCCGCGATCGCATCGGCGTCGGCGCGTGTCATCTTGCCCAGATCGACGAGGCGATCGAGAACGAACCGTCGCCGTGTCATGAAGCGCTGCGGGTAGCGGAACGGGTCGTAGCCGTTGGGGTTGCGGATGAGTCCGGCGAGGAACGCGCCCTCCTTCAACCCGAGATCTTTCACGTCCTTGCCGAAGTACACCTCGGCGGCGGCCTTCACGCCGTAGGCCCCGTTGCCGAAGTAAACGCTGTTGAGATATCGCTCGAGGATCTCGCTCTTGGTGAGCTGCTTCTCGAGTCGCAAGGCGTACATCGCCTCGCGGATCTTGCGGTCGGCGTCACGCTTGGATCCGACGAGGCCGAGCTTGACCACCTGTTGGGTGATGGTCGAGCCGCCCTGGACCACGCCACCGGCGGACACGTTGGCCAGCGTGGCCCGCAACAACGAGCGGAGGTTGACACCCTCGTGCCGATAGAAGCCCTCGTCCTCGGTGGCCAGCACTGCGTCGATGACGCCTTGGGAGACCTCGTCGATGGCGACCGGTTTGCGATTCTCGGCCGCGGTGAAGATCTGGATCTGATTGCCGTTCACGTCGTACATCACCGAACGCTCGGCCAAGGTGCTGAGCTCGGGGAGCGACGACGTGGAGCGATGAGCGGTGAAGATGGCCTCCACCTGCGGTGCCGCGGCGGCCACTGCCGATGCCGTCCCCAGCCCTGCCAGGCCGACAGCGATCACATACTTCACGAGGCCGCGCACACGACCATGGTAGGAGCGCCACGGCCGACAGCGGCGGCGGCTACCGTCCCGCGCCATGTCGAGCGCTGATCCACCGACCGGGGCACACCTCACACAACGTCCCCGCACCGCCCGTCGCCCATTCCGTTTCGGAGTGCAGGTGTCGAGCGCTGGGAGCGGTCCGAAGTGGCTGGACCTCGCCCGGCACATAGAAGCGCTCGGCTATTCGACCCTCACCATGCCCGATCACTTCGACGCTCAGTTCGCCCCAGTTCCCGCGCTGACGGCTGCGGCCATGGCGACGACCCACCTCCGAGTCGGTGCCCTCGTGTGGGACAACGACTACAAGCACCCCCTCGTGTTGGCCAAGGAGCTGGCCACCTTGGACGTGCTCTCGCAGGGACGCTTGGAGATCGGGTTGGGCGCCGGGTGGATGCGCACCGACTACGACCAGGCAGGCATCGTCTACGACACACCGAAGGTGCGGGTCGATCGCTTCGAAGAGGGACTCGACGTCATCTGCGGGCTCCTGAGCCCCGGGCCGTTCTCCTATCGCGGCGTGCACTACACGATCACTGAACACACCGCCCATCCCCATCCGGTCCAACAACCCCGTCCGCCGCTGCTCATCGGCGGTGGCGGGCCGAGGGTGCTCACCATCGCGGCAAAGCGCGCCGAGATCGTCGGCATCAATCCGTCGTTGCACACCGGGGCCATTGGCTCGGCGGTCATCGGCGACATGACCGCCGAGCAAGTCGACGCCAAGGTCGAGATCGTCCGGACCGCAGCCGGCGATCGCTACGGCGACATCGAGTTGAACATCCGGTGCTTCATGGTCGATGTCACCAACGACCGGGCCACATCGGTGGCCGGCGTGGCCGGGTTCACCGGTATGACCGAAGCGCAGGTGACCGAGAGCCCGTTCGCCCTCATCGGTTCAGTGGCGCAGATCATCGAGGACCTCGAGCGCAGCAGGGAACGATGGGGCTTCAGCTACGTCATCGTCGGCGCAGAATCGCTCGACGCCATGGCACCGGTTGTCGCGGCGTTGACCGGCCGATGAACGACACCCTCGCCATCGTCGGGACGGGCACGATCGCCGCGGTGCACAGCCTGGCCGCCCGGGCATCAAGACTGCGGGTCCTTGCCTTCGGATCGCGCGATCCCGGCGCGCCACATCCGCACGTGGCGGGGATGGGGGTGCCGATCATCGCGAGCGATCGGCTCCCGGCCCGGGCGGGAACGGTGATCGTGGCCACCCCGCCGTTCCGACACATGGACGACGCCGTGAACATGCTCGAACGCGGTGCGGCGGTCATCGTCGAGAAGCCGTTCACGATCACACTCGCCCAGGCCGATCGCCTCGTCGACGTCGGCGGCGCTCGCGTGGGATATGCCGAGAACCTGGTGTTCGCTCCCATCCTCGCCGCCGTGCATGCCCGCGTTGCTCAGCTCGGTGCGCTCACCCATCTCGAGGTGCGAGCCCTGCAGGATCGCCCGGCATGGGGAGCGTTCACCACCGACGCGTGGGGCGGTGGAGTGTTGTTCGATCTCGGCGTGCATCCCCTGGCGGTGGCCATGATGTTGGCAGCTCCCGCCGTCGTCACCTCTGTGCGCTGCACGCTGCGCGGCTGGAACGGCAACGGCGCGCGTCACGACAGCGATGAGCACGCCGAAGTCGAGCTCACGTTCTCCAGCGGTCTGCGGGCCGTCGTCATCGCCAGCTGGCAGGCGTCCAGCCCGCTGTGGGACGTTCAGGCGTCGTCGGCCATCGCAGTGGTGCGGGCCGAGATCCGCCCGGAACCGATGCTCGAGGTGAACGGAGATCGTCACGAGGTGCCCCGCGCCCGACAAGAACCGACGATCTTGGAGGACCTGGGCTACAACGCTCAGCTGCGTTCGATGCTCGGCGATTTCGATGCTGGCGTCGCTCCGCTGTCCGATGCCTTGTTCGGTCGGGCCGTGCTCGACATCACCTGCGCCTGCTACGCGTCGGCCGGCTCGAGTGGCGCGTCGGTCGCAGTGCCGTTCGCCGGACCCCGCGATCGCACACCGTTGCAGCTGTGGCGCGGCATCTGACCGACGTCGCCAACGATACGGCGCGCTGCTGGGCGATCGTGCCAGCGAACGGTCAGGGCAGGGTCAGCGCGTCCGCCGCCAACTGCACCGCGGCATCGCCGGGGTACCAGACCCGCACGTGCTCGTCAGCCACCACGACGACGACCCCACCGAACACGTGCACATGGAAGTACTCACCCTCGCCGCAGCACCCCTGATGGAATGCCGCCGGATCATCCCAACGCTGACCGCTGATGGCCACGCCGGTGACGACATCGAACATGGCCCAGCCGCGCGCCGATTCATCGGTGGACAGCGTGTCACCGAGATTGGTGATGAGCTTGCCGCCTGTCACCCCGATGGGCATCTCCCGGAAACCGGGCAGCGACCATCGTGTGACGCCGGTGCGGGTATCGACGCCGATGAGCTCCGTGGAGCAGATGCCGTCGGCCGGTGCCTTGCCGGCACACACCTGCATCACGGCGGTGTCTCCGTCTCGGGCGATGTAGACCCCCTCGAGACTGGGTTGCTGGAGATCGGGTCGACTCCATCGCGGCGCACCGGTGCCGTCGACACCGCGCAGCAACGCGGCCTCGCCGCATCCGAACGTCACATCCATCGGCAACGCCCGCAGTTGTGCCACATCATCGGTCCATCGCTCGCCCGTCCACACCGCAACCGTCGGTGAGATCCCGTCCACCACCGGACCCCGGGCGGTGAGATGTCCGTCCGAGGTGAACCCGTAGGGAAACGTCGTGCCGCAACCTTGGTCGCCTGCTGACGCGACCATCGGTGGGCTCGCCATCTTGCCGGTGCTCACGTCGAGCAATGCCAGGGCCGTCGGGGTGATGCTGGTGTCGCGGTCGCGTCCGAGCAGCACGAGATCCCCGTGGGCTTCGAGCACTCGATAGCTCTCCATGTCGGCAACGGCGAGGCCAGCTTCTTCTGCAGCATCGGCGAATGCGTCGTTGGCCGACCCGTCGGTGAGAGCCAACGATTGCCAGGCCGCCGAGGACGGACCGTCTCCCGCCTCGGTGAGCGTCGCGATGTACACAGATCCAGTTGCCGTCGGCCCCGACGACGCGGGCGAGGCGAACACGCCGAGCAACCGATCCGGGAAGCAACGGGTCCAACGTCGTACACCACCATGGTCGATGAACGACACCATCGATGAGGAGTTCTCGCTGAGGCTGCTCGGATTGATGCCGAGCACGATGCCGCGACGCGTCGCCGCCACGAACACGTACCCGGCGTCGTCGGTGGGGCCGCCTGAGGTGATGTTGTCGGGGAACAGCGGTGAGCGTGGCACGACGATGTCGAGTTGTGGGCTCGGGCCGAGCGCTCGAAACGTGGTCAAGGAATCGAGCAGTGACGTCGACGGCACGGCGCCTCCGGCGGTCACCACATTGCGACACCCGGGCTTCCAGTCCTGTCCGAACGCCGGTATCTCGACACGCGACACCGTGGTCGGTGACGACTGCGGATCAGTGGCCTGCGTCGGATCACCGGACGCGCTCGTCGTCGCCGGTCCAGCGGTCGCAGCCGTCGTCGATGCACCGATCGTGGACGAGGCGGTATCAGCGTCGCTGGGTGTGACGGTGTCGTTCAGCGAGCCGATGGTGTCGCTCGACCCGCCCCCGTCGTCGCTGCACGCGGCGGCGAGCACCAATGCACTCATCGCCACTCCGAGCGCCCATCGGTTCAACGGTGTCCGCCGCATCTGACCCTCCTCGCTGACGGATGCGACCGTATCGGCCCCATGCACGTCGACCGGGTACGTCGTAGGTGACTTCCGGCCCCGTCAACGCCGACTCGATGCCCTGTGCCGGCGACGCCCGGGATGCCATTGATGATGAGGCAATCGAAGGACACATCATCAGGCGCGCCAGATGCGCTCAATCGCCCAAAGGGGGCTTTCGATGAGGAGCACCGACCCGAAGACCGGGATGACCTTGCTCGATCCCGAGGAGTGTTGGCGCCTCATGGGCGAAGCCGAGGTCGGTCGCCTTGCTGTGAGCATCGCTGAGCATCCCGACATCTTCCCCATCAACCACGCTGTGGATCAGCGCACCGTTGTGTTCAAGACCGAGGCGGGCACCAAACTCGCCGGCGCGGTTTGCGGGCGTGCTGTCGCCTATGAGGTCGATGGCTACGATTCGTGGAGCGGTGACGCATGGAGCGTCGTCATCAAGGGACGCGCCGAGGAACTGGAGAAGCTGGTCGACCTCGAGCACGTCGAGAAGCTGAACCTCCTCCCGTGGTCCACGTCACCCAAGTCGCGTTGGGTCGCATCATCGCCGACGAGATCTCCGGCCGGCGTTTCCACG
>JBFWVD010000088.1:0-18669 GCA_050246915.1 Acidimicrobiia bacterium | reverse complement strand
CCGCGGCTGAGATGCCAGGCATCGGCCGCCCCGACCTTGGTGAGATAGGTCTGGTTGGCCACGTCGGGATCGTTGGGGAGATCGGCTGACTGCACGACGTGATCGGGTTCTACCCACTCGACGTCATCGCGTCGAGCCAGCGACGACAACACCGCGGAGCGATGGGCCTCGTCCACCTCGACCACCCAGGTGTCGGGCCCGATCGGGTGCATGCCATCGGTGCCGTTCATCGCGCCGGCGGCACTGATCGCCGCCGAGGTGCCGCGGACCTTCACGATCAGCCGACCGGCATCGATGGACGTCGACTCGGAGGCCTGCACGCTGCCGCCGGTCACCACGAGCGCCGAGATGAGCACGCTCGAGGTGACCATCGCGCTCGCCGCGACGACCACGCCGCGGGCGAGTTGGCGGGTCGAACGGCCGAACATCAGCGGCATCGTGTCAGATCCACACCCACGGCACGGATTCGACCCTCACCGATGAGCACCTGCCGCTGCGACGGAGGGGAGACCGGCCCTGGATCATCGGTGTGCCTAGGCTCGTGGTCCTTGTCCGACGCACCGAGTTCACTGTCGCCCCGCACGCGATCGCTCAACGACAAAGGGCCCCTCCCCGAGGGCACCATCGCGGTCGGCATCGGACTGGTGTTGTCCGGGGCATCGGCCTACGGCTTCTTGATGATCGCTCGACGCGCGCTCGGAGGTCCGGACTCGAACGCGTCATTGTCGCTGAGCCTGCTCTGGTTCCTCACGTTCATCTTGGCCCCCGGCTTCTTCCTCCCCATCGAGCAGGAGGTGGGCCGTGCAGTGGCCCATCGCCGCGCCCTGGGACAGGGATCGCTCCCCGTGCTGCGCAAGGCCGCCGTGCTCGGTCTCGGTCTGGCCGTCATCCTCGTCACGGTCATCGGCGCCACCAGCTCGGTGCTGGTCGATGAGCTGTTCCACGGCAGTTGGAGCCTGGCGTTCGCCCTCGGTCTCGCGGTGCTCGGCTACGGCTGCCAGCACTTCACCCGTGGGGTCATGTCGGGCAACGACGAGTTCGCTCGATACGGACTCATCTTGGGGCTCGACGGGTTGTTGCGCGTCTTCGGCGCCGGGGTCCTGGCCATCGCCTCGGTCGAGATCGTCGGTTGGTACGGGCTCCTGGTCGGTCTCCCCCCAGCCATCGCCGTGGTGGTGGCCATCCGCGGCAAGCGTTCGCTGCTCACCCCCGGGCCGCCGGCATCGTGGGCGGAGCTGACGCCGAACCTGGGATGGTTGCTCGCCGGATCGGTCCTGGGCGCGGCGCTCGTCAACGCCGGGCCGTTGGCGGCCAAGGTGCTGGCCGAGGAGTCACAGAAGGAACTGGTCAACCACTTCAGCGCCGGCGTCATCATCAGTCGGGTCCCGCTGTTCTTGTTCCAGGCTGTGCAGGCCGCGCTGTTGCCGAAGCTGGCGAAGTTGGCAGCTACCGGAGCGTTCGACGAGTTCCGGGCCGGGTTCCGCAAGCTGATGCTGGTCGTCATCGGCGTCGGCGTGCTCGGCACCGTGGGGGCGTTCATCGCCGGCCCGACCGCAGTGAAGCTGTTCGATGCCGAACTCGGCCGGCGAGATCTCACGCTGCTGGCCGTCGGATCGGCCATCTACATGATCGCCGTGGCCATCGCCCAGGCGCTGATCGCTCTGCGCGGGCACGCCCGCGTCGCGGCCGGATGGACGGCGGCCATGATCGGGTTCGTCGCCGCCACTGCCATCGCCGGCAGCGATCTGCTGCTTCGTGTGGAGATCGGCCTCATCGCCGGACCGGCCGTTGGTCTCGTGGTGTTCGGCTGGGCGTTGCGTGACTCATTGGAGCACGGCGCACGGCCTGACGAGGATTCGCTCCGCGAGGCGCTCTCCGAGCTCCCGCTCGAGAACCCCTGACCGTTGTCCGGTTCGCCGATCAGTTGGCGTTGTTGCGGATCTTCTTGCTCTCGACCTTGAGATCGTTCTCGACCATCATCGTGATGAGGTCAGCGAAGCTCACCTCGGGCACCCAGCCGAGCTTCTCCTTGGCCTTCGAGGGATCACCGATGAGCAGATCGACCTCAGCGGGGCGGAAGAAGCGCGGATCTTGGCGCACGTACGGCGTCCAGTCACCGAGCTCGGCTGCGGCGAAGGCCACGTCGAGGCACTCTCGGATGGAATGGGTCTCGCCGGTTGCCACCACGTAGTCGTCCGGCGTGTCCTGCTGGAGCATGAGCCACATGGCTTTCACGTAGTCGCCGGCGAATCCCCAGTCCCGCTTGGGATCGAGATCACCGAGCACCAACTCATTGGTGAGTCCGAGCTTGATGCGGGCCGCGGTGTTCGTGATCTTGCGGGTCACGAACTCGAGACCGCGGCGTGGGCTCTCGTGGTTGAACAAGATTCCCGAGCAGGCGAACAGCCCGTAGGAGTCGCGGTAGTTGACCGTGATGTCGTGGCCGAACACCTTGGCGCATCCATAGGGAGAGCGTGGGTAGAACGGGGTGTTCTCCGTCTGAGGTACCTCACGCACCTTGCCGAACATCTCCGACGACGACGCCTGGTAGAAGCGGATGGGGTTGTTCTCGTTGCCGCCGACGACGCGGATGGCTTCGAGCAGGCGCAGCACGCCGAGGCCGGTGATGTTCGCTGTCAATTCAGCTTGCTTGAAGCTCATGGCCACGAAGCTGATGGCGCCCAGGTTGTAGACCTCGTCGGGCTTGACGTACTCGAGCACGGTGATGAGCGACGGCAGATCTTGCAGATCACCGGACACCAACTCCACGAAGGGCAGCTCATCGTTGAGCATCTCGCCCTTGGGGTTGTTCTGACCCTTCACCAAGCCGTAGACGTCGTAACCCTTGGAGTGCAGGAGCTCGGCAAGGTACTGGCCGTCTTGACCGGTGATGCCGGTGATGAGTGCACGGGGCATGGTGGGAGATCCTCAGTTCACAGTTCTCGATGTGGGGCGCAACAAGGCCCGTCGACAGACGCGGACAAACCTAGCCCGACGGGCGATGCCAACCTTGGCCAGGTCATGTGGCCTGAGCAGGTCACGAGCCAGTGGCGACGGCGCTCACCGGTCCGGTCCCACGGGCCACCGATACCAGCAGCTCGAGGTAACGATCAAGCAGCCGTTCCCAGCTCAGCGTGGACGTTGTGAACGATGCACCGGCCTCGCCGAGTGATCGACGGAGCTCTGGGGCGGCCAGGAGCAGGCCCAGGGCGGCGTCGAACTCGGCAAACCCGCGATAGGCGAACCCGCCACCCGAACGCGCCGCTTGGCCGGCCAACACCTCGCAGCGGCCTTGGACCAGGGCCGGGATACCCGCCGACCACGCTTCGGTCACCACCATCGAGAAGCTCTCGAAGTAGCTGGGATGCACCAGCACACTTGCCCCTGCGATCAGCGCTGCCTTGGTGGCGTCGTCGACGATCCCCACCATGTGCACGCCCTCGCCGACGTCGATGCGATGGGCGGGGTCACCGGCCAGGACCAACGGCGGCGTGGGCAGCGATCGCTCGACGCGCCGGCGTCGGAACTCGCCGTACCACTGCACGAGTTCGGGCGTGCCCTTGGAGGGATCGACCCGACCGAGGCAGAGCAGCCAGCCTCCGCTCTCGTATCCGTCGCCCAGTCGGTATCGATGACCGGCGGCGGCGATGTCGTCATCGGTCGGTCGCACGAACGGCTCCACGCCGATCCCGATCACCTCGCCGCGCTGGCGCAGATGCAATCGGTCGCGCACCAACTGTTCCTCTTCGGGGGTGAGGAACACCAACGCGTCGGCGGCGCGCAGCGCGGGACGGATGGCGCTGAGACGCAGCGGTGGCTCGTCGTGCGCGGTGGGATGGATGACGATCGGCACCCGCCCGGCGATGGCCGGCACGCCGCGCACCGTGGGCCAGTACAAGTACGTGAAGAACACCATCACGTCGAAGCGATCGCAGTTGTCGATGAGCCATCGTTCGGCATCGATGTCGGGCCCCTGGGCCAGGAACCATTCGCGCTGGAGCTCCCACGTCGGCGGATAGCGACCGTTGAGCGTGCGTTCGCTCAGCGCGGCGAAGCGCTCGAGTTGGCGGCCGTTGGTCACCGGCAACCGATGCACGGTGACGTCGTGCTCGACGCTCGTGCCCGCCGGCAACACGTTGGCCCAATCGACGTAACTCACGGCACACGATGTGAGCACCTCGACGTGATGGCCGCGAGCCGCGACGCGGATGGCCAAGGCACGACACGCCGCCTCTGCCCCACCGGCGATCTCGTCGCCATAGCGCTGCACCACGAACCCGATCCGCATCAGGGCGCGCTCTCCTCGTCGTGACGCGCGGCCACGGCCATCAGGGCATCGGCGAGCATCTCGGTGGGGACATCCCCGTACGCCGCGGACCACGCGATGCGGACCGCATCGGTGCCCGCTGCTTCGGACGCTCCGGCCTCGTGCGATCCGAGCCAGGTGTGATGCAGGTTCAGTTCATCGCAGAACCGTTGCAGCGCAAGCGCATAGCGAAGATCGATCACCGGTCCCAGCAGTGCCATGAATGCCGACGCGTCGCGATAGGTGCACACCAGATGATGAGCGGCGAGCAGCCGTTCGAGACGTTGATCGGCCGCGAAGCGCACGTCCACGATCAACGCTGGTGATCGATCGCTCACGTGGCTGCGTCGTCGATCGCAGCGCGGTTGGCGGCGCGGCCGAGCTCGGCCAGTTGCCCTTCCATCGCTTCGAGCTGGCCGATGAGATCGGTGTGCACGTGGGCCGGGACATCGTCGAGCACCGCGATGATCGACGCGAACATCTCCTGTACCGAGCGGGCGAAGTCGTCGAGTTGCAGCACCAGATCGCTCATGTGGCGATTCACGGTCTTGCCGACGATCTTGTGGATGGCGGCGCCACCGGGCGCACCGGAGGAGGCTGGCGGTGTGGGCACCGAGAAGGCGGCACCCTCGACATAGGAGTCGAAGGCACGGTGGAGACGATGACGGGGTACCTCGTCAGGACGGGCCGCGACGCGACGCCAGTGCGCGTCCAGATCTGCCTCGAGTCCCGCGGGATAGGTGCCGTCGGATCGTCCGGTCGCAATCTGTTCGGCCACCGCCGCGGCAAGAGCGTCGGCCGGGGACGGTTGTTGGTCGGTCACGACGCGACCCTACCGGGAGGCGGCACAGGCCTTCCGGAAGCCCTAGCCGGACACCACAGCGTCTCAGCGCGAGGCGAGCAGGCGATCGATGAACGACACGTAGCGATCGGTGACGATCTCCCAGGTGAAGTTCTCCCGCACGTACCGGCGACCGAGCGCGGCCATGGCATCGGTGAGCGCGCTGGGGCCCAGCATGCGCTCCAGGCACACCTCGAACGTCGGGTAGTCACCGAACCACAGCCCACCGCCCGAACGCTCACAGTGCTCGCGTGTGGCGTCGCATCGCCCGTTGACGAGCACGGCGGTGCCGGCGTGCCAGGCCTCGAGCACCACGAACGAGAACGACTCGAACCCCGACGGCGACACCAGGATCTGCGCACTCGACAGCAGGCCCCACTTCACCGTCTCATCGACCCGGCCAGCCACGATCACGTCACGGTGCTCGGGTGGCTGATGCACGACGGGCCCCACGATCACCAACGCCAGATCGCTGGGGTGGCGGGTCTTGTACTGGGCGAAGAACCGCACCAGCGTCTCGATGCCCTTGCCCTGATCGACACGTCCCACGCACACCAGATAGGGACGATCGGCGCTCAATCCCACGGCGCGGCGGGCTGCCCCCACGTCGCCCGCCCCGGCGTCGGAGCCGAGGCCGAGCACGATCTGCGGAGCGGACGTCACCGACGGGAAACGACGCTCCACCAATGCCCGTTCACCGTGGGTGTAGAAGACCAGACCGCTGGCCCGCTCGAACACCTCGTCGTACACCGGTAGGTAGAACGGCGGCTCGTCGTGCGCGGCACCGTGCAGCAACACCGGTTTCGTGCTTGCGGTGATGCCGTGGACGATGGGCCAGTAGAGATAGGGCGAGAACGCCACCACGTCACAGGCACTCGACTCCACGCCAGCGAGCAGATCGGGGCACCACGGGCCCTGGTGCTCCACCCAACGCTGAGCGTCGGCGAGAGGTGTGTCCTCAGAGCGACGCAGCACCGGCTCGCTGAGCGCGTCGAAATCGACATGCCGGCCCGATCGCGACATGAAGCGATGCACGCTCACGCCGTTCTCGGTGCTCATCCCGGCGGGCAGCACATCGGCCCACGTGCCGGCATCGACGGCGCAGGTCGAGAACACCTCCACCTCTGCCCGGCCGAGCGACACCAGGTGCTCGGCCAGCAGCCGCACCCCGAGCTCGGCACCGCCGATGACCTGTGGTCCGTAGCGCGGGGTGACGAACCCGATACGGAGGGTCACGACACCCTCGCCAACCATGGTCGCAGGACATCGAGGAACTGCTGACGCGTGCGCTCGAGGGCGAAGTCGGCCAGCCGAGCTGTTCCGCTGGCCACCAGCTGGGCCCGCAGCTCAGGCCGTCGCATCACCATGTCAACTGCAGTTGACAGAAGCACCGCACTGTGATCACCGATGACGAGGCCGCCGGTGCCGAGGGTCTCGGCCACGGCACCGGCATCGGCCGCGACCACCGGGATCGAGCAGCTGAGTGCTTCGACGAGCGGTACACAGAAGCCTTCGTGCTCGCTGGCGCACACCAGCACGTCAGCGGCGCGCAGCCGGGCGTTGCGCTCGGCATCATCAACGCGTCCGGTGAACTCGACCGCGCCTTCGAGCCCGAGCCCCTTGGCGTAGCGGCGCAGAGCCCGTTCGTAGTTCTCCGATGATGAGCCACCGACCAACCACAGCACGGCGTCGCGATCCGCGCTCTGCCGATGGACCTTGAGCGCGGCGATGAGGCGATGCTGGGCCTTGTTGGGCACGAGGCGTCCGACGAACACCCACGCGGTGGAGGCGCGATCGCGCAGCTGGGCGACACGAGCAGGGTCGAACGGCTGACCGAGGGTGGCGGGATCGAACAACAACGGCGCCACGGCCACCGAACGAAACCCCGCCTTGGTGCACTCGATCGCGTTGTAGCCACTCACGGCAACCGCCAGATCGCTGCGATCGGCGAGGCGTCGCAATTGATCTTGCCCCCACGTCGTGCCGTGCACCAGGCCGGGATCCCACTGTTCGAAGAACTTGGCCGGGGTCACGTTGTGATGGTTGACGGCGAGCGGGAGCGATCGATCCATGAGCCAATCGGCCATGCGCGAGCCGATGGCGAACTGGTACAGCACCGGGGAGCGACCATCGTGCGTCTCATACGGCTTGGTGCGATCGGCCAGTGATGGATGGGTCTGCTCGGTGTAGATGTCGCTCATCATCCCCGCGTCGCGCAGCACCTGCTGCACCATGAGCGTGTGGTTGCTGGCGGCATCACCGGGGTCGAGCACCGGGATGAACTGATCGAGTCGGTTCATCGCTGCTCCACCAGGGCGCGCAATGGTTCGACGAACCGAGCCGCGGTGTGCGTCATCGAGAACTGCTCGGCGCGCGCTCTGCCGGCGGCGATCATGACGGCGCGCAGCGTGTCATCGGTGACGACCCGCTCGACCGCGGCGGCCACCACCGCGGCGTCCTTGGTGGGGAGCAGGAGACCACCGTCGCCGAGGGTCTCGGGCACCGCGCTGGAACGGAACGCCACCACCGGCAGACCCAACTCCATAGCCTCCACCAGCGGCACGCAGAACCCTTCGTGATCACTGAGGCACACGAACACGTCGGCAGTCGCGTAGTGGGCCAGCAACTCGGCGTGGCTCACCGACGAGGTGAAGCGCACCTGCGATTGCAATCCGAGCTCGGCAACCAGATCGTGCAGGGCGGTGAGATAGCGATGCGACGACGAGCCGCCCACCAGGTGCAGACGCGCCTGGGGGTCGACGTGGCGGACGTAGGCCGCGAAGGCGCCGATCAGGTGATGCTGCGCCTTGTTGGGCGCGATCCGTCCCACGAACAGCCAGTCGGCACCACCGCGATCGCGTTGGCGACGCAGCTGATCGAGTGCAGCCTGATCGGGCGGTTCGTGGAAGTCGGCCATGTCGAGCAGGATCGGCGCCACTGCGGTGGTGGGGCATCCGAGCTCGGTCAGCTCCTCGGCGTTGTAGCTCGAATCGGCCAGGCCCAGCACGCAGTCGGGGGCCAGCTCGGCCAGCTGCGAGCGACCAGCCGACAACTCGACACCCACATGGGGCTCCCACGCTTCGAACAGCGATGCCGGCGTGATGTTGTGATAGTCGATGATCATCGGCTCGGGTCGCTGGGCGCAGAACGTGCCCACTGGCGAGCCGGTGGAGCACTGGTACAACAGCCACGTGGGTTGGCCCGGCTTGGCCTCGAACTGTTGATACGGCGTGGCGAACTTGGCCACCTCGCGCAGCGCCTCACCGCAGTAGATCTCCGAGTCGAAGCCCGCGTCGCGCAGTAGCCGCCGCGCCTCGAGTGTGTGGCGACCGATGGCGTCACGTCCAGCGAGGCTCGGGATGAACTGATGGATGGCCGGAGGCACGAACTGCGTCATGAACTCGGGGTCCGGGTCACGAACCGGTGGGCGCGCCGACGATGGCCCGCACCAATCGCATACCCCCACCGTCGCCATCTTCGATGGCACTGATGCTCACCTCACAGCCGCGCTGGCGCAACACGTGCGCCCATGTCTCGGCGTGCAACGGATGACCGGCGGCCAGGTCGGCGCGCACCGGATCATCACGGCGCCAACGATCAGGGTCGACGACCACGATCGTCACCACACCGCCCGTGCGCACGCATCGCACCGCGTGGTCGGCCAAGGTGAGCTGCACGCCGAGCGGCGCCGTGTCGACCACACCGACGAGCACCACAGCGCCGAGGGCATCGGCACCGATGCGGCTCAGATGTTCGAGCGGCTCGTCATCTCGCACGTCGACGCCTCGACGCAACGCCTCGGCGATGAGCGGCCGCCGAGGTTCGGTCCCGTAGCAATCGTGGCCGGCCGTGAGCAACGCATCGACCAACTCGCCACGCCCGCAACTGGCCACCAGCATGCGACCGGACACGCCGGCCATGGCCGCGGTGATGGCCGCCAGCGCCGACGACGGAACCGGTGCGGGGTGCAATGCCAATTGCTCATCGGCAACGGCGCGGTTGGCGCCGGGCACCGCTGCCTCGAGCTTCACGATGCGCGAGGCCAGCATGCGATCGGCCCGCACGAGCACCCCGCCCATGGCGCTCACCTGCTGCGCCACGTAACGCAAGTACCAGGCCATGGCCTTGCGCAGGGTCTGCTTCACCACCGGCACGCCAGCACGGTTGGACGCGGTGGGCACGTCGACGTCGATGAACGCAGCCCGCTCGGCCCGATCGAGCACGGCGTCGAGATCGTCACCGGCCGCGGCGGGGGGCGAGAACCGGGCGAACACCGCGTCGAGCTCCCGCTCGAGACCCGGGGGGAACGCACCGCTGCGGCGCCGCTCATCGACCTCGGCATAGATCTCGGCCACGACGGCTCGCAAGCTGGTGCTGGTCAATGCTGGGCTGGCTAGGTCGGGGCCGGGTACGGCACGGCTGGGCACGGCTGGGTCGACAGGCGCGCTGGGTCGATCTTCGGCGTCAGACACGGGCCGCACGGTAGTGCCCCCGATCTCGCCCTCCACGGCTACGGTGCTCGGCCATGGCGACGCCGGTGGTTGTCCAATGGTGATGACGGTCGCCATCGACACCACACCGCTGGCCGGTGAGCCCACTGGCATCGGCCGCTACGTGATGCACCTGGTCGAGGCGCTCGGCGCCCTGCCGGAACCGCCGAAGCTGCTGCGATACGTGGTGTCACGACGCGCCACCGGGTTGGATCCCGACGTAGTGCGTCTGCACTATCCGGCCACGGTTGCCGTGCGCCTGTGGGGCCACGTGGGCCTGGCATCGGGACACGGGCGCCTCAGCGGGGCCGATGTGGTGCACGGCACCAACTACGTGGCCCCGCCGACGGGACGACCCACGGTGCTGACCGTCCACGACTGCACCTTCGTGACCCATCCCCAATGGTGCCGTCCGGTGGTGCGGGCATTTGCCCCGGTGGTGCGCCGCGCCATCTCTCGCGGGGCCTGGATCCACACCCCGTCGCAGTATGTGGCCGATCAGGTTGGTGAACTGTTCGGCACCGACCGCGTGGTGGTCGTGCACCACGGTCCACCCGATCCGCTGCCCGACCCGGCCACATTGCCGAAGGTGATCGGACTGCACGATCGGCCCTTCGTGTTGGCCCTCGGCGGCATCGAACACCGCAAGAACCTGGTCGGCCTGATCGAGGCGTTCGGACTGTTCCATCGCGACCATCCCGAGATGCAACTGGTCATCGCCGGCCCCGATGGCCCGGCGCGTCCCGATGTCGATGCCGCCATCGGTCGCCTGGCACCGGCCGCGTCGTCGTCGGTCGTCCTCACCGGATGGCTCGATGAGCCCCATCGCATCGCCGCGCTCACCCACGCCTCGGTGTTGGCCTATCCGTCCATCGAGGAGGGCTTCGGCCTGCCGATCCTCGAAGGCATGGCGGCCGGGGTGCCGGTGGTGGGCGGCAACGCCGGATCCATCCCCGAGGTGGCCGGTGATGCCGCGCTGCTCGTCGACCCCAACGATCCTGGCGCGTTGGCCGAGGCCTTGGCCCGAGCGATCGATGACGACGACCTGCGGACGCATCTCGCCGCAGCCGGCCGGTTGCGTCTCGGGGAGTACTCCTGGGAACGTTGCGCAGCTGGGCTCATGGAGCTGTACGGCCGGACCGGTTGGGAAGGATGAACCCGTGATCGTTGTGCTGTCGGGAGGAGTCGGCGCGGCGCGTCTGCTGAGCGGGGTGCTCGACGTCGTCGAAGCCACCGACGTGACCGCCATCGTGAACACCGGCGACGACGTCGTGCTGCACGGGCTCCACATCAGCCCGGACATCGACACCATCACCTACACGTTGTCGGGAGCAGTGAACCCCGACACCGGGTGGGGCCAGCGCGGTGAGACCTGGCAGGCCATGGACGCGCTCGAGCGGTTCGTTCCGGTTCGTCCCGACGGCTCTGGTGCCGCGGCGACGTGGTTCCGACTCGGTGATCGGGATCTGGCCACGCATCTGTACCGGACCCATCGTCTGGCCGAAGGTGCTCCCCTGTCGACGGTGACGGCCGAGATCACTCGTGCGTTCGGTCTCGATCTGACGATGCTGCCGGTGACCGACGATCGACTCGAAACCCGGGTCACCACCGCGGCTGGGGAGATCGGTTTCCAGGAGTACTTCGTCGGGCAACGCCACTCGGTGGCGGTGAGCGCGGTGCGCTTCGCCGGAGCGGAGCACGCCAAACCCGGACCAGGGGTTCTCGAAGCGCTGCACGACGCCGAGGTGATCATCATCGCCCCGTCCAATCCCTTGGTGTCGATCGGACCGCTGCTCGCGGTGCCCGGGGTACGCGACGCGATCGTGGCCCGCCGCCGAGACGTGGTGGCCGTGAGCCCGATCATCGCCGGTGCCGCGCTCAAGGGTCCCGCCGATCGCATGCTCAGCGAGCTCGGCCATGATTCGAGTGCCCTCGGGGTGGCCCGCCTCTACGCGCCGTTGGCGTCGACGCTGGTGATCGACGAGGCCGACCGAGCCTTGTCAACCGGAATTGCATCAGCTGGCATCGAGGCAGTGGTGGCCGAGACGATCATGCGAACCCCCGCCATCGCCGCCGAACTGGCGCGGGTGGTACTGGCTGCAGCGAGGAGCGCACGATGAGCCGCTTGAGTTGTTGGGGTGTCGAAGGGATCGGCGAGATCCGTCCGGGGATGATCCTGGCCGACATCATCACCGAGGCGTGCCGCGCCGAGCCGAACGGGCCGTTGCAGAACGGTGACGTGTTGGTGGTGACGCAGAAGGTGGTCTCCAAGGCCGAGGGGCGCATGGTCGACATCGACGCCGACGATCCGCTCTCCCACAAGCAGTTGGTGCTCGACGAAGCGGCCCGCGTGGTGCGTCGTCGTGGCGATCTCATCATCACCGAGACCCGTCACGGCTTCGTGTGCGCCAACTCCGGCGTCGATCTGTCCAACGTCGAGCGCGGGCAAGCCGCATTGCTCCCCATCGACTCCGATCGCTCGGCTCGGCGCATCCGCGACGGGGTGCGAGCGCGCCTGGGCGTCGAGGTCGCGGTGATCGTGAGCGACACCTTCGGCCGGCCGTGGCGCAAAGGGCTCACCGACGTGGCCATCGGCGTGGCCGGGATCGCCGCGGTGGTCGATCTGCGTGGCACAGCCGACGCCCTGGGCCGCACGATGCAGGTGACCGAGGTGTGCGTTGCCGATGAGATCGCATCAGCGGCCGAACTGGTGATGGGCAAGAGCGCCGGGATCCCGGTGGCGGTGGTGCGCGGCGTCGATCGGTCGTATCTGCGCGAGGGCTCAGTTCACGCCGAGATCGTCCGGCCCCCCGCCGAAGACCTCTTCCGCTGAGGCCGACGCCAACTGTTCGACGGCGGCGTCGGACACCGGTTCGTCGTCACTGGCCGATTGCGCACCGATTCGTTCCGGGCTCATCGGTGATTCCTCCGACCCGGCCGACGAGTCGATGCGCTCCGGTGCCGGCGGGAACGTGGCGAGGCCCGCCGCCAGCGCGGTGAACGGCGCCCATCCCAGTTGCACCGCGGCCCGCGCTGGCGACAGCGCAACCCGAGGTCGATCGCCGGGCACGGGTTCGCCGAGCACGGTCTCGACGCCGATCGCCTTGGCCAGCGCGGCGATGCTCGTCTCGGTGCCGGTGCCGACGTTGATCCAGGACCGACCACCGCGTGTCAGTGCGCGCACCACTGCGTCGACGACGTCGTCGACGAAGATCAGATCGCGGGTGCGCTTGGCGTCGCCGCGCAAGGTGAATTGACGGTGCTCGTCACGGCACCCCATCATCTCGGCCACCAGTCCTCGCCGCGACCGCGGGCCGTACACCGATGACGCCACCAGGGCAACAGGCTCGAGGGGCACGACAGCGGCCTCGGCCGCTTCGTCGCTCGGTTGTTGCGCTGGCGCGTTCGACGCGGCACGCAGCAGCTCGAACGCGGCCAGATAGGCAGCAACGGCCACGGAGCGCGGTGCGAACGGGTGGGCCTCGGTGATGGGTAACTGCTTGGCCGTGGCGTGGTCGTAGATGGATGACGGGGCCACCAACACGAACCGGCTCATGCCGTGACGGGAGCCGGTGTTCAACACGTTGGCCGTGCCACCCACGATCACCGACACCATATCGGTCATCGATGAACGTGCCGCAGGCGCGGCCAGGTGCACCACGGCGTCGGGACAGCGTCGGGCCACCAGCAGCTCGAGCTCGGGGGCTCGGACATCGAGGGTGTGGACCCGCAACTCGCCAGTGCCCGTGCGAGCCGCAGCGCGCGCTTCGGCGAGGTTTGCCAAACGTCCGGTGGAGAGATCGTCGACCACGTCGATGGAATGCCCTTCGGCCACCAGCCGATCGACGAGATGGCTTCCGATGAATCCGGCGCCGCCGGTGACGAGGATCTTCACCCGACCATCTTCACCCAGCGCCGCCGCTGATGCGCGGCTTGCGCCGATGACGTGCTTGTCGCGGGCTCAGGCAGGTTCGGGGCGGCGGACGTCGACGAGGATCTCGCCCGGTTCCACCTGCGCCTCGGCGCCGAGCACACAGCGGGTGAGGATCGCTCCCTCCCCGACCTTCGATCCGGGCCCGAGCACCGACTCGACCACGTGCGCCCCGGCCGACACCTGTGCACCGGGCAGCAGCACGCTGTCGATGACGGTGGCTTCGGGTCCGACGACGGCGCCGACACCCACGATGGAGTGACGCACCGCGCCGGCCACCACCGCACCAGGAGCATGGGCGGCGACCGCGTCGTCGTGTGCTCGCAGACCGTCGAGCACGTCGAGGTTGGCCTGCAGGTACTGATCGGGACGGCCGGTGTCGAGCCAGTAACAATCGAGCGGCAGGGCATAGAGCGTGCCACCGGCCACCATGGCCGGGAACGTCTCGCGTTCGATCGACACCTTGCGTCCAGACGGGATGCGGGCGAGCACCGATGGCTCGAGCACATAGGTGCCGCCGTTGATCTGATTGGTGGGAGCCGTGCCCGGGGCAGGCTTCTCGATGAAGGCGACCACACGGCCGTCGTCGTCGGTGGGCACGACCCCGAACGCCGAGGGATCCTCGACGCCGATGAGATGGATGGTTCCCTCGGCGTTGTGGGCCCGATGGAACGCCACCATGGCGCTCACGTCGACATCGGACAGGACGTCACCGTTCACAACGACGAAGGTGTCGTCGATGCCGGCGAACTCAGCGGCGAACTTGATGGCCCCCGCGGTGTCGAGCGGCTCGGGTTCGACGGCGTAGCTGAGCCGCACACCGGCGCACATTGCGTCGGGATAGGCCTCCATGAACGGCTCGGGCTTGAAGCCGAGCGACAACACGACCTCATCGACGCCGTGACGGCCGAGATGGCGCACCACCCATTCGAGGATGGGGAGATGCCCAACCGGGAGCATCGGTTTGGGTGTGTGATAGGTGAGCGGGCGGAGCCGGGTGCCGAACCCGCCGACGAGGACGACGGCTCGCATCGGACCCCGATCAGCCGGCGGTGGTCGAGGACGCGACGGTGGTGGCGCTGGCGACCGTGGTGGCGCTGGCGACGGTGGTGGCGCTGGCGACCGTGGTGGGAGCGACCGTCGTTGCGCCGGCCACTGTCGTCGCCGTACCAGCGACCGTCGTGTCGCTACTGGCAACGGTGGTGGTCGTCGCCGCAGGAGGGGTGTCCAGCACCGCCTCGCTGGTCGGACGCGGGATGGTGGTCCCCTTGGGCACGAACGCGATGGTCATGCGGAGCTTGTCCTTGTCGAACCGGATGTTCTTGAAGTCCGACGAGTACACCTTGCCGCTGGTGTCGTCCTTGCTGGTCCACACCTGGACCTGGAGTTCGCCCTCGGCGTCACCGCACTTGTCGCCCTCCTCCCACTTCGTGACCCCGGCCCGGCCGATGGCCGCGGGGACCTCCAGCTTGTCGTTGCTGAGCTTGACCTCTTCGTGATCGAGGAACTTGCCGAGCCGAGCGTTTCGGCCAGCCACGGAATCCTCGAGTGGGTTGATGTCGATGAGGCCGGCGCCCGTGGTGGCGATGCCAAGGGGATTGTCCGGCAGCTGAGGCAGCGGCTCGAGGAATGCGTCGCAGATGTAGATGCCGTACGCCGCGCTCCAACGATCGAGCCCGATCGCTGGCGCGACCTTGCTCACCGTCGCGCGCCGATCGGCACGAGCCCACACGATGAGCGCCAGACCGAGGACCACCACCGTCGCCAGAGCGACCGGGAAGATCGACCCACGAGAGCTGCGAACCTTGACGCGTTTACCCGTCTGGGCGGCGCGTGCGACTTTTTTCGATGACGAGGCTTTGCCCACGAAAAAGACACGCTAGCGGGCGCAGGCCCTCCGGCAAGTGCTCCGTGCCAACGGATCTCTACGCAGAGGCCCGACGCAGTTCCTCGAACAGCGCCTCATAGGCCTCGGCCACGGCAGCCGGTGACGCCCATTGCTCCACCCAGGACCGTCCTGCCGCGCCCATCTGCGCGCGACCGGCACGATCGTCGAGCATCGAGGTCAGCGCGGCCACGAAGGCCTCCGCGTCATCGGGTGGAACGCAGGTACCGCATCGAGCAGCGGCCACCACGCGCTCCACCTCGGTGCCCGGGTCGATGCTGGCCAGCAGCGGTCGACCGGCGGCCAGGATCGAATAGGTCTTCGACGGCACCGAGCTGGCGGCCAGGCCCTTCTTGAGCGGCACCACGTGGATGTCACCGGTGGCCAGCACCTCGGCGAGGCGTTCCTTGGGTTGGAAGTCGCCGAAGCGCACGTTGTCGAGGCCCTCGGCCATCGCTTCGAAGGTGGGCCGACCCGATCCGCCCCCGTTGATGAGGAACACGACATCGTCGCGGTGGGCGAGACGACGGGCCGCTTCGATGACCAACTCGAGCGATTGCGAGAGGCCGACGTTGCCGGCGTAGAGCACGACCGTGCGGTCCCCGAGGCCGAGCTCGCGCCGATAGTCGGTCATGCGATCTCGCGGGATGATCAGCTCGGTGTCCACGAAGTTGGGGATGACGCGCAGCTTGTCGTGATGACGGGCCGGCAGCTTGGCCGCGAGGTTGGCCCGCAGATCGTCGCTCAAGATGGTGACGGCATCGGCCCGCTTGTAGCTGGTGCGCTCGAGCCATCGAGCCACGGCGATGATGCGACGGTTGGTGATGGCGCCCAACTCGACGGCGACGTCGGGGAACACGTCTTGGATGTTGAACACCAGCGGTCCCCGCCGCAGACGCGCCATGCCCCAACCGGTGAGTCCCAAGGTGAGCGGAGGTGACATGGCCAGCACGCCGTCCACCTTTCCGCCGCGCAGACCGGTGAGGCCGGCCAACGCGCTGAACGCGCCGAACGCCGCGGCCCGTTGCACGATGGAGCGCTTGTCGGTGGGGAACGGATGGACCCGTCGGATCGAGCCCCAGTGGGTGCGTTCGGTGCGCACGAGCTTTCCGCCCCAACCCGGTTCGATGGCGTGATGGCGATACCAGGGCAGCGCGGTCACCACGTGCAGTTCATGACCACGCGCCGCCAACTCGGTGACGATGCGGGTGATCACCTCGCCGGTGGGCGCGGTGTCGGGCGCGAAGTGAGGGCACAGGACGGCAAGCTTCATGACAGCGCCCGACGGTAGGCCAGCGTGAGCGCCTCGGCCGTGCTGACCCCATCGAAGTGGGCGGCACGCTGGGCACCGGCAACGCGCAGTTGCGCCGCCCGCTCGGGATGTTCGATGAGGTCGATGACCGCAGCGGCCCATGCTTCGGGGCGGTCGATGTCCTGCGCGCTCAACACCACGCCCCCATCGGCGACCACTTCGCCCACCGCGGTCACGTCGGCGGCGATGATCGGAGCGCCCAGGTGCATGGCCTCCACCAACGGGGCACCGAAGCCCTCGTATCGACTGGGGAAGGTGAGCGCGCTGGCATGCGCGATGAGCCCGTTGCGATCGGCGTCGCTGACCCGACCGGGACGGACCACCGAATCGGTCATGCCCAACTCGGCGATGCGTTGGGTGAGCTCGGCTTCCATCGGTCCGACGCCGCCGATCAGCACGAGGCGGAAGCCGCTGTGCGCGGCGACGATCGATGGCAACGCCTCGATGAGCACGGCGTGGTTCTTGTGTCGATAGGTGATGGCGGGATACACCGCGTAGGGACCGGTGAGTGCGTAACGCTCACGGATGGTCGCTTCGCTCGTGATCGCCGCGCTGGTGAGTTCCGCGCCTGTCAGTTCGGTGACGGGGATGGGATGGGGCACCACCACCACCGAGTACGGATCGCGATGGGGCACCACTTCGAGCACGGTGCGTCGCACGAACTCACTCGGGCAGCACACCACGTCGGCACGCTCGAGAGCGCGGGGCACCGTGAAGCGCAGATAGCGGAGCTTGCTGGACGAGAACGTGCCCGGGTAGGTGACGTACTGCAGATCGTGGATGGTGAGCACGGTGCGACGACCGGGCCGGATGGTCGGCAGCGTGCCACCGCCGTGGTGCACCAGATCGGCGTGACGGGTGCGACGGGGCAACCAGGTCGATTCGGCCAGGATGCGACGAATGCGATTGCGCCCATCACCCGGGCCATCCACCACGGCGTGCAGCGCGCCCACCAGTTCGCGATGGGCGGCACCAAAGCCTTGCGGCCCATAGACCGTGATGACGAAGTCCGGATCGTCGGCGATCGTCAACAGCTGCCGCGCGAGGTATTGCTCACTACCCCCCACCGCTCCGGGCACACACCACAGCAGGTTCACCGCAATCTCAATTGACGCGTGGTGGTCGACGGCGCTCACGGTGCGAGCTCGCGATACGCGTCGAGGGTGAGCTCGGCGGTACGCCGCCAGGTCATCTCCGCGGCCCGTCGACGGCCGGCATCGGCCAACGCCTCGTGTCGATCGAGTGCTTCGCGCATGGCGCGGATGATGTCATCGGTGTCGGTGGGATCGGTGAGCACCGCCGCGCCTCCGGCGACTTCTTCGGTCGACGAGCCGCGGCTGGTGACCACCGGGCAACCGTGTGCCATCGCCTCGAGGATGGGCAGACCGAACCCTTCGTGCAGGCTCGGGTAGCACAGCAGCGATGCCGCTGCGTAGAGACCGCGCAGCGTCGCGTCGGGGACGAATCCGGTGGCGATGACGTCACCGGGCAGGGCCTCGTCGCCCCAACCCTTCGGACCGACCACGACGAGCCTGGTACCCAGGTTGGCGGAGCGATGAGCCTCGATGAGGCGGGGCAGGTTCTTGCGCGGCTCGAGTGTGCCGACGGCCAACACGAAGGGACCATCCACGCCGATGCGAGCGCGCGCTTCGCGCTGCTCGGCGTCGGTCGACGGTTCGACGCGAACGCCGAGCGGCACCAGACGCGTTCGGGCACGGTCGACACCGGCATCGATCACCGCGAGGCGTGTGGCGGTCGAGGAACACAACACCAACTGTGCGCGATCGCGCACCACATCGAAGGCTCGGGTCAACAACCGGGCGCCGCGGGAGGTGAAGCGATCGGGGTCGGTGAGGAACACGAGATCGTGCACGGTGGCCCCCAGCGGCCGGCGGGGCGGGGGG
>JBFWVD010000087.1:0-18762 GCA_050246915.1 Acidimicrobiia bacterium | reverse complement strand
TCGAAGAACTGACGGATCTGGTCGGCGTGGAGTTCGATGAATGAACATTGTGCCCTGCTGTTCGCCAGGGCTCTCTTCGGCGAATGCGCGCGTCCGGGCAGCAGCCCACTCCCGTACGGCCTCCACCTCCGTTGATTCGTTCGAGGAGGTTTCGTTCGGCGTCCTAAACGACGCCCACATTTGAAGTCCGCCGACGAGCTACCGAAGCTCACGAGGCCGGCCATGCAATCCTCGGCCACAGCAACACGCCGGTTCCTCTCCGGGTCGATGGTGCGACTCCGAGACGCACAGATCGAGGCCGAAGCCGACTTCCTCGGCATGTGCCTCCTCGTTCCCGAGGCGTATACCGTCGCTGTCGCTCGCCGACACGTACACGCTGACACGAGTGCACGCCGTGACGTCATCCATCGTGCTGCCGACGAGATGAACGTCAGTACAGAGATGATGTAGTGGGTCTTCAACGCCTCGGGAGCGTGGCAGCGCTCGAAGCGGAGACTGCGCGCCTGAGCACGAAAATGCCGACGACGTCCCGGTGGCCGACGCTGCGCTCCAAGAAGACGATCGCTGGATGCCTCGCCGCGGCTGACGTCACCACACCGCTGGACCGAGCCGATCAAGGTCAGCGCGAACACAACGCGAACACGACAGGCACCGACGGATGAGCACGAGCGCCGACGAACAGTCGCAGCGAGACGGCCGAATCGACCGTCTACCTGCACCGATGCATCTGAGCGCCGATCAGAGCGAACGTGACGCTGTCGGCTCATAACCCGAAGGTCGCAGGTTCAAATCCTGCCCCCGCCACCAAGAAATGCTCAGAGGCCCTTTTCGCTCAGCGGGGAGGGCCTCTTCGCTGCCCGGTGTCAACGAGATGTCAACACCCGGATTCCGTCAGCGGTCGTGCGCACTCATCTAGCCTCGTCGGCATTCGTGCGAGCAGGGTTGAGCTCGTCGCATGCCACGGCGTGGTCAACGGCGCGACGAGTGCCCACGAGAGCGTGCGGTCGCCGACGAGCGCAACCGGCTGTCGTGGGGTCGTTGGGGGCACAACCCGAAGAGGTTCGTCGGCGAGACTGGGACATCGCCCACATTTGACGATGTCGTCCTCGCCCGTAGGCGCGCCGGCACGCCGCGCTGATCACGTGCGGATCCGGCCGGCTAGCCATGAAGGCGCGCGGGGAGTTGGCGGTCAGGTCACGAGCGCGCGTCGTGCACGAGGACCGCGATCTGCACCCGGTTCGCCAGTGCGAGCTTGGTGAGAAGGCGCGATACGTAGGCTTTGACGGTGGCCTCGCTCATGAACAGCGATGCGGCGATCTCGGCGTTAGATGCTCCGGACCCGACCGCGGTCGCGACCTCCCGCTCCCGGTCCGTGAGCGACGTCAGGCGCTGGGCAGCGATGCGACGGCGATCTGTCATGTCGTCGTTGCCGAGGTGAGAGAGCAGTGTGCGGGTGACCGATGGTGAGAGCATCGCTTCTCCTGCAGCCACGAGGCGCACTGCATTGACGATCTCTGTGGGAGCGGTGTCCTTCAACAGGAATCCGTCGGCGCCGGCCCGAATCGCAGTCATGACGTGCTCGTCGGCCTGGAACGTGGTCAGGACGATCACGTGCGGCGGAGTCGCGAGACGGCGGAGTGCCGACGTGGCGGCAATGCCGTCCATCTCGGGCATCCGGATGTCCATCAGGACGACATCGGGTCGATGCGCCTGCGCGGCCGCGACGGCGCCGGCGCCGTCGGCAGCTTCGCCCACCACCTCCAGCTCCTCCGACGACGACAGGATCATCCGGAGACCGGCACGCACCAACGGGTCGTCGTCGACCAGGAGCACTCGGATCGTTACCACGGCAGGTCGGCCTGGACGACGAAGTCACCGGAAGCGTCCGGTCCGTGCACCAGGACGCCATTGGCCAGGGTCACCCGCTCCTGCAGACCGAGGAGGCCGGTGCCGGAACCCGGCAGCGCCGGACGGTCGTGGGTGCCCAGTGCGGCTGGGTTCCGAACGCTGACGTGCAGGCCGCGGTTCGGCGCTCCCGCCACGCGAACCTGGGCGAGGGTGCCGCGTGCGTGCTTACTGATGTTGGTCAGCGCTTCCTGCACGATGCGGTACGCGTCGCGACCCAAGGGGCCGGGTGCGGCAGCTGCGTCGTCCACCTGCATCTCGAAGTCGATCTTCGTGCCGGTCCGGCGAGTCTCCTCCACCAAGCGTGGAATGTCGGCCAACGTCGGTTGAGGCACCGTCGACGGCTGCTCCTGCTCCGACTCCTCGCGCAGCACGCCGATCACGTCACGCAGCTCCTCCAGTGCCTGGTGGGCCGTCAACCGCAACAGCGCCGCGCTCTCGCGCACCTGGGCGGGAGGCAGGTCGCGTGCGACCTCGAGCGCTCCGGCGTGCAGCGCCACCAGGGAGATGCGGTGGGCGAGGACGTCGTGCATCTCCCGTGCGATGCGGGTCCGCTCGGCCAGGCGCGCACGTTCGGCGCGGACGAGCTGATCGGCTTCGGCCCGTCGGGCGCGGTCGCGCAGGGTGGAGATGAGCTGACGCCGAGCGCGGACGAACATGCCCCATGCGGTTGCTGCGGCCGCGAGCGCCAGGGTCGGCAGCATCACCGACCAGGTGTTGGCTCGCCCGAGCCAGATCGAGCACACCACCGCGGACGGAACGAACAGTGCGGCGACGAGCAGGGTGGGCCGGAGATGGCGGTGGACGGCCAGCGAGGACAGTGCGAGCAGACCGGCCACCGTGCCGGATGTCGAGAAGGCGCCCAGCAGGACGCACATCAGCGCCACCCCGAACGGCCAGCGCCGCCGCCACCACAGCGACAGACAGCAGAGGGCTCCGAACGTGGCGTCGATGGCCACCTGCCCCGAGGTCATCGGTTCGGCGGTGACGTCCACTGTGACACTCAGAATGACGGCGCCGAGAGCGGCGGCGACGACGAACGCAGCGGCGTCGACGGACCAATCGCGCGCTGTCCTAGGCCCCTCGGTGTCGGACGGGGCCGGGTCGCTGGGTCCCAGCATCGCCGTGGGAGCGGTCTGGGCCCACCATCTCCGAAGCCAGGACATGACCCGAGCGTACGGTTCCGGGCGCCCCGCGCACATCGACGAAAGTCGACACCGCGACCGACGAACGTCCAGACGTCGGAAGGGGCAGGCCCTCCTTCGGACATCGGATCGTGGCCGTCCGCCCGATGCGTGCGGCATATCGGCCGGTTCAGGCTGGACGCATGATCACGACCACCGCTCTGACCAAGAGCTACCAGGAGGTTCCGGTCGCCCGCGACGTCTCGTTGTGCTGCGAACCCGGGACCATCACCGGATTTCTCGGGGCCAACGGCGCCGGCAAGTCCACCACGCTGAAGATGATCGTCGGCCTGGTGCGACCCGATCGCGGGACCGCGACCATCGACGGGCGACCGTTCGTCGAGTTGCCCAACCCGACGCGCGTGGTCGGCATGCTGCTCGACGCGTCGGCGATGCATCCGGGGCGGAGTGGGCGGTCGACACTCACAATCGCGGCGCGGATGGCAGGCGTTCACCCGCGGCGGGTCGAGCACCTGTTGGACCTCGTCGGGCTCGCCGATGCGGCGGAGAAGCGGGTCGGGACCTACTCACTCGGCATGCGCCAACGGCTCGGCGTCGCCCAGGCCCTCGTCGGCGAACCGCAGGCGCTGATCCTCGACGAACCGGCGAACGGGCTCGATCCCGAGGGCATCGCCTGGATGCGCACGCTCCTCCGCGACTTCGCCGACCACGGCGGCACGGTGCTGCTGTCGAGTCATCTGCTCCACGAGGTGCAGGCCACCGCCGATCATCTCGTCGTCATCTCGGGCGGTGCCGTAGTAGCCGCCGGCCGATTGGACGATCTGCTCGCCAGCTCCACGATCCTCGTGCGCAGCCCCGACCCCGTCTCACTGACCGCAGCGCTCCGAGCTGCGCGGATCGACTACGTCGCCGGGCCGGGAGATGCGCTCACCGTGGACGCCTCCGGAGGTCGGGTCACCACCGAGGTGCTGGCGGGCGTCGCCCGCGACCACCAGGTGCTGCTCACCGAGTTGCGTCCGTCCGAGACGAACGGCTTGGAACAGCTGTTCTTCTCGCTCACCGCCACCGCTGCGACTCCGCCCCAGGAGGCGGCAGCATGACCGCGTCACTGTCGCCCCGAACCCTCGGCATCGACGCGGCAGCGTCGGCCCCAGGACCGATCCCGTTCGCACGGCTCGTCAGGGTCGAATGGACCAAAGCCACCGACACCCGCGCCGCCCACTGGCTCCTCGCACTCGTCGCCCTGTCGACCGCCGGGATCGTGCTGGTGCCGGTCCTCGTCCCGACGAGCTTCGATCAGACTGACGCGAGCTATCTCCGCGTCGCCGCCCTCGGGCTGTCGATCCTCCTGCCCGTGGTGGCGATCTTGACGTTCACCGGCGAATGGAGCCAACGCACCGTCATGACCACGTTCACCCAGGAACCTCGACGCGTCCGAGTCCTGAACGCCAAGCTGGCGGTGTCACTCGTGCTGAGTGGTGGCGGTGCGTTCTTCGGCGGCGTGGTCACCGCCGCCGGCCTCGGGCTCGCGGCGGCCTCGGGCCGCACCCTGGAGGCGAACCTAAGCGTCGGCGCCGTCGTCTCCTATCTCGTCTACGTGCTCCTCAACGTCCTCGCCGCCGTCGCACTCGGGGCGCTGCTGCAGAACTCCGCCGCCGCAATCGCAGCCTCCTTCGCTCTCCCCGCCGCGTTTGCGCTGCTCGGCACCGCATCGACGCTCGTGTCGGAGTGGATCGACATGTCCACACCCTGGAACTGGGTGCTCGAGAACGACTGGGGCGGTCATCTGCCCCAGATCTCGGTCTCGATCCTGTTCTGGGTCGTGGCCCCGCTCGTCGCCGGCGTCGTCCGGACCACACGTCGCGACGTCGGCTAGTCCCCACCCCCATTTCCGACACCTCTCGAAAGAACGACCATGAATCACCATCACCGCGACCGACTCCTCGCCACCATCTGCGGCCTCGCAGCCCTCGCCACCGGCGGGCTCCTGACGGCCGGGTGCACATCGGAGCAACCATCCGCCACCTCGCCGACGGCGGAGACCTCGACGTCGGCGGCGAACTCGCCGCCGTCGCTCACCTACGCGGCGCAGGGCGCGCACGCCGTCGGCTATCGGGTCTTCACCACCACCGGCGCTCAGGAGCAACCCCTGACGGTGCGAGCGTGGTACCCGGCGAGTCGACCCGCCGACCAGCAGCCCGCGACGATCACCTACACCGCGCCCAACAAGTTCGACGAACAGATCACGCCCGGCGCGGAGATCACCGCGGTCGGCGGAGCAATCGCAGGCGGCCGACCCGACACGACCGGCGGGCCGTACCCGCTCGTGGTCTTCTCGCATGGCTATGCGCTCAGCCCGATCGTGTACAGCACGCTGGTGGAGCACTACGCAACGCAGGGCTACGTCGTGCTCGCTCCCGAGCACGACGAGACCTTCGACGGCTCACTCACCGGATTCTGGAAGGCGGTGATCGACCGGCCCGTCGACATCAGTCGAACGATCGACGAAGCAGAAGCGCTCACCGAGCCCGGAGCACCGCTGGCCGGCTTGATCGACATGGACAGCATCGCCGTCGTGGGCCACTCCTACGGCGGGTACACCGCGCTCGCGGCGGCCGGTGCACGGTTCGGCTTCGCCGCCTACAAGACCCGCTGCGCGGCACTGGCCGCAGACGATCCCCTCCACTTCTTCTGCGATCCCATCGTCCCCGAGGAATCGGACATGGCGACCCGAGCCGGACTTCCGGCGGCTCCCTCCGGCCTGTGGCCGTCATTCGGAGACCCGCGAGTCGACGCCGTGATCTCGATGGCCGGCGACGCCTACCTCTTCGATCAGCGCGGTCTCGCGGAGCTCGACGTCCCCATCATGGTCATGGGCGGAACGGTCGACGAAGGCACTCCCTACACGTGGGGCGCGAAGCTCACCTACGACCACGTGGCGAGCACGAACAGGACGCTCATCACGTTCCCCGGTGCGGGCCACATGCTCTTCCTCGACCCGTGCGAGAACCTGCCCTGGGTCGAGCGCTCCGCCTACCGCGACGGGTTCTGCACTGACGCCGTCTGGCACACGCGACCTCTCGACATCGCCATGCACTACACCACCGCCTTCCTTCGCGACACGCTCAACGCCGACCCCGAAGCTCGGGCCACCCTCGCCGGTCAGCAGCCCCACCTCGACAACGTCGAGTACAACACGACGAATCGCACGGGAGGTGCCGCGTGAGCCGCGTGAGCAAGGGCCGATCGACGCGTCAGGAATCCATCGCGCTCGCGGTCGCCATCGGAGCGCTCGGGGCCGCGTTCGTCTGGCTCCCTGCGTTGCTCGTGGGCGGGGCGACGACGAGCCGGTCGGTCCTCCATCGGTCGACGGCGGACGCGGTGGCGGCTTACTGGCACGCGGGGCGCGCTCCCTGGACGGACGAGGTCCGCGACCTCGTCGGCCAATGGCGGTACTACCACCTCGCAAAGGCGGTGATCGCGGGCGCTGCGGTCGTCGTCCTCGCACGGGCAGCTGCCCGCGGTCGGCGACGCGCGTCGACCGCCACGCGGCCGATGCCGAACTCGGCGGGCACGACTGCGACGGGGATCGGCGCGCTCGTGGCGGTGCTCCTCCTCGTCGCCAACGTGCAGGGAGCGGTCGCACCCTTCGCGTCGCTGCTGAGCGTGCTCCCCGCCAGGACCGCGAACCGGTCGTTCGCGGCGACGCTGGCCGAGATCCGTGACGCGCTCGCGCAGCGGGCGATCTCCGGGGGCGCCGGCCCCCCACCGCTCGAGCGGATGATCGAGGCGTTCGTCGGCTACCACGTCGTGCTCGCAGCGCTGGCGGGCGCCCTCGCGGTGCTGGCCACCGAATTCGTCGTTCGCGCGCTCGCTCGGCGCCGGCGACCCGCCGGTGCGACCGCGCCGGTCGCGGGGCCGAGCCGGATCGCGCTCGCCGGAACAGCGCTGCTGTGCGTGGCGGCCGGCGTGCTCTGTCTCGCCAACGTGTCGACCGCGCTACGACCGGTGCCGGCACTCCGCGACGTCTTCGGCTGAGCGCGAACGCGCGTACATCTGCGCGGAACGCGGCCCGGATCCCGGTCGGCCGGTGGTCGACCGGATTCACAGTCTCGTCATCAGTCGACGAAGGAATTGCGGCCGGCCAAGGGTGGAGTGTTGCGAGTGCTGTTCTTGTTCGACCCGCGTCGCCACGCGATCCTGCTGCTCGGTGGTGACAAGAGTGGCGAGTGGAACGACTGGTACGCATGGGTCCCACTCGCGGACGACCTGTACGACGAGTACCTACGGGAACTCGAAGAGGAAGGACTGATGTGATGGCACGAACCAAGTCCTCCGAACTCCGCGACACCGTCGTCGCCAAGCCCGGTGCCGCTGAGCATCTCGCTCGCCTGCGCGCCGCGACCCTCGAAGAGATCCGACTATACGAGCTACGTCTCGCCGAAGCAGTCGGCCGAGCCGAGCTCGGCGGCCGGCTCGACGTCACTCAGGGATCGATCTCCAAGCTCGAGCACTCTGACGACGTGCGCGTGTCCACGCTTCGCCAGTACCTCGGTGCCCTCGGTGCCCGCCCCAGCTCGTCGCCGTGTTCGATGACGATGATCGTCGGGTGCCGATTCACCTCGGACGCGACGACGCGGCCTGACCCGAAGCCCCTCGTCCGTTCCCGTCGGCGGTCATCGGCAGAGTCGGGTGAGCCTTGTCAACGCGATGTCATCGCTCGCCCCACCCACGTCTACCGGCGAGCGCCCACCAACGCCTATGACAACGACGGCTCCGAGGCCGGTGAGCAGGACGAATGAGGTCTGGCACGGGCCGCTGCAGACGTTGACCGGCGCTCATAACCCGACGATGTCAGGCGGTGCGCGTAGGGCGGGGTAGGCCACGGCTACAGGTGGGTGGCTGTGTCCTCGAACGCCGACGCACCGTAGCCATGAAGCTGATCGCGATGAACGGGGATGCGGCACCCGCCATCCCGTCAAGTGCCCACGCGTGTGCCACAGTCAAGCTCGCCTCGACATCGAGCACTCCTGCTTCAGTTTGGGACATAGGGCGAGCGGATTTGCTATGGTGTAAGACATGAGTCTGGATGTCCTTCCTCCCGAGTTCCGGCAATTCGCAGATGCAGCTGTCACTGCGGTTCGCCGGACCTACGAGATCAACGCCGAGCGGCACGATCTCTCGGTGGGCGACGACGCGGTGGTGTTCGGAATCGCCGTTTACCGCAACTCTTGGTATCTGATCGAGGAGGAGGTCGCTCAGCTCGATGGCTGGAGCAGTGCTCGACCCGCCGGCTCGCTGGTGGTGGTCGGCGCTGGGCTGCGGGTGCACGTGTATCGCTGTGGCCAGGACGCCGACGTCGATCTCGATTCGTTCCGCCTTGATGACGCGCGCTCGAGCGCCACCCAGCGCCTTATCGCAGCGACCAACTCAGTGCAGCTTCGACTCGACCTCGGTGATATAGAGGAGTTCCTGGCCGCGTCCGCGTCACCTCCGCTGACGGGTGCTGACGAGCTCCGAGAGCTAGTAATCGTGCACGCCGGTAACCCTGACGACGCTTGCTGCGGCGTCTGGGTCGGCGCGCCGGTGGCGACCGATGAGATCACGGTGTCGCCGTGGGCTTGGATCGAGCCACTTTGGTTACCTGGTGGCGGGTCGATGCTGCCAGCTGCCGAGTCTCCCGAGGACCCGCGGCCGCCTCGACATGATGAGCTGCCGGAGCCGGAGCTGACACTGCGGCCGGTGACCGACAAGGGACGTGGCTCGCAGGCAGAGTCGTGAGCGAGTCACAGGCGCGCACCGCTTCAGCCATCTTCGATCCTACCCGTCTGAGGATCGCGCGGCAGGCCAAGATGCTGCGCAAAAAGGACCTCGCCGACCGTGCTGGGGTGTCAGCAGCGGCTGTCTCGCAGTACGAGAACGGTACGGCCTCACCGAGTCCGAAGGTCGTCGCCGCGCTGGCGCTCGCCCTGGGCATACCGAGCGGCTACTTCGCGGCTGATCGTCCACTCGGTGAGGCACCAGCGACCACCGCTCACTTCCGTAGCTTGCGGTCGACGACCAAGCAGGAACGCGATCGGGCGTTCGCGCACGCGCTCATGACCTGGGAGCTGGCGACCTTGATCGAGCGCTACATCAAGCTGCCCGAGGCCAGCCTTCCGCCAGACCTCGGCCTCCGACCAGATGACTCCCTGCAACTGGTTGAAGCTGCGGCCCGAGAGGTCCGAGCGGCCTTCGGCATCCCCAGCGGACCGGTCCCGCACGTCGTCCGCCTGCTGGAGAGCCGTGGCATCGTTTGCACTCGGCTCCCAACTCAGACGCGGCGGGTCTTCGCGTTCTCCTGCGAGTTCCCGGGCCGCTCGGTCGTTGTCCTGTCGACGGAGCGGACGCATCGAGCGGCTGGCCGATTCGACGCGGCGCATGAACTCGGCCATCTCGTGCTGCACCACGACGCTGAGCCTGGCACGCACGCTGTCGAGCGACACGCCAACGTCTTCGCATCCGAGTTCCTCGCGCCGACCGCCGAGATCGCTGACCTGCTCCCCGTGAGAGCTGACTGGAAGCGCCTGCTCGAGCTCAAAGACGTTTGGGGCATCTCCATCCAGGCGCTGCTGTTCCGGGCCCGTCAGTTGCGCATCATGCCGGAGCACACCTACCGACGAGCCATGACGGAGATAAGTAGTCGAGGATGGCGGACGCAGGAGCCTGGCGATGATGGCCGGGCCGAGGCACCGGTGTTGCTGCGTCGTGCGATCGAGCTGATGGCCGACGAGGACATCTCGATGGAACGCATCGCCAACGAGGCGCGACTCTCAGTTGAGGCCATCGAGGCCATCGCGCCGCCTGATGACCGGCCCGTCGTGCGGCTCGACGCCGAAACCGAGAACCACGGACAGCTCGGCTCAATCGGCTAGCCGCAAGCGACGAAGCTGAACCGAGCGAGGGGCGAACCGTGGCAAAGAAACCGAAGGTCAAGCGGATCTCTTCTCACTACAAGCTCGACGGACATCAGTCCACGTTCGAGTTCGTCGATGTCGCCCTCAACTCGGACTCGCCGTTCTTCCTCGACCCCCGGGCCTTTCGGGCTCTCCGGAGCGACTGGGGGGAACACTGCGTGTCACTCCTCCAGAGCTTCTTCGACGCCGTCCTCTCGCGCATCCAATCCGGCGATCATGCCGGGGCCCGGCAACTACTGGGCTCGCTCAGCGAGCCAAACGAGACGCACCTCGGGCTCAGCAGAGGCAAGCCGGCCGGTCGCGGTATGGGCCGCGGGCTAGCCGAGGACATGTGGGAAGCGCTGAGCAAGAGTGACGCCGCCGCCAGTGGGCTCTTGCAGGACCTTGAGGACACGGTCCTCTTCATCGACGGTATCGGTCACGACCGCATCTCCGACATCACGACCAACATCGTGCGCGCGCCATTGATCGAGTTCACGCAGGACGCAGCCACCTACTACGGCATCCCGCTCGTGAAGGGTGTCGCCTCGGCGCGCTGCTGGAACTCGAGCCTCCAGAAGTGGGAGGTCGGCTACGTCGACCTCCCGAAGGTCGGGACTGGCCCGCTCATCCTGGTGCCGAAGTGCCTGGTCCGCCGTCGCCCAACCTTCGATCCTGGCGAGTACATCGACCATCACATCCTGCCCATCCTGCAAGAGGAAGAACTGCAAGCCGGGAGCTCGTTGGTCGAGGTGCTCAAGAACGGGACGATGCGGGTCACCAAGAAGGCGGTCAAGGCGAAGTACGGGCGTAGCAAGAAGGTCGCCCGCGAGGTGACCGCCAAGCACCCTGACGCGCTTGATCGCTACCGCAGCCAGTCGGCGACTCGCCGTCAGCCGCCGAGTCATGACGAGCTAGCGGACATTCTCGACATCGAGCCACCGGACTGGGATGGCCTCCTGGCGACCATGCTCGCCACACCTTCAGGCAAGGCTGACGCCGACACGTACCACCGAGCGGTACAGGCGCTGCTCTCAGCCATCCTCTACGCAAGCCTCGTCAATCCTGTGCGCGAGTTCCCGATCCACGAGGGCCGCAAGCGCATCGACATCACGTTCACGAACGAGGCGCAGCAAGGCTTCTTCGCCTGGGCGAACGACAAGGTGGTGCCAGCGCCCTACGTCTTCGTGGAGTGCAAGAACTACGGCACCGAGATCGCCAACCCCGAGCTTGACCAGATAGCAGGCCGCTTCTCCCCGCAACGCGGGCAGCTCGGGATCATCTGCTGTCGCGCATTCAAAGATCGGAAGTTGTGGGCGCAGCGCTGTAAGGACACAGCAAAGGACGGGCGTGGCTTCATCCTCACGCTTAGCGACGATGACTTGGCGACCCTCGTCGAGGAACGCAAGACCACGGCAACGCCGTGGCAGTACCAGCTGCTCCGAGAGCAACTTGAAGCACTGCTCATGTGATGATCCTGTGACCGCACGTGCTTATCGGGCCGACATAGCTGGCCACCGGGGCGAACCTAGCCGCGGGATTCGACCCGGTGATCGAGCGGAGCGCTCGACGGTCGACCGGCGTCGCGGGAGATAGCGGCTCGGGACAATCGCATCCTGGTCGATGGGAGGCTCGTCGAGTCTCGACGCTCGCCGCTCTATCACGGTGGTGATCGCGACACGTCAGCAAACCGGCGCTCGCGTCAACCGCTCGACAGCCATAGCCTGGGCTGGTGCAACCGGTCAACATCATGCGCTACTCGGGGCCGCTCGACCCGGCAGAGCTGAGAACGTTGACGACGGCCGAGATCGCCCTTCGCTGGCTACCACAACTCGCCACGAGCACGGGCGCGCTCAGCGCCCACAACTCGTTCAACGGCGCGAAGCACGCATTCGAGCAGAACCGCGAGCCGGATGTCGACGCGCTCCTGGCACGAATGAGCGATGCTTGGGCATGGATGGTGTCGCACGGTCTCATCGGCCCGATGCCCGCTCAGGATTCAGGATGGTCACGGCTCACCGAACGGGGACGGAGCCTCGCCGCCGATCCACTCGCTGCGACTAAGATCGTCACCGAGGACTTGATGCCGTTCGGTCTACACCGACTCATCGAACCAAAGGTTCGGCCGGTGTTCGAGCGTGGCGACTTCGAGACGGCCGCATTCGCGGCGATGAAGGAAGTCGAAGTGCGAGTGCGAGCCCTCTCAGCCAAGCCGGACTCGTTGCTCGGCACGAAACTGATGCATGAGGCATTCGCTCCGGCGAAGTCCGACGGCAGTGCCGGTCCGCTGACCGACACCGGAGCCGACGGCGGCGAGCAGGTCGCCCTGATGAGCTTGTTCGTGGGAGGGATCGGAGCGTTCAAGAACCCGGCGAGTCATCGCACGGTCAGCTATGACGATCCCGCCGAAGCGGCGGAAGTCATCTACCTGGGGGACTTGCTGATGCGGCTACTCGACAAGGTCGAGCGGCGCCTCGACGGGCCGCCCTTGCCCTTGCCCTAGCCAAGCGCGCTGGACCGGTCGCCGCCCTACGCGCAGCCGATCACGGGCCGCTCCACACCGCCAACGGGCGTCTCATAGGTCGAAGGTCGCGGACGCATGTCGCCCTCCTCCCTACAGGCCCACCATCGTACGGAGCGAGACGCAGCGTGCGGCGTCGGTGAACCGGTGATGCCGTTGGGCTCCATGCCAGACTCGCCCTATGGCCGAGTCGTGTGGAGGTGATCGATGACGGCGGTCGAGCAGGTGCTGGCCGACATCAGAGCGATCGCCACCGACGAGCACGACAAGGGCGATCGGTTCGAGCGGCTGATGCTCCATGCCTTCCAGACCGATCGGACCTTCCGGCAGCAGTTCTCCGAGGTGTGGAGATGGATGGACTGGCCGGGCCGGAGCGGCGTCGACATCGGCGTGGATCTGGTGGCGCGTGACTCGGAAGGCCGCCTGATCGCGATCCAGTGCAAGTGCTATGCGCCCACGGCGACGCTGACGAAGGAGGAGATCGACTCCTTCGTCGCCCTCTCGGGCCAGAAGCAGTGGTCGCGTCGCATCATTGTGGCCACCACCGACCTGTGGTCGGCCAATGCCGAGAAGTCCCTCGAGGGCCACGCAATTCCGGTCGAGCGGATCGGTATCGACGACCTCGAGGCCATGACCGTCGATTGGTCGTCGTACGACGTCACGAACCCGACGGGTCTCAAGCCGACAGCTCGCAAGGAGTTGTGGTCGCACCAAGTCAGGGCCGTCGACGCCATTCGGGTCGGCTTCGAGAAGGGCGACCGCGGCAAGCTGATTATGGCGTGCGGCACAGGCAAGACGTTCACCGCGTTGCGCATCGCCGAGGAGCATGCCGGCGCCGGCAAGTCGGTGCTCTTCCTTGCGCCCTCGATTGCACTCGTCGCGCAGTCCCTCAAGGAATGGACGGCGGAGTGCACTGTGCCTATCCGACCCTTCGCCGTCTGCTCTGACGCCACCGCAGGCAAACCAATCGAAGGTGAGAACGCCACCCCGCACGATCTCGTCGTGCCTCCCACCACCGACCACATGGCGCTCATCGGGGCTGGTGTCGACAAGCTCGACGTCAACGAGATGACGGTGGTGTTCTCCACCTACCAGTCGATCCAGGTGGTGGCCGACATGCAGGCCGCCACCGGTCACACCTTCGATCTCGTGGTGTGTGACGAGGCGCACCGCACCGCGGGGCTGGCCAGCGTCAAGGGCGAGGACAGCACGTTCGCGCTGGTACACGACAACGCCGTCATCCCTGCGGCCAAGCGGCTCTATATGACTGCGACCCCACGGCTGTTCAAGCCTTTGGCCGCCGATGCGGCCAAGGAAGCCGACGCCGTCCTCGCCTCGATGGACGACCAAGAGTTCTTTGGCGAAGAGTTCCACCGGCTGGGCTTCGGCGAGGCCGTTGAGCAGGGGCTTCTCGCGGACTACCGGGTGCTGATCCTCACCGTGGACGAAGCGGCGGTGAGCGAGTCCTTCCAGGATCTGCTCTCGACGAATGGTGAATTGAGTCTGCCGGACGTGGCCCGCTTTGTCGGCTGTCTCTCGGGCTTGGCCAAGCTGCCTGGCGCCGCCGGTGCCGGCTTCACCGGCCACGAGCCGATCATGCAACGGGCAGTGGCGTTCTGGTCGAAGATCGCCGACTCGGAGAGGTTCGCCCAACAGTTCGAGCAGGTGGCCGAAGCGTACTTCGACCAGCGTGAGGCCGGTCCCGGCGGCGAGCAGATTGCGAGGCTGGCCGTCCCCACCCGTCACGTGGATGGCACCACCAAGATCAGCAGCCGTCGCGCCGACATCCGCTGGCTGAAGGAGACCCCTCCCGACGGCGAGTGCCGCGTGCTCACCAACGCCAAGTGCCTCACCGAGGGCGTCGACGTCCCTGCGCTCGATGCCGTGATGTTCCTCACACCACGGCGCTCGAAGATCGATATCGTCCAGGCGGTCGGCCGTGTGATGCGCAAGCCGCCCGGCAAGCAACTCGGCTACGTGATCCTGCCGATCGCCATCACGGCAGGCCTCGACCCCGCCACTGCTCTCGACAAGAACGCCGACTACGACGCCGTGTGGGAGGTCCTCCAAGCGCTGCGCGCGCACGACGAGCGCTTCAACGCCTACATCAACCGCATCGCCCTCGGTTCGACGAAGCCGGGCACCGACCCGAACGAAAAGATCAAGGTGATCCCCGTCGACATCATCGGCGCCGGGAATGGGTCCGAGGCCCAAGGACGCCTGTTCGAGTACGAGGAGTGGACCGGCGCGATCTACACGAAGATCGTCCAAAAGGTCGGTTCCCGCACCTACTGGGAGGACTGGGCTCGCGACGTGGCCGCGATAGCGGCCCGTCACGAGACGCGGATAACAACCATCCTCGATCGGCACGACGCCGCGGCGAAGGCGTTCGAGGAGTTCCTCGCCGAGCTTCGCGCCACGCTCAACAACAGCATCTCACGAGACGACGCCGTCTCGATGGTGTCCCAGCACCTCATTACTCGACCGATCTTCGAGGCACTTTTCGGTGACGATCGGTTCGCCGAGGCGAACCCTGTATCCGTCGCCATGTCGGCGATGGTCGACGTCCTCGACCAGCACAACCTCGACACCGAGACCGGACAGCTCGGGGACTTCTTCGCGTCGATCCGTCGACGGGTCGAGGGGATCCATCCGGATGACGGCGAAGCCCGCCAGAAGATCATCAAGGACCTTTACGGGCGCTTCTTCAAGCTGGCCTTCCCGAAGGTCGCGGAGTCGCTCGGTATCGTTTACACACCGGTTCAGATCGTCGATTTCATCATCCGTGCGACTCAGGCGGCGCTCGTAGAACACTTCGACGGCGCCAGCCTCTCCGACAAGGGTGTGCACGTGCTCGACCCCTTCACCGGTACCGGCACCTTCGTCACGCGACTGCTCCAATCGGGCTTCGTTCGTCCCGAGGACCTTGAGCGTAAGTTCACTGACGAGCTCCACGCCAACGAGATCCTGCTTCTCGCCTACTACATCGCCGCGGTCAATATCGAGGCGACATACCGTCAGGTGAGCGCTGGCGTGACAGGAGCAGACCCGGGCTATGTGCCGTTCCCTGGTGTCGTCCTCACGGACACGTTTCAGCTCGGCGAGACCGGCGAAGGCACGGGCGCTTGGGACGTGTTTCCCGTCAACAACGCCCGGGCAACGCGGCAGCGGGGCCTCGACATCAGAGTCATCTTTGGTAACCCGCCATATTCAGGTGGCCAGGACACTGCGAACGACGACAACGCGAACCTGAACTACCCACGGCTCGATTCATCGATCGCCGCTACCTACGGGGCGCGCTCGACAGCGACGCTGAAACGGAAGCTCTACGACTCGTACGTCCGAGCGATTCGCTGGGCGACTGACAGACTCCTTCCCTCGGCCGACGGGGGCGTCGTCGCGTTCGTGACGAACAGCGGCTATGTCGATTCCGGCTCGCTGGACGGCGTGAGGCTCGCCCTCGCCGCGGACTTCCATCACATCTACGTCGTCAACCTGCGCGGCAACCAACGTGAAGGGGATTGGCGCCGAGAGGGCGGCAAGATTTTCGAGTCGGGGAGTCAGGCAGGCGTTGCCATCATGATCTTGGTCAGAGAGCCCGGCCCGCTAGCGGCCGGGGCTCGCGTGCATTACCTCGACATCGGTGACAGTCTTTCGCGCGAAGACAAGCTCAAGCTCGTCGAGGACGCGCTGGCCGCTCGAGACGGGGTACAGCCACGCCTGAGCGACCTTCCCTGGTCATCCATCACGCCGAACCTGTCGGGCGACTGGATCAACCAGCGCTCTGAATCATTCACAAAGCACCTGCCGTTGCACGACGACTCGGGTCAGTCGATCTTCGCGAGCCGGTCCCTCGGGTTGGCGTCGGGTCGCGACGCGTGGAACTACAACAGCAGCAGATCGGCGCTCGACTCCAACGTGAGCCGGATGATCGATGCGTTCAACAGCGCCGCGGAGTCATATGCCGGAAGCGGTGCTGCCATCACCGGCTCGCTCGCTCAACGCACCAAGGCTGCGGCAGACCACGTCGACAAGGACCCAACCCGCTTCAGTTGGACCAGCAACGCGTTCGCCGATGTCGTACGCGGCGTCCGGTATAGCGATGCCGATCGACACGTCAACGTGTCGACCTATCGTCCTTTCCATCTCCGCTGGGTGGAGACCGGCCGACGACTCAACGCCAGGGTCGGGCAGTTACCGCACATCTTCCCCGACCCACAGACCGACAATCTGGCGATCACCTCCGGAACCCCAGGGTCACGTGCACCCTTCGCGACGCTCGCCGTTTCCCACCAGCCCGATCTTCACTTCTGGCCAGATGGCACGGTCTGCTTCCCTCGCCGGGTACTCCACGTTGAGCGGCCAGGTAGCGACGTACGTCTCGATCTCTTCGACGGCGCCGAGCCCTCAGGCTGGAAGCATAACGTCACCGATCACGCACTCGCCCTATACCGGGCACTGGATGCAGCGATCGAGAAAGACGACGTATTCTTCTACGTATACGGGATCCTTCACTCGCCCGACTACCGCAGGGCCTACGCGGCGGACCTTAAGAAGTCGCTCCCTCGTATCCCGCAGGTGGCCACGGCCGAGGACTTCTGGGCCTTCTCGAAGGCTGGCCGAGAGCTAGCCCACCTGCACACTGAGTACGAGTGCGTCGAGCCCTGGCCGGAGCTCGCCCTCACCTACACCGCCGGTTTCGATCCCGAGCACGCCGATGCCTACCGCGTCCTCAAGATGAAGCACCCGAAGGTCGCCGACCCACTCGACGCCAACGGCACCAAGGTCGATGACCGAAGCCGGATCATCTACAACGACTGGATCACCGTCGGGGCCATCCCCGAGCGGGCTTACGGCTACGAGCTGGGGTCACGGTCGGCGATCGGGTGGGTGATGGAATCGAACAGAGTCCGTACCGACAAGGCGTCGGGCATCCGCAATGACCCCAACGAATGGGCCATCGAGCACAACGACGCTACCTACATCCTTGACCTCCTCGGCCGCGTCGTCACCGTGGCGATGCGCACGCTCGACATCATCGACGGGCTGCCGAGTCTGGAGGTCTAGGTGACCGATCCTGCAGCGAGCACCGTCCGTGCATCGGGTCGATGCGGTGGCGCACGAGGATCGCTCCGTGGAGTTGGATTCTCGCGTTTCGCCCATCGGGCGTGACCCGGCACCGGGGCTCCTGACCTTCACTCGAGGCCGTCCACCGCGGTTGACGCCGGGGCGCGCTCGGCATGATCGACATTCCCACTGGCCTCCTTGTCGCCGAGGAGCATCATCCCCAGGGTTGTCGCCAACGCGCAGCTCCGGCTTCCGTCTTCACGTTGCTGCAACTCGAGTCCTTCATGTCGATCGAAGATCGGGCGCCCTCCAGCGCTGTGTCTGAGGACGTCGCGGGTTGATCTGAGGGTTGGCCTCGGCCATGCTGGACAGTCGAGGAGGTTGACCCATGCGTGCTACTCAGCACGGGCAACCTCCCGGTGACCGGTCAGTAAGTCCCCCCTCGCCCACTGCTTCCGGGGCAGCCTCAGATCCACCTCATCAGGTCGGCTGACCAAGCGAACCCGTCAGTCGCCGTGTGCCGCGCGCGCTGGCGATGGCTCGCCGGAGCCGGCGAGCGCAGCAATGCCCAAGTGCTCCTGCGCAGCCTCTCCCGAGCCCACGCGGCGGCAGTTCCCGACATCTCGAGTAACACCCGCAATGATGTGCTTGGCCAACGCAGCGGACGTGACCGACACCCGCGACGTCGCAAGCGAGCTGGCTGAGGGTGCTCGAGCCCTTTTCGGGTCGCCTCGCCGTGTGCAGGGCCACGGCGTCAGCTTTCCGGTCGACGTCGCGCTGGCGCAGCTCGCGCCCGCGTACGGCGACTGCGCACGCGCTGCGACGACGCTGGACGTGCCGCCGACGCGAGCCGGCGCATCTGAACCCCGATATTTCTCGCGCGTGCACTCGTTCTTCAGGCCGCGGCCCACGAAATTGTGCGGCGCGAGCAACCCTCTGATCCCGCTGCTCGTTCGCGAGGCACTGGACATCTGCAACCGAACCGGAGCAGACATCATCGAACAGGTGGTTTGCCGCTACGGACTCATATGGCCCTGGTCGCTCGTCCCTCTTGCCGGCGTGTGCGCCCGCATTCGTCACGCGTCGTCGAGGGCCACGGTCTTGACCTCGGCGGCCAGACGGTCGACATCGATGCGATAGAGCACCTTCGGGCGACCCGGCCCAGGGGCTCCTTCTCGGCCGAGGCGGC
>JBFWVD010000086.1:0-18900 GCA_050246915.1 Acidimicrobiia bacterium | reverse complement strand
AAACGAACCGGACGAGTTGACCCAGGTGGTCCGGGCGCTCGAGAACGTCCGGACCGCGTTCAACGCCGGGGCCAAGCAGGTCTCGTTCGCCGACCTGGTGGTGCTGGGTGGTGTCGCGGCGGTCGAGCAGGCGGTAAAGGCCGCCGGGCACGAGATCGAGGTACCGTTCACCCCCGGCCGTGGCGACGCGACGCAGGAACTCACCGACGTCGAGTCGTTCGAGTACCTGGCGCCGACCGCCGACGGCTTCCGCAACTATCTCGGTAAGGGCAATCAACTACCGGCCGAGTACCTGCTGGTGGACAAGGCCAACCTGCTCGGGCTCACCGCACCGGAGATGACCGTACTGGTCGGCGGGCTACGGGTGCTGGGCGCCAACTACGGCGGCGGGACCGCCGGGGTGTTCACCGACAAGCCGGGCACGTTGACCAACGACTTCTTCGTCAACCTGCTCGATCAGGACCTGAGTTGGACCGCCAGCCCGGACGACGCCGACCTGTTCCAGGGGCGGGACAGCTCCGGGCCCCGCTGGACCGGTAGCCGGGTGGATCTCCTGTTCGGCTCGAATTCGCAGCTACGCGCGGTGGCCGAGGTCTACGCCACCGACGGTGCCGCCGAGAAGTTCGTGACCGACTTCGTCGCGGCGTGGGACAAGGTGATGAACCTGGACCGGTTCGATCTGAGCTGAGCTTCGACGAAGCTCCTCGCCCGGGAGAGGCCCGGTGCGGCACCCGCCGCACCGGGCCTCTCCCGTCGTAAGATCAGGCTCGGCGCCGCGCCGGACCTTCCCCCGCGCTCCCCCAGACATCTTGACTGTGCTGCCACCGCGCCCGGAACCGATCCTCGGTCTCGACGTCGGTTGCGGTGAGTCGACCGGACAACCACCGCCGATACAACTGCTCTTCCCGCTCCAGTGCGTTATCCGGATCGAGTGGCTGATCCAAGAGTTCTCCGAAAGATAGCTCGATGATCGCCGGTAGCTGAGTATCAGGGCCGCCGTTGCGTTCGAGCAATTCAGTAGCATACCGCCCGACAATGCGGGAAAGAAAATCCCGCATCGCCCGTCGAGCAAGCCGGACCGCGCGCGCATCCGCATCCGCTTCGGCCAGGCCGGTGTCGACCACCTTGCTCAGTTTGATCAAATTTGTCAGTTCCTCGACCGGCAACGGAATATGTTGCGGGCCGGCGACCACGGCCCGACGCGAGGTCTCCAACGGGGTCGGCTCACCACCCGACATGATCGCCACAGCGCTGCCGGGCGCCCAGTTGAGCCCCTGGTCGAGCTTCGCCAACACCGCTGGGGTGAGCTTGGGGAGATTACCGTTCTCCAGCTTGACCAACGTGGCGTGCGAGGGTCCACCGGCCTCGGCGACCTGAGTTTGCGTCCACCCCTGGCGCGTGCGCCGAGCCTTCACCGCTTTACCGAGCACTACATGCGGTATCTCCTCCACGGGTTTTGATAATAGAACTCAATCCGCGGTCTGCAACACATCTCCACAAAGGTCTACCGAACGGACTACCAGCGCTTCCGTAAAATGTCGGCGTGTTGTGGCATCGTGTGTTGCTGTGGAGCAGCGCAGAGGGACGCACGAGTGGCGGATGTCCTATGCGCGGCCTAGCCGCCGCCAGCTGACCTCGTCGGTGGCGGCGGAGTACGCCCCCACGCTCGATGCCCGCGAAGCTGCCGTGGGGATCCGCCCCGACCAGCCCTTCCTGCTTCCCCCGACAGGCCAACCGGATATCGACGTCCTGCTGTACTTCTCTTCCGACACCTTCAAACGCCTGGCCGCCGACTCCCAGGTCTCGTACGCCATGGATCTCAAGGTGTTTCTGTCGTTCCTCGCCGTCCAGGAGCTGGATTGGCGGGACGCCACGCGGGACGACCTCGTCGACTTCGAGTTCTGGCGCAGGCGCGACGACCGCAATCCTCGGCGGGTGAGCGTGGCCAAGTTCTCGCGGGAACTCGCTGCGATCTCGAAGTTCTACGGCTGGCAGCACCATCAGGGGAAGGTGAGTCGTTCCCCGGTGGCGATGGTCGACCATCGGAGGCCGACGGGGCCGCCGAGTCTGCGTCCGGAGCTGCTGCCGAAGAGCGTGCGCTCCGCCCGGGTGAAGTGGTTGACCCCGCGTGCGTACATGCGGTGGCGCGATGTCGGACTCGGTGGATACCTTGCGGACGGTACGCGTGACGAGCGGTGGCGTGGCCGCAACGACGGCCGGAACCTTTCACTGGCAGAAACCTTGTGGTCCAGTGGATTACGGCTTCGCGAGGGTGGTTCTCTCGTGCTCGACGAGCTGCCTTCGTTCGACTCGGAACTGCAGTACGCCCGGGGCCGCGTTGGTGAATCGGTGACCAAGGGTGGGCGAGGGCGTGACTTCTGGATCTCTGGTCGCACTTTGAAGATGATCGACAATTACCGGGAGTCGACCCGCCGCGAAGCTGTCCGCCGGGCGCAGCGGGAAGGCCGCTACGCCGCGATCACCTCGATGAAGGTCGTGGACCGGGTCGACAACCGTCGCATCGTCCATTATCGCGATGGCAGCGGCCGGCAGGGCACCGCGCCGCTGGACAACCTCGATTGGAAGGATCGACTGGACTTCTTCGTCGAGGGCGAGATCGGGCTCGAGCCGTGGATGCTGTGGCTGTCCGAGGCCGGTCTTCCACTGCCGTACCTCACCTGGGAAGCGGTGTTCTCGACGGCCAACGCGCGCTGCCATGGGCTCGGCGTCGATATCCGATGCCACCCACACATGCTTCGACACTCGTTCGCGCTGCGGATGCTGGTTGCACTCATCTACGCCCACGACAGGCGGATGGGGATCACCGCGGAGGAACGCCGCGAGTTCCGCCACCTGTTCGGTGACCCGTGGGTGCTCGTGCAGACCATGCTCGGGCACGCGAACCTCGCGACGACCCGGGACTGTTACCTCGAACCGGTATCGGGACTACAGGTCGAGTTGTTCCTCAACTCCGACCCTGCCGACGACTCGCTGATCGGTGACCTCGTCGCACGAGTCGCGCAACTCTCTCCCCGCATCCAGGACAGCGAGGAGCCGCGATGAGCCCGTCGACGTCGGCAGCGCTGCCGCCCACCAAATACGTCCGGCCGACCCTGGTCGACGACTCGGTACGGCAAGTGAACTTCGTCGACCCCGACGGCCGCGGCAAGGTCTTCGATTTCAGTGAAGTATCGGCAGCACCAGCTCTTCTCGATGACCTGGTGCGTGCGTTCGCCAGCGGTGTCGCACCGGGAGGCCGATGGCAGTCCATCTCGACGGCAGAGTCGGCAGCCGGCGCGGTAAAGCACCTGGCCCGCTACCTGACCGACCGCCATCCGCACGTCGGTTCCCTGACCGACCTCGACGCCGAAGTGTGGTGGGCGTGGCGGGCGGAGAAGGACCAGGGCACCCGCTGGCCTGGGCAGGTGACGATGATGCGGGCGTTGTTGTCGGAAGCGACGAGCCTGCCGCATTCGACTCGGCGTGCGATGCGCGCGAAGGCTGTCAAGCCACGTAAACGACTGCCCGCGAACGACGCCTACACCCGCGAAGAGTTCACGGCGATCCGCAACGCAGCGAACCGGCGGGTGAACCAGGCCCTGCGCCGTATCGAGGCGAACACCGCAGTCCTGCAGCGGTATCTCGACGGCGACGAGCCTGCCGACGCCCAGTCGTTCCAGGTCCAGGGCACGCGGTGGACGATCGGTTCCCTGCTGTCCCATCTCGCCCGCACGGGGACGATGCCGTCGCAGTACCTGGCTTGGGCGGTGAGCCGGAAGGGCTGCTTCGACCTGCGCGGTGTCACCAACCCCGCGCAGGCGTTGTTCCCGAGTATCGATGAGGTGCTCTGCCTGATGGTCTTGCTCGTATGCGAGCGAGGATTCAACCTGTCGGTGATGAACAACCTGACCGTCGACTCGTTCAGGGCATCGGACCCCGGCGTTGAGGAGCCCGTTCACACTGTGGGAGTGGACAAGCCGCGGCGAGGCACCAAACGGCACTCGGACGAGATCCTGGCCGGGGAGGCCGGAAAGCTGTGGGAACGCGCGGTGACGCTGACACAGCCGTGCCGCGACGCTCTGGACGCGATGGGCCAACCGACTAGCAAGCTGCTGGTTGCGCACCGACACAAGAATCTCGGCTCACGCGGCACCTTCCGAACCGAGTGGGCGAGAGCCTGCCTCGGTGCCGGCCGAGCCGGGCAGGAGGCGCCGACCGGGGGCGGTCCGCAGTGGAGCTTCCGGCGGCTCCGGTTGACCGAGCAGGTCTTGAACCACACCGCACGGCAGAACACCGAGACCGACAGTGAGGACATCTACCGCCGGCCGGATCCACAGACTGCACAGGCATCGTCGGCGACGATCGTCGACGGACTGAACGAGGCTGTCGCGCACGCACACGCGTCGGTCCACGTCCGCGCGATGGACAGACGTGAGGTCGAATTGGTGAGGAAGGACCCGGACAGTGCGGCCGCGGTGCTGGGCGTGTCGGTTCAGGTGCTCAAGCTGCTTCTGGCCGGACGTCTCGATACGCCGACCGCGGCCTGCGTGGACTTCTTCGGGAGCCCGTACGCCGACGAGCCCGGCCAGCCGTGCCCGGCATCGTTCTTCGCGTGTTTCGGGTGCGGCAATGCCGTGATCACACCTCGGCACCTGCCCCGGCTGGTCGTCCTGCTCGATGCGCTCGACGACGTCGCCACCGTGGTGACCCCATCGCGATGGGATCGGGACTTCGCCGAGCACCACGCCCGTCTGCGCACGGTTGTCGCGACGAACGCAACGACCGCCGAAATCGCTCAGGCACGTGGAGCTGCCGGCGACGAGGATCGTGACGTCGTCGGCAGGCTTCTGAGCAGGGGGCTCGACGGATGAGCGCGTACACCGCCTCGGTCTCGACACCATCCACTGTGGTGGCCATGGTCGATTCCGACCCGATCGTCCTCGACAAGACCCGAGTCTCGCCCTCGTACACGCAGCCGCTGTCACGGATCGGGGACAGTCGCTGGGACCTGGGGGCACTGCTGCACAAACCCACCGTCACGGGCTCCCAGTCCGTCAACTTCGACACCTTCCCCCCGTGTTTCCGTGCGGCGGCGAAGCGGCTCGTCTGGCTCTGCCTGAACATCCCCACTCCAATGGAGGACTTGGAGAGACCGACCGCGACACGGTCCCGACTGTCCGTCGGCTCCATCCTCGCCTACGCGGGCTTTCTGCGGCTGTGGATGGAATGGCTTGCTGGGCAAGGGATCCACCAGTTCAGCGATGTCACCGACGAAGTGTTCCGACGGTACTGCTCCGAGATCGCCGGTATCGGCATCAGCCGGGAAAGCCAGGCCAATAGGCTCTTCGCGATCACCCGGTGCTGGCTGTACGGGCCGTACCTGCCCGACAGCGACACCCTGGTCCGGCCCTACTGGGAGGACACGCTTGTTCGAGCGGATGTGCTCGGTGACGCGAAATGGTCCGCGGAGAACCGCACCCCGCCGATCCACCCGCAGACGATGTCGGCCCTGCTCGTCTGGGCGATTCGGTTCTGCACCGACTTCAGCGACGACATCCTCGCGGCACGACACGCGAAGTCGACGCCACAGACCCCACCCCTCCTGGAGGGTCTGTCCTCCCGGGAACGGTTCAAGGACTACGCACGGCAGCAACGGGCGACGTCCGGAACGGTGCCGGGGTTCTATCCGGCCAACCGCCCACAGCGGCGCTGCATCGCCCTGCAGTTCATCGGGTGGCAGCTCGGCCTGACCGCCGCGCAGGTTTCAGAGTCCGGCGGGTCGTCGCTGCTCGCCGGCCTCGACCTCACGGACGACGCCGTGCTTCCGGTCGCGATCACCGGGAGGATCGACACCCAGCCATGGACGCGAGGAGTCAACTTCTACGAGGTCGACGAGCTCTCCCACCTGCTCGCGACCGCGGCCTTCATCGTGGTGGCCTACCTGACCGGGATGCGCGGCGAGGAGTGTCGGGCGCTGCAACACGGCTGCTGCCGAACGATCACCGACGAGAGCACGGGGCAAACCCGGTATCTGATCTACGGCCGGGTGTTCAAGGATGCACTCGACGAGAACGGGAACACGATCCCGGCCGGGACACAACGTGACCAGCCCTGGCAGGCGATTGCGCCCGTTGCCAAGGCTGTTTCGGTGATGGAAGCGATGTACCCGGACAGCCAACTGCTGTTCCCACTCCACGCGTACACCCCGTTCACCGGCCACGCCGAACGAGACAAAGCGGTGCACCCGCGGATGATCCGCGACCGTACAGCGGACCTGATCGCCTGGTGCAACGCCAAGGCCGATGAGTTCGGCCGTGCGCACGAGTCCATCCCGGCCGACCCCGACGGTCCGGTGGTTCTCAAGCGATTCCGCCGCACCCTCGCCTGGTTCATCTACCGCCGTCCTGGCGGACGTATCGCGCTGGGAATCCAGTACGGGCACCTGCGAGGACATACCACCGACGGCTACGGCTCCCGCGCCTCCAGCGGACTGCGAGACGTGTTCCCCATGGAGGAAGCCCTGGCCGCCGCCGAGTACCTCGAAGCCGCCCACACACGCCTGGACGACGGTGAGACGGTCACCGGTCCGGCCGCCCCGAGGTACCGGGACGGTGTCCACCTCTACCATCAGCAGTTTGGTGGCCGGTATCTGACCGGCCGCCAAGCCGCAGCGCTGCACGCGAACCCCCGCCTGCGGATCTACGACAACAGCGAGCAGTTCGTCACCTGTTGCTACGACCAGTCGAAGGCATTGTGCCACCCCGACCGGGCCACAACAGCGCGCCTCGACGCGTCACCGGACATCACCAACTGCCAACCGAGCTGCGGCAACATCGCCCGCACCGACCGCAACATCGCCGACGCCGAAGCCGCCGTCGAGCGACTCCGTGAGGAGATCGCGAGTCCGGTCATCCCGCTACCGATGAAAGCGCGTCTGGAACAACGCATCGGCAACCTTCAACGGATCATCGACCACCACCGGAACCCCGAGGGACACCGATGACGACGTACACCGACGACGATGTGCGGCGGGCAATCCGCGACGCGATGGATCGCCTCATCGCAGGAGACCCGCTCTACTCTGACGGCAAACTCACCATCAAAGCGCTTGCCGAGGAGGCCCGCGTCAAACGCTGGCTGCTCACGCACCGCCATACCGACCTGCAGGCGGAGTTCCGGGCACGGGTCGCGAATACCGACACCCCACCCGCTCTGGTGGCACTTCGCGACGAGCGCGACGATGCCCAGCGTCGCATCGAAGAACTCACTTCAGACGTGACTGCACTGCAGGAAACCATCCACCAACTCGAGCGGATCATTCAGGTGCTGGCGCTGGAAAACGATCAGCTCCGAGAAGGTCAGCATTCCGGACGAGTCATACCGATCGGACCAGGCCGGGGAGGTCAACTATAAGAACACGCCGCGCCATTGTTGCCACGTTGGCCACGCCCACCCACTCAGCCTGTGGACCGAAACCCAACTGGTAGGCGGGTCAATGCTGCCACCTGATCGTGCGACGCTCCCGTCTGAAGCCGCCCACCTTCGGATGAAGCCGTCCTAACCGGGTTAAATCCGGACTAAACCTGTAAAGTTCCGAGAGGCTGATACACGATCGGTCGGTCGGCGATTCGGAGGGGCAAAAGTGACGGAGCCTTGGCTGTCCGCTGACGACATCGCCGCCCACCTCGGCGTCACCAAGGACACCGTCTACACCTGGATCGCCGAGAAGGGCATGCCCGCCCACAAGATCGGCAGGCTGTGGAAGTTTCAGGCCAGCGAGGTCGACGACTGGGTCCGAGGCGGGGCCGCAGCAGACCACGACACGGTGGAGGGCTGACGTGCGGATCATCGACAATGTCAACGACCGGCTCGGGGACGACCTCAAGTCCGAGATCACCGCGGGGTCGAAGGTACGCATCGCTGCGTCGACCTTTTCGATCTTCGCGTTCGAGGCCCTGCGCAAAGAGTTGGAGCAGGTCTCCGAGCTGGAGTTCATCTTCACCTCCCCTTCCTTCGTGACAGAGAAGGTGACCGACAGGCTCCGCAAGGAGCGCCGCGAGTTCTTCATCCCCGGCGGGCACGCCGAGTCGAGCCTGTACGGCTCCGAGTTTGAGATCAGGCTGCGCAACCAGCTGACCCAACGCGCGATCGCGAGGGAGTGCGCCGACTGGGTGCGTAGGAAGGTGACGTTCCGGTCGAACGCCACCGGGAGCCCGATGCAGCCGCTCGCCGCGATCGACGAGACGGCCGTCTACTTCCCGATCCAGGGATTCACGACCACCGACCTCGGCTACGAGCGGGGGCCGGCGGTCTCGAACATGGTCACCAAGTCCGAGGGCGCCACCGAGACACGGCAGTTCCTCGCCATCTTCGACCAGATCTGGAACAACCCGGACCAGCTCGACGACGTCACGCAGGCGGTCCACGACCACATCGCCAGTGTGTACGCCGAGAACTCCCCGGCCCGCATCTACTTCCTGATCCTGCACACCTTGTTCGCTGAGTTCCTCGACGACATCAACGAGGACGTCCTGCCGAACGACCGCACCGGCTACCAGGACACCACCGTCTGGCAGAGCCTCTACAACTTCCAGCGGGACGCCGCGACGGGGATCATCAACAAGCTCGAGACCTACAACGGCTGCATCCTCGCCGACAGCGTAGGCCTCGGTAAGACGTTCACCGCGTTGGCGGTGATCAAGTACTACGAGTTGCGCAACAAGTCGGTACTCGTGCTCTGCCCGAAGAAGCTCGCGGAGAACTGGACGAACTACAACGCGAACCTGACCACCAACATCTTCGCCGGCGACCGGTTCAATTACGACGTGCTCGCCCACACCGACCTGTCCCGCACCCGAGGGGAATCGCTGGGACTGCGGCTCGATCGGATCAACTGGGGCAACTACGACCTGGTCGTCATCGACGAGTCCCACAACTTCCGCAACGCCGACTACGCCGAGGAGAAGGAGTCCCGCTACCAGCGCCTGATGCGGAAGGTCATCCGCGAGGGCGTGAAGACCAAGGTGCTGATGCTGTCGGCGACGCCGGTCAACAACCGTTTCAACGACCTGAGGAACCAGCTTCAGCTCGCGTACGAGGGTGAGTCGGAGACTCTGTCCCGGCACCTGAACCTGTCGAGCACGGTGGAGAAGGTCTTCAAGGACGCGCAGACCGTCTTCAACGAGTGGTCCAAGCTCGACCCGGACGATCGCACCTCCGATCGCATCCTCCAGATGCTCGACTTCGACTTCTTCGAACTGCTCGACGCGGTCACGATCGCCCGCTCCCGCAAGCACATTCAGGCGTTCTACGACACCACCGAGATCGGCGCGTTCCCCGACCGGCTCCCTCCCCGATCGGTCCGTGAACCGCTCACCGACCTCCCCGACGTGCCCGGCTTCAACGACATCTTCGAGCAGCTCCAGGCACTCACCCTGGCTGTCTACACCCCGCTCGCGTACGTGTTCCCGAGCCGGATCGGCAAGTACGAGGACCTCTACAACGTCACCGCGGGCAACGCACGATCCAACCTCGGTCAGCAGGGCCGCGAGCAGGGCCTCAAGAAGCTCATGACCGTCAACCTCCTCAAACGTCTGGAGAGCTCGGTCGACGCGTTCCGGCTGACCCTGGCGAAGATCGAGGCCACCGTCGATCGCACCCTCGGCCTGATCGACTCCCACAACGGAGCCACCGTCGACCTCGGCACCGATGTGTCGGGCTTGGACCTCGACGTGGACGACGAGGACGACGCGAACGTCGAGGCACTCACCTTCGGCGACAAGATCAGGATCGACCTCGACGACATCGACCTCGACTCCTGGCGACGCGACCTGTGGAACGACCACGAAACCCTCGGCCTGCTCCTCGGCGAGATGCGCAAGGTCACCTCGGACCGCGACCTCAAACTCCAGGCCCTCACGCGGATCATCGAGGACAAGGCCGCGCAGCCGATCAACCCGGGTAACCGTAAGGTGCTGGTGTTCTCCGCGTTCGCCGACACCGCGAACTACCTCTATCGCGAACTTGCGCCGGCCCTCACCGCCGCGGGCCTGGAAACGGCCATGATCACCGGAAGCGGCCACGGCGCGAAGACGACCCTGGGCACCGGATTCGACTTCCAGCAGATCATGTCGATGTTCTCGCCACGCTCGAAGCAACGGCACCTGATCATGCCGAAGGAGACCCGCGATCTCGACGTGCTGATCGGCACCGACGTGATCAGCGAGGGCCAGAACCTGCAGGACTGCGACTACCTGATCAACTACGACATCCACTGGAACCCGGTGCGGATCGTCCAACGGTTCGGCCGCATCGACCGGATCGGCTCGACGAACTCCCGGATTCAGCTGGTGAACTTCTGGCCCGACATCTCCCTCGACGAGTACATCAACCTCAAGGAGCGGGTGGAGAACCGGATGGTGATCGCCGACCTCGCCGGCACCGCCGACGACAACGTCCTCACCCTCGAAGACTCCGACGCCGCGTTCCGCAAGCAGCAGCTCCGCAGGCTGCAGGACGAGGTCATCGAACTCGAAGACGTCCGCACCGGTGTCTCGATCACCGACCTGGGGCTCAACGACTTCCGCATGGACCTGCTCGGCTACGTCAAGGAGTACGGTGACCTCGCAGCCGCACCGAAGGGCCTGCACGCGGTCGTCCCTGCGGACACTGCCAAGGGACTCAAGCCCGGTGTGATCTTCGCGCTGCGGAACGTGAACGCCGACGAGAACATCAACCGCGGCAACCGGCTTCACCCGCACTACCTCGTCTACCTCGACGACGACGGCGAGGTGATCGCCGACCACACCGAGGCCAAGCACCTGCTCGACCTCATCCGTTCGGGCTGCCGTCCCCACGACCAGCCCGTCACCGACGTCGTCCGCATCTTCAACGCGGCCACCGGCGAGGGCGTGAACATGGGCCGGTACTCCGAACTGCTCACCGACGCGATCCACTCAATGATCGAGGTCACCGAGGAACGCGACATCGACAGCCTGTTCACCGGCGGTGGCACCACCGCCCTCACCCAGACCATCGCCGGCCTCGACGACTTCGAACTCATCGCGTTCATCGCCGTCGTCGACCCCACCGCAGCGGCCGATGAGTGATCTGCTGTATCGGTGGCCGGCAACAGCCGAGTTCGGTGCCCGGGTGTCGAAGGAGAAGGTCTACGAGCACGGCAACGTCCAGACCGCGGTGCGAGAGAAATTCGTCTCCGAGGTGAGGCGTATCACCTGGGCGTACAAACTCGCCGAGGCCACCATCCACCTGCCTGGTACTGACGCCGTCCCGGAGATCCAGGTGTTCCGAATCGAGGCAAAAGGCGCCGACGTCTCCGATCCGGTGTTGAACGCGATCGACAAGGCCATCCCGTCCCCGATCGTCTTCGAGATCAGCCGCAGCCAGGGCGATGTCGAGCTTGTTCGGATGGCGGCAGCGCACAAGCAACTCAGCTCCGGCGCGCCACGACTGAGCGCCTACTACTCGACCGGCTGGCTGCCCGCCAATACGCGTCGGCAACCGCTGCCCACCGCGATCGCCTTGCCCGCGCTGTACACCGCCCTACTCGACCCGCTGACACCGGTGGCGGCGCGACCGGGTGAAAACGTGTCAGAGGTCGCAGCCAGACTGGAGACGGTGCGCAAGCTCGAACGCGAGATCGCGGCACTGGAGCGCAAGCTCCGCACAGAGCCGCAACTCAACCGCAAGATCGAGCTGCGGCGGACCTTGAAGACAAAGCAAGCAACATTGGACTCATTGAGATGAAGAGGCAGAACTGACCAGTGGAGAAACTGCGCATGACCTCCCCCGACCTGACCGACGGCAACATCGACAAGCTCGCCGCACTGTTCCCCGGAGTCGTCACCGAGACCCTCGACGCCGCGGGTAACCCGAAGCGGGCAATCGACTTCGACCTGCTGCGTCAGGAGTTGAGCGACCACGTCGTCGAGGGGCAGCAGGAGCGTTACCAGCTCGACTGGCCCGGCAAACGCGCCGCCGCATTCGTCGCCAATGCTCCCATCGCCAAGACCCTCCGACCCGTCCGCGAGGAATCCGTCGACTTCGACACCACCAAGAACCTGTTCATCGAGGGCGACAACCTCGACGCACTGAAGCTGCTCCAGGAGTCCTACCTGGGCAAGGTCAAGCTGATCTATATCGACCCGCCATACAACACGGGCAACGACTTCGTCTACGCGGACGACTTCGCCGAGTCGACGTCGGAGTACCTGCTCAGGTCCAGCCAACTCGATGCAGAGGGTGTTCGACTCGTGGCAAACCTCGAATCCAACGGCCGTTTTCATTCCGACTGGCTAAGCATGGTGTATCCGCGTCTGAAGTTGGCGCGTGCCCTACTGAGCCCCGATGGACTCTTTGTCGCGAGCATCGATAGCCACGAGACGCATAATCTGCGAAAGATCTGTGATGAAATCTTCGGGGAGCGCAACTTCGTCGCCGAGGCAATCGTTGTAGCTAGTCCCCGAGGCCGGCAGTCGGATTCCTTCCTTGCTGGAGTCCACGACACGTTGTTGGTATACGCGCGCGACCGCTCAGCGGCAGTCGTCGGGGGTCGTCCGCTTGAGGACGAACAACGTGGCGAGTTCAAGATGAACGATCCAGAGCTAGGACCGTACCGACTACTTGGCCTTCGCCAGCGAGGTACCGCATCCAAGCGGAGTGATCGACCGGAGATGTACTTTCCATTCTTTGTCTCGCCAGACGGTGAGACGATCTCGCTTGAGCCGCAAACGGGTTGGTCACAGGTTCTTCCACGAAAGGCCGATGGAACTGATGGTCGATGGGCGTGGGGCAAGGATCGATGCTCAAAGATGACGCACCTCTTGGTTGCCAGGTGGATCGAGCGACGAAACGAGTTCGACATCTTTGTAAAGGACGCGCTCTTTCGTGAAGGGGCGGAGCGGCAACGGAAGTTCAAGACCGTCTGGGACGCCAAGGGCTTCGATAATCAAAACGGCACGCAGGAGACAAAGGCCTTACTAGAAGGCGATTTCATGAGCTACCCGAAGCCGGTGGCCCTCATGCGAGAGATCTGTCTCCTCGGCGCTCCAGATGGCGGAGTGGTTGTTGATCTCTTCTCGGGTTCCGGGACGACCGCGCAGGCAGTACTTGAGACGTCTGCTGCCGACGGGAAACAGCGCCAGTTCATTTTGATTCAGCTCGATGAGGAGTTACCTGAAACATCGCCAGCTGGCCAGGCTGGCTACCGAACGATTGCTGACTTGAGCCGGGAACGTGTTCGACGCGCCGGAAAGAAGACTATCGAGGACGCCGGCCTGGCTGCTAATGGTTACGACGTCGGATTCCGTGCGCTGAGGGTAGACACGACCAACATGACCGATGTGCTGCGTTCGCCAGATGAAACCGATCAGCTGTCGCTGTCGGAACTGGAAGGCAGTGTGAAGCAGGGACGATCGGGCGAAGACCTGCTGTTCCAAGTGATGCTCGACTGGGGCCTCGAACTCACCATGGAAATCGCTATCGAGCAGATCGACGGGCACGAGGTCTTCGTGGTCGAGGACGGTGCGCTGATCGCGTGCTTCGACTCGGAGGTCAGCGCCGAGGCTGTTCGCGTCATCGCCAAGCGTGAGCCTCTGCGGGCAGTGTTCCGGGATTCCGGTTTCTCCTCGGACGACGCCCGGATCAACGCGGAGCAAGTGTTCCGTGAGGTCTCGCCGGCCACGGACGTGAAGGCAATCTGATCGGATGAAGCTTCAGTTCAAGGTCCAGCAGTACCAGACCGACGCCGTCGACTCGGTGGTCGAGGTGTTCGCCGGGCAGCCCAAGCACGACGGCATCTCCTACCGAATCGACCCCGGCAAGGCGAATCCGGTCTCGAATCCCTCACTGTTCGAGGCGAACTCGGCACCGGATTCCGGTCTCCGCAACGCCGAGATCGCCCTCAGCGGCGCCCAGCTGCTGGAGAGCGTGCACAAGGTGCAGCGATTCCGGAACCTTCCGCTGTCAGCCAAGGTGGCGGACAGCAAGGCCGCGCCGGGGGTGCCGAATCTCGATGTCGAGATGGAGACCGGTACCGGTAAGACCTACGTCTACATCAAGACGATCATGGAGCTGCACAAGCGGTACGGCTGGTCGAAGTACATCATCGTCGTGCCGTCGATTGCGATCCGCGAGGGCGTGCAGAAGTCGTTCGACGTGACCGCCGACCACTTCCAGCAGATCTACGGTACAAAGCCGCGCTCGTTCATCTACAACTCGGCGCAGCTGCACGAGATCGAGCGATTCAGCTCCGATGCCGGCGTGCAGGTGATGATCATCAACATCCAGGCGTTCAACGCCACCGGCAAGGACAACCGCCGCATCTACGACGTGCTCGACGACTTCCAGTCCCGCCGGCCCATCGATGTGATCAGCGCAAACCGTCCAATCGTCATCATCGACGAGCCGCAGAAGGTCGGTGCCGCAAAGTCGTTGGAGGCGCTCTCACGGTTCAACGCGCTGATGATGCTGCGCTATTCGGCCACTCACAAGGTCGAGCACACGAAAGTGCATCGGCTCGATGCCGTGGACGCGTACAACCAGAAGTTGGTCAAGAAGATCGCGGTCCGTGGAATCACCGTCAAGGGGTTGGCCGGCTCGACCGCGTACCTGTATCTCGATGCGATCGAGATCGCCAAGGGAGCCAAGCCTCGTGCGCGCGTCGAGCTGGAGGTGCAGACCAAGGGGGGACCGATCACACGTCAGATCAGGCGCATCGATGTCGGCGCCAACCTGCACGACCTCTCCAACGGTATCGAGGCCTACAAGGGTCTGTTCATCACCGACATCGACGCGAACCGTGACGTCATCGAACTGAGCAACAGCGATATCGTCATGGCCGGCCAGGTCACCCAGGACGTGACCGAGGAAGCGAAGCGGCGCATCCAGATTCGTGAGGTTGTCCGCGCGCACTTCGACAAAGAGCGCGAGCTGTTCGGCCGGGGCATCAAGGTGCTCTCGCTGTTCTTCATCGACGAAGTCGCGAAGTATCGCAACTACGACCGCGAGGACACCCTCGGCGACTACGCACGCTGGTTCGAGGAAGAGTACGAGACAATCCGCGACGAGGTACTCGGCGAACTCGCACTCGACGAATCTACCGCCGCACACCAGGTATATCTGCGGCGTGACGACGTCCGCGCGGTGCACGAGGGCTACTTCTCCATCGACAAGAAGACCAAGCGTCAGATCGACGGCAAGGTCAGCGGCCGGGGCGACGACAAGGGTCAGTCCACCGACACCGTCGCCTACGACCTGATTCTGAAGAAGAAGGAACGCCTGCTGTCGTTCGACGAGCCGGTTCGGTTCATCTTCTCCCACTCCGCACTGCGTGAAGGCTGGGACAACCCCAACGTGTTCGTGATGGGGATGCTCAAGAAGAGCGACAACACGATCTCGCGCCGTCAGGAGATCGGCCGCGGACTGCGCCTGGCGGTCGACCAGCACGGCGAGCGAATGGACAACCCGGTCACCGTGCACGACATCAACGAACTCACCGTCGTCACCGACGAGTCCTACACGGACTTCGTCACCGGGCTTCAGAAGGAGATCGCCGAATCGCTTACTGTCCGTCCCCGCAAGGCGAGCGTGTCGTTCTTCACCGGCAAGACGATCCTGACCCAGTCGGGTGAGTCCGTGGTGGAGGAGAAGCTCGCCACCACGATCTACTTCCATCTGGTGCAGAACGGCTACGTCGACGAAGACGGACTCGTCACCACCAAGTACAAGGACGACAAGGCTGCCGGCGCCCTCGCGCCGCCGACCTCTAAGGCGCTCCAGCCTGTCATCGACTCCGTTTGGCCACTCGTGGACATGCTCTACCTCGACGTCCCAGTCCCGGCCGACGACCGCAAGCCGAAGAAGATTCCCCTCAACGAGGCCAACTTCGCCAGAAAAGAATTCCAGGCACTCTGGAACCGGATCAATCACAAGGCCGTCTATCAGGTCGAGTTCGACTCGAATGAGCTGATACGCAAGTGCATCCAGTCGCTCGACACGCACCTCAACGTCGCCGCGATGCAGTACGTCATCCACGAAGGTGCACAACGCGGCGCCCTCGAGGCCGACGACCTGGCCAAAGGTACCGGGTTCACGGTCTCGGACACACGCACCGAAGTCGAGACCGCGACAGCCGGCTCACAGGTGAAGTACGACCTTCTCGGTGAGATCACAGAGAAGACGAAGCTCACCCGCCGCACCGTGGCAGCCATCCTCAGAGGGATCACCCCAGCAACGTTCGCGAAGTTCCGGCTCAACCCGGAGCAGTTCATCACCGAGACTGCCCGGTTGATCAACGAGCAGAAGGCCACTGCGATCGTCGACCACCTGACCTACGACGCCCTGGAAGACCGGTTCGACTCGGCGATCTTCACCGAGAATCAGACCAAGCAGGATTTCGCCCGTGCCGGCGAAAAGCTGAAGAAGCACGTTTACGAGTACGTCATCACGGACTCCAAGATCGAACGCGACTTCGTCACCGAGCTCGATACCAGCAGTGAGGTCGCGGTCTATGCGAAGCTGCCACGGGGATTCTTCATCCCCACCCCGGTGGGCGACTACAACCCCGACTGGGCGATCGCCTTTACCGAAGGCAGCGTCAAGCACGTGTACTTCGTCGCCGAGACCAAGGGATCCCTCTCAACCCTCCAGCTCAAAGGGATCGAGGAGGCCAAGATCAAGTGCGCCCGCGAGTTCTTCAACTCACTCAACAAGAAGAACGGGCAGGACATCACATACAACGTCGTCACGGACTACACGGAGTTGATGCAGCTCGTGACCACGTAGCCGAGATGAGCGGCCTTCTCATTTCCTCGAAGTGAGGAGGCCGCATGGCAAGCTGACCAACGCCTGGTTGTCCATCGACGCAAGGGCCGAGTAGAACGGCGTGATGTTGAAGCAGCACTACCAGTATTCGGATATACCGGACGCGCTCCGCGAGGCCCACGACTCCTCGACACCATCGCCGATCGTGCATTCGGCGGGAAGACCACCGATGGGAGTACAGACGAACGAAAACGGGTCCTCTCCACCTCATACGTCGAACTGACCTCCCTCGACCATCTTCCGATACCCCCGAAAGTCAGGGCAAGGGGATGAGCCTGGCGCTGAATGAGTTGGCTGCCGAGGCCGCGGTGAATGGATGGGTCACAGCGAGGGCAGACCTGCAGGAACTGAGGCAGGTTGCGCGCTCGCTGGGTTGGCACGAGGTTCCTGCCCGACTCGGCGACGAGCCCGTGTCCGAGCTGTACCCCGTGCCAGCGCGCAAGGCGCACCCCAGGTCGCTCAGCGTCCAGTACGGACTGGGAGCTCAGCCACTCCACACCGACGGGGCGCATCTACCTCTGCCCCCGGAGATCGTGGCACTCCAGGCCCAAACACCCAACCGGACTGCCACCCGCCTCTGGACAGCCGCCAACACCACAGCGCGACTCAGTCGGGCAGTTCCCTGGTCCGCACTGCGGCACGGCGTGTTCCTGATGTCGTCCGGCCGCCGGATGATCCACGCAGTCGCCGCGAGCCACGGCCAAATCCGGTACGACCCTGGATGTATGAAGCCCTGCGACCAACGAGCACGGCGAGTCGCGGCCTTCTTCGAGGAAGTGCTGAATGACGCCCATGCCCACACATGGGATTCAAATCGGGAGGTGCTTCTGATCGACAACCGGATCACCTTGCATGCTCGTGCCCAGGTGTCACCGGATGACGAAGATCGTGTCCTGCGCCGGGTCGCGTTCAGATTTGGGAGAGGCGAATGACAGCTCCGTGGAACCCTGATGCTCTCTGGATCAAGGCCAAGTTGTTCATCAACCATGCGCTGGACGACGACGAACCGCGCGACTTCGACGAACGAGCGCTGTGGGCATCGTTGGCGCTTGAGTTGCTGGCGAAAGCGGCCCTTGCGCGAGTGTCCCCGCTGTTGATCGCGGTTCCGAACGAAGACGGTCACAACCTGCTCGTCGCAAGCGGGCTGGTTCAGGGTGAGGCACGGTTCACGTCGGTGCAAGCGAGGACTCTCTTCTCCCGCTGCGCGAAAGCCTTCAAGCCATTCAACGAGAAGGAGGCCCAAACGATCGCCAATGCGCGCAACGAGTACCTGCACGGTGCGGCGGCCTCCTTCGCGCCTATCCCGCCAGATGCCTGGTGGCCGCGATATTGGGCACAGGCGCGGATCCTCGTCCACGCTTGCGACAAGGACCTGGATGATTTCGTCGGCTCCGAGTACGAGTCCAAGGTTGAGAGTCATCTGATTCGGAACAAGAAGAACATCGAGCACCGAGCGGAGATGCTCGTCGAGCGCGCACGTCAGAGGCTCGGGCAGTTCAAGTCTGGCCAGATGCGAGCAGCGGAACTCGATGAATGGGTTCGACAGACGAAGTATTTGCCCGCGAGGCTGCAATACTCAGCCTCGGCGAGTTGCCCGGCATGTGACGGAACAGGACTCGTGGAGGGCAAGGACGTTGACAATGCCGAAACACACTACGAGCAGGTCTCGAAAGACGACTACGACGCCTGGGTCGACCTGACCATTGGTGCGGCCTACTTCAGTTGCAGCGAGTGTCACCTCATTCTCGACTCATACGAACTCATCGAGGCGCTGGGGTTGCCAGCAGATTTCGAAGCAACGACGGACGTCGGAGACTACTGGGAACCCGAGTACGGCAACGACTGACAGTCCGTGGACGGTCCAGCGCGCTGGCAGCCTCAGAGCTTCCGGTCGACAACACGTTCAAACCATCTACGGAACCCCCGTTCGTGGTCGGGCCGGGTCGGGTGGAGTACACCTACCGCGATTCCGGACTGGCCCTGGACGGGGCGAGCGAGCTGGTGGTGGCCGGGGCGCCGGATCTGCTGGCACCCGGCGGTGTCGCGACTCTGCTCGCG
>JBFWVD010000085.1:0-19238 GCA_050246915.1 Acidimicrobiia bacterium | reverse complement strand
AGCCACGCCGCGGACTCGTGTGCTGTGGGTGCCGACCGTTCTCCCATCGACCTCAACGATACGCAGCGATGCTGTCGTAGCGGCCGCGCGAGGTGATGTGGTCCAACCGGGTGAGACTGTGGCCGTGAGCGTCGTCACGGTGAGTCAGGCTGCCGCCCGGTTGGGTGTGAAGCCGCAGACCCTTTACGCCTATGTGAGCCGGGGTGCGCTCACCGGTCAGCGTGCGGCTGATGGCAGAACCACGTTGCTCGACGCCGATGAGGTGGAAGCGCTGGCGCGCCGTGGTCGCCCCCGCCGATCGAGCCGATCACCGGCGTTGGACATCATCATCGAGACCAAGATCACGTCGGTGGACCGGGGAACGCTGAGCTACCGAGGCCACGATGCTGTGGACCTGACCCGGACTCACACATTCGAGGAAGTGGCCCACCTGGTGTGGACCGGTTCGCTCCCGGAGCGCTTCGCGTCCTGGCCGCCGGCCGGGGCCCCTTCCCTCGGCGTGTCGCGGGACGTCTTGGATCACCTGTCGGTGTTCGATCGATTCCGGGTGATCGTCGCGCTCGCCGATCGCGGTCATCGCGATGTGCCGGCGGCCGGCCGCAGCATCATCGCCGGGGTGGTCGATGCGTTCGCCGATAGTGGCGATGGGCGGCGTGCTCGTCTGTATCTCACCGAGCGGCCGCCGCTGGCCGGCACCATCGCCGCCCGCTTGACGCCGGCACTATCACCGTCGGCGCGGGTCGATCGTGCGATCGTCGAGGCGGTCAACGCGTCCCTCGTGCTGCTGACCGATCATGAGTTGGCATCGTCGACTCTGGCGGTGCGCGTGGCGGCGTCCACCCGGGCCGATCCCGCGGCGGCGATCGGTGCCGGTCTCGGCGCGCTGTCGGGTCCGTTGCACGGTTCGGCGTCGGGCACCGTGCGGTCCATCTTCGATGCGGTGCAACGCGGCACACCCGTCAGCGCCGCGATCGATGCGGTGTCAACCCAAGTTGCATCAGGTCACGGGGTGTCGCCAGTGGTTGCGGTGGGGTTCGGTCATCCGCTCTATCCCGATGGAGATCCCCGTGGCGCGGCCCTGCTCCTGAGAGCCCGCGCCGTTGCTGCCTCCCATCGGCGATCACATGAGATGTGGGTCATCGACCAGGTCGCTGAGGTGATGGGCGCCCAGACCGGACGGGCGCCCAATGTCGACTTCGGTCTTGCCGCGCTCGGTCACGTCGCACAGATGCGCCCCGATGCCGGCCAGATCATCTTCACCGTCGCCCGCATGGCCGGATGGCTGGGCCATGCGATCGAGGAGTACGAACAAGAGCCGCTGCGATTTCGCGGGCGGGCCCGCTACATCGGTTGAGCCCGCCGACCAACGTGCGGGATCGCCTCGTCATGCGGGATCGTCGGCAAGCCACGCTGCGTCGGTCTCGCTCCCGAGCGCCGACGCACCGCTCTCCCACTGCAGTTCGACCTCGCCGATTTGCACGGGGGATCGCAGCCGCCGTCCTGGACCCCAAGACGTGTCCTCGTTCCGATCGGACTCGTCGTCGTCGGTGCGTGCCGTGGCGATGGCATCCATCGATCCCGAGCCACCCGAACTCAACAGCGCGGCGGTGCGAGCCAACGATGCGGTCCAGGTGCTGGCGCGGTCGTGCTCGATGCGCTCACACCATCCATGCAGCGCGGCGGCGGCCAGGAGATAGCCCGTCGCGTGATCGAGGGCCTGCACGGGGAGCGGCTTGGGCTGTGCCGTGTCGGCCATGACCATCCCGGCATGAGCAATTCCAGTTGACATCTGCACCAGGCTGTCGAAGCCGCGTCGACATGCCCAAGGGCCGATGAGGCCATAGGCGCTCAGCGACACGTCGACGAGTCCAGGGTTGATCTCTCGGCGTCGCTCCGCGCTGAAGCCGAGTCCGTCGAGAGCGCCGGGCCGATAGCCGTGGATCATGATGTCGGCGTTGGCCATCAACCGCGCCAAGGTGGCAGCGTCGTGCTCGGTGCGAAGATCGAGGCGCGCACATCGCTTGCCGACGGTGACTTCCGGTATCACCCCGGGCTCGTCCCATTGGGGCGGATCGATGCGCAGTACGTCGGCGCCGAGTCCTGCCAGGAAGCGGGTGGCCACCGGGCCGGACAACACCCGGGTGAGGTCCAGTACGCGCACGCCACCAAGTGGCCGCGTTGATGAGAACGATGCCGATGGGCCCGGTGTTGAAGGACGGCGCCGGGTCCCTCCGCCGCCATCGTTCATCTCGACGTCGACCACTGGTGTGCCAGCGATCGCGCGGCCCTGGAGATGATCTGTCCACTGTGTGGCCGTGCGCATCGCGGCCGCGCATCCGCCGGCGGCGACCACGGCGGATTCGAGGTCCTCTGTCGACCATCGTTCGACGGCCGTGGTCACCTCGTCGCGTGTTTCACGACAACCCAGCACGGTGAGCGCAGCGTGACGATGATGCGGAGCGTTCGTGTGCAGACGGATCCAGCCGTCCTCACCGCGGTAGTCCCCGGCGATCGGGTCCCACGGCGACGGCATCGTCCATCCGATCGGACGGAGGGAGAACCCGAACCACAGGTTGGCCAGATGCCGATCCACGACGACCGATGGCGCAGGACCAGATCCGAGCAGGGCGATGAGCCGTGCCGCGGCCGTACCGGCTGCCGCGATCGTTGCGGTGGCCAGTCCGGTGACGTCGAACGCGGACGGGAGCGTGTCGTGTCCGGTGATCTCGACGCGAGGAGCTGGCGCGTGGGGGAACAGTTGCGGCAGGAACGCTCGATCGTCGGGCGAGATTTCGATGTGCTCGGTCATGGCTCGATGATGAACCGAGACCGAACTCATCATCAACGTTGATTTTCATCAACGAGGGCGCAGGAGCCGCAGCGACCTCGGCCCGGGCTCAGCATCGGGGTCTCAGGAGGCGTTGGCCTCGATCTGGCGCACGACGTCGAGGACGTCGGCGATGGGGATCGCGAAGCCGATGTTCTCGGCGGAGACCGTGCCGGAGCTGACGGCGCCGGCGGAGTTGATGCCGAGCACCTGGCCCGCAGCGTTCACCAGGGGCCCACCGGAGTTGCCCGAGCTGATCGCGGCATCGGTCTGTATGAGGCCTCCGAGCGTGCCGCTGTCGGTCTCGATGGTGCGATCGAGCGCCGACACGATGCCTCGCGTCACCGACGGCCCACCTTCGAGCGCCAGCGCGTTTCCGACGGCGATGACGTCGTCACCGATCTTGGTGTCGGCGGTGGCGAGGTCGGCGGCGAGGAGTCCCGTGGTGTCGCTCAGCTGCAGCACGGCCACGTCCTTGGCGCTGTTGCTGCCGACGAGAGTGGCAGAACGGGCTGTGGTCTCACCGGGCAGGGTCACGCTGATCTTGGTGGCGCCGGCCACGACGTGAGCGTTGGTGACGATCTCGCCACTGGTGCTCAGCACGATGCCCGTGCCGGCCGAGATGCCCGTCTGCTGGAACGGCCCGTTGCGAACGCTCACCGTGGCGTCGATGGACACCACGGACGGGGCGACCGCGGCGTAGGCCGCGGCGACGTTCATGCTTGCGGTGGACAGCGCCAGCGATGTTGCCGCGGTTGCGGCCGGGGAACGGGTCGAGCGTTCGTTGCCCGCGACGTACCCGGCCAGGCCCCCGGCAGAGGTGGCAGCGAGCACCACGATGGCGGCGAGCACCAGAGCGCGTCGGGATCGTCGCGGTGACGGTCCCGACGCCGGTGTGGGCGGTGGAGGATCGAGTGGGGTCGGTGGCACCGCCGCCGGAGGGGTGGGCGGCAGCCAGGCCGCCGGGACCTCGGCATCGGTCAGGTCGATCTCGGGTTCGGCAGCCCGATCGTCGACACGGTTCTCGGCGGTGGTGTTCCGGTTGTCGACGAGAGGGCTCATGGTCCGCGCTCCTTGGTCAGATCCGATGGCACCGGTCGGGTGCGGGACCGTGGGGGAGGGTCCGGCCCCGCACCGACTCGGTGTGGAGGGTTGTGTCCCGTTCCCGTGGGAGAGGCCGGTTGGGGACGTGGTCATCATCTGCTCGGTTCATAAGGACCGAGAGAGATGAACGTGAGAGGACGGTGAGAACGCCAGCAGCCCGCTCTGAGCGCGGCTCAGTGCGGTGCGGTGCGTGCTCGGCTGCCGCCACGGCGCGCCTAGGGTCGCGTCCATGACACCTGACATCGGTCGCGTCGGCATCTGGGTCGGATTGCTCGACTTCCAGCCTCATCCAACGGTGTTGGACGCGGCTCGTCACATCGAGTCGCTGGGGTTCTCGTCGATGTGGATCCCCGAGGCCGTCGGTCGAGACCCGTTCGTGCTCGCGTCCACCATCCTCGGCGCCACCGAGCGACTGACCGTCGCCACTGGCATTGCCAACATCTACGCCCGCGACGCCATGGCGATGGTGTCTGCGCAACAGGCGCTGTGCGAGATCTTCCCCAACCGTTTCCTGCTCGGGCTCGGCGTGAGCCACGCTCCGATGGTCGAGGGCATGCGAGGCCACAACTACGACAAGCCGCTGGCCTTCATGCGCGACTGTCTCGCGGCGATGGCCAAGGCGTTGTACGTGGCGCCCCGGACCGAGGCGCCGGCCGTCGTCATCGGAGCGTTGGCCGATGGCATGTTGCGCCTCTCGGCGTCGGCAGCCAATGGCTCCCATCCCTACTTCGTGCCGGTCGAGCACACCGCCCATGCCCGTGAGGTCATGGGGCCCGATGCACTGTTGCTCCCGGAGCAGATGGTGGTGTTCGAGACCGATCCGGGCAAGGCTCGCGCCATCGCACGCGGTGCCATGGGCATCTATCTCACGTTGCCCAACTACACCAACAACTTGCGGCGATTCGGCTTCGACGACTCCGACCTGGCCGACGGTGGCAGCGATCGTCTGGTCGACGCCATCGTGGCGTGGGGGAGCGAGGATCAGATCGTGGCCCGCATCAATGCCCATCTCGACGCTGGGGCCGATCACGTTGCCGTGCAAGTGGTTCGAGCCGACCGCGAGGTGCCGCGCGCGGAGTGGGCGGCTTTGGCATCAGCGCTGTTGTGACCGGGTAACAGCAGTCCGTGTCGCGTTCTGCTCCCGTCGCTGCGTTCAAGGACTTCTGCATCGACGCCAACGATCCTCGCCTGTTGGGCGAGTTCTGGGGAGCGGCGCTCGGATTGTCCTGCGCCATGCAAGACGGTGGCGACGCGTATCTCAGCGGCCCGACCGCTCAGCATCGTGTGTGGATCAACGGGGTCGGGGAGCCGAAGACGGTAAAGCACCGCATGCACCTCGACATCTGGTGCAGTGATGTGGGCGATCTCATAGCGCTCGGCGCCGACGTCGTCGATGACACCTCGTTCCGCTGGACCGTCATGAGCGATCCCGAGGGCGGTGAGTTCTGCGCGTTCGTCCGACCTGATCCACCGCAGTATCGGTTGATGGAACTGAACTTCGACTGCTCGAGTGACCATGTGGAGATCGCGTCGTGGTGGGCTGGTGTGCTCGGGGGACGGGTCGAGACCGACCCGGAGGGGTTCTCAGCGGTTGCCGACGTGCCCGGCGCTCCCTTCGGCTCGATGGTCTTCGGTCCGGTGCCCGAGCGCAAGACCGCGAAGAACCGCGTCCACATCGATGTCACTGCAACATCAATTGACGCGCTGATGGCGCAGGGTGCGACGGTGCTCCGCCCGCCCGACAGCGAGATCAGTTGGACCGTCATGGCCGACCCAGAGGGCAACGAGTTCTGCGCCTTCGTGAGCTGAGCGGAGCGTCGCCCCCCAACTCCAGCCTGTTGGCCGGAAGACATCTCGAGAAAACATCACACCCCCTCGTCACGCTCGAGCCATGTGCATCATGTGTGAAGGAGCATCCCGAGCCGAGTACTTCGACAGGCTTGGTCAGGCCATTGCCAGTCACGGTTGGGCGGTCGTCGCCGTCGAGCCGTCACGACACGACGACGGATGGGGGTACACCGTCGGCTTGTGCGAGGGGTTCGGCCATCCCGAGATCATCGTGCGAGGAGCGTCACCCCCGATGGCGGGCCGCCTTCTCAACCAGATCGGGGCGTTGGTGTCCACGGGTCACCAGTTCACCTCGGGCGACGCCATCGACCTCGATGGTCCCGTCTCGGGCCACGTCGGCCTCATATCCGTCGACCCGGCTCACGTCTCGGCGGGCCGGTTCGATGCGTGGTTCGGCTACTACGCCCGGGTCGGATACGCCCCGCGCTTCTCGGCGCTTCAGGTGATGCTGCCCGATGGCGAGCACTGCTGGCAGCATCAAGTTGAGGTCGGCCGTCTCGACGTGCCGCCGTCGTCACTCGACGGCTACTCGGGCAATCGGACGGTGAGGCGTGCCCGTCAGCGTGCCATCGACCGATCGACACGAAAGCGGCGACCGCCGGGGCGCAAGCGGTGAGTCAGCGCTGGGGGCGGCGGGGCTGATCGCCGTAGTCGACGAAGCGCCGCACGGTCACCTTCTTGCCCTTGATCTTGGTGCGGCTCAACTTGGCCACGACCTCATCGACCGCGCCTTCGGGGATGTCGACCACGGTGTGGTGCTCGGCAATTCGAATTGCGCCGATGTCCCGGCCCGACAGGCTGGTCTCATTGGCGATGGCGCCGACGAGATCCTGCGGTCGGATGCCTGCGCTCTTGCCGAGCGCCACATACAGCTTGGCCAGGCTGCCTTCAGCGATGCGCTCACCGCGGGAGCCTCTGTCGTCGCGCTGTCCGCGTGAGCCACGATCGTCGCGGTCGTTGCGTGGTCCGCGATCGTCCCGACCGCGATCGTCCCGACCGCGATCATCTCGGCCGCGATCATCTCGGCCGCGATCATCTCGACCACGATCATCTCGACCACGGGCGAAGTCCCTGTCGCCATCACGAGGGGTCTTCTTGTACGGCTCGCGCTCCACGCGAACGGTGAGGTCCGGAATCTCGTGCTCGTCGAGGTTCGCGCCACTGGCCTCGTGCACGAGCTTGAGCGCCGCGACTGCGATCTCGTTGATGTCGTGCTCCTTGCGGAGCGCGCTCACGATGGCCCGGTAGTCGTTGAGATCGTCGGCGCCGATGGCCGCGCTGACGGTGGCGATCGTCTGGTTCATCTGCCGCGCCCGCAGGTCCGCCACCGTCGGGATCTTCTCGATCTTGATGGGATGGTTGGTGAGGCGCTCGATGTTCGACAGCAAGCGCTTCTCACGCAGCTCCACCATGGTGATGGCAACGCCCTCGCGTCCGGCGCGCCCGACGCGACCGATCCGATGCACGTAGGCCTCGGGGGCCGACGGTACGTCGTAGTTCACGACATGGGTGAGTTGATCGATGTCGAGGCCACGGGCGGCCACGTCGGTGGCCACGAGCAGTTCGGTGGCACCGCTACGCAAGCGGCCCATGACGCGGTCGCGTTGGTCCTGGCTGATGCCGCCGTGCAACGCCTCGGCCCGATAGCCCCGACCGTTCATGGTCTCGGTGAGCTGATCGACCTCGGTACGGGTGCGGCAGAACACGATGGCTGCGGTGGGCTCCTCGATGTCGAGGATGCGGCCGAGCGCGGCAGGCTTGTGGGCCCGCGAGACGAGATACGCGCTCTGACGCACCAAGGGTGCCTGATCGGGATCGGGCTTGCCCGCGCCGATGGCCACGCGCAGCGGGTTGCGCTGATGCTTACGGGCGATCGCCTCGATGCGATGGGGCATCGTCGCCGAGAACAACACGGTCTGGCGCTCCGGTGGGACGGCTTCGAGGATCGCTTCGAGCTCGTCGGCGAAGCCCATGTCCATCATCTCGTCGGCCTCGTCGAGCACGACCAGCTTCACGGTGCCGAGGCCGAGGGTTCCGCGACGGATGTGGTCGAGGGCGCGGCCAGGGGTGGCAACAATGACGTGCACCCCGCGACGCAAGGCGTCGAGCTGACGGCCGATGTGCTGGCCGCCATAGATGGGGGCAACCTGGGCGCGGATGCCCTGGCCGTACTTGTAGATCGCTTCGGAGACCTGCATCGCCAGCTCGCGGGTGGGCACCAACACCAGGGCACGGGGCACCACGGGCCGCTCATCGGTGAGCATCTGCAAGATGGGGAGCGCGAACGCTGCGGTCTTGCCGGTACCGGTGGCGGCTTGGCCGAGCAGGTCACGTCCGGTGAGCAGCAGCGGGATGGCTTCACGCTGGATCGGGGTGGGCTCTTCGTAACCGAGATTGGCCAACGACTCGAGCAGTTCGGGACGCAGCCCGAGGTCGGCAAAGCCGACCGAGGTGTCGCTGTCGTCGTGTTCCATTGGTGTTCTCTCGATCTTCTTCGACGCACGAGCGTTCCGTGCGCCGTCCACCATACGTGTCGCGGCCACCGAAATCCCTGGTCGTGAGTGCTTCTGAACGGTTCAGCGCGCTGGTCGTTCGTCTCGCTGATCGCTCAGGATCCGTTCGACGGCGCCTTCGACCGAGCCGTCGGCTCGGGCCAGAAGCGCCTCGAGGCTGTAACGGAGCGAGGCCCCGTCGCCTACGACGGTGCCGCCGTCGACGCTGATTTCGTCGACGGGGCCGATGATGGGGCCTTCGGGCGCGTTGGTGAGCCGGTTGCTGAAGATCGCAACGCCGGCATCGGACCGCTCGGCCGCGAAGAGGAACTCGGCAAGAAGGGCGAGCTCGGCCGACTGGATGGCCGGATCGCATCGATCGATGGCCCGCTCGAGGAGCTCGATGTCGACGTCCCACCAATCGTCGAGAGACTCGAGCGCTTCGAGCAACGACGCGTCGGCGAGGTACGCCGCGGCTTGCACGACCAGCCGGCCGACCTCGTCGGACTCGAGTTCGGCGCGCACGCGATCGACGATCTGGCGATCGTGGCGCCGGGCCAATCCGTTGATCGCTTCAGATCGGGTGTCGGCATCGGGATCATCGAGTCGGGCCCGCAGACACTTGCGGGTCTTGGGACCGTCGACCATCAACAGTCCGCCGAGCCCGAACGTCGCCCAATCGCGAACGTCGGGGTCCTCGTCCTTGGTGAGGGCCATGAGCGCCCGGGCCAATGGGTTGCTCTCCGCCAGGTGCTGCGTCCCGGCGAGCGACGGAAGTGCGAATGCCACGGACCAACGCACATCGGCGTCGTCGTGAGCGGCTTGGGCGATGACAGCGGGAGCTGCGTCGACAGCGCCGAGATGACCGAGTGCCGAGATGGCCGACGCGGCCACGCGTGGCATCTCGTCCGCGCACAACCCGATCAGCATCGGCGCGCTGTCGGCACAGAACGGATGTCCACGGTCGAAGGCGAGTTGCCCGAGGACGTTGCAGGCCAACACCCGTTGATCATCATCGTCGTCGCCGGCTCGACGCATCGCTTCGTCGAAGATCTCGACCGTTCCCCGGCGATGCAGTTCCTGCACCGGACCCCAGTAGCGATCCTCGTCCGCGTCGGTGAGCGCATCGAGCGCTTCGTCCCACAATGACGACGGGTCGACATCGGCCCATCGGTCGAGATCGGGCGCCATGTCGTCGGTCATGACGTTGACGGTATCGCTGCGTCGTGCGATTGTCGCCCGGGCCGGTCGTCGCGTGCGCCCGGATGTCGCGGCAGCACTACGCATGATGGCCGGCGGTGGCCGACGCGGGCCGGAGTTCGAGAAGGCTCGGGGAGCCTAGGATCCGCGCGTGCCCGACGTCGTGACGTTGATCCAGATGACCGATCTGCACCTGCGTGCTGGGGGTCGCAAGCTCTACGGCTCACTCGACACCACGGCACAGTTCCACGAAGCGCTCGAGTCGGTCGTTGCCGACCATGATCGCATCGATGCACTCCTGTTGACCGGTGATCTTGCCGATCGAGGTGAGGTCGATGCGTATCGTGATCTGAGAGCACGGTGCGACGAGTTCGTCGCTCACACCGGCGCCATCGTGATCGGGACAGTGGGAAACCACGACGATCGCGCTGCGTACCGCGAGGGTTTTCTCGGCGTGGCGCCGACGAGCGAGCCCGTCATCGACGTCGTCGACATCGATGGCCTGCGGGTCGTCGCGCTCGATTCGGTCGTACCGCACCACGTGTACGGAGAGATCGACGACGCTCAACTCGACTGGCTGGCCGACGTGTTGCGCCAACCGGCGGAGCGGGCGACAGTGCTGGCACTGCATCACTCGCCGATCCCTGAGCGGCAGTCGTTCCTCGATCTGATGGGGCTCCGCGAGCCCGAACGTTTGGGCAAGGTGCTCGCCGGCAGCGACGTTGCACTCGTCGTCGCCGGTCACGTGCACCACAGCCTGATGGGGTCGCTCGGTGGAGTGCCGGTCGTCTCGGCCCCGGCCATCGCCTATGAAACCGAGATCGGCCGTGGCGAACTGACGCTGCGCGTGTTGCCGACGACCGGTTACTGCCGCATCACCGCCCACGGCAAGGAGGTGACCGTCTCAGCCGGGCTGTGTCGGGTCGACCGAACGGCGCTCTTCGAGGCCACCTTCACCGAGGAGTCGTGGCGCGACACGGTCCTCAATCCGCACTGAGCGTCCCGGGGGGAACAACCCGGGCCACCGCCTGTGGAGCTACACGTTGAAGCGGAACTCCGTCACGTCACCGTCGACGAACTCGTATTCCTTGCCTTCCACTCGGATCTTTCCGAGCTCCTTGGCCTTGTTCCACCCACCGATGGCGAGCAGTTCGTCCCACTGGATCACCTCGGCGCGGATGAAGCCGCGCTGGATGTCGGAGTGGATGCGCCCGGCGCATTCCGGAGCTTTGGCGCCAGCGCGGAACGTCCACGCCCGGGTCTCCTTCTCGCCGGTGGTGAGGAAGGTGCGCAGGCCGAGCAGGTGGTACGCGGAGCGGACCATGCGGAACAGCGCGCCTTCACCCAGGCCGAACCCATCGAGCATCTCTGCCCGCTCGACCGGGTCGACGATGGCGGCCGCCTCGGCCTCGAGCTGCACGCACATCCCGATGACCTCGACGTTGTCGCCGGCGGAGGTGAACTCGGCGCGCACCTTCTCCTCGACCTCGGGGATCTTGTCGAGTTCGTTCTCGCCGACGTTCACCACGGCGAGCACCGATCGGTTGGTGAGCAAGAAATACGGCGCCAAAGCCTCGCGGTGCTCCGTCTTGAGCCCCGCTCGATACAGCGGCAACCCCTCACTCAACGCCGCGTTGGCCGCAGTGAGTGCTTCGAGCTCATCGCCCAGGCCCTTGTCGAGCTTCGACTGACGCTGGACCGTGTGCAGACGCTTCTCGACCGTCTCGAGGTCGGCCAACGCCAACTCGATCTCGACCACCCGGAGATGCTCCAGCGGGTCGTCCGGGCCGGGGACATCGTCATCGACGAAGGCCCGCAGGACGAACACGATGGCGTCGACCTCGCGGATGTTGGCGAGGAACTTGTTGCCCAGACCTTCGCCTTGGCTGGCCCCTTCCACCAGGCCGCCGATGTCCACCACCTGCACCGATGCGTGGACCAGCGTCTTGGTCTTGCTCATCTCGGCCAGCTTGTCGACCCGCATGTCGGGCACCTTCGCCACCCCGATGTTGGGGTCCTTGGTGGCGAACGCGTAAGGAGCCGCCAGAGCGCCGCCCCCGGTGAGGGCATTGAACAGCGAAGACTTCCCTGCATTGGGAAGTCCGACGAGACCGAATCGCTCCATTCGGGCGAGGCTACTGGTCGGCCCGGTGCGGCGACCGGTCCGTCCCAGTCGGGTGTTTCGAAATCAATGAGGGTCGTCTGCTTTATCAACGGCCGGATGTGCCGATCGAAGCGTCGTGGGCCTGCTGACACGATCGAAGACGAAGAACGCCAAGACCGATTTCGAGCCGGAAGTCGCGTCGGACGACACGACCCCTCTCCCGCGACGAGCATCTCGCGGTGGTCACGGCGCGGCGGAGCAGGCCGCGATCGACGAGCAGGAGTACGCGCCGCCGCTCGCCGCGGAGATCGCCTCGCCGGCACCGGCCGACGAGACGGCGGCGCCGCAACCGATCGACGAGGTCGTCGGGGAAGCCATCGGTCCCGATGAGGACCGTGCCTTCGACACCGCCGTGCTCTCGGTCCTCGAGATCGATGGTCCCACCGATCGGCTGCTCAAGGCCTTCGAGGAATTCAATCGCCAGGCCACGACCCGCCCGGCCGGCCAGTTGCTCCATGCCTGCTCACCTTCGAAGCGCGGCATCGTCGTGTACGACCTGTGGGCTTCGCGGGCATCCTTGGACGCCTGGCTCTCGGCCACGCCCGGCAGTCCCAAGCCGCAGATCACGTTCCTGCAGGGTGTGCGGGTGGTCGATCCGACGACCTGGCTGCAGGCCTCCGAAACCGTCGAGGCTCCTGCGCAGCCGCACTGGTCAGAACCACTGGTTCCGGCCACCGACGTGTCGCTCCCGGCACCGGCGACACCTCCGGTTTCGCTCCCGGCTCCGACAGGTCCCGCCCGCGACGTTTCGACCGCTGAGGATCCGGCCCAGTAGCCTTGCGGACCTATGTCGAAGAAGACGAAGAAGCGCAAGGCGCGTATGCGCCGCAACAAGGCCAACCACGGTAAGAAGCCCAACTGCGGTCGCGGTTGATCCGAGGCGTTTCGTTCGTCCTCTCCCAGGCCGTTCCCCGCAGCTGGACCACTGGCTCGGATCGCTCGGGTCGGGTCGCCCCGAGCTGGGGCCTCGGGGTCTGATCGGAAACATCACACCCCCCGACGACGATGGTCGTCGATGGAACTCGCCTCCACCCTCATGTTCGCTTCGGCGGTCCGAGCCCTCGGACACGCCACCCGTCGCTCTGGTCTGACCATGCCGGCGTTCCGCAGCCCTCCTCGCGTGGAGGGAGTAGATCGCACGTTGCGGCACCGGGTCGGCGGTGGGGTCACTGTCGCCGTCCGCCTTCGCGGTCGACCCAGCGCAGCGGTGCTGGCCGACATGATCGAAGGCATCGTGCAAGCCAACTCCCTCAGTGGTGTCAGCGCCGATCACGCGCGTTCCGCTCTGTGGCAGGAGGCGGGCCCGTTGGTGTCCCACGCGCCGGTCGACACCGCCGCCTGAGGCACTCCATCCCTAAGCTCGCCGCGTTCGCCGGCGCACGGGGGTTCCTGGCATGAGTGACTACACCGACATCCGCTTCGACGTGAGCGACAACGGCGTAGCGACCATGGCGTTCAACCGACCGGACTCCTTCAACGGCATCTCGCTGCAGATGATGGACGAGATGGAGGAAATACTCACCGGGCTGTATCGAGATCGTGAGGTGCGGGTGCTGGTCCTCACCGGGATCGGACGTTCCTTCTGCCCAGGCGCCGATGTGATGTCCGTCGCGGTTTCGGGCGATGTCCAACCCATCGCCAACCCTGCTATTTACGACGAGACCGTGCCGGTGCTCCTCAAGGAGCTGCCGATCCCCACGATCGCCGCTGTCAACGGAGCTTGCGCGGGAGCCGGGCTGGGGTTCGCATGCGCGTGCGATATGCGTGTGGCGGCTCGCTCAGCGGTGTTCCGGAGCGCGTTCGTGAGTATCGGTGTGGCCGGTGACATGGGCATGCCGTGGACGCTCCCGCGGATCGTGGGCGACGCGGCAGCCAAGGAACTGATGTTCCTCGATGAGAAGTTCAGCGCCGAGCAGGCACTGTCGATCGGTCTGGTGTCTCGGGTGTGGGACGACGAGGAGTTCCCGCAGAAGGTGACCGAGATGGCCGAGGTCATCACCACGAAGGCGCCCGCCGCGGTGCGCTCGCTGAAGCGCCACTTCTCGAGCGCCGATCGGCTCGACTTCCGGGACTTCATCGAGCTCGAGTTCCAACGGCACTACCACCTGCTCGCCACCGAGGACGCGGCAGAAGGGTTTGCCGCGTTCGCGCAGAGGCGTCCAGCGCGCTTCACCGGTCAGTGACGCGGACCGCTACCGTCGAGCCTCGTCGTGAGGCATCCCGCCGCGGGAACTCCTCATGGCTCTGGCCCGGGTGGCGTAATCGGCAGGCGCAGGGGGCTTAAACCCCCCGGGTGCGAGAGCACCGTGCGGGTTCAAGTCCCGCCCCGGGCACTACTGGGGTCGCTGTGAGCAAGTAGTTCGAGCCGGCCCCTTCCTCGATATTGCTGAGTTCGGATGCATAGTCAGTAACGCACCTCACCGGGCAGTCGGTGTTACGTCGAGCTTTGAATACGTGCTGTCGCTGGGTCGGGCGGACCACTGGGATCGGCGCAGCGATCATCACTGACTTGATCATAAGTGTTCATATAAGTGTTCCTTGCCATCGGGCGGGAACACTTATACCCTTGGGGGCGTGGCCACCCCCATCGCATCCAAGAACGCGGTCCGGCGATGGGGGGCGGGAACCGCAGCGATCGTTCGGACATTGATCGCTGCGAAGGATCCGCTCACGGGAGTGGCGCTCGCCGAGGCCGTCGGCGTGAGCCAGCCACGGGCTTCGCAAGTCATCAGACAACTCGCGGAGCACGCCGCGGTCCGGGCGACGGTCGATGGGTACGTAGGCCGGCGGGCAATGTTGCTCGACCTGTACGAGCGGCGTGCTCGACCGACGCTCGTCGAGGTCGAGTCCTACTGGTACAGCACGCGCCCGTTGTCGGATCAGGCGACGCGGATCACTCGCGTGGCGGGTGCCACGAAGACCGATGTTGCCTTCTCTGCAGACCTTGGGCCCGACCTCTTGGTGCCATGGAGGCATCCCACCCTCGCCGTTGTCTACGTGAACAGGTCGTTGGACTTGGCCGATGCTGCGTTCGTACCTGCTGAGGGACCCCCGGATGCGAGTGTCATCGTGCGGTGGACGAGCGATCGGACTTTGCTCGTTCCGTCCGATCCGTGGCCGAGGAGGGTCGATGGCATTGCATTGACCGATCCGACCCAGCAGTGGTGGGATCTGCTCGATCTCGGTGGCGAGGATCGCCGAGAGGCCGCCGATCGGCTTCGCTCGGCGATCATCGCCCACGCGATTCCGGGTCGTTCGTGAGCCCGACAACGGTGACGCTCGCCAGCGTCTCAGCAGCAATGGACGGTGGGTTCACTGCGATCGCGGACGTAGGTCAGGCGATGACCTCCGCGGGAGCGGAGCGCGACTACCGCTTGATCGGCGGAGTGGCCGTCATGCTGCACAGTCAGCGACTCGGACTCGACCTCCCGCTGCGGGCAACCGGTGACGCGGATTTCGGTGTCCCACCTCATGTGCTCCGTCGACCCGATCTCATCGAGGCCATCGAATGCCTTGGCTACCGCAAGGTGTTCGGCAACAGATGGGAACGCCAACTCGACGAACGCCGTGTCGCCGCAGTCGATCTGCTCGTTCCCGCCTATCGCACGCGTGCTCGCGACACGGTCACGGTCGGTGATGTCGTGACGACCGAGGTGCCGGTCTTGCCGAAGCGCTGCGCCGTCCCGGCGTCGAGGTTGCCGCTCAGCTGCTCCTTACCGACGGCACCCGGCTGGAGACGACCGTGGTGCTGCCCGATGCCATCGGAACACTGGCGATGAAAGCACTCGTGCGGTCAGTGCGCACCGAGTGGCGAGATGCCGAGGACCTCTGGCGTTGTCTCGAGATCGCTGCCGCCGAGGATGTCGAGCCGTCCGATTTCGATGGCAGCCAAGCGCTTCGCGATCTCCGCCTGGTCGTATTACAAGAACTCGGGCCCGGCGGGGCGGCGGTCGGCGCGCTGACGGCCCGACTACAGGACGATCCTGCAGCTCGGCTTCGCACACGCCTTCGTGCCTTGCTGGCTGAGGTTGTCGGCACGCGCTGACCACGCCGACTCGTGGGCCTTCCTCGCCGCCCGCGGTGGTGGTCACGGCAGGTCGCGCGATTCCCCTGACGTTGCATCTGTGTCAATGAGACTTGACGATAGATGGCGAGGTTGGGGTGCACCGCAGGTGCACAGAACTGGCGAACACGTCCGACGACAGGGCGGAACTCGTCGGACTGCGTGGACTCGGCACCCAGACTGCGCAGCAGTTCGTGGACTGGAGGCCACCAGTTCGCACCCATCGAGCAGTCTTAACCCCCCGGGTGTGAGAGCACCGTGCGGGTTCAAGTCCCGCCCCGGGCACCGTGAAGCCACGGTGCCGATGGAGCGCGATGCAGCTGTTGGGTCCATCCACATGATCGGCCAGTCGCGACCGTCGAGGTCGGAGAACTCGGCGACCCTCGGGCGTGCGAGCAGCATCACGACGATGCGTTCATCTGAGCGCGTCGCGCAGCGCCGCCAGTTGCTCAGGAACGATTCGGTAGTAGACCCAGGTTCCGCGGCGGGTCCCGGTGATGAGCCCGGCATCGCGCAGCGTCTTGAGATGATGGCTGACGGTCGGTTGCGACTTCCCGACCGGTTCGACCAGATCGCACACGCACACGCCGTCAGCGTCGCCGCCGGCGATGAGTCCGAGCAGTTGCAGCCGCACCGGATCACCGAGGGCGGCGAAACCGTGGGCCAGCGCCGAGGCATCGTCGGCATCGAGGGGTGCGGGACGCGCCGGACCACAGCACATCACTCGCAGCGCTTCGACCTTGCGTGCAGCCATCGTCGTTCCTCTCGGTGAGCGCCGGTCGTCCCAGAGCATCCGCATCCTCGAGTTCTTGCATTGACAATCATCGATGCAGCCATCACGATGCATGCATCGACATTCGTCAATATAACAACGGTCGACATCACCCACTCGCCCAGGAGGCATCGTGTCCAGAGTTCAGCTCGCCCTCAACGTCGAGAACCTCGACAACGCCATCGACTTCTACTCCAAGCTCCTCGGCACCGGCCCCGCCAAGATCCGCGAGGGCTACGCCAACTTCGCCGTGGTCGACCCGCCGCTCAAGCTCGTGCTCATCGAAGGTGGCGGCGCTCCCGGCTCGCTCAACCATCTGGGCATCGAGGTGTTCTCCACCGACGAGGTGAGCGCGGCGACGAAGCGCCTCGCCGCCGAAGGCCTTGCCACCGACGTGCAGGCCGAGACGACCTGTTGCTACGCCGTGCAGGACAAGGTGTGGGTCAACGCCCCCGATGGCGAGCCGTGGGAGGTCTACACCGTGCTGTCCGACGCTGAGGTCATGGCGTGTGCTCCCGGTGGTTGCGCCACTGATGGCGAGGTGGACGCGGCAGCCGAACCGGTGTCACTCGGACGAGGGGCGGCCACAGTGCGGTCCAACTGCTGCTGACCGTCTGACCGACAGGGGGCTGCGAGCGTGAAACGGACACGGTCGCGGCCCCGTCGGAGCTCGCAACTATGTTGCTCTCGGCGTTCGTTGGATGAGGGGAGCCGCTGCGATGGGTATTCGACTGGTCGACACCGATGAGGGGATGCACGAGGTCGGCACCGCTTCGAACTGGAACGAGAGCCGATATGTCGACTTCTACGATCCGGTCAACAAGGTCGGCGGCTGGTTCCGCATCGGTGTGCGACCCAACGAGGGTCGCGCCGAGATGTCGGCGTGCGTCTATCTGCCCGACGGTTCGGTGGCGTTCAAGTTCGGTCGTGAGCCGGTGACCACCAACACCTTGCATCCCGGGCCCCAGTCATGGGAGATCGTCGAACCGTGGCGTCACAACAAGGTGAGCTTCGTGGGCGACATGTACGTCATCGCCGATCCCTGGAAGCTCGTGAACCCCAAAGAGGCGTTCACGACGTCGCCGTTGGTGCCCTGCGAGATCCATCTCGATGCGTTCTCCACGGGCCTCGACGCGGTCATGGGCCAGGACCAGGACCAGCATCATCTGATCTTCCTGCCCGGCCAGGCCGACTTCCACTATCAGCATCTCGCCCACACCATCGGCACCGTGAAGGTGGGCGATCGCTCGTGGAACGTCGACGGGCGCGGCGGCAAGGACCATTCATGGGGGCCGCGCAACTGGCACGCCAAGATCTACCTGCGCTGGCAGATCGCATCTGTCAACGACGATTTCGGGTTCATGCTCACCCGGGCCGTCGGTCCCACCAAGAAGACGCGTAGCGGGTTCGTGTGGCAGGACGGCACGTTCCACGTGGTCGACGACTACGAGATGACCAACACCTACGCCGAGGCGCCCAACTACGAGTGCCGCAAGATCGAGCTCGTCATCCACTCCGGTGAGCGCAGCTGGACCGCGACGGGCACGCCGACGGGCTGGATGCCGGTGCGTCATGTGCAACAAGGCGCGGATGGCAAGCCGGCGTTGTTGCGCATCGTGAAGTCCCCGGTGAACTGGATCGTCGACGGGCAAGTGGCCGTCGGCACGCACGAGTACCACGACCTCATGGTCGATGGGGTGCCTTACGGACTTTTCGACTGAGCTGGTGGCCATGACCGCTGACCGATTGCCCGGACTCGACGTCGAACGCGTGACCGCGTGGATCACCGCGAACGTGGAGCAGGTGCGTGCTCCGATCCAGTTCTCGATCATCAGCGGAGGGCACTCCAACATCACCTATGGCGCACGCGACGACGGTGGCCGTCGTCTGGTGCTGCGCCGACCACCGCTGGGCAACCTGCCCCCCGGTGCGCACGACGTGGCTCGTGAGCACAAGATCCTGGCGGCGCTCGGGCCCACATCGGTACCGGTTGCGCCAGTGGTGGGGCTGTGCACCGACAACGAGGTGACCGGAGCTCCGTTCTACGTCATGGACTGGGTCGACGGATCGGTCGTGTCGAACCCGGGAGTTGCCCAGAGCGCATTGACAACCGCCGAGGCGCGCCGTCGGGCCAGCGAACAGGTCATCGACGTCCTCGTGGCCCTGCACCAGATCGACATCGATGCGGTCGGTCTCGGCGACCTGGCCCGCCGTGAGGGGTTCCTCGATCGCCAACTGCATCGCATGATCGGAGTGTGGGAGCGGACCAAGACCCGCGAGGTCGCGCTGGTGGCCGATCTGCACACGCGGCTCGCAACTGATCCGCCCCGCCAGGTGGGGGTGGGCATCGTGCACAACGACTATCGCCTCGGCAACTTGATGCTCACCGACGACGGCACGGTGGCGGCGGTGCTCGATTGGGAGTTGTGCACGCTCGGCGACGTGCTGGCCGACGTCGGGTACCTGCTCAACAACTGGCAACTCCCCGAGGACGACGAGCCGCATGTGTGGATGGAGGTACCCCCGACGATGGCCGGTGGCTTTTCCTCTCACGACGAGTTGATCGCCCGTTACGTGGCCAAGACGGGGGCGGACATCGCGGACATCGAGTACTACCGGGCGTTCTCGCACTGGCGGATGGCCATCATCGCCGAGGGGATGAAGCGGCGGTACGAATCGGCGACCATGGCCGACACCAACGTCGACTTCGGCCATCTCACCCGGCGCGTGCTCGACATGCTGGGCCTGGCCGATCGCCATCTCACCGC
>JBFWVD010000084.1:3339-19465 GCA_050246915.1 Acidimicrobiia bacterium | reverse complement strand
CCCAGTGGTCGATCGCGCCGTCGAACGGCGTGAGGCCATGGATGCCTTCTTGCAACAGCGTGTCGACGAGCCGGTCGGTGACGACTTGTGGAACGCCATGGCCGTGGCGTGTGGCATGCCACCACTGTCCGCTTCGGGATTCGTCTCGGGTGTGGAAGCAGGTCTTGGTGCGATGGGCGCCGGTGGGATGAGTCTGGCGTTGCCGGGTGAGATCCGATGAAGCGCTATCGCAACAGACTCCAACGCGTGCTGGACGTCCGGCGGATCCAGGAGGAGCGCGCTCGCGCGCAACTGCAGCGGGCCAACAACGCCGAGACACTGGCCCGGCAGGTGGCGGAAGCCAAGCGCGAGCGATATCGGGAGCATCAGCCGATCGTCGGCCCTGTCGCGTTCGTGCATCACAACATCGATCGATCGTTGTACGAGTTGCGGGCGCTGGCAGTGCTCGAAGCCGATGAGCGCATCGTGGAGGCGCACGCCCAGGTGGAGCAGCGCTTGGGGGAGTGGGCCGCGGCCGCGCAGAAGGTGGAGGCGCTCGAGCGTCTCGACGGACGCCGACGTGTCGAGCACGCTGTCGAAGCCGATCGAGCCGAGGCCCGTGAGCTCGACGACATGGTCACCGGCCGCGCCGGGCGGGCCGAGCGTGAGGATCATCAGCGATGAGCATCGAGAGCGTCGTGTCGCGTGTGCAATCGCTGCAGCAACGCCTCGAACCATCGAGGCGTCTCGCGGTGCCGCTCGGCATATCCAACACGACGAAGCCGTCGGGGTCGGATACCGCCAGCTCGGCTGGCAGCGGATCGTCGACGTTCTCGGCGTCATACGCCCGTGCGATGTCGGAACTCCCGACGCATTCGTCGTTGTCATCGGGCTCGTTGTCATCGGGCTCGGCGTCATCGGGAGCGGCTACGGCTTCGGGATCGCTCGACTGGTCGGTTCCGGGCGATGAGGTGCCGGTGGGCACGCCGTACGCCGAGGTGTTCACGGCGGCGGCTCGTCGCAACGGGTTGTCGCCGAAGTTGCTCGCCGCGGTTGGACAGGTCGAATCCAACTATCGGACCGATGCGGTGAGCCCGATGGGCGCCCAAGGTCTGATGCAGTTCATGCCGGCGACGGCAGCGGGCATGGGCGTGGACCCATGGAACCCCGACTCGGCCATCGACGGCGCGGCTCGTCTGCTCGCCGGTCACCTCGCCAACTTCGGATCGATAGAAGCGGCTCTCGCCGCATACAACACCGGGTCGGGCACCGTCGCCCGCAACGGTGGTCGCGTTCCAGTCAGCGCCCAGTCCTACGTGGACAAGGTGCTGACCCGTGCCCATGGAGGTAACAATGGTTGACATCGCTGCATTGAGCACACCGACACCTGCTCCGTCGAGCAGCGGTTCGTCCTCGAATGCCGGTGCATCGAGTAGCGCTGCCGCGGGCGGTGTGGGGGTCGGGTCGAGCTCTGTGGCCGCCAACGGGGCGGCCGATGCCACCCGCGAGGACGCCGGGATTGCCCATCCGTTCGCTGAACTGTTGGCATCGCTGGCCGGCACGACAGCTTCCGGTGAGGCAGCCGTCGCGACATCGGGCAATGGCGCCATCGATGGCGAGGCGCTGTCGACGGATGCCGGCGATGGGCAACCGAGTGACGCTGTGTACGCCATGGTCGGACTGTGCATGGCCGCCATGCCCGTCACGCCTCTGGTCGCCACCACGCCGATGATCACAACCACATCGCTAGAGGCATGTGTCGACCCGATAGCTGCGCAGGTGCCCTTGGGTCAAGCAGCGCACGGCGCGGCGGCCAGCGCTCCTGTCATCAGCTTAGATGCGTCTGATGCGGTACCGGCATCCGCCGGCGGAACCACATCGACCGTGGACGCCCCCGACGCAGCGGCCGCGGTCGCCGGATCGGTCGGCCCGTCACCCGCGGTCACCGACGCCAATGCCACAGCCGCGTCGGCACTCACCGATCCAGCGGCGCAGACGCCAGTCGCGACGCCAGCGCCAGCGCCGGCTGAGACACCAGCACAGTCCTTGACCGCGGCCGCCACGGCGACCACTGCCTCGACGCAGGCCAGTGCGTCAACGGCGACGACTGTCGACACGAAGGCCGCTGGCAAGGGACGTGCACGGTCGATGACGAGTGACAAGGCATCGACTGACGCAACCTCGATCGACGCCGATGATGCCGTACCGTCGACGGCGACATCGCCGACGATGACACCGACGGCGCTGTCGGCGTCGTCGCCCGTCAATGGCGACCTCATGAGTGGCGGCGGCCCGGGACGAGACCATCACAGCGCCGCCTCGCAGCTCGCCAACTCCGCTTCCACGGTGTCGACCGCGAGCACAGCAACGAGCACTGGCGCGACCTCTGTGGCATCCACCGCCAGCGTCGCCTCGACCGGAGCCGCCGCGGCGTCGCAGGCCCAGCCATGGGAACAGGTCTTGGCGGTGTTGCGGCCGACGCGCCGCTTCACCGACGGCAGTCATCGCCTCTCTATCCAGATGACCCCTGATGATCTGGGCACCGTGACGATCGAGCTGTCGATGGACCGTGGTCGGCTCAGCATGCACATGCTCACCGAGACCCAAGGTGCCGCTGACGCGCTGCGATCGTCGCTGCACGAGTTGCGTGCCGACCTCGAAGGGTCCGGTCAGCGAACCGGATCGTTCGAGGTGGCTCAGCAATGGGCGCAGCATCGCCAGAACCAGAGCGAGTTCGCGCGAGCGGCGCGATTCAGCGGGCTCGACACCAACGCGCCGCTCGGCACCATCACCGCTCCCGTCGGAGCAATCGATCTCACAACGTCGGCCGGCGCTACCAGCGACGGTCGGCTCGACGTACGGATCTGAGTGTCATGGCACCCGACGTCCAGCAACAGACCAATCGTTCCAAGGAGCAGTCATGAGTGACATCGCGGCAACTGGCCCGACGCAGAGCATCTCGACGCTCGACGCGTTGCGCGCCGCCAAGGACAAATCCACCGGGGCGAGCACGCTCGACAAGAACGCCTTCTTGAAGCTCTTGGTCGCGCAGCTCAAGTACCAGAACCCCATGGATCCCAGTGATCCGACGCAGTTCATGGCCCAGACCGCCCAGTTCACGATGGTCGAGAAGCTCGAGAACATGGACGCGACCACACAGGTGACCAACACCAACCAGCGCCTCGCGCTTGCTACCGGGCTCATCGGCAAGCAGGTGACGTACAACTCCGGTACCGACGGCATGAAGACCGGCCTCGTCGGATCGGCACGGGTCACTACCGACGGAACGCTGCTCAGGATCGGCACCACCGAGATCACGCTCGACATGATCGACACCGTTGCGGCACCACCGGCAGCCACGACGCCGGCGACAACCACGACGCCAGTGACAATCACGAGCGGTACGACCACCGGGTCGGCGAGTGGATCGTCATCGTCGAGTTCCACACCTGCAACATCTTCTTGACTCAAGTCACCTCAATCCCCACCCACGTGCACCGACGGATCGGTAGCACGAGTCGCACGGATGCGTCGATGCCCAACAGCCTCACGGCCGAAAGGACACCCCGATGATCCGTTCGATGTTCTCTGCCATCTCCGGACTCCGAAATCACCAGACGATGATGGATGTGGTCGGCAACAACATCTCGAACGTCAACACCACTGGCTTCAAGACGTCCAGCGTCGTGTTCCAGGATGTTCTGTCGCAGACGCTTCGAGGCGCCGGCCAACCTGCCAGTGCTGTGGGTGGTACCAACCCCGCCCAGGTCGGCCTCGGTTCGCGAGTCGCCGCCATCACCACCAACTTCGGTCAGGGGGCGTTGCAGCGCACTGGCCGCGCCACCGACATGGCGATCCAAGGTGACGGCTTCTTCACCATCTCCATGGCCGGTCAGCAGCTGTTCACGCGCGCCGGTGCCTTCTCGGTTGATGCCACAGGCAACCTGGTGACCCAGGACGGCGGCTTCGTCCAGGGTTGGCAGGCCGATGTCAACGGCCTCATCAACGCCAACGCGTCGCCGGCCTCGATCCGCATCCCCGTCGGTGACCTCATCAGTCCGGTCGCCACCACCACCGTGAACATGGGTGGCAACCTTCCGTCGAACACCGCGGTGGGCGCCTCGCCGATCGTGTCGAGCGTCGACGTGTACGACGCCGTGGGCACGGCCATCCCCATGACGCTGTCGTACACCCGCACCGTGACCGGCTGGACGGTGACCGGCACGCAAGGCAATCCCGGCGTCGCCATCGCTGGTCTCAGCCAGGCACTGACCTTCGACGCTGCCGGTGAACTCACCGCCCCCGCATCGCGATCGTTCAACGTGACGTTGGCCAGCGGTCAGGTGGTCGCCATCGACCTCGGGCAGGCGGGTACGGCCAACCGCATCACACAGTTCGCCAATGTGAACTCGGTCGCCGCGCAGAGCCAGAACGGCTCGGCCGCCGGTTCGCTGCAGAGCTTCACCGTGAGCCAGGACGGCCTCGTCGTGGGTGCGTACTCCAATGGTCGTTCCAAGGCGATTGCCCAGATGTCGCTGGCCAACTTCACCAACCCTGAAGGCCTCGAGAAGGTGGGCGGCTCGAACTTCCGGGCAAGCGTCAACTCCGGACTGCCCCAGCTCGGCGTGGCCGGTCTGGGTGGTCGTGGCCTGCTCAGCTCCGGCACGGTCGAGATGAGCAACGTCGACCTGGCTCAGGAGTTCACCAACCTCATCGTCGCTCAGCGTGGCTTCCAGGCCAACAGCCGTGTCGTCTCGGCCTCTGACGACGTGCTCCAGGAGATCGTGAACCTCAAGCGCTGATGCTGGTGGCCCTGTCGATGGTGGCCCTGGCAGCAGGTGAGTGACCGGCGATCGGTTCCCGATCGTCGGGGACACAGCATCTTGAGCAAATGGGGTCGCCCGATCCCTCACTCACGGTGGTCTCGCGCCGATCGATGGCGTGTTGGAGGACGGACCCACCGGCACACACCACGAAACGGATTTCCATGATCCTGCTCACACGCCTCAACGGTGCTTCATTCGCAGTCAACGCCGATCTGATCGAGCGTGTCGAGCAAACGCCCGACACGGTCGTGACGATGGTCGATGGTCGCAAGCACGTCGTAGCTGAGACCACCGCGCAAGTCGTCGACAAGATCGTCGACTTCCGAGCGTCGATCCTCGTCGCCGCTGACCGCAAGCACATCCCGACACAGCACAACCCGTCACACTCCGAGGCGATCGCCTCGACCGCCACCGCTCCCGGCAGCAAGCTGCGCCTGGTTCCTGATCACGAAGGTCGATGAACCATGGAACAAGGATCGATGGTCGGACTCATCCTGGTGCTCATCGGCGTGTTCGTCGGTGGCCTTCTCAAGGGTGTTCAGCCGGTCTACCTCTTCTCGATCCCCGCCGCTCTGCTCATCGTGATCGTCGGTGCCGTTGGTGCTGCGTTCTTGTCGAATCCGATGGGCCGCAACAAGTCGCTGGGCAAGATCATCGGCATCGCCTTCAAAGGTCCGGCCAAGCACGACGTCGCAGAGACCGTCGGTCAGGTCGTGTCGTTCGCCGACCGGGCTCGCCGTGAGGGTCTGCTGTCGCTCGAGGACGAGTGCCAGAAGATCGAGGACCCGTTCTTGCGCAAGGGCCTCCAGATGGCAATCGACGGAGCAGACCCTGAGCAGGTCCGCGAAGTTCTCGAGCTCGAGGTCGAGGCGATGAAGGAACGCCATAAGTTCAATGCCGCGTTCATGACGCAGATCGGCGTGTTCGCACCGACCTTCGGGATCATCGGGGCTGTGTTCGGCCTCATCGCAACCATGTCCCACATGGACGATCCTGAACTGCTGGCCCACGGCATCTCGGCCGCCTTCGTGGCCACCTTCTGGGGTGTGTTCATGGCCAACGGTCTGTTCCTCCCGTTCGCCAACAAGCTCAAGGCGTTCAGCGCTGAAGAGGCCGAGCACAAGACGATGCTCGTCGAGGGCATCTTGTCCATCCAGGCCGGCGCCAACCCGCGCGTGGTCGAGGACATGATGCTGTCGTTCCTCCCACCCGCCGAACGACTCGAGATCCTCGAAGCGCGCAAGAGCGCTTGACGCGGGTGATGTAGATGGGCAAGAAGGCGCACCACGAAGAGCACGAGAACCTCGAAGCGTGGGTCATCCCGTACGCCGACCTTCTCACGCTGCTCCTCGCCATGTTCCTCGCGCTGTATGCCACGAGCAACACCGACCTGCAGAAGATGAAGGCACTGGCGACTGCCTTTCGTTCAGAAGCCGGCGGAGCGCCGTCGGAAGCCGTCGACCCCGGGGTCAAGAGCGGCGGCAACGGCGACAACGCAGTGGCAAGCGCAGGGGCCGGCATCATGGATGGCAATGGCATGACGACCCTGCAGAAGCAGGTGTTGGCTGACATCCAGGCTGCGGTGGCCTCCGAGGGCGAGAAGGCTCTCAACGAGCTCGCTGCCCAGAGGGCAGAGCAGGTTCAACAACAGCAGCAGACCAGCGCCGCCAAGGACGCGCTGCAGGCTGCCATCGACGAGACCGGGCAAGGCGCCAACGTGCAGTTGACCCAGAGCGAAGACGGACTGACGCTGTCGATCAGCGAGAACCTGTCGTCGGGCCTCTCGTTCAACTCCGGCTCGTCGAAGCTCAACGATCGCGCTCTGTTCGTGCTCGGCCCCATCGCCGATGCACTCAAGTCGGTCGATGGGGAGATCCAGATCACTGGACACACCGACTCCACCGGCGATGCGGCAACCAACCTTGCGCTCTCGCTCCAGCGGGCAAATGCAGTGGCCGACGCGATCAGCTCCACGTTGGGCATCCCTCGCGAGCGCATCCTCACCGGCGGCAAGGGAGAGAGTGAGCTGCTCGTGGTTCCCGACGACAACGACGCCGCCCACATCAAGAACCGTCGGGTCGACATCAAGATCCTTTCCCCGAAACCCTTGACCACCGCGTCTGCGGAACCGACGGGGGCACAGAGCGCAACCGCTGCGTCCAGCGACGCCACGGCAACAACCTCAACGGGCGACATCAGCGGAGGAGACACCAATGGCTGAGGAAGAAGAAGAAGGCCACGGCAAGAAGGGCAAGGAGAAGCCCAAGAAGAAGAAGTCGAACATGGTGCCTGCAATCGTCGTTGCTCTGGGCATGATCGTCGGCGGCAAGATGATGGGCTCCGGCAAGGCCGCACCGGCCACCGCGGCCAGCACCCTCGCCGCATCGGGCCACGGTGCCGCCGCTGAGGGCGAAGCGATGGACTGCGCCACCGAGGACATCCTCCATCCACCGGTGAAGGGTGCCGTGTTCAAGCTCGAACCACAGACGTTGAACCTGGCCAACGGTTCGTACGTCAAGGTCACGATCTCCCTGCAGCTGTCGAAAGCGGTGGTACTCGAGGTCTTCAAAGAGGAAGGCGAGGCCGAGAAGGCCGCCGACGTCGTGCTGGCCACGATCTCGGGCCGTGACAAGGCCGAGTTCTCCTCACCCCAGTCGATGGCTGCGCTGAAGGAGAAGCTCACCGACGAGATCAGGCCGAAGTTCGAGTGTCAGGTACTCGACGTGCTCATCTCCCAGTGGGTCGTCCAGTAGCCCGTCATTGATCACATAGCTCCTGCTCACAGCGGGTGAGGAGCACGGTTCCAAGGAAGGAACTGTCCAGCCCACGGATTGGGTCGGCTCGGATGACCGAGCCGGCCTGAGGGCGCGTCCTCACTTTCTCGTCCAGGACGCCGATCAGATGATGGTGACGAGCAAAGGGAAGGCCAACAAGCAGCGCACGGTCCGCCCGTTCGACTTCCGACGCCCGAACAAGCTCAACCGCGACCACGTCCGCACGCTGGAGATCGTGCAGGAGACGTTTGCCCGGCAGTTCACCACCGTGCTGTCCTCCAGCCTCCGTGCGGTGTCGAACGTGACGGTCGAATCCATCGAGCAGTTGTCGTACGACGAGTACGTCCGAGCGACCCCGAATCCCACCTATCTGTCGGTGCTGTCGGTGAGTCCATTGCCGGGTGTGGCGCTGTTCCAGCTCCCGTTGCAGATCAGCTTCGCCGCTGTCGACATGCTCCTCGGCGGACACGGCAAGGGCAACGACTTCTCGCGTCCGCTCACCGACATCGAGGTCACGCTGCTGCGCGATCTCATGAGTCGAGTGCTCTCGGAACTGCGGTACGCCTTCGAGTCGGTCGTCGAGTTCGATCCCACCGTGGTGCAGGTGGAGTCGAACCCGCAGTTCGCCCAGGTCGCCGCGCCGAGCGACATGATCGTGGTGACCACGTTCGATGTGCGCATCAACTCGGCCAACGGCCGGGCCACGCTGGCATTCCCCTACGGATCGCTCACTCCGGTGCTCGATTCGTTCACCGGCAACGTGGTGATGGCCGAGCGCGACGCTCATATCGTCGAGACCGCACGAGCCCATCTGCGTGAGCGCGTCATCGAAGCCCCGGTCGACGTGTCGGTGCAGTTCGATCCGATCTTCCTCACCTCGGGTGAGATCGTGAGCCTTCGTCCCGGTGACGTGATACCGCTCGGACAGTCGGTGAGCTCCGCTCTCACCGTTGCCGTCGCCAACTCACCGACGTTCATCGGCCGCCCTGCTCGCCGCGGCAAGCGCCTGGCGTGTCAGATCATCGCCCCCATCAAAGAGCCAGCCAAGGAGGTGACGCTCTGATGCCGGCACCATCTGTCGACACCGAACGCGTCCAAGCGCTCATGAACGAGGCAGCGGAAGCTGCTGCCTCGAACCTCGTCACCGGTCTGGTGGCCGGCTATGTGGGGGAGGGCACCGCTCCGGAGGAGTTCGTCCCCGGCGACGGCGCCAAAGCCATTGCCGCCCGCATGAAGGGCCTCGAGGGAACACTCGTCCTCGCCATCTCTGCGGAGATGGAGGCCGATCTGCTCGGTGGTCCCTTCGGGAGCCAGGGCCTCATCGGCGCAGCCGAACAAGGCCTGCGCGCCGCGGCAGCCGTGCTCGATCAAGCAGCGCCCCGCGCGCTGCGACTCGATGACATCCGGGAGGTCGATCCGTTCGAGTACTTCGGGCAGGCCGCTCAGAGCTGGTGGTTCAACGCCACTCCGCTGTTTCGTGGTGAAGAGCACTGGGCCTCGATGGCCGTGTTCCTCCTCGACCCCGAAGAGGTCGCGGCTGCGGCGGCTCAGCAGGAAGAGGAAGCAACGGGCGACTACTCGTTCAACGCCGAGGAAGGAGGACAGGCATACACCCCGCCGCCTGCCCCCGACGCTCGTCCCGGCACACCGGCGTTCGATCCGTTCTTCGGCGGCGATCACCCGATGAGTGGCGGCTCGTTGCGTCTGCTCCACGACGTGGAGATGGAGGTGACCGTCGAACTCGGTCGCACCAAGATGTCGGTTCGCAACATCCTCGCCCTCACGCCCGGGTCGGTGATCGAGCTCGACCGCGCCGCCGGTGCTCCGGTGGACCTGTTGGTCAACGGCACACTCGTGGGCCGTGGTGAGGTCGTCGTCATCGACGAGGAGTTCGGCGTGCGGATCTCCGAGATCATCGGCCGGACCGAGGACTGAGCGGTTCATGTCGGACGCATCGGTCATCGGGCTCCTGGCCCGACTCGTGGTCTCCTTGGCGGTGGTGCTCGGCCTCATGGTCGGTGCCGCTGCGCTGCTGCGCCGCCGCGGCGGATCGTTTGCGCGCTCCAAGGGATCTGTGACCGAGGTGCTCGCACGTCAGAGCCTGAGCCGCACGGCGTCGGTTCAGGTCGTGCGTATCGGTGACCGAGCGCTCGTGCTCGGCGTGACCGAACAACAGGTGACCTATCTCTCCGAGGCTGATGCCGAGGAGTTCCACACACCCGTCACGATCGATGTGCGCAACGCTGCACGCGCTCGTGACAACGATGACGGATCGGGAGCCGATTGGACGGTGCTCCCGGGGAACGCGACGCGTTCCGGACAGCCACGGACGACATTCCTCGAGGCACTGCGCGAGCGAACCACACGGCGCTGACACCAGCACCGCGGGTTTCTCCGCCAGTACCTCTGCGAACGGGAGTCGATCGTGATCACCTATCTCAAGCGCGTGTGGGCGTTCCGCAACGCCTCGCTGCGCGACCCCGGTACCGCCGGCAAGATCCATCGCAGCCTGAAGATGGCATCGGTCATCACCTGGATGGCGGTGTTCGTGCTGGCCCATCGCGCCGGCGCCCAAGAGGCGACGTCGACCACTGCCAGCCCGGTGGCGTCGGTGCAGTTGCCGTCCATCGGGGCCAGCGACCCGTCATCGACAGATCCCGCCGTGTCTGCGGCAGCTGCTGACGCAGCGGCTCTGCAATCGTCGAGCGGCCAGATCCCCGCAGCGATTGCGTCCATCGGAGCGCAACAGTTCGCCATCCCTGCGGCCGTGGCCACTGGTGCGGCCACCCCGTCGATCTCTGTTCCCTCTGTGCAGGATCCGACCGGCACCATCGCACCTGGTGAGGTGACCGAGCCGGCGACCATCGGCATCGATCTGGGGACGCAGGCCGACAAGCCGAGCACGTCGGTGATGATCATCGTCGGGCTCACCTTGCTGTCGCTCGCCCCGTCACTGCTCATCATGATGACGAGCTTCACCCGCATGGTGATCGTGCTCGGCCTCACTCGTAACGCCATCGGTCTGCAGTCCATCCCGCCCAACCAGGTGGTGGTCGGACTGGCGTTGTTCCTGAGCCTGTTCGTGATGTCGCCGACGCTGACGAAGATGAATGATCAAGCACTGCAACCGTTGTTGCACGGCGAGATCAGCCAGGGCGAGGCCGTGGACCGGGGAACGCAACCACTCAAACAGTTCATGCTGGCCAACACCCGCCGTGCGGAGCTGCAGATGATGATCAGCGCGTCGAAGGAAGAGCGACCAGCAACGGCGGAGAAGGTCTCCATGACGACGCTCATTCCGGCGTTCGTGTTGTCGGAGTTGAAGACGGCCTTCATCATCGGGTTCGTCATCTTCATCCCGTTCCTCGTGATCGATCTCGTGGTCTCCTCGGTGCTGATGGCGATGGGCATGATGATGCTCCCACCGGCATTCGTGGCGTTGCCGTTCAAGATGTTGTTGTTCGTGATGGTGGACGGCTGGTCGCTGGTCGCCAAGAGTCTGGTGGAGAGCTTCCGATGAATGATGCAACCGTCCTGCAAGTTGGGTTGACAGCCATGATCGCGGCGGCCAAGCTCGCCGCTCCGATCCTCATCACGTGTCTTGCCGTGGGTCTCGGTGTCGGCATGCTGCAATCGGTCACGCAGATCCAAGAAGTGACGCTGACGTTCGTGCCCAAGTTCGTTGCTGTCGGCGTTGTGGTACTTCTGGCCGGGAGTTGGATGCTCACCGAGCTGGTCAGCTTCACCGAGGCGATGTTTTCCATGATCCCGGAACTCATCTCGAGCTGACGATGAACGTCACTCTCCCCACCGAACTGCTCGCGGGGTTCTTGCTCGCGCTGGTGCGGACGAGTGCATGGTTGGTCGTCACGCCGCCGTTCAACTCGAACGCGATCCCGCAACGGGTGAAGTTCGGACTCTCCGCGTCGTTGGCCTTGGTGCTGGCACCGACGGTCACGCTCGATCCGACGCTGTTCCAGTTCTGGCCCTTCGCCACCGCGGTCGCGTACCAGGCCTTCGTCGGTCTCGTCCTCGGCTTCGCGGTGTACCTCATCTTCGCCGTGGTGCAGATCGCCGGTGAGCTCGTCGACCTCCAGTCAGGATTCTCGGCCGCATCGCTCTACGACCCGTTCACCAACGCCGCCGCGACGCCCATCGGTCGTCTCTACCAACTCATGGCGGTGACCCTGCTGTTCGCCATCAATGGCCATCTGCTGTTGGTGCGCGGATTCGTCAACTCCTATCAAGCCGCACCGCTGTCGGGCGTCACGCTCGAGGCGGTGGCATCGCTGTTCACCACCGAACTGGGGCGATTCTTGATGTCGGCCGTCGAGATCGCCGCACCGCTCGTCGCCGCGCTGTTCCTCGCGGAGTTGGCCATGGGCCTGTTGAACCGTGCCGCACCACAGATGAACGTGCTCACGATCGGCTTCATCGTGAAGATCCTGCTCGCCTTGTTGCTCGTCGGCGTGGCTCTGCCGTTGCTCCCCGGTGCGGTCGAGGGGCTCCTCGGCGATGCACTCACGTCCATGACGCGACTCACCGGGTGAGCGTCGAGATGAGCGAGATCACCGCGGATCTGGCGAGGGAGGTGATGCGCCGTGGCGCTTGGTGACCAGAGGGACAAGACCGAGAAGCCAACACCGAAGCGAAAGCGTGAGGCGCGCAAGGAAGGTCGCGTCGCCAAGTCGCAGGACCTCGTCACCTGGACCAGCGTGCTGGTCGCGACCTTCTTGCTGCCGGGGACGTTGACGCGCGGCGCGGAGTTCGAACGGACCTTGTTCGGCCGTGTGCACGAAGCGATGCTGGAACCCTCGCCGGACAAGATGACGGCTGCCGGTGCCGAGGTGGTGCTCGGGGTGGGCGGCCTGCTGGCTCCGATCCTGTTCGGGATGGTGCTGATCGCCATCGTCGGCAACGTCGGCCAGGTCGGGTTCGTGCTCAGCACCAAGGCCATCAAGCCGAGCCTCAAGCGCCTCAATCCGATCGCTGGCTTCAAGCAGTTGTTCTCAGCCAAGAGCGCCTTCGAGTTGGGCAAGAGCATGACCAAGCTGGCCATCATCGGTGCCATCGCGTACCCGGCCATCCGTGGCATCAACGACTCCCTCCCACACGATCACACGCTGCCGTTCTGGGAGATGGCGGCAATGGTCGGGCAAGGTTCGCTCTCGCTCCTGCGCCGGGTGGCCTACGGCGGCCTGCTCGTGTCGATCGTCGACTTCGGATACCAGAAGCGATCGATCATGAAGAGCCTCAAGATGACCAAACAAGAGGTCCGTGACGAGGCGAAGCAGTCCGAAGGTCCGCAAGAGGTCAAGAGCAAGATCAAGGCCAAGCAGCGCGAGATCAGTCGCAACCGAATGCTCATGGCGGTGGCCAAGGCCGACGTGGTGGTGGTCAACCCGGTCCACATCGCTGTCGCACTGCGATACGAGCCGATGCTCGGCGCCCCACGCGTCATCGCCAAGGGCGAGGGATGGGTGGCCGAGCGCATCCGGGCCGAGGCCGACAAACACCAGGTACCGATCGTCGAATCGATCCCGCTGGCGCGCGCGTTGTACGCCGCGGTCGAGTTGTCGGACGAGATCGGGGCCGAGTTCTACGAGCCGGTGGCCAGATTGCTGGCGTTCGTGCACCGCATCGGCAAGCGCCGACCGCTCGGGGGTGGCCATCATCGCCTGCCCGACGGCCTCGTCCAGGTCTGAGCGGCTCACATCGGGACGTGATCTGCCGATCTACACCGAGTGTGGGCCAGGACGGCCTGCGATTGTCTCCCACGGACGGTGAGCATCAGGAGCCCTGAGCCGCCCCATGTCCAGCACCAACCGGATTGCCACGATCGGGTTCCCGATCGTCGTGGTGGGTGTGATCGCCATGCTGGTGATCCCGCTCCCACCAGCGGTGCTCGACCTCATGCTCACCTGCAACATCGCGTTCGGCGTGCTGCTCCTGTTGGCGTCGATGAACGTGAAGCGGGCCCTCGACCTGGCTGCCTTCCCCTCGATCCTGCTCGTCGCCACGTTGTTCCGTCTGGCGTTGAACGTCTCCTCGACCCGACTGATCCTGCTGCACGGCCACGCCGGCGACGTGATCCAGTCGTTCGGCAACTTCGTCGTCGGTGGCAGCGTCGTAGTCGGTCTGGTGATGTTCCTCATCCTCGCCGTCATCCAGTTCGTGGTGATCACTGCTGGTGCAACCCGAGTTGCCGAAGTCGGCGCCCGGTTCACCCTCGATGCCATGCCAGGCAAGCAGATGGCGATCGACGCCGACCTCAACGCCGGCATCATCACCGAAGAGGAAGCCAAGCAACGGCGCGCTGACATCGGGGCCGAGGCCGACTTCTACGGTGCGATGGACGGCGCATCGAAGTTCGTCAAGGGCGACGCGGTTGCCGCGGTCATCGTCACCGCCATCAACCTCATCGGTGGCCTCATCATCGGGGTGCTGCAAAAGGGCATGACGATCGGCGAGGCAGCGCAGACGTACTCGCTGCTGACCGTCGGTGAAGGCCTGGTCTCGATGATCCCGGCACTGCTGGTGTCGATCAGCTCGGGCCTCATCGTGACCCGGGCCGCTAGTGAGGACGACCTCGGTACCGACGTGGTCCGCCAGTTCTCAGCGCAATACAAGGCGGTCCGCCTCGGTGGTGCCGCCGTTGGAGTGCTGGCTCTGGTGCCAGGACTGCCCAAGATCCCGTTCCTCGTCATCGGTGCTGGTGCGTGGTTGCTGGGAGGCCGCCTCGAGCGACTGGCACTGGCGGAGGCGGCCTATGTCCCGGTGGTGGACGAGCCGGTGGCACAGCCCGACTCGCCCGAGAGCCTGGCCCGCGACATGCGCGTGGAACCGCTCGAGCTGGAGCTGGCACTCGATCTCATCGAGCTCGTCGATCAAGCCAACGGCGGCGATCTCCTCGATCGGGTCCGTGCCTTGCGGCGGAAGCTCGCGCTCGAGCTCGGTGTGGTGATCCCGACGGTGCGCACCCGGGACAACCTCGACCTGCCGCCGTCGACCTATGTCATCAAGGTGCACGGGGTCGAGCTCGGACGCGGCGAAGCTCCAGTGGGGAGCGTGCTCGTCATCGCCGACGATCTCTCCACCTATCCCGGTCGCGTCGTGGCCGAGCCGGTGTTCGGCCTGCCGGCCAAATGGGTCCCCACCGAATACCGTGCCCAGGCCGAGATGATGGGCGCAACTGTGGTTGACAGATCGTCCATGGTCACCACCCATCTGGCCGAGATCGCTCGACGCAACGCCGGAGCGCTCCTGAGTCGACAAGACACCAAGGCTCTCGTCGAGTTGGTCCGTCAGAGCGACCCCGCCGTTGTGGAAGATCTCAACACCGCCCAGATCACGTTGGGTGAGGTGCAACACGTCTTGCAGGAACTGCTCGATGACCGCGTCGCCATCCGCGACCTCGTCCGCATCCTCGAAGCCATCGGCGAGCGGGGCCGCCAGAGCCGTGACCCGGAACTGTTGGTGGAAGCGGTTCGCACGGCACTCGGCCCGGCCATCAGCACAGCACACGCGGTGAGCAACCGCTTGACGGTGATCACCTTCGATCCGCTCACCGAGCAACAGCTGCTCGGTGTCTTGCGGCCAGGGACCGAGGGAAGCTTCCTCGCTCTCGACTCCGACATCGCGGAGCGGCTCAGCCGTCTGGCGCTGAGTGAACTGAACAATGCAGAACAGCGCGCCGAGAGCCCCGTGTTCGTGTGCTCGACGCAGCTGCGACCGGCGGTGCGGAAGATGTTCCGCAACGTCATCCCAACTCTGGCGGTGCTGTCGTACGCCGAACTGGGACCACATCTGGAGATCGAGACCGTTGGGACGGTGAACCTTGGAAACGCTGCACACGTTTGAGGGAACGGAGCTGAGCGAGGTCCTCGCTCAGGTCCACACTCGACTCGGTGCTGACGCGGAGATCGTCTCGGCAGCGAAGGTCCGGCGCGGTGGTGTCGGGGGGTTCTTCGCCAAGCAGATGTTCGTGGTCGAGGCCCGCTCGATGAAGGCGCCCGACATCGCGGTGCGCGCGGCACGTCACATCGCCGATGAACCCGGGGGAGTGCTGGCAGCGCTGTTGGCCATGGCCGATGAACGTTCCGCGCAGGAGCGACCCGCGGCGTCGCGCGTCGCGGCAGCGCGCGCGGATGCTGCGACACCCGCACCGAAGTCGACGGGTGACAAGAATGCCCAGAAGAAGGCCGGACAGAAGAAGGCCAGTGGGTCGAACGCGGGCGTGGGTGCTGTTGCACCAGCCGCTCGCGCTCTCGAGATGGATCAGGACCACGAGCTCGAGCAGTTGGCGTTGCCGGCCGGGCCCGCCACGGCGAAGCCCACGCGCGCCGACAAGCGCGACGCTGCACCGAGCTACGACTCGATCTTCGAGCGAGCGCTCGCGATGTCCGAGGAGCTTCGTCGTGCTGACGATGCACGTCGGCTCGAGGAGCTGCGTCGCATGGACGAGGCCAGTCGACTCGATGAGACCCATGGCTTCGCACAGCGGGGTGAGATCGATCTCGATGACGCCCTCGTCGACATCTCCGGACC
>JBFWVD010000084.1:0-3239 GCA_050246915.1 Acidimicrobiia bacterium | reverse complement strand
GCGGACCTGCGCGATCAGGTCGACCTGCGCGACCGCACTGTGCAACAACGCCAAGCCCCGGCAGTGGAGTCGCGCGCACCGATGACGCCCGATCCGTTGGTAGTGCGCCGTCAGGAGAACGCCGCTGCGCTGTTGGCGCTCGGCCTGCCGCGCCAGTTCTGCGACGTGGACGAGCTGACCGTGCGGGCGCTGAGCACGCCACTCGAGGCGCTGCCGTACGCGTCGGCAGGTGTGGAGCAAGCCACCGGTGTGGTGGCCGTGGTTGGCGGCATGCCGAAGGTCCGACGACTCTCGACCTACCTCGCCGCCGACGCGACCCTCGCCTGTCGCGAGATGCCGCGTGATCTCGCCGCCTGGTTGTGGATCCCCGATGCTGGGGAAGCACGTCATCGTCGTTCGCGTTGGTCGTGGCGCGAGCGGCCTGTGGTCGTCGGCGTCGAAGGCTCTCCGGCAAGTTCGCTTCGCCCCTACAGCATGGAGATGCTGCGCAACCTCGCACCGACCTCGCTGCGGGTCATCATCGAAGCGGCCTGGTCGCTCGACGCCATGCACCACTGGACCAATGAGCTGGCCACCTTGGGTGTTCCGATGGCTCTCGACGTCGTCGGTGTCGAAGATGCCGCTGAGCCCGCGTCGGTGTTGCACCTCGGTCTTCCCGTTGCGACGCTCGACGGTCTGCCCGCCAATGCCCAAGGCTGGGCGTCGATCCTGATCGAACGCATCGGTGAGGACGAGGACTGATGGCGCGTGGCGACGACGACGCCAAGTCGCGCAACACCGTCTCGCCTGCAGAGGCCCAAGCAGCCCTGAAGGTGGCGGTGGCCATCGTGCTGACGCTGGCACTCGCCGGTCCGGGCCTTGTCTCGGCGGCGCAGGGACAACGCGATTTCCAGACGGCCGCGATCTGGTTCCTCCTGACCTTCCTGGCCGCCAGGCTCGGGTTGGCCATCATCCATGGGGTGTGGCTCGGCTATCGCCGGCAGATCGACACCGATCGGGCCAAGGCCGAACAGCGCTCGCTGGTATTGGAAGTGGACCGTCGTCGGGCGGACAACAACCTCGGAAGCCGTCGCGACAGCGACGACGATTCGGCGATCGCCGGCTGAGCTGAGATGAATCGGTAGGGTGAGGACGATGTTGGTTGCAAGCGATCGTTTCGGAGATGTGGATGTCGCGGAGGACCGCGTCATCAATTTCTCCGACGGGTTGCTCGGGTTCGTCGACAAGAAGCGCTTCGCGCTGATCGACTCCGGTGATGGCGGCACGTACTTCTGGCTGCAATCGATCGATGACGCCGCGCTGGCCTTCCTGGGCGTGGTGCCCTTCGACTTCTTCCCCGACTACGAGATCGACCTCCCCCCGATGGATGAGGAAGCCCTCGCCCTCGGCAACGAGGCCGATCTGTTGGTGCTGTGCCTGCTCACGGTCATCCGCGACCAGAATCTGATCACCGCCAACCTGCTCGGCCCGCTTGTGATCAACACCGTCAAACGACTCGGCCGGCAGGTCGTGCTCACCGATTCCGGATATCCCGTCCGAGCACCCCTGGCGGCCTGATGCTTGTACTCACTCGTCGTGCCAACCAATCGATCATGATCGGCAACGACGTGGTCATCACCGTGCTCGAAGTGCGCGGCGATCAGGTTCGCATCGGCATCAAGGCGCCGCGCACGGTCACGGTGCACCGCGAAGAAGTGTTCGCAGAGATCCAGGAACAGAACAAAGAAGCGGTACTGCGGCCCGGCGTCGGACTCGATCTGGCCCTGCCCAAACCGCCCACGCGCTGACTCGTCGGCGACGTCGAACGGCCCCTGCGGGCCTCGCGGCTATGACCTGCTCTGGGCTGGTTTTTCTGCGTTTCCTCTGAGAGCAGGCTGTTTGTCCTGATTCGTCCGGACCGTGCTTCAACTTTGTCCCGGGAACGCCGATCAACACCCATCGTCGCCTAGACGCGGGCCACTCGGTCCGCTGGTCACGCGGATCGAGGTACCGATGGATGACATGGCTGAAGTCATTGCCGAGTTCTTGGTGGAGAGTCAGGAGAACCTGGATCGGCTCGACGAGGAGTTCGTACTCCTCGAACAGGACCCCAGCTCGAAGCTGACGTTGGCGGCGATCTTCCGCACGATCCACACCATCAAGGGCACCTCTGGGTTCCTCGGGTTCGATCGTTTGGAGCGCCTCACCCATCAAGGCGAGAACCTGCTCAGCCTGTTGCGTGACGGCAAGCTCGTGCTCAGCGAGCAGATGACCACGGCGCTGCTGGCCATGGTCGACGCCGTGCGGTCGATGCTGGAAGCGATCGCCGCGACCGGCGCCGACGGGACGATCGACTACCACGAGCTCGCCTCGACGCTGGCCGAGCTGGCATCGGGCGACCGTGTGGATGCACCGACAGCCGCCACCGAGACGCAGAAGGCCGCAGCGGCCCATCCGGCGCTGCTCGTGACCGCTGCCGTGAGCCAGACCCAAGGCGACGACACGTCAATTGGGGTTGATCGCGATCATGACGGCGTCGACTCGGCCCTCGCCGTTGCCGATGCAGTGTCGGCCATCGGTTCGAAGCTGACTGAGCCGGCCCCTTCGGCCGAGGGCAAGGCCACCAAGATCGACAGCTCCATCCGGGTCGAGGTCGGGTTGCTCGACCATCTCATGAACCTCGTGGGCGAACTCGTTCTCGCCCGTAACCAGTTGCTCGCCCACTCGACCCGCATCGTCGATCCGGGCCTGTCGGATTCGACGCAGCGTCTCAACTTCATCACCACTGAGCTGCAGGAGGGGGTCATGAAGACCCGTATGCAGCCGGTGAGCGGCGTGTGGAGCAAGTTCCCCCGCGTCGTGCGAGATCTGTCCATCGCTTGTGGCAAGAAGATCCGCCTCGAGATGGAAGGCGCCGAGACCGAGCTGGACAAGACGATCATCGAGGCCATCAAGGACCCGCTCACGCACATCGTGCGCAACTCGGTGGACCACGGCATCGAGACACCCGAGGTGCGCGTCGCCCGGGGCAAGAGCGCCGAAGGCGTGCTGTTGCTGCGGGCCTATCACGAAGGTGGCCAGGTCATCATCGAGATCCGCGACGACGGTGGCGGAATCGATCCTGCTCGCATCCGGGCCAAGGCCATCGAGAAAGGCCTGTTGACGCCGGAGGCCGCGATGAAGACGTCCGATCACGATGTGATCGGTCTCATCTTCGCCCCGGGGTTCTCCACCGCCGAGCAGGTCACCAACGTATCTGG
>JBFWVD010000083.1:0-19529 GCA_050246915.1 Acidimicrobiia bacterium | reverse complement strand
CCTCGCCATGCAGCTTCGCCACGGCGTTGGCCCGTGCCGCGAGCCGCAGACCCCTGACCGCCATGTTGAAACGATCGTCGGGCGGGTTCTCGTCGCGATGGCCGAGCGCGTACAGATCATCGACGCCGATGCCGACATCGCTGCACCAACCGCTGAAGTACCGGGTGATCATCTCCTTGGGGAAACGATCGATGCCGGCCGGAACCGGAGTGTGCGTGGTGAACACGCACCCGGCGCGCACCGCTTCGATGGCTTCGGGGAACGACACACCTTGGCGTTGCACGAGTTGGCGGATGCGCTCGAGGCCGAGGAAGCCGGCGTGGCCCTCGTTCGAATGGAACACCTGGGTGTCGATGCCGAGCGCGTCGAGCACTCGCACGCCACCCATGCCGAGCACGATCTCTTGCTGCAGACGGTGCTCGGTGTCTCCGCCGTAGAGGCGGTCGGTGATCTCGCGCAGCTCGGGGCCGTTCACGTCGAGATCGGTATCGAGGAGATACAGCGGTGTACGGCCCACATCGGCGCGCCATACCTGGATGGTCAGCGGCTTGCCCGCCATGTCGATCTGCACCTGCAGGTCCTCGCACAACGTGAGGGCCATGCCGTGCGGATCCTGGTCGGGGAAACGCTCCTGCTGCCAACCGTCGAGGTTCATGCTCTGGCGGAAGTAGCCGTGCGCATAGAACAGGCCGATGCCGATGATCGGCACGCCCAGATCGCTCGCCGCCTTCAGGTGGTCGCCGGCCAAGATGCCGAGGCCGCCGGAGTACTGGGGCAGCGCTTCGGTGATACCGAACTCGGGAGAGAAGTAGGCAACGGCTCGCAGCGGGCTGTTGCGATGCTGGAACCAGCGGTCTTCCGAGAGGTAGCGGTCTGTGGCATCGGCCACATCATCGAGATAGGTGAGGAACTCGCCGTCGGCTGCCAGTTCTTCCAATCGGGTCCGCGGGAGCAATCCCAAGAGCTGTACCGGATCGTGTGCGGTCGCTTCCCAAAGTGCGGGATCGAGCGATTTGAACAGGTCGCGAGTGGCTTCGTCCCAGCTCCAACGCAGGTTGGAGGCCAAACCCTCGAGTCGCGAGAGCTCGTCGGGCAGGTTCGGTCGCACGGTGAAGCTGTGAAGGGCTTTCATCATCGAAAGGACCCTAAACGGTGATCGTCGATGTCGGGGGCGTTGTCATCGAGCATTCATCGGTGCGGAACCGATGCTTCCTGAGGCCAGCGCGCACAACAGCGCTCTGCGTGGCGCGGCGAAGGTCAGCTCTCGGTGACTTCCGCGTACACCTCGAGGGTGCGTGCGGCGATGCGCTCCCAGCTGTAGAGATCGCGCACCAGTGCCACGCCTGCGGCGCGGCAGCTGCTGGCGTGGCCAGGGTCGCCGATCATCTTGCCGAGCGCGGCCACGAGGCCGTCCACGTCGCCGCCGGTGAACAACTCTGCGGCGCCGGTTCCACCGAGGATCTCGCCGAGGCCGCCTGTCGTCGATGCGACGAGTGGGGCCTCGGCAGCCAACGCCTCGAGCGCCACGATGCCGAACGGCTCGTACAGCGATGGGATGACCGCGGCAGAACAGCGATGCAGCAACGCCTTCAACTCGGCGTCGGGGGTGAACCCGTTGAACCGCACCACATCGTCGGCACCGATGGCGGTGGTGAGCCGCTTGAGGTCGTCGGTGTAGCTGCCGCGCCCGACGATGACCACTTGGAGATCGGGGTGCGTCGGCCGCAAGCGGACCGCCGCCTCGATGAGGGTTTGGAAGCCCTTCTCGTACTGGAGGCGCCCCCACGTGACCACGAGGGGGTGGGTGCTGGTGCGCTCGGCGTTGGGGCCCGGCTGCCACTCGGCGGCGTTGACACCGTTGGGGATCATGCGCACCTTGTCGCCCGGCAACGAGAACGCGCCGATGACCTCGTCCACCATGAACGACGAGCACGCGATGACCCGCTGTGCCTGATACGTGAGCCACCACTCGGCTGCGTTGATGGTCTCGCTCATCGGGTTGGTGATGTAGCCCTGATGACGGCCGCGCTCGGTGGCATGCACCGTGGCTACGAGAGGCTTGCGCCACAAGCTCGCCAGCGTGTCCGCGGCCCAGGCCACCAACCAGTCGTGGGCATGCACCACGTCGGGCCGCCACTTCTGCGGCAACTTGGCCGAGAGCGCAGTGAGCTTGTGATTGCCGGAGCTGACCTGTGCCACGAGGTTGTCACCAGGGACCCACGGGAGATCGACGTGAGCACGCAACACGCGCACCCCATCGATCTTCGAATCATCCGGTGCATCGGGGTGATGACGGGTGAGCACCACCACGTCATGACCGGCGTCGGCGTATGCCGTAGCGATGCCGTGGACATGCGGGGCTATGCCCCCGACCACGAGCGGCGGGTATTCCCAGCTCACCAGACAGATGCGCACGACTTGGACCGTAGCCGCGCTCGTCGCCGTGCCCGAAGGGCCCGGCAGTGACGCTCATCTCACCGGCGAGGACCAGATGACCGAACTCAGGGGCGTCACACCCACCAAGCGGCGACCACCGGTTCGTACGGCCCGGCATCGTGGTCCTTGGCCACGATCTTGCCGGGGGTACCGATCTTGGCGCCGTAGTCGCTCAGCAGGTAGCGGATGTTGTTCTCGCAGATCCATGAGTTGCCGGGCCGGCACTGGGTGTTGCCCTTGGTCTGCTTGTCCATGAACTCCGAGTGGAAGACGGCCACCTTCACCCCGGCTGCGGGCGCGCAACCATCGACCCCGGCGTCGGTCACCGGATCATCGACGACGTACCCGATCACCCGGCCACCGAGGGTCTCGCCGCGGCAGTACATCTTGGCGGCCATAGCACCGCCGTTGGAGAAGCCGTACACGATGATCTGACCGCAATCGACGCCCTCGAGCGACGCGGTGATCTTGGCCAGGGCGCCGTCGTAGGTCGCTCCGGGGAAGCGATCGTCGTCGTAGTACACCCAGCCGTACCCGTTGCCGTCGGTCCACTTCACGTTGCCCCGCGGGTGCAGCGTCGTGATGCCGCCTGAGGTGCGCGTGGCCTGACCATCGCCGGTGAGACCGTGCAGGCGCATCATGCAACGCGCACCAGATGGCGTAGGCGCAATTGCCGTTGCGATGGTTGGCGCGGTTGACGGCTCTGTGGACTCAGGAGTCGCTTGGGGCGCGTTGGACTGTGGGGGAGCCGCGGTCGTGCTGGCCGGCACCGTGCTCGTGGCGGTTGCGGCCACGGTGGTGGTCGGCGAGGCAGCCAGCGGGACAGCGCTGGTCCCGAGCTCGACGGTCGAATCGTCGCTCGAGCCACAAGCAGCCAACGCCACGAGCGCGGCAACGGTGACGATGGTGAGCGGGGCGAGGCGGCGGACAGGGGTCTCGGGCATGGGAATCGTCCTTCACTGATGGGCGGTTCTCGTCACCGGGCAAGGTAGCGGCGACGGCGGCCGCGTCAACGTCGCGGCAGTCGGTTGGACGGCCGCCCAACCAGCCCTTCGGCACAGGTTCCCCGGGGGTGGCGCCGGGAGGCCGGGCCGCCGTTAACGTGGCGATGTGCTGCTTGGTGAGCTCGACCTCCATCTGTTCAACGAGGGGCGTCACTGGCGGCTGTGGGATCTGCTCGGCGCCCATCGTCGCAGCGACGGCTCGTGCCTGTTCTCGGTGTGGGCCCCCAACGCTCGTTCGGTGCGTGTCGTCGGCGACTGGAACGACTGGGATGGTCGGGTCAACCCGCTCGAGCCTCAAGGTTCGTCAGGCATCTGGGCCGCTGCGGTGGCCGATATCGCTCTCGGTGCTCGCTACAAGTTCGAGATCGAGGACGCCAACGGCCAACTCCAGTTGAAGGCCGACCCGATGGCTCAGGCCACCGAACCGCCGCCTGCATCGGCCAGCGTCGTCACCTCATCGGACTACACGTGGTCCGATGACTCGTGGATGGCCACTCGACGCCAGACGGGACCGCTGCGCATCTACGAGGTGCACCTGGCGTCGTGGAGGCCGGGCACGCCCACGCGCGAACTGGCGGTGCAACTGGCTGACCACGTCGCCGATCTCGGGTTCACTCACGTCGAGTTGCTGCCCGTGATGGAGCATCCCTTCGGAGGATCGTGGGGCTACCAGGTCACGGGCTATTTCGCGCCGACCGCCCGCCTCGGTGTGCCCGACGATCTGCGCTTCCTCATCGACACGCTCCATCAGCGCGGCATCGGTGTGATCCTCGATTGGGTGCCAGCGCACTTCCCCAAGGACTCATGGGCGCTCGCCCACTTCGACGGCACGGCGCTGTACGAGCATTCCGATCCGCGTCAAGGCGAACACCCCGACTGGGGAACCTTGGTGTTCAACTATGGGCGCACCGAAGTGCGCGAGTTCCTCATCGCCAACGCGTTGTACTGGCTGCAGGAGCTCCACGTCGATGGGCTGCGTGTCGATGCCGTCGCATCGATGCTGTACCTCGACTACTCGCGGAACCCGGGCGAGTGGATCCCCAATCGCTACGGCGGACGCGAGAACCTCGAGGCCATCGAGTTCCTGCGACAGTTGAACACCGTCGTCGGAGCCGAGCACCCCGAAGCGTTGATGATTGCCGAGGAATCCACCGCCTGGCCCGCGGTGACCGCTCCGGTCGATGTCGGCGGTCTCGGCTTCAGCCACAAGTGGAACATGGGCTGGATGCACGACACGTTGGCGTATCTGTCGCGTGATCCGATCCATCGTCAGTTCCATCATCGTGAGCTGACCTTCGGGTTGTTGTACGCGCACACCGAACGATTCGTGTTGCCGCTCAGTCACGACGAGGTCGTGCATGGCAAGGGATCCTTGCTCGGCAAGATGAGCGGTGATCGCTGGCAACAACTGGCCAACCTCCGGTCGCTGTACGGATGGATGTGGGCCTATCCCGGTGCGCCGCTGCTGTTCATGGGATGTGAGCTCGCACAACCGCACGAGTGGTCGGCGGAGTGGGGTGTCGAGTGGTACTTGCGCGATCACGCCGAGCACGCCGGTGTGCGAAACCTCGTGCGCGCGCTGAACCGTGCCGCGGAGCAATGCCCGGCGGCGTGGGTACGCGATCGCGATCACCTCGGTTTCCAATGGCTCGACGCCGATGACGCCACCCACTCGGTGTACGCGTTCATCCGATGGGGCGAGAACGGCGACGCGCTCGTGTGCGTTGCCAACCTCACACCAGTGCCGCGGCCGGGCTATCGGGTCGGACTCCCCGGAGATGGTGAGTGGTCGGTGCTCGTGAACACCGACGGCGTGGGCTTCGGCGGTTCCGGCAGCGGGTCGGAGGGTTCGGTGTACGGCGATCGCGTCGCATGGCAGAACCAAGCGTGCTCGGCCATCGTCGATCTGCCGCCGCTCGGCGTCATCTGGTTGGGCCGCAAGGGCTGAGTCATCGCTCGCCGCCCTCTGGTGGGCGCTGAGGATCGCCGCTGGGCTCTATGCGGACGATCCAGGCTCCAGGCCCCAGCGGCGGCGCGGCCATCTGACCACCGCTTGGCGATCTGCTCGTGTGTCCTTCCTCGAGTTGACGGTTGGCAGTGAGCATGCGCCCGATCAGCGGGAGCGCCACGACGTGGGCGGCGTGCAAGATCCCCATGATGAGCAAGATGCCCCCGACGCGTGCCGTCTCGTGCTTGAGCTGGGCGCCGACATCGTGCCAATCGCGCGGCTCCACGAACGTGACGGTGAACAGCAGGAATGACGTGAAGATCAAGTAGTACGCGACGTCAGTGAGCACCAGGTAGCTCTTGCCCGTGCGCGGGTTGGCCCGGAACACGTCAGCGGCGTATGACCGCCCGAAGCGCTTGATGAATGGCCCCAGCCCGACCGCGAGCGCGATGAGCACGAAGTCGGTGATCAGTTCGATGACCCACCAGGGCATGGTGAACCTCCCATTGTCGTAGTCGGAGAAGGCGAGAGCGAAAGTTGAATTGACGGCGATGAACGCACCGATCGAGGTTGCGACTCGGAGCCGGAATCGGCGCCTGGCCCGTGAGTCGGCCAATGAACGCGTGACACGAGCGAACAGATCAGGGTTCTCGAGAACGGTCGCTCGGGCGTCGGCGAAGGCTTCTCGCAAACGTTGTTCGACATAGCGGCCGTTCGTCATGATCCATCCAGCGAGCGCTCGAGCGTGGCGAGGGCACGCTGCAGATGGGTCTTGACCGAGTTGGCGGACAGACCCAGTGTCGAGGCGATGTCGTTCACGGTCATCTCCTCGAAATAGCGAAGGGTCACGCAATCGCGTTGGCGAGTCGGGAGGCCACGCACCGCCTCGAGGACCCGCTGATGCTCTTCTTCACGTACGAGACGCTCGCTTGCCGGGTCGTCGACGTCGACGTCCACCTCCCGACCGTGGGTCGCATGATGACGCAGTGACACCAGGCCTCGTCGGTTGTGATCACGGGCCAGGTTGAGCACGATCGAACGCAGATAGGCCGGTGCGCGCTCGACGGTCTCGATCTTGCCGGCGTGACGAGCCAGACGTAGGAACGCCTCCTGCACGATGTCCTCGGCCGCATCGCGATCGTCGACGAACAGCCGAGCGAGTCGCACGAGCGCTCGACCATCGCTCAGGAAGAGGCGGATCACCAACTGCTCGGCTTCGACGCTGATCGACTCGCCCTGCAGCCGCGCTTCGGCCACCGCCCACAACAACGGCATGCCGAGACCGGGCTGCTCCACCGATCGCAGCCTCCCACGGCCGAGATGACTCGCGATCGGTGGATTCGTTCGGAGCGCGCCGAGCAAGCCCCCGGTCGAATCGATGGTCATGAACTCACGGACGAATGACAAGGGGTTCTGGGTGACGCGACAACGCGGATTTCGCGGCGATCGACGCGTCACTCAGATGCACCCGCTCGACGTCTGTTGCAGTGACAGCACCTGTGAGGAGGATGCACATGCAGCACAAGATGATCATCGCGGTGGCGGCCGCGGCAACAGTGTCGGTCGGTGTGGTGGTGGCCAGCAGCGCCAACGCTCACGATCGATCCACCAAGGCATGGCTCGCCACGGCCGATGGCACGCGTATCGGAGCCGTGTCGTTCACGCCGGCCGGGCGATCGACCGAGGTGAAGGTACGTCTGTCGGGCGTGCCAGGGCTCGACGCGTTCCACGGATTCCACATCCACGCCAACGATGTCCCGAGCAATGGAGAGGGATGCATCGCCGATCCGGCAGCAGCGTCGTCCACATGGTTCGTCTCGGCCGACGGGCACTTCAACCCCACCACGGCGAACCACGGCCATCACGTCGGGGACATGCCGGTGGTGTACGTGAACAGCGATGGGTCGGTGGAGACGAGGTTCCGCATCGATCGGATCGAGACGGGAGTGTTGCGGGGCAAGGTTGTCATCTTGCACGCCGGTGCCGACAACTTCGCCAACATCCCGCTCGGGAGTGGAGCAACGCAGTACACGGCCAACTCCGCCGACGCGATTGCGGCCACGGCACGCACTGGCAACGCCGGTGATCGTGTGGCGTGCGGGGTCATCGGCGAACGATGAGTGACGTTGGCGCCAGCGAACAGTCGCTCGTGACGTTGCGGGCTTCGGCGTCGTCGGGGCAGTGGTCGGCCTCGACGACGCTCGAGCGGCTGCGCCTCCTCATCGTCGCGGGGGTTCCGAGCGGGGTGATCGTCATCGGCCTTGGCAGCCGCGTGGCGATGGGCGTCCTGCGCGTCACGTCCCCTGGGACGGTTCGAGGGACGGTGAGCGATGACGGGTTCATCATCGGTCGGGTGACGTTGGCCGGCACGTACAACCTGTTGATGCTCGGCGCTGCTGTCGGAATCATCGGCGCCGGTGTGTACGTCCTGGTGGAACCTTGGCTGCTCGGGCCTGGATGGTTCAGGCGGTTGGTGGTCGCCGGCGCCGCCGGCTCGGTCGGCGGTTCGATGTTGGTACACGCCGACGGTGTGGACTTCACGATCCTGGAGCCGTTGTGGCTGGCGATCGCGTTGTTCGTGGCGTTACCTGCAGCGTTCGCAGTGGTGGTGGCGATGAACGTGGACGCGCTGCGGCGCCGTGGCGCTGGAGCATCGTTCGGGGCGCGAAGGTGGGTGCTTCCCACGGTGCTGGTGGCCTGCTTCCCGCCGGTGTTGCTCGTCGTGCTCTTCGCGGTGATCGTGCTGATGGTTGCCACCGTGCTGGAGTCGCTCGGACCGATCGCGCGACTTCGGGCGTCGCTGCCGTACGGTTTGGCGATGCGCACCGCGTGGGCCGCCGCTGCTCTCGCCGGCCTGGTGGCACTGGTCCGCGACATCGACGCCCTTGTCTGAATGCCTTCTTTGCAGCCGACCCCCATCCCGGGCATAGCCGCCGCACGGCAATAGCGTGTCGGCCACGATGCCAGCGTTCGCCCTCCACGGACACTTCTACCAACCGCCACGCGAGAACCCGTGGACCGAGTCGGTGCCACGTGAGCTCTCGGCGGCCCCGTTCCATGATTGGAACGAGCGCATCACCGCAGAGTGCTATCGCCCCAACGCGTTCGCCCGCATCGTCGATGCGGACCGTCGGGTGGTGGCCATCGTCAACAACTACGGCCTCATGTCGTTCGACCTCGGACCGACGCTGGCTTCGTGGCTGGCCGAGCACGAGCCCGAAGTGCTCGATCGCATCATCGCCGCCGACCGTGAGAGCCACACCGCCATTGCTCACCCGTGGCATCACGCGATCTTGCCGCTGGCCCTCCCGCGTGACGCCCGCACCGAGATCCGCTGGGGAATCGCGGAGTTCCGTCATCGCTTCGGTCGCGATCCGAAGGGCTTCTGGCTGCCCGAGACCGCACTCGACGACACGACGTTGAGCTTGTTGATCGACGAAGGCATCTCGTTCACGATCGTGGCTCCGTCGCAGATCGATCAGCCGCCCTCCGGTGTTCCGGCGCGTTGGCACCATCGAGATGGCCGTGGCATCGACCTCGTGGTGTACGACGGCGAACTCTCGCATCAACTGGCGTTCTCGATGGCGGAGATCGCCGCGGAAGATCTGCTGGCAACGGTGGGCAAGAAGCAGGCCGCTCTGGTCGTCGGTGCTACCGACGGTGAGACGTTCGGGCATCATCATCACTACACCGAGCGGGCGGTGGCGTATGCGCTGGCCGTGTTGGCCAAGCGGGGTGAAGTGGTCACTGGCGTGAACGCGGCGCCCCTGGCGCAACTGATCGATTCGTTCGGGGATCGTCAGCGCGTCGCTGTGCATCCGAGCGCGTGGTCGTGTGCACACGGCCTGGGACGTTGGCAGATCGATTGCGGCTGCAACTCGGGCGGCCATCCCGGATGGAACCAGGCGTGGCGCGCGCCATTGCGCAAGGCGCTGGATCTGTTGCGGAACAAGACCCACAGCGTGTTCGAGCATCGCGGGTCAGCGTTGTTCCACCACCCCTGGGCGGCGCGAGACGCCTACGTCTCGGTGTTGCTCGGGGCAACGGGCTCCAACGAGTTCGGCGCCGAACACGTGCTGCCGGGCGCCGATCTGAGCGTGGCGCTCACGTTGCTCGAAGCCGAGCGCCACGCATTGGCCATGTACACATCGTGCGGCTGGTTCTTCGACGATCTCGCCGGACTCGAGACCGTGCAGGTGCTGCGCTATGCCGCTCGCTGCCTCGATCTCCTCGCCGAACTCGGTGAGGAATCGGTGCTCGAGGCATTCCTCGATGTGCTCGCCACCGGGTCGTCGAACGATCCCGTGGAAGGCGATGGTCGGCGCGTCTGGGAACGACGGGTCATGTCGGCTCGGGTTGACGCGGAGCGGATCGTGGCCCACCTGGCGCTGCTCGAGCTGTTGCGCGGCGGGAGCTCCAACCACATCGGTCCGTTCCATGTGCACATCGAACGTCACGCCCGCACGGTCGGCCCCAACGCTCGCCTCGAGACCGGGCGAGTGCGACTGGTGCATCGTCGTACGCACCGGACCACGCAGTGGAGCTATGCCGTGGCCGGCGATCCGCACTACGAGGTGCTCGGTGTCGTGGCCCCGGCCGACGATCCGCAGGCGCGAGACGCCATGGCAGTCGAGTTGCATCGCATCGCTGCGTCCAACGCCCCCATCGGTGATCTGCACGATCGGATGGTGGCGCGCCACGGTGGTCGTCGCTTCGGCCTCGACGTGCTCGTGATGGATCTCGCCCCCCGGCTGTCCAACGATCTGGCGGCGCCTGCGCTGTTGGCCTTGGTCCGACGGGCCTTGGCAACGGGGGCGACCGGTCACGTGCGTGCCGCCCGACGGTTCCTGCGCACGCTGGCGATCGCCGGGATCAGTGTCGATCTCGCCCCCGCGCAGGAGTTGTACTACCGGTCGAACGAGGAGAAGCCGGTGCCGGTCGGCCTGCACGAGTTGGGCTTCGACCTCGGCTTGGCCGTCACGTCACTGGGACTGCCGCACTGATCAAACCGCACTGATCCGAGAAAGTGCTGATCGAACAGTGCTGATCAGACAACCGCGTTGGCGCGGCGCAGTTCGTCTGCTGCCACCTCAGGTGGCGTGATGTTGATCATCACGCCGGTGCCGCGCTCGAAGCCGGCGATGGTCACCAGCTTGGGCCAGATGTGGGCATGCCAGTGGAAGATGCCTTCGTGGCGGTGCGGCGCCGTGTGGAACACCAAGTTGTAGGCCACGTCTCCGAGGACGGAGCGCAGCTGACCGAGGACGTGGCGGATGCCGCGACCGGCGGCCTGCAGATCGAGCTGACTGGCGTTCTGCAGGTGCGTGGCGTGTTCCTTGGGGATCACCAGCAACTCGAACGGCGTGCCACTCCAGTACGGGCACACGACAAGGACGTGGTCGTCGTCGTAAACGACGCGCTGGCCCGCGGAGATCTCGGCTTCGATGGTCGTGCACATGAGGCACGAGCCCTCGAAGCGGGCGAAGCCCCGCTCTTCTTCGAGCACTTCACCGGGAACGAACGGCATGCCGAGGAGTTGGCCGTGCGGATGGGCCAGCGATGCGCCGGCCTCACGTCCGTGGTTGACGATGGCCTGCGTGTAGCGAACCCGAGGCGATGATGCGTGCTCAGTGAGACGGTCACGCAATGCGGCCATGACCAGATCGGTGCTTCGGTCGTCGAGATCGGCCCACGACGCCTGATGATCGGGGGAGAGCACGAGGACCTCGTGGATGCCTGATGCTGTGGCGTTCACGAACACCGGACCGTCGTGCACGACGGCCATGGGCTCATCGCCGTCGAACGCCGGGTACAGGTTGGGCACGACCCGCACCTGCCATGAACCACCTACGCCGTACGTCTCGAGTGCCGGGGGACTCGCCTCTTCGTGCCCGGGGCAGAACGGGCAGGGCCTTCCCGGGTCGGACTCGACCTGGGTGCTGCGGGGTTGGAAGTCGGTCGGACGTTCGGCCCGCTTCTCCACCACCGTCACCCATCGCCCCGAAAGTGGGTTCAAACGCAACTGACTCATCAGGCCCCCCAACCTACCCAAGTCCCCGGGTAGTTACCTGACGGTAAGTAGAGATGTGCAACGTACTCGTCATGTCGAACTCTGCTCCGTCCCAGCTGGAAGTGCGTGAGATCAGCTGTAAACCGGCCCGCGCCGCCATGGCATCGAGCTCGGCCGGTGTGGCCATGCGGATCCGCCATGGACGCATGGTGATCCCATCGGCCGAGATGTCGACGAACTGACCCAACGCAGTGTTGTCTCGGCCGTCGAAGACGCTCACCGACAGCACGACACGATCGGGCTCGATCGACCGCACCCGGACCTGGTCGCTGCGATCGCCGTCGCGGCCGGTGTTGGCGGTGTCGCCGCTGGCTTTCGTTGCGGCTGAGCTGGGGTCCGACGGGACGGCGGCCTCGATGACCAGATGGCCGCCAGGGGCAAGGCGGGTCGCGGCCAGCGCGATCAGCCGCTCTTGCTGGCCGGGTTCGTACAGGTTGAACAAGGTGTTGTACGCGACGAGGATGGTCGCGAACGGGCCGGCGGGCAGCTCGGCGCTCATGTCGGCCACGAGCACCGGGATGTGTTCCCCTCCCGGTTTGGTGCGCAGCTTGTCGACCATGGCTCGAGACGCGTCGACCCCATGCACCTCGAGGCCGGCGTCGGTCATGGCCAAGGCGAGCCGGCCCGTCCCGATACCCAGTTCGAGGATCGGACCGCCGAGCCGGACCATCTCTGCGACCGTGCCCTCGATGTCGGTCACGTCGGCGTACCAATCGTCATAGACGTCAGCGAACCCGTCGCCGTAGGTGGCGGCGTTCCAGTCGTTGCGGCGTGGCGTCACCGGAGCAGTCCAGCACGCCACAATGGTCGACGTGGAACTCGCTGTGGGCAGGCTGTGACCGTCGGCGCGCACGCGACTTCGTGGGCAGCACCCTCGGCCGGGGTCGGCGAGTCGCCTCGCCCGACGCCGGCCATCGTCGCCGCGCTGCACGGCAGCGGGTCGGTGCTCCCGCCGCTGCGGCCATTGCGCCCGCTGCAGATGGTGGACGGTGCGTTCGCGTTGCTGCGGGCCCGCCCCCGACAACTCATGACCATCGCCGTGGTGTTCGTGATCCCGCCTCAGCTGGCGGTGGCGTTCCTGCAACGCCAAGCGCTCTCGGGGATGTCACTCGGTGATCTCATCCGTGACCCCACGACCGCCAACACCAACAACAACAACTCGACGTGGCTGGTGTTGGCCGCGTTCTTGCTCTCGTCGTTGTCGCTGCCCTTCGTCGCCGCTGCGGTGGCCCGCATCGTCGTGGCCGATCGCACCGGCGTGGAGATCCCGACAAAGGAAGCAATTGGGCTTGCGTTGCGGCGATGGTGGGCACTGCTCGCGTCGTGGACGATCGTGCACGTCGCGTACATACCCGGCCTGTTCTGCTTCTTCATCCCGATCGTGTTGTTGATGGGGATGTTCATCGTGGTGGCACCGGCGGTGGCCATGGAGCAGATCGGCCCATGGAAGGCCATCAAGCGTTCGTGGACGCTGTGCAAGCGGCGCTATGGCGCCTGCCTCGGCGTGGGCATCTTGTCGGGCGGCACGATCTACATCCTCGAACTCGCGTTGTCGGCTGTGCCGTCGCTGCTCGCCGTGTTCACCCTCGGGAACTGGGGTTGGCTCCTCGACGCCGCGGCTGGGACGGCAACAGCGCTGGTGACAACGCCGCTCGTCGCGACCTGCACCGTGCTGCTCTACGTGGATCTGCGGGTGCGCACCGAGGGTCTCGACATGGAACTGGACCGTCGACGGGTGTTCGGTGTCTGAGCTCCCCGTTCCCGACGACAACAGCGCCGATGAGGCGCGACGACTCGCCGACGAGATCCTGCAACGCCCCGAGTTCCAACGAGCCAAGCCGGGCCTGCTCGAACGCAGTCGCGATTGGCTGGCCCGGCAGCTGTCGAAGCTGTTCCAGTTCGCCAGCGACAGCGGTTTGGGCACGGTGTTGTCAGTGCTGTTCCTGGCTGGAGCAGTGACGGTGATCGCCGTGTTGATCATTCGGGTGTGGAAGGTGCGTGTCGTGCGGCCGGAGCGTGCCGACATGATCGATGCCGACGTGACGGTTCGGTCCGGCATCGATGCCGCCGGCTGGCGGGCGATGGCCCAGGACCATGCGTCGGCCGGTCGATGGCGCGAAGCGATCCGATGCCGCTATCGAGCACTGGTGGCGGAGATGGCCGAGCGACGACTGGTCGACGACAACGACGCATCGACCACCGGGGCCGAACGCCAGCAGGTCGCCGAGCGAGCCCCGAGCGCCGCGTCATCGTTCGAGGATGTCACGAACATCTTCGACGAGGTGTGGTACGGCGGTGGACAAGCCGATGCCGACACCGACTCCAAGGTGGCCGATGAGTCCACGAAGGCACTTGGGGCGGGCAGATGAGCGCAACCACGGTTGACACCGGTCGCTCGCGTCGACGTGGGGTGTTCGGTTGGGCGGCGGTCATCGCCGTGGTGGTGCTCGTCGGGATCGTGGCCGGCGCGCCGAGCGGTAGCGGTCGGCTGCTCGACCCGGCGAGCACGAGTGACAATGGTGCCAAGGCGTTGATCGAGTTGGCGCGCGCTCGTGGGGCCGACGTGGCCGTGGGGAGCGACGTTCCCAGCGACCCGACCGGCGTGGCGTTGGTGCTCGTCGATCGCCTCAGCGACGATCAGCGCGGAGCGTTGGACGCGTGGGTGCAGCGCGGTGGGCGGCTCGTCGTCACCGACCCGTCCTCGGCGTTGATCGAGCGCACGCCGCCCGGGCTGGGTGATCTGTTCAGCCCTGGCGCGGCACCCATCGAGCCGGGGGTGTGCAACATCGATGCGTTCGACGGCATCGGGTCGCTCGAGATCGGTTCGGGCATCCTGCTGGCTCCTCGAAGCGATGATGGCCGTTGCTTCGGTACCGCCAATCGAGCGTTCGTCGTGGTGCGCTCATCTGGCTTCGGGCTCGTCGTCGAGATCGGCGGCGGTGAATTGTTCACCAACGATCGGCTCGACGATGGGGACAATGCCGTGCTGGCTGCTGCGTTGTTGGCGCCTCGACGGGGCGAGCAGGTCACCGTCGTGGATGGCGCGCCGCTCGGCTCGGGAGACAAGGGCCTGTGGAGCTTGATCCCCATCGGCGCGAAGTTGGCGATGCTGCAACTGGTGATCGCGTTCGTGGCGGTGCTGCTGTGGCGATCACGTCGGCTCGGTGCGCCGGTGAGCGAGGCGCTCCCCACCACGGTTGCGGCGAGCGAGTTGGTGGTTGCCACCGCCCGGCTCTGGCAGCGATCGTCGGCCGCTGAGCACGCCGCCACCCAGTTGCGCCGGCAGCTGCGTCACGATCTGCATCGTCGGGTGTCGCTCAGTCCGAACCTGGCGCCCGAAGTAGCAGCCGCTGCGATCGCTGAGCAATTCCAATTGTCACCGGAGATCACCCGTCGAGCGCTGACACCTCTGCCGGTAGCCGACGCCGACGACCTCGTTGCGGTGAGCGAGGCGATCACTCGAGTGCGAGAGCGAATCGACGAGCTCGATCCTCACCCGGTGAGCCGATGATGCACACGACCGATCCGAACCCGAACAGAGAAGGCGACGAATGAGCGAAGCACGGCAACGGATACTGACGCTGCGCCAAGAGGTTGGCAAGGTGGTCGTGGGTCAAGACGGCGTGGTCTCCGGCTTGGTGGCGGCGCTGTTGGTGCGCGGGCACGTCCTGCTCGAGGGCGTGCCCGGCGTGGCCAAGACACTGCTGGCAAAGACGCTGTCCTCGGCGATGGACGTGAAGTTCACGCGCGTTCAGTTCACGCCCGACCTGATGCCGTCGGATGTGATCGGCCAAACGATCTTCGATCAGCACGACAGCTCGTTCCGGTTCCGTGAAGGCCCCATATTCACCAACCTGTTGCTGGCCGACGAGATCAATCGCACACCGCCCAAGACGCAAGCGGCGTTGCTCGAGGCGATGGAGGAACGACAGGTCACCACCGACGGGACCACTCGGGCATTGCCGGACCCGTTCCTGGTCATCGCCACGCAGAACCCCATCGAGTACGAGGGCACCTATCCATTGCCCGAGGCCCAGCTCGATCGATTCTTGTTCAAGCTCGTCGTGCCGTATCCGACGCAAGAGCAGGAGATCGAGATCCTGGCCCGTCATGCCGCCGGTCTGTCGATGAACGATCCGCGCCGAGCTGGTGTGCTGCCGGTGGCCACTGCCGCCGATCTGGCCGCGGCGCGCGCCGAGATCGCACTCGTCACCGTCGACCCGGTGGTGCTCGGCTACATCGTGTCGCTGGCACGGGCCACTCGGGATCATCCGTCGCTGACGCTCGGGGTGTCACCGCGCGGCGCCACGATGTTGCTGCATGCGGCGCGCGCGTGGGCATGGCTGAACGGACGCGCCTTCGTGACGCCCGATGAGGTCAAGGCCGTGGCCCGGCCGTGCTGGCGTCACCGGGTGGCACTGCGACCCGAACTCGAGTTGGAAGGCACCACGGTGGATGCCGTGCTCGATGCCGTCCTCAACACCGTCCCCACGCCGCGCTGACCGTCTGATCGCCGCGACGCATCGTGCCCCTTCCTCTTCGTCGACTGGCCGTTGCCCTGATGCTGGCCGCGCCCATCGCGCTGGCCGGCTGGTGGGCGTTCGCCATCGCCAATGCAGCGGTGATGTTGGTGGCAGGGGTCGATGCGGTGCTGGCCGGTTCGCCGAAGCGCTATGTCGTGATGCGGTCGCTGCCTCGGGTCATGACGTTGGACGGCGAGGCAGCGCTGGAGTGGAACGTGGCGACTGGCGAGGGCACCTCGAGCAGGGGGCGCGGTGGCAGGCGCGTGGTGCAGGTGGCTGATGCCATGGCGCCGTCGCTGGGAGCGCCGACGCGTCGCTTCAGCGTGCGACTCGCGTCGGGGGATCAAGCACGGGCCTCGACGACGCTCAACCCACAGCGACGAGGCCGGTTCACGATCGGCCCCATGACGGTGAGGGTGCACGGTCCGCTGCACCTCATGGCTCGTCAATCGACCTTGACGTTCACGGATGAGCTGCGGGTGCTACCGCCGTTTCGCAGCAGGGCCGAGGCCGAGCTCCGCATGCATCGGGTTCGGCTCACCGAGGTGGGCTTGCGATCGGCCCGCGGCCGAGGCGGTGGCACCGAGTTCGACCAGCTGCGTGAGTACACCCGCGACGACGAGTTCCGGCGGATCGATTGGGCGGCCACGGCACGCTCGGGTCGGCCAGTGGTGCGCACCTATCGCGCCGAGCGGAACCAGACCGTGTTGGCTCTGCTCGATTCGGGTCGACTCATGGCCGGTCAGGTCGCCGGAGTGCCTCGCATCGAATGGGGGATGGACGCCCTCATGATGCTGACTGCGGTGGCAACACATCTCGGCGATCGTGTGGGCCTCGGTGTGTTCGACCGGCGGGTGAAGATGACACTCACGTCGTCGTCGAGCCGATCGCAGCTGGCCCGGGTGAGTGAGGTGTTCGCCGACACCCACGTGGCGCTGGTGGAGAGCGATCTGCGGGCCGCGGTGGCTGAGGTGGTGAAGCGCTCGCATCGTCGATCACTGGTGGTGGTCTGCACCGAACTGAACCCAGCCGCGGTCGACGACGTGTTGCTGCCTGGGTTGGTGGCGCTGCGACACCACGTGGTGGTCGTGGTGTCGGTGCGCGATCTCGTGCTCGAGACGTGGGCGCTCCAGGACGGCGATCCGTCCGATGGGGCGATGAGCGTTGACATCGCCTATCGGTCGGCGGCGGCAGCGGCCACGCTGGAGCAACGCAGACTGGTAGCGGCGCGGTTGCAGGGGGCCGGGGCGTTGGTGATCGACGAGCTCCCGGGTCGGTTGGCGACGCGCCTTGCCGACACCTACTTGGAGCTCAAGGCCACCGGACGGCTCTGAGCGTTGCTCATGTCGTCGATCTCCTCGAGGTTGCCGGTGGCGCCTTCGCTCTCGGCGATGCGGCCCTGCACGACGATGTAGAGCCAGAAGGCGACGAACACGGCGATGCCCACGCCGACCCGCAGCGAGGTCGGCAGCCCCGATCCGGTCACGAAGCCTTCGATGGCCCCGGCCACGGCGAAGGCCAAGATGAGGCCGAGCACGATGGTGACCGAGCGGCGGCCCTCGGCGGCGAGCGCATCGCTGCGCCGTCGGTCTCCTGGGTCGATCACCGTCCATCCCAGGCGGAGGCCCGCCGCGCCGGCGACCACCACGGCCGAGAGTTCGAGCAGACCGTGGGGGAGGATGAGGCCGAAGAACTTGCTCTGCTGGCCCGCCGAGAAGAACAGGCCCGCAGCGAAGCCGAGGTTCATGCCGTTGTAGGCGAGCAGCGCGGCGGTGACCACGCAGCCGAGCACACCGAGGGCGAAGGCCATGATCGACACCTGCACGTTGTTCACGAAGACGCGTGTGGCGAACTGCCCGGCTGGCTCGGAGGAGTAGTACTCCTCGAAGTTCTCCGACACGTACGCCTCGCGGACCGCCGCCGGCGCGGAGGCCTCGAGGGCCCTGTCGGAGTTGGCGATCCAGGCGCCCAGCGCCAGGGCAGGGATGAACGTGCACATGGCGGCGACGAGGACGAACCATCGTGCGCTCCACACAGCCCCGGGGAAGGTGCGGCTGAAGAAGCGGCCGGCGCTGCGAATGGAGGCCGGGCGAGTGCCGTAGATGGTGGCGTGGGCGCTGGCGATGAGGAGATCGAGGCGCTGTTGCAGGGCCGGATCCCGAAACGAGCGGCGTGCATAGCTGAGATGAGCGCCGGTGCGTTGGTAGAGGTTGATGAGCTCGTCGAGCTCGGGACCCGACAGCGCGGCACCGCTGCGGCGCGATGCCTGGGTGGTGAGGTCGGCGAGGCGCGTCCACTCCTGCTCGTGACTGGCCAGGAAGCGATCGAGATCCATCGAGCGCCACGGTACTGAGCGCCGGGGCGCGTACCGTGTCAGCTGTGAGGGCATCGGGTGCGAACGCGATCGACGACGACATGATCGGCACCCGCACCGGGGCCATTGGTCTGGTGACCCCCGAAGCGGTGCTGCTCGAACTGGATGTGGCCGACTTCGGGTCACGTCTGGCAGCGCGGCTGATCGACGGGGCGGTGCAGGGCGGCACGTTTCTGGTGCTGGTTCTGCTGTTCCAGCTGACGGGATTCTTCGTCGGCTCGTTCAGCACCGCGGTGGCCATTGTGGTGTTCGTGGTCGCGTCGTTCGGGATCTTGTTCGTGTACCCGGCGGTGGGGGAGACGATCGGGCGTGGGCGCACGATCGGGAAGAGGGCCATCGGGTTACGGGTGATCACCATCGAAGGCCGGCCGATCCGATTCCGTCATGCTGCGGCGCGCGCTGCGGTCGCGGTGATCGATGTGTTCCCCGGAGGCGTGCTGGCCTGTCTGTCGATGTTGGTCGACAAGCGATGCCGACGGCTCGGGGATCTGGTGGCCGGCACAGTGGTGGTGCGCGAGCGAGGGGTCGCCGATGCGACCAGCGCGGTGTGGTTCCCGTCGCCACCAGGCTGGGAGCGATACGTCGCCGAGTTGCCAGTGGCGGCTCTCAGCTCGGAGCAGTACGAGTTGGTGCGCACGTTCTTGTTGCGGGCACCGAGCCTCACCGTTGCGGCACGATCTGAGTTGGCGGGACGCTTGGCCCATCAGATCTCGATGGTGCTCGGCCGACCGCTCGGGCCGGGGACTCCGCCGGAGCTGTGGCTCTCCGCAGTTGCCGCGTCCTGGCAACGGACCATGGCGCGCTGAGGCACCACCAGGCGCCTGCCTGTCAATATCAGTTGACGTTGCCTGTGCGCGAGGGTTGAGCGAGCCCGTGCTCAGTCGGTGTTGGAGTCATGACGTAGCAGGGCGTTGACCCGTGCTGCCTGGCGAGCTTGGTGTCCCCGCTCGGCGAGGTTGGGCGCGTGCAACGCAGCAGTGGCATAGAGCCGGGCTGCGGCCTCGAGTTCTCCGTTGCGCTCGTGGAGATGCGCAGCAACCGCGTCGTGTCGCGGGACGTTCGCATCGATGTCGGCCAAGGCGGCGAGACCTGCTGGTGCGCCATCCGCCTCTCCGATGGCAACCACCCGGTTGAGCCGGGTGATCGGTGTGTCGGCGAACTTCAACAACTCGCC
>JBFWVD010000082.1:0-19665 GCA_050246915.1 Acidimicrobiia bacterium | reverse complement strand
GGTCGCCCCGACCTGGCTTGCGCCAGCACCCTGCCCTGTGGAGTCCCGACCTACCTCGACGAGCGATCGCTCGCCGCGGTCACCCGACCGGCTCACCGTCGATGACGAGCATTGGGCGATACCAGCGTTGGATCGTGGGTCGGGCGGGCCCAGATCGGGCCCGCCCGACATCACTCCGATTCTGCCGTTGCGTAGTACATGTACGAGTTGGCGCCGATGGCCTTGTCGACCGTCCCGAAAGCACCAGGCACCTGGTACACGGGAGGGACGGTCGGAGCGGCGGTCGTCGCCGTCGCTCCGCCGCCTGCAGCCGCCGGGGCAGCAGCGACCGGGACCGCGGCTGAGTTGGGGATGATGCTCTTGGAAGCGAGAACCCCGGCCAGCAACGCGGCGTGGCGCGCTTCGACAGCGCCGACGCTCATGGCCGCCTGACGGAACTTGGGTGTGCTGAACAACGCCACGGTCGACTGGTAGGTGTCGGTGGCCAGGTTCTCCACGGTGTGGGCGAAGATGACCACGTCGCCCTCGCTCTTGAGCGCAGTGAACAACGGCTCGACCTTGGCGGCCAGCACCGGGTTGGCCTCGGTGTACGGCTCGCCGCCGACCTGCTTGGTCACGGCCTCGAACAGCGCGGCGTGCTCGGCGTGATGGGCCCGGAACAACGCCGCCACGTCGGCGATCGCCCCAGTGGTGATGAGGCCGCTCTTGGCCGCCCGGTCGTACAGATCGACAGCGAGATGCTCGAGCGACGATGCAGTACGTACCAGCACGAGATCGTCGACCACGCTCGTGGGTGCCTTGCCGGCCTCGTCGGGAACGCCGGATTGAGCGATCGAGTCGACGGTGTTGTCCTTCTTGCCGCAAGCGGCGAGCACCGCGGCGCTGAGCACGCCGATGCCGCCGAGCCGAACGGCGCGGCGTCGGGTCAGATCGCCGAGCAGCGCAGCGCGCTCGGGCAGGTCGGCGCCGGCGCCGACCTTTGACTCGGGATCGAACCAGCGGAGCAACAGCTCCCGGTAGGCCGGGAGCGCGGCGGCCTGCTCGGCCTCGGCGTCGCGGAGCGAACGACGGATCTCGTCACGTGACAGGTCGGACATTGCTCACTCCACCGGGTAGTCGGCCACGGCGAACGCCTCGGCCACTGACTGGAACGTTGGCAGGTAGTCGGTCGTTGCCTTGCCGGCCAGGCCGGCGAGCACCACCGAAGTGCGGGCATCGATGTTCATGACCGAGGCGACCCGCTTGGCGCCATCGGTGCCCTCCAACTGTGAGAGGGCGAACGATCCCGTGGCCGCCAAGCGATCCTCGAGTTCGGAAAGGGCGCCGAACAGATCGCGCACATCCTTGGCCTCGTTGATCGCAGAGGTCATCTCCTTGAGGAGCGTGGCGTTCGGTGCGGTGACCGAATCAGCGCCGGCGAAGCCGGTGTAGCCGGCGGCGTGTTGGGTGTGGTGATCACCGAACACGGCCAGGGTGGCGAGGTTGGCGGCCGACACGAGCTTGGTCGCCGGCACGAGCCCATACGCGGTGGCGGCAGCCAGTTCGAGCGAGGTCAGGAAGCCGAGCAACTTGCGATCGGCGTCGGTGGCAGTTGCCGAGAGGGTGGGCAGGACGATCTCGGCCTGCGCGTTGGTGGCGAGAGCGACCGCTCCGATGCCGCCGGCTCCGAGGGCGACGCTGCCGAGCGCCGCGCTCCGCAGCGCCGACCGACGCGAGATGCGCCGGTCGAGCAGACCGCCTTCGGGGGAAGTGCTGGGGGATTCCACGTTGTGCTCTCCTTGCACGATCAACCGACCTGAACGGTGCCCGACAGGGCGTTGCGGATGCCGTCGTAGTACGTGTAGGTGCCGGCCTTCACGAAGGCGACGATGGCGGTATCGCCCTTCTTCAACACGGGCGACGTGAAGTTCAACTCATCGATCACGATCTGATGGTCGACGTCGTCGTTGTTGGTGAACGTGACCCGGGTACCGACGGCCACGGCGATGCGTCCGGGCGTGAACGTGAGATCGTCGATCGACACGCTGCTGGACCGAGGGATGGTGGTGGTGGGTGCAGCCGTCGTTGCGGCTGCAGCAGCGGTGGTGGTGGCAGCGGCCTCTTCGGCGGCTGTCGCCTCCGTTGTTGCGTCACCGGCAGCGTCGTTCGGGTCAGCACCGCAAGCGCTGAGCGTCAGAGCGACGATGGCGGCCAGCCCGAGGGCGCTGGCGCGGCGTCGTGGTGAGGTCATCCGTTAGTTCTCCTGGGCTTCAGGTGGCCGATGGGGCCCGCGGCCCGACACATTAGAAGTCCAGAGCGGAAAGTTCCGGTTCCCACGATTCGGACCGACGAACGGCCTCGGTCCAACGGCCCCTGTCGAGGGGGGTCGAGGGCTCCAGGATCTGGGCTGGACGCCAGGTGGAAGCGGCTTCGGCGAGGCTCGACCACGTCCCGGCCGATACCCCAGCGAGGAACCCGGCGCCCAACGTCGTGGCCTCCAACACCGGTGAGACCTCGACTCGACGACCTGTGGCGTTGGCCAACGATTCGAGGAACGTCGGGTTCGCGGTCATGCCACCGTCGACGCGGATTGCCTCCAGCGTCACCCCGGCATCCTTCTCGGCTGCATCGATGAGGTCGGCTCCGCGATGAGCTACACCCTCGAGAACCGCACGGCAGATCTCCGCTCTGCCCGATCCTCGGGTGAGCCCGATCAACAACCCCCGTGCCCCGAAATCCCACTTGGGGGTGCCCAGGCCCATGAGCGCCGGCACGAAGACCACGCCACCGCTCGACGCGCACGAGGCCGCCAGCGTGTGCGATTCAGCCGGTTCGGCGATGAGGCCCATGTCGTCGCGCAGCCATTCGATGCACGATCCGGCCGAGAGCATGATGGCTTCGAGGCCCCACGTGAGGGTGCCGTCATGGCGCCAGGCGACGATCGGGAACGTGCCGGCAGGGCCTCGATGATCGATGGTCGGGCGCTCGCCGCCCAGGCACAGGTCGAGCATTCCTCCGGTGCCGAAGGTGATCTTGGCCATTCCGGGTCGTACGCACCCCTGCCCGATGAGCGAGGCCTGCTGATCGCCGCACAGTGCGGTGATGGCCGGCGCGCCCGGCAGCGCGTGCGCCGTTGCCAGCGATCCGCTGGAATCGACGATCGTGGCAAGGCTCGACCGATCGATGGCGAGGCGGTCGAGGGCACGGTCGTCCCAGTCGGTGCCGTCACTGGTACACAAGCCGGTGACAGCGGCATTGGTTGCGTCGGTGATGAACGCCTCGCCGTTGGACAGACGCCACGCCAGCCACGTGTCGATGGTCCCGAAGCACACATCGTGTTGGCGATCGGGGTCGAGGTTGGTGCGTAGCCATGCTGCCTTGGTGGCCGACTGATTGGGGGCGAGATGGAACCCGTCGGCGTTCACGGTGAGGCAATCGAACACGGTGCGCAGGTCCTGCCATCCGAGCGCGTTGCCCAACGGTGTGCCGGTGCGCCGGTCCCACATGACCGTCGATGCCCGTTGGTTGGTGATGCCGACGGCGCTCACCGGACCAGCCGCGGCGATGGTCGCGATGGCGACCTCGAGCGCGGCATCGGCCAGAGCGACGGCGTCGAACTCGACCAGCCCCGGGAACGGCACTTCGGGGGGCGTGCGTCGATGGTGCACGTGACCAACGGTTCCGTCGTCGCGCACGATCGCGGCCCTGACACCGCTGGTGCCGATGTCGATGACCAGCACGCTCATTGGACCATCCCCTTCATTGGACGATTGCCTTCCTCGGCCCCTTCATCGGACCGCCACGCGCCTGGCTGTTGCTTCGATGACCGGTTCACACCCGGCGATTGGCTCGACGCGAACCGATCAGGCCGCCGATGGTGCCAGCGATCATCGACAGCAGCATCGACGACAAGATCTTGCTGCCCGAGATCTCACTGTCGCGAATGAGGCGGCGGACGATCCCGAGCGATTGGGCGAACGCCCACGCAATGAGCGCGGTGACGAGACCGTGGGCGAGGGGGAGTCCGCGGACCTGCCGACGTGCTGCGGTCGCCGCGCCGACGATGAGGCCGGCCATCACCATGGCGGTGAGCGGTGCCAGGACCCACGAGTCCCGGTCGAGGCTGGGTGAGATGAGCCCCGCGGGCACGGCCACGGCGAGCGCCCACACCAGGCCCCGGGCAATGGCGTGATGGTCGAACCGATCGGGAGTCATCGGGTCCCAAACTAGGGCGTCCGGCCCCGCTGTGGTCAGCCTCTCCAGGCCTGTTCGTGTGCCACCGACGCCCGGTACGCGGCGCCCTGCCGCGCCTGTTCGTCGCTCGACCACCCGAGATGGGGGGCCATGACGGCCGCGACCGCGTCTGCGGCTTGGCATGACGCATCGGCTCCGAGCAGGCGGGCACGGGTGCGACGCGACAACACATCGTCCACGGTGGTGGCCATCTCGTGCCGGCAGGCGTGCACCGCCTCCGCCCTCACATACGGCAGGCCAGGAACCAGAGGATCGGCCAGCGAGCGGTCGGCGACGATGAGGGCGCGCAGCATTGCAGCCTCGGTTCCGTAGCGGCGCAACAGATGAGCATCGACACCGCCACCGGTGGGCTCCACAAAGCCGGCCGCGCCCAGGAGTTTGCGACGCGTCGTCACGCAACGTGACTTGACATCGAGCGCTTCACATGCGGCGGACACCGCATCGTCGGCCATCTTTCGATAGGTGGTGAGCTTCCCGCCGGTGACAGTGATGACTCCCGATGACGAGACGGACACGGCGTGGCGGCGAGAAAGATCGGCGGTCTTGGCCTTGGCGGCGCCGCTGACCAACGGCCGCAGACCGGCCCAGGTCCCCACGATGTCGTCGCGGGTCACGTCGGTGGTGATGGCATCGTTGAGCGCAGTGAGGACGTAGTCGATGTCATCGGAGGTGCACTGGGGATCGTCGATCGGTCCGCCGTAGTCGGTGTCCGTGGTCCCGACGAAGGTGAAGTCCCCGTTGGGGATGATGAACATCGATCGCTTGTCGGATCGCACGGGAATCACCACGGCGGTGTCTGCTCCGATGCGTCGCGTCGGAACGGTGATGTGGATGCCCTTTGCCGGCCGGATCGTGGGTGTGTAGCCCGGGTCATCGAGCTTGCGAATGGCGTCGCTCCACACCCCGGTGGCGTTGATGACGCTTCGAGCGCGCACCGCGACGTCGTGCCCGTCCACCGATACGAAAGCTCCGTTGACGCGCCCGGTCGGGTCGGTGCTGAACCGCGTGACGCAAGCTTGGTTGACAGCAATTGCGCCGTGCGCGGCGGCCGTGCGAATGATGGTCAGACACAGCCGCGCATCATCGGCCTCCGCGTCGAAGTACAAGTACGCGCCAGCCACCTTGTTCTCCGGCATCGAGGGCAGATGAGCCATCGCTTCGCTGCGGGAGAGCTTCTTGTGGAACTTCCCGATCCGCCAACCGCCGGTGATGTCGTACATCCACAGAGCAGAACCAAGAGCCCGGGCGACCCGAGGCGAGACAACCCCGTCAGCGGTCAGCACCGGGATCATGAATGGCAACAGGCGGACCTGATGCGGTGCGATCTTGCGGAGTCGTTGGCGCTCGTGGAGTCCTTCGTACACGAGTCGGAACTCGCGCTGTTGCAGATAACGCAGCCCGCCGTGAATCAACTTCGAGCTCTTGGAGGAGGTACCCGAGCCGAAGTCGTCCCGCTCCACCAGCGCCACGCGCAGGCCGCGGGTCGCGGCGTCGAGCGCGCATCCGACCCCTACGATCCCGCCACCGACGACCAGCACGTCGAACGACTCGGCCTCGAGGCGTTGGATCATCGTGCGTCGGTCGAACATCACCGGATGATGCTACGAGCGAACCTCGCGTCCAGGTCGTTCCGCAGGTGCGGGTTGTGATCACCTTGAGGCTCGTGCGCGCTCCGAGCAGCGCGACGGTAGGTTGCTGCCCGACCAAAGGAGGTCGCAGTGAGCGACAACTTGAACGACTGGAACGCATCGATCGTGGCCGAGTTCCGGGCCAACGGCGGCAAGGTCGGCGGACCGTTCGAGGGCGCACCCATGGTGATCTTGCACACCACCGGAGCCAAGTCCGGCAAGGAACGCATCAATCCGCTGATGTACCTGCCCGACGGCGACAAGGTCGTGATCTTCGCCTCCAAGGCCGGTGCGCCGAGCAACCCCGATTGGTTCCACAACATCGTGGCCAATCCGGCGGTGACGCTCGAGGTCGGGACCGAGACCTTCGCCGGCAAGGCGACCGTCGCTGCCAAGGCCCAGCGAGACGACCTCTACGCCCGGCAAGCCGCCCTGTACCCGCAATTCGCGGAGTACGAGGCGAAGACCGACCGGGTGATCCCGGTGGTCATCATCGAACGAGCGGCTTGACCCTCGAGATCGTTGACGGTGTCCGGCTCGAACGCCGGGCACCGTCCGATCCGGCGACGCCGCTGTCACGGCCTTTCTGACGACTGCGTCAGGACGTTGGTCCCTACCGCAGAAGGCGGGCGATGAAGACGATGACGCGAACACGGCGGAGGTTTGCGGGGGCAATCCGGTGCAACCGCATCCGTCGCTACGTCAGGAGTAGACATGACTGCGGTTTCCATCTCGCCGGCTGACGTCGATCGGATCATGGGGGGCCTCCAGATCATCGATGGCGACAGTCACTTCGCCGAACCCGGCGATCTCTGGACGTCACGTGCGCCGGCCAAATACCTCGACCGGGTGCCTCGCATCGAGCAGCTGGAGGACGGCTGGGCGTGGACCCTCGAGGGTCAGTTCTGGACCGGGCTCGGTGGTCACACCATCTCCAAGGGCCGCAAGAAGACCCTCGGCACGTTGTGCGTGCCCTATGAGGAGATCGACGACGCGGCCTGGTCCGTCGACGGTCGACTGAACCTCATGGACAAGCAGAGCGTGTACGCGGCGGTGCTGTACCCGAACGCCATCGGCTTCGCGTCCAACGCACTGTTCGGCATCGAGGATCTCGAGTTCCGCAACATCTGCAGCCGCATCTACAACGACGCGATGATGGACTTCCAGCACGCGTCGGGCAATCGGCTGCTGCCGCAAGGGATCTTGCCCACCTGGGACATCGATCTCACCGTGGCCGAGATGAAGCGTCTGCTCGATCAGGGCATGACCGGCTTCACCGTCACCGACAAGCCGCAGTTGCTCGGCATGCCCGACCTCGACCACGAGTACTTCGCCCCGATGTGGGCACTGGCGAACGAGGCCGGAGCGGTCATCAACTTCCACATCGGGTCCGGCCTTCCTGCCGGCATGGGCAAGGCCTCACCGGTGTCGGCAGCGGTGTCCGACATCTACTGGCAGTCGTTCGGTCCGCAGCGTCGCTTGGCCGTGTTGGCCACGCAGTTCTACATGTCGAACGTCCGCATCATCACCAACTTGATCATGAGCAACATGTTCGATCGCTATCCGAACGTGAAGGTCGTGTCGGCCGAGTCGGGGATCGGTTGGGTGCCGTTCATGCTCGAGGCGTGCGAGTACCAACTCGACGAGATGGTCACCGACCCAGCCGAGCGAGCGGTACAGACCCGCCGGCCCACTGAGTACTTCCGCTCGAACGTGTACGTGATGAGTTGGTTCGAGAGGTCGTGCATGAAGGTGCTCGACGACGTCGGCACCGACAACGTGATGCTCATGACCGACATCCCGCACCCGACGTGCCTGTACCCGAACACCCGCGAGTACTTCGCCGATGTCACCAAGGACCTCACCCCCGACGTGCGTCGCAAGCTCGTGCAGGACAACGCTGCCCGGGTGTACGGGGTGAAGCTCCCCGGTTGATCGGCTGCTCTCAGGATCGACCCACCGCTGAACGAAAGGCACGGGCAAACTCGCTCAGCGTGTGGGTCGACTCCTCGATGGACGCTCCGAAGTCGAGATTGAAGCGGAAGTCGGTGACGCCGGCGACGGCCAGCGACGACACCTGGGCCATGGTGGCGGGGAGGTCGGTGGTCCCGTCGGCGTTCTTCAGTTTTCGCATGTAGCTGCTGATCTGGAAACCCTCGGTGGATCGTCCGGCCGCGGCCAGAGCGTCGAACACCTTCGGGATCGCACTCGACACGTCGGCCTGCGCCGGACCCCACGGGATCCAACCGTCGCCGAAGCGTGCGACCCGTTCGAGGACCCGTTTGTTGATGGTGCCGCTGATCCACACCGGCACGCCCCCGGGCTGCAGTGGCTTGGGCATCATGTGGATCCGTTCGAACGAGGCGGTCTCGCCATCGAAGCTGGCCACCTGCTCGCGCCACAAGGTCTGACAGATGGCGATGGTCTCATCGAGCAGACGGCCGCGGTCCTCGAACCGCAGACCCGCCGCCTCGTACTCCTCGCGCTGCCAACCGACCCCGACGCCCAACTCGAGGCGGCCACCGGAGAGCACGTCGATGGTGGCGGCCTCCTTGGCCAACACCGCCGGCCGACGAAGGGCCGCCAGCAAGATTCCAGTGTGCAGGCGGATCCGTTCCGTGCGCGCCGCCACCATCGCCAACAACACGAGCGGATCGAGCCAATGCCCATCGGGGCCAGTCGGTTGGCGGCTGTTGAGGGCTCCGCCGAGCTCGGGACGCCCGTAGGCGTCGAGGTTCTCTCCGAACACCACGTGGTCGGACACGGCGAGTCGGTCGATGCCGGCGCGGTCGGCGGCCACGGCACGATCGAACACCCATTGCCATCCGCCGGGATCGTCGGCCGAGAAGTTGAACAGCGGTATCGACAACGTGGGTTCGCTCACCGCGGCAACGTAGCTCCGGCGAACGACCCTTCTGTATTGTCCTCGTCGGGCCGGCGTTGGGGAGCGGGCTGGCAAGAGGGGAGACAGCACGATGAGCTTGACCGAGGTGGATCTCCCGGAGAACGCGCTCGCCGCGTTGCGCAGCGGGTTCGCCGTCGCTGACAGCGATCAACACTTCTATGAACCCCAGGATGCCATCACGCGTCACCTCGAAAAGGAGTTCGCCAAAGAGGTGCAGTGGGCGGTCATCGACGGGCGCCTCACGTTGATCCTTGGTGGTCAGATCTATGGCATGGTCCCGTTCCCCACCTACGACCCCGTCGCCAAGCCCGGCGCGCTCGAGGAGTACTTCCGGGGCCACAATCCGACCAGCCGTACCTTGCGGGAGATGGTCGGCGAGCTCGAGCCGTGCCCGCAGTGGTACCGCAACCGTGCCAACCGGCTCCCGGTGCTGCTCGAACAAGGCGTCGACTTCGCGTGGGTCATGCCGACGATGGCCATCGGCCTGGAGCAGTACCTACAGAAGAACCCTGCCAGCGTGCACGCCACCTTCCGGTCCCTGAACCGTTGGATCGAGGACGAGTGGGGTTATGCCACTGACGATCATCTCCACGTGCCCGCGGCGCTCACCTTGATGGACCCGGCGATGGGGGAAGCGGAGCTCGATCGAGTGCTGGCGCTCGGAGCTCGGTCGATCATCATGCGCCCCGCTCCTGTGCCCGACCCCGCTGGATGGCGTTCGCTGGGCGACCCGAGGCACGATCGCTTCTGGTCGAAGGTGGCCGAAGCCGGCGTGACCGTCATGTTCCATGCGGCCGACTCGGGCTATCAGCGTCACGCCGCTGATTGGGGTGAGCATTCGAGCTTCCACCGCGGCTATCGCCAGAGCGCGCTCACCGAAGTGATGGGCCTCAATCAAGAGCGACCGGCGTTCGATACGGCCACGGCGCTGATCTGCCACGGCGTGTTCGACCGGGTGCCCGGACTGAAGGTGGCGTTCTTGGAGGTGGGCTCAGACTGGGTGCCGTATCTCGCCAACCGCTTGCAACACGCCTACGGGAAGATGCCGAGCAACTTCGGCAGCGATCCGGTCGACAAGTTGCGAAACAACGTGTGGGTCATGCCGTTCTACGAGGACAGTCTGCCGGCATTGGTCGACGCCATCGGCATCGACCAGGTGCTGTACGGCTCCGACTGGCCTCATCCCGAGGGTCTGGCGACGCCGTTCGACGGGTTCAAGGACATGGTCGAGTTCAGCGAGGCCGATCAGCGCAAGATCATGGGAGACAACCTCCGCAAGCTCGTCTTCGGGTGAGGACCTCGGGTCGATCGTCGATCGCTGCTGATCACGGTTCGCTGAGCCGAAGGGCACACGCATGAGCAATCGCACCGCCGCCGACAAGGCGCTCGAGATGACTCCCGGGTCGATCTACTCCCACGGCTGCTTGAACTTGACTCGCCTCGGGGGCGGGGAATGCGACGAAGACCTCGAGGCCGCGGACTGGATGTGTGATGGCGACGGTCGCATCACCGCCGGCGCGTTGGTGTTGCTGGCCGACTCGGCGACGGGCTGGGCCGTGTCGACGGTGCTCCCGGCCGGGACCACCGTGGTGACCGCGCAACTGAGCGTCCAGTTCCTCCGAAGGCTCGAACCGGGGGAGCGGCGCTTCGCCGCCCGCACCCGCGTGGCCCACGTGGACCCCGACGTGAGCTTCACCCGAGCCGATGTGCTGGGAACAAGCGGGGAGCTCGTCGCGATGGCCACCATGCTGGGCGCCCACGTTGCCTTGCCCGCGGATCCGATCGGATCGGGTGCCGCTGACGGCGCGTTGCCCGATGGGGGAGCGATGGTGGGCTCCGACATCGATGACGCGCTCGGAACTCGCTTGGCATCGAGCCATCCGGCCGGCGCCTCGGTCGAGGTGTCGGCGCTGTCATCACTGGCCAATCTCACGGGAGCGGTTCACGGCGGCGTGCTGTCGATGATGGTCGAACGGGCCATCGTCGCTGCCCTCCGCGGCGTCGAAGACGATGGTCGTTTGCGGCCACTCGAATTCGACATCACCTATCACCGACGGATCGAAGCCGACGGATCGAGGATCGTCGCTGACGCCGACGTCGTCGAGCAGACCCGCCGGCTGGTGCGAACGGTGAGCGTGGTGCGTGGTGTCGATGGGCGGCCCGCCGCCGTCGTTCGCGCCGTGCACACCCGCCCGCGATGACGCCAAACGGCCGCGTCGCGTGTCCAACCTCGCGCCCTTCGCGATAGGACGTTTCGTCTACCACTGACGCCACGCAACTCCACCGGAGTCAGCGCTGACATGGCGTGATCGGAAACTCAACGGCGGCAAGGGTTTCCGCGTCCAGCGAGCATGTCATCGTCGGTTGACATGTGTGTTTCCGTGTGACGGAGCCCAACTCGGACCTGGCTATGGTGCGCGACTGATTCGGGTCCAGCAAGGTCAACACGACCGCGGCTCGATGAGCGGTTGGAAGACAGGGAGCGCCATGAATCGACGTCGATGCTGTGTCTTGTGGACCGCCCCCGCGCTCATGGTGCCGTTGATGTTCGGGGTGGCCGGCATCAGCAAGCACTCCATCGAGAAGTCCCTCACCAATCGGGCCCGGGCCGCACTCGAGGCCAAGGGTCTCAGCGACGTGACGGTGCACACCCATGGTTGGGGCGACATCCGCCTTGCCGGTCCCGCGACCGAGCGGGATGCCGCTCTGGCAGCGGTGGAGGGGATGGACAACCGCGGCGACGCCGACGACATCACCTATGCAGCCACGGGGTCAGAGGGCTCGGCCGCGCCCGCGACCACGGCAGCGCCGACCAGCGCGCCCGCGACCACGGCTGCACCAGCGACGACCGCAACACCCGCCACGACCGCAACACCCGCCACGACCGCAGCGGCAACGACCGTGGGGCCCACGACGACGGTGTCTCCCGCGCCGACCACGACCGCCGCTGCGACGACCACGGTTTCGCCGAGCGGTCCAGCGATCGACGTGACCGCTGCCGTCGAGAACAAGAAGATCGTGTTGAGCGGCTTCGTGAACAGCGAGGCGACCCGCAACACGCTCGTGGACGCAGCAACACGGGTCTACGGCGCGACCAACGTCACCGATCAACTCACCGTGAAGCCGTCGGCGACGAACGGCGCCATCGATGACATGGTGGGGCAGACCGCTACGGCCCTCGGCTTGCTCAGCAAGGACGTCGCGTCGGGATCGGCTCGTCTGGTGGACACGTCGCTGACGGTCACGGGCGTCGGCAACAGCGCGGCCGCCGCGGCGGAGGTCAACGCTGCCCTGGCGGTCGCCGCGAAGGCCGGAATCAAGGTGTCCGGTCAGGTGACCGAGCCCGCTGCCCCGGACACGGCGGGGTTGCAGAAGACGCTCGACGACCTGCTGGCCCTGCACCCGATCAACTTCGCGTACAACAAGGCCGTCATCTCCCCGGATGTCGCGAGCACGCTGGATCAGGCCGCGGCGGCCATCGCCAAGCTGCCGGCAGCCAAGGTGAACGTCGCTGGGTACACCGACTCGACGGGCAACGCTGCGGGCAACAAACGCCTCAGCCAACGACGAGCCGATGCCGTGCGTGCCTATCTCGTGGGCAAAGGCGTTCCCGAGGCCCAACTCACCGCCACCGGCTTCGGGGCTGACAACCCGATCGCCACCAACGACACCGAAGAGGGTCGTGCCGCCAACCGTCGTATCGCATTCATTGTCGGGAGCTGAACGTCCATGGGTTTCTTCCTTCGCAAGTCGTGGATCTGGTGGGTACTGGCCGCGTTGTTGGCCACGCTGCTCACCTGGTTGCTCAACTGGTGGCGCCACCGCGGCGGAGCAGCTGCTGCAAGCGCGAGCGACGAAGAGCTGCGCTCGGCGCGTGGACTGGTCGACACGCACAAGTCACGCATCACCGAACTCGAAGGCGAGCTCGCCGCACACAAGAAGCAGCTCGCCGAGCACAAGGCCCAAGTGGCCGACCTCGACGGCAAGGTCGCCGGATTCGCAACGCTGAGCGCTGACCATGATGGGCACAAGCAACGAGCTGACGCCCTCGCCGCAGAGCTCGAAGCGATCAAGGCCAGCGCAGCTGGCGACGCGGCTCGCATTGCGTCGCTCGAAGCCGAGGTCGCCCGTCGGGTCGAGCCGCTCCCACCGCTCGACCTCGCCGCAGCCGCAGCGGTGATCGGCTCACCGGTGAAGATGGACGATCTCGAGGTGGTGGAGGGCATCGGTCCCAAGATCAGTGAGCTCATCAATGGAAACGGGATCAACACATGGAGCGGGTTGGCTCGAACCGACACCAGCCATCTTCGCAAGATCCTCGACGACGGTGGCTCGTCGTACCGCGTCGCTGACCCGGCCAGCTGGCCGCATCAGGCGGCGCTGTTGTCGAATGGACGGTGGACCGAGTTCAAGGCGCTCACCGACGAGTTGGTCGCCGGCCGCTATGTCACCGGCGGCAACACTGGCCCGGTCGGTCTCGCTGCTGTGCCGGCCGAACCGCCGGTCCCGAGCGCCGAGCAGCTGGAGGAAGGCAGCGCGATCGTCGGAACGAAGCTGGTGCTCGATGATCTCAAGGTGGTCGAAGGGATCGGCCCCGCCATCGAGGGTCTCCTACAAGCGGGCGGTGTCACGACCTGGCGACAACTCGAGACCGCGCCGGCCGATCGTCTGAAGGCCATCTTGGAAGCTGCGGGTTCGCGGTTTGCCATGCACGACCCCACGACCTGGCCGCGTCAAGCGGGGTTGCTCGCCGACGCCAAGTGGGCGGAGTTCAAGGCGCTCACCGACGAACTCGACGGCGGCCGCGCCGTCTGAGGCACCGATCTCGGCTCGCGGCGTGGCCTCTGACGAACACCTCGCCGATCATTCCTCGATCGTGATGGCGTGCTCGGGGCAGGCACTGGCACCAGCGCGGGCCCGAGCCTCGTTGCCCGGGGTCACGGCGACGACATCGATTCCCGAGTAGCCGAACTCGTCGAGGACGTAGATCTCCGGAGCAGCCATCCAGCACGCCGTGTGGCCTTGGCAGGCGCTCTTGTCGACGCGGATCTTCACGAGCGGGCACCGGGTGTGAACCGGCCGGGCATGGTGACCCAGCCGATCGAGAAGCCGTGATCGGGGTAGTCGGCGCAACGATCGTCGAACAGTTCGTAGTCGCCCATGCGCGTGAGCACTTGTCGCATGATCTCCTGGAACATCAAGCGCGCGATGTGGGATCCCGCGCATCGATGCGGGCCCAGACCGAAGCTGACGTGATGGTTCGGAAAGCGATCGGGGATGAACTCCTCGGCATCGTCGAAGACCGACGCGTCGAAGTTCGCGGCGTAGCGCGACACGTACACGCGATCGCCGGCGGCCATTGGACAGCCCTTCAATTCGGTGTCCGTCACGACGGTGCGAGCTATCGACGCGAACGGCGGATACACGCGGAGGAACTCCTCGGTCGCCTTGGCCAGCAACCCTGGCTCGTCGATCAACCGCTGTCGCAAGCTCCGGTCGCGGTGGAGGTGCATGAGTGCGCTCGACGCGAGCGACGTCGTCGAATCGACTCCACCGCCCACCAACGTGAATGCCATCTCCGTCGCTTCGCGATCGCTGAGCAACCGCCCCTCGACCGGTGTGTGGCACAGATAGGAGATGATGTCGTCCTTGGGGTTCGCCCGTCGAGCAACCACCGTCTCGGCGATGATGGCGTGCATCTGCCCCATGGCCTCGACGGCACGATTGAACGCGTCGCTCCCCGGCGGCTGGCCGAGCGTGTCGTGCATCGCGGTTGATGCCACCTCGGCGTGCTCGAGTGGATAGCCGACCCATTCGAGTGTGATGTACGCGGGGATCGGCGTGGCGAGGTCATAGACGAAATCGCACTCGCCGGACTCGATCACCTGGTCGATGAAGTGCGTGGTCCAGTGCTCGATGCGGGGCAGCAGCGCATTCGACGCGGCGGGTGATGTCACAGCGTTGAGCAGCCGACGTAGCGGTGCGTGCTCATCGGTGGTCAACTCGATGGGCAGGCTTCGAACGTCACCGGGGGTCTTGGGGATGGTGAGTGATCCGCCGGGTGGGAACCAGGGCAGGCGGGCCGGGGTGAAGATCGGGTCCTGACGCAGGACCTCCCGATTGCCTTCCCAGTCGCTGATCACCCAGAACCCGTCGTAGTGCTCGGACCACGCCACCGGACACGTGGCACGCAGGCCCGCCAGTATGCCGTGTGTGTCCTTGGCGAACTCGGGCGAATGATGATCGAAATCGATCCTCGGCTCGTGTGTGACGCGTCCCATGTTCCCTCCACATCCGGATCGAAGCCGATCCCATCGTTCACCGTGTCTGGTTCACCGAGTCCCGTTGACCCCGCCGTTCACCGAGATGATCTGCGCACTGATGAACCGCGACGCGTCGCTGAGCATGAAGACCAGCATCGGTGCAAGATCGCGATCGGGGTCGCCGAGCTTGCCGCCGATCGGCACCACCCCGGCCATCATCGCGTCGTGGGCCGCCAGTTCTTCGGCGTTGTAGTACGCACGGTGCCTGTCGTACATCGGGGTCCACACCGCAGGGACCATCGAGTTCACCGTGATGCCGTACTTGCCCCACGCCCCGGCCACTGATCGTGTCCACGCCATGACGGCACCCTTGGACGCGGAGTAGTGCGCGGCCTCGACATAGTTGATCAGGCCGGCGTCGGACCCGAAGTTCACGATGCGCCCGCCGCGCTCTTTGAGATACGGGAACACCACGGTGTTCGTGAGGTACGTGCCGGTGACGTTGACCGCCATCATCCGATCCCACACCTCGTCGGTGATGTCCTCCGGCGCGTAGTGGTCTTCGATGCCCGCGGCATTGAGCAGTCCGTCGATCCCGCCCATGATCTCGTTGGCGGTGGCGAAGGCAGACTCGACGTCGGAGCGCACGGACACGTCGCCGTGCACGAACCAGGCCTTTCCCGGTCCCTGCGCGGTGGCGGTCGTGACGACCGTTGTTGCGTCCTCCACATCCATGACCACCACGTGGGCGCCTTCGGCCACCAACGCGCGCATGGCGGACAGCCCGATGCCCATCGCTCCGCCGGTCACGATGATCCGTCTGCCCTCGACGCTGTACATGCATCCCCCGGTCGTGTGCCGGCGCGCTCCGTCCCCCGACGTGTCGCGCCTACTTCCCCTGAGGCCAGAGTATCGGTGCGCCTCAGGGCGACGTCAACGGTTGCACTGTGCGACGTGTCGGCGCGACTCGGAGATTTCACTCGATGTTTGTTCGCACGCGTTGTTGATTAGCCCCGAGTGAGCACTAGTGTCAGCCCCGTGCGGACACCGGACGAGCTCACCGTGGCGTTCAGGGAACAGGGCCTCAAGGTCACCCCTCAACGCCAGTGCATCTTCCGGATCCTCCACGACAACCCCATGCACCCCTCAGCCGAGGCGGTGTATGCACAGGCCGTCGACGAGATGCCGACCATCTCGTTGCGGACCGTGTACCAGACGCTCAACGATCTGGCCGAGATGGGGGAGCTGAGGGCACTCGCCGTCGGCACCGGCTCGGCTCGGTTCGATCCCAACACCGATCGTCATCATCATCTGGTGTGCGATCGATGCGGCAAGGTCCGGGACGTCTACGTGGACGCAGCCAGTCTGCGACCGCCGCGTGGGGGCAAGGCGCAGGGCTTCACCATCACCGCAACCGAGATCGTGTTCCGGGGCGTGTGTGATGAGTGTGGTCCCGAGACGTGATCAACACACCCGATCACCGGTAACACCGCAACACCGGCAAGACCAGCAGTTCCATCCATCAATGAAAGGGGCCACCAATGGCTGACCTGAAGAGCTCGAAGACCCTCGAGAACCTCAAGGAGGCGTTCGCCGGCGAGAGCCAGGCCAACCGCCGCTACCTGTACTTCGCCCAGAAGGCCGATGTCGAGGGCTACCCCGACGTTGCCGCGCTGTTCCGTTCGGTCGCCGAAGGCGAGACCGGCCACGCGTTCGGTCACATGGACTTCATCGCCCAGGTGGGCGATCCCGGTACCGGTCTCCCCGTCGGCCCGACCGAGGACAACCTCAAGGCCGCGATCGCCGGCGAGACCTACGAGTACACCGAGATGTACCCCGGCTTCGCCAAGACCGCTCGCGAAGAGGGCTTCTCCGACGTCGCCGATTGGCTCGAGACCCTCGCCCGCGCCGAGAAGAGCCACGCCGGTCGCTTCGGTCAGGGCCTCGAGTCCCTCAGCTGAGCTGACGAGTTGCTCGGGCGGTCCGGCTGATCGGCCGGACCACCCGAGCTCGCAACACATCGATGGTTCCCACCTCTCACCCCGTTTGACCGGGAAAGGCATTTCGCGCCGATGACGATCACCTATGACCCGCATCATCCGAAGTACCTCGACGAGGCCGACGTGCGAGGTGAGCTCACCCGCGTGTACGACCTCTGCCACGGGTGTCGGCTGTGCTTCAAGTTCTGCTCGTCCTTCCCGACGCTGTTCGAGTTCATCGACGCCCATGACGATCAGGACGCGGCCAAGCTCACCAAGGCCCAGCAGGACCAGGTCGTCGACGAGTGCTTCCAGTGCAAGCTCTGCTACATCAACTGCCCCTACATCCCTGGGCAGAGTGAATGGGAGCTCGACTTCCCCCGGCTCATGCTGCGCGCCGATGCGATGCTGCACGAGACCGGTCAGAAGTCGAAGCGAACCATGGTGACCAACTCCGTCATGGGTCGCACCGATCTCGTCGGCAAGGTCGGTTCGCTCACCGCACCGTTGGCCAACGCCGCCACGTCCAAGCCGGGATCGATCCTGCGCAAGGTGATGGCCAAGACCGCCGGCATCGCCGAGCAACGACTGTTGCCACCGTTCGCGAAGCAGCGCTTCAGCACGTGGTTCCGCAAGCGCCCCTCGGTCCGCCTCAGCAAGAAGCAAGGCACCGTCGCGCTGTTCCCCACCTGCCTCGTCGAGTATCAGAACCCGGCCATCGGCCAGGACCTGGTGAAGGTCTACGAGCGCAACGGCGTCGAGTGTTCGCTGGTCGACGGCACCATGTGCTGCGGCGCGCCGTGGTTGCATTCCGGCGACATCGATCAGTTCACGAAGCAGGGCGCCAAGAACGTGAAGCTCCTCGCTGACGTGGTGCGGTCCGGCAAGGACATCGTGGTGCCCCAACCGACCTGCGGCTACGTCCTGAAGAAGGACTACGTCGACTATGTGGGTGGCCCCGACGCGACGCTCGTCGCTGAGAACACCTACGACGCCGCCGAGTACCTCATGGAGCTGCACAAAGGCGCGGACACCAGCCTCGACCTCGAGTTCCCCGGTGACGTTCCCGAGTCGGTCACGTACCACACGCCGTGCCATCTGCGGGCCCAGAACATCGGGCTCAAGAGCCGGGACCTCATGAAGCTCACCGGCACCAAGATCACCCTCGTCCAGCAGTGCTCCGGCATCGACGGCATGTGGGGGCTGCGTGAGGAGAACTACGAGCTGTCCAAGCCCGTTGGCGCCAAGCTCGGCGAGATGATCACCGCCGCCGGTGGCGAGGTCGTCGCCGGCGACTGTCATCTGGCCAATGGCGCCATTGTCGAAGAGACCGGCCGTGTTCCCGTCCACCCGATCCAGATGGTGGCCCGGGCCTATGGCATCCCCCAGGAGTGAAAGAACGAGTTCCATGTTGTTGCTCGATCACAACCGCAAGCTGACCCTCGACGACATCGCCGACCTGCGCGCCTATGAGCGGGAGCGGGCCGAGTTCCAGGCCCACGTTCGTGCCCGCAAGGACCGCCGGCGGGTCCACGTGGGGGACTTCATCACCTTCACCTTCGAGTGCGCCGACACCGTGCGCTATCAGATCCAGGAGATGGCCCGGGTCGAGAAGCTCTATCGCGATGAGCAGATCGAGTCGGAGCTGGCCGCCTACAACCCGCTCATCCCCGGGCCAGGCGCACTGTCAGCCACGATGTTCGTGGAGCTCACCAGCAAGATCGACCTCATGCACTGGCTCCCCCTCCTCGTCGGCATCGAGCGCAGCGCGTACGTCGAACTCGGTGACGGCAGCCGGGTGGAGGCTGTCGTCGAAGCTGGCCACGCCGCCCAGCTCACCCGTGAGGACATCACCAGCTCGGTCCATTACATCCGCTTCGAGTTCACCCCCGAGCAGGCGCAGATGTTCGCGGCGGGGTCGGTCACCTTGGGCCTCGACCACGAGCACTACCAGGAACGCACCGAGCTGCCGGCGGCGACGGTCTCGGAGCTGACCGGCGATCTGCTCGGCTGAACGAGGTCGCGGCGCCGCCACGCTCGATGAGCACCCCGGGTGACATTTCGTCACCGATCCGCGCGCTCCGCTGTCGCGGGCGCTGATGTCGTTGAAAAAGGGTGCGGTTTACCCTTTCCCTCACCGGATGAGCCCCCCTACGATCGAACTGATCCGACCGGGGGGTGGATCCGAGACGAAGGGGGCACGACGTATCGTGCGTACTGCTATTCGAGACCTGGCGTGGCGTGAAGTTGGTGCCTGCAAGGGGATCGAGCCGGAGATCTTCTATCCAGATCCCGATGATGATTCCGAAGCGGACATCGCCAAGGAGGTTTGCTCGCGCTGCATCGTTCGTGGCGCGTGCCTCGAGTTCGCGTTGAGCCATCGGGAGAAGGAAGGCGTGTGGGGAGGGGCGACGGAGCGCGAGCGCCGTCGGATCATCCGCCAACGTCGTCGCACCGCCTGAGGTGACGAAGCGAAGCGGAGTCACCGAAGCAGGCACCATCCTGAGCCGGGGAAGCGAAGCGGACCTGGCGAAGCAGGCACCATCCTGAGCCGGGGAAGCGAAGCGGACCTGGCGAAGCAGGCACCATCCTGAGCCGGGGAAGCGAAGCGGACCTGGCGAAGCAGGCACCATCCTGAGCCGGGGAAGCGAAGCGGA
>JBFWVD010000081.1:8005-19700 GCA_050246915.1 Acidimicrobiia bacterium | reverse complement strand
TTGCGCCCGAGCTTGCGATAGCTCTCGGTGTCCACCACACCGTTGACCCGCAGTACTTGCGACACCACATTGGCATCGACGCCTTCGAGGTCGATGGTGCCCACCACCGCAGAGCGCTGCGACGGATCAGCGACGAACGGTGATGCGTACGACGTTCTGTCGGCCCAGCCGTACAGAATCGAACTCGACTCGTCGCATCGTGATGCCGCACCCTCGAGGCCGCCGATCGACAGCAACCACTGCACCTGCTGATTGAACAGGAACAGCGTCGCCAACGCCGGAGTGTTGTAGGTCTGATCGAGTCGGGAGTTGTCGAGAGCGATCTTCAGATCGAGGGACGATGGGATCCACCGGCCACTCGATGCGATCTCTTCGATACGGGCCACCGCCGCCGGTGAGCACAACGCCACCCACAACCCGCCGTCGGCCGCGAAGCACTTCTGCGGGGCGAAGTAGTACACGTCCACCTCTGACGGCGACCAACGCAGACCGCCGGCGCCGCTGGTGGCATCCACGAGCACGAGCCCATCGGCAGCCGACGAGCCCGACGGCCGCTGCAGCGGCATCGCAACTCCGGTTGACGTCTCGTTGTGGGTGAGCGCGTACACGTCCACGTCGCCAGAAGCGACGGCAACCGGATGCGTGCCGGGCGCGGTCTCGATGACCACCGGCTCGCCCAGTTGCGGCGCACGCGCCGCACATTCAGCGAACTTCGAGGAGAACTCGCCGAACACGAGGTGCTGGCTGCGCGACGAGATGAGACCGAAGCACGCCGCGTCCCAGAACACCGTGGTGCCCCCGTTGCCGAGCACCACCTCCCAACCGTCGGGAAGCGAGAAAAGCGACCGCAATCCGGCTCGGAGCTCACCGACCACGGAGCGCACCCCCTTCTGGCGATGCGATGTGCCGAGGTACGAACCGCCGGACGCGGCCAGTGCAGCGACCGCCTCGGGGCGAACTTTCGACGGGCCGCATCCGAAGCGTCCATCGGCGGGGAGCAGCGAGGCGGGTATCTCGATGTGGGGCGTCGTGGTCACTGTGCGAGCATGGCAGATGTGAGTGCTCGAGTCTCAGATCGAATTGCTGCCATTGCCCCCTCCGCCACCTTGGCCGTCGACGCCAAGGCCAAGGCCCTCAAGGCCGCCGGTGAGAACGTCATCGGCTTCGGGGCCGGCGAGCCGGACTTCCCCACACCGGAACACATCGTCGAAGCCGCCGTGAAGGCGTGCCGGGAGGTGGCCAGCCATCGCTACACCCCGGCGGCCGGCCTGCCCGACCTGCGCGAAGCCATCGCCGTCAAGACGCTGCGCGATTCCACGGTGTCGGTGAAGGCGTCACAGGTGCTCGTCACCAACGGTGGCAAGCACGCGGTGTACGCCGCGTTCCAGACCCTGCTCGATCCGGGCGACGAGGTCATCTGCCCCGCCCCCTATTGGACGACCTATCCCGAGACCATCGCCCTCGGCGGTGGCACGACCGTGGTCATCGACACCGACGAGACCACCGGGTTCCGCGTCACCATCGAGCAGCTCGAGAAGGCCCGCACCAAGCGCACCAAGGCGCTGCTGTTCGTGTCACCCGACAACCCGTCGGGCGCGGTGTATCCGCCCGAAGAGGTCGAGGCCATCGGTCGCTGGTGCGTCGAGCACGGCATCTGGGTCATCACCGACGAGATCTACGAGCACCTCACCTATGGCGAGCACACGTTCACGTCGATGCCTGCCCTCGTGCCCGAGCTGGCGGACACCTGCATCATCGTGAACGGCGTGGCCAAGACCTACGCCATGACCGGCTGGCGCGTCGGCTGGATGATCGGACCCGGCGACGTCATCGAGGCCGCCACCAACCTCCAGTCGCACTCCACCAGCAACGTCGCCAACGTGTCGCAGCGTGCCGCCCTCGCCGCCGTGGCGGGCGATCTCACTGCGGTGGCGATGATGCGTGAGGCGTTCGAACGTCGCGGCCGGTTGATGCACAAGCTGTTGTCGGGCATCGAGGGCGTCACCTGTCTCGAGCCCCAGGGGGCGTTCTACTGCTTCCCGTCGTTCCAAGGCGTTCTGGGCCGCACCATCGCCGGCAAGAAGGCGACCACCACCTTGGAGCTGGCCGACATCATCCTGGCCGAGGCCAAGGTGGCCGTCGTCCCCGGTGAGGCCTTCGGTGCGCCGGGCTACATGCGACTCAGTTTCGCCCTCGGTGACGACGACCTGGGCGAAGGTGTGACGCGTATCGCCAACCTCCTCGGCTGAGGGACTTGGGAAATCTGAGCGCGAACGTGGACAATTGATCTCTTATGGCACGCATCCTGGTGACCGAGGAGATCGCTGACGGCGGTCTCGACCTGCTCCGAGCCCAAGGGCACGACGTCGACGTCCGCCTCGGCCTCGATGTCCCCGGTCTGCTCGAAGCGCTCCCCGGCGCTCACGCCCTCATCATCCGGTCGGCCACGAACGTCAACGCCGAGGCGCTCGCCGCAGGCCGCGATCTGATCGTCGTCGGACGCGCCGGCATCGGACTCGACAACGTCGACGTCGACGCGGCCACCAAGCAGGGCGTCATGGTCGTGAACGCTCCGCAGTCCAACATCATCTCTGCGGCCGAGCACACGATGGCGCTGTTGCTGGCACAGGCCCGCAACGTTCCTCAAGCTCATGCCGCGCTCAAGGCCGGCCGCTGGGAGCGCAGCAAGTGGGAGGGCGTCGAGCTTGCTGACAAGACCCTCGGTGTCATCGGGCTCGGTCGCATCGGCAAGCTCGTGGCCCAACGGGCCCTGGCGTTCGGCATGCGGCTGGTCGCGTACGACCCGTTCGTTTCCCCCGATCGTGCCCGTCAGATGAGTGTCGAGTTGCTGCCCCTCGATCAGGTCATCGCCGAGTCCGATTTCATCACCGTCCACCTCCCCAAGACCAAGGAGACGGTGGGCATCATCAACGCCGAGTTGCTGGCCAAGGCCAAGAGCTCGCTGCGGGTCATCAACGTCGCTCGCGGCGGCATCGTCGATGAGAACGATCTGGCCGAGGCCGTCCGCACGGGTGTGATCGCCGGCGCCGCGCTCGACGTGTTCTCGCAAGAGCCGATGACCGAAGGTCCACTGTTCGAGCTCGACAACGTGGTGGTCACCCCGCACCTCGGGGCGAGCACCCGAGAGGCGCAGGACAAGGCCGGCGACACGATCGCCGAGATGGTCAAGCTCGCTCTCGCCGGGGATTTCGTACCGTTCGCCGTCAACGTGAGCGCGGCCGAGGCCTCCGAGACGGTGCGCCCATTCCTCCCCCTCGCCGAGTTGCTCGGGCGCCTCTTCTCCTCACTCACCGGTGGCACCGGCGCCGCGCTCGAGGTGACCTACGAAGGTCAGATCGCCGACTACGACACGCGCATCTGCACCCTCAACGTTCTGAAGGGCTTCTTCGGGGCATCGAGCGACGAGCCGGTCACGTTCGTGAACGCGCCTCAGCTCGCCGCCGATCGAGGGATCGAGATCCGTGAGTCGAAGTCGGGGCACTCGGTCGACTACGTGAACCTCATCACGATCCGATCCGGCGACCACTCGCTGGCCGGAACGCTCAGCGGTCGCCGCGGCGAAGCCCGCATCGTGATGGTCGATGATCACTCGACCGATCTTCCGCCGGCGCCGCACATGCTGGTGGTCCGCAACGACGATCGTCCCGGCATGATCGGCCTCGTCGGCACGATGCTCGGTGAGGCTCAGGTCAACATCGCTGACATGGACGTGGGCCGGGCTGCCAAGCCGGGGAGCGCGCTCATGGTGCTGTCCATCGAGCCCCCGGTGCCTGCGCCGGTGCTCGAGCGTCTGCGAGCGGTGCCCGGCATGCTCAGCGTGCACGAACTCAGCAGCTGAGCAGGTTCGAGTCGACAGCCGTCGAGTCGCCCCAATCACGCCAGTTCGGTCCTCGCTGATTCAGTCCTCGATGGCGATGGCCCCAGTGGGGCAGAACTCCTCGGCCTCACGCACCTTGGCCTCGAGTTCCGGACCAGGGTTCTCGTTCAGGACATACAGATAGCCGTCACTGCGTACCTCGAACACCTCGGGGGCAATGCGAGCGCACGACCCGGTCGATGCGCACACGTCGTAGTTCACGATCACCTTCATGTGGGCACCCTAATGAAGGACCGCCGCTGGTGCGTTCGTAGTCCTCCGGAAATCGAGCGAGATCATCGCTTGACATCAGCGGGCGATTGCCGAAAGATGGCTGTGATGTCCGAGCCGCTGGCCCTCCTCCTTCTTATGTAAGCGAGCAGCCACATATCGCTGCTCGCCCAGCCTCCTGCGCCTCACCGGCCCAGGGGGCTTCTTGCTTTTCGGACTCCGACCGACCGGCACTCTCGCTACGACATCCCAACCAATCGCACAGCACCAGATGACCCGAGACCAGAACCCCCGCACCGAACAGGAATGACTGCTATGGCCCGCCAGAGCGTGACCCCCAAGAAGATGGCCTTCGACAAGTACGTGCCCTACGCCTTCGAGGCCGACCTTCCCGATCGCACGTGGCCGTCCAAGCACATCACCGCGGCGCCCACGTGGTGCTCCGTGGATCTCCGCGATGGCAACCAGGCCCTCATCGATCCGATGGACCCGGTACGCAAGCGCCGCATGTTCGAGACGCTTGTCAAGATGGGTTTCACCGAGATCGAGATCGGCTTTCCTTCTGCGTCGCAGCCCGACTTCGACTTCTGCCGCATGATCATCGAAGAAGGGCTCATCCCCGACAACGTGACCGTGCAGGTTCTCGTGCAGTGTCGGCCGCATCTCATCGAGCGCACCTACGAGGCGCTGCAGGGTGCGTCGAAGGCGATCGTGCACTTCTACAACTCGACCTCTGCTCTGCAGCGCGATGTGGTGTTCCGTGCGGGGCGCGATGAAGTCATCAAGATCGCCACCGAGGCCGCGCAGATGTGCAAGGACCTCGAAGCCAAAGCTGGCGATACCCAGATCCGTTACGAGTACTCGCCGGAGAGCTTCACCGGCACTGAGAACGACTATGCGCTCGAGATCTGCGAAGCGGTCATGGACGTGATCCAACCGACTCCCGAGCGCCCGATCATCTTGAACCTGCCGGCCACCGTGGAGATGTCGACTCCGAACACGTACGCCGATCGCATCGAATGGTTCAACCGGCACATCAGCCGTCGTGACAGCGTGGTGCTCAGCCTGCATCCGCACAACGATCGCGGCTGCGCGGTGGCGGCCGCCGAGCTCGGTCTGTTGGCCGGCGCTGATCGCCTCGAGGGCACGCTGTTCGGCAACGGTGAGCGCACCGGCAACCTCGATCTGGTGACGGTGGCCCTCAACATGATGACGCTGGGTGTCGACCCGAAGCTCGACGTGACCGACATCGACGGACTGCGTCGGGTTGCCGAGTACTGCAACCGGCTGCCTGTGCATCCGCGTCATCCGTGGGTGGGAGATCTCGTCTACACGGCGTTCTCCGGTTCGCACCAAGACGCCATCAAGAAGGGCCTCACCGCCATCGGCAAGGACTACAGCGCGTGGGAGGTGCCGTATCTGCCGATCGACCCCGCGCATCTCGGTCGGAGCTACGAAGCGGTCATCCGCGTCAACTCGCAGTCAGGCAAGGGTGGCGTGGCGTTCATCATGGAGACCGAGCACGGCATGATCCTGCCTCGGCGTCTGCAGATCGAGTTCTCCAAAGCGGTGCAGCACGTCACCGAGGACACCGGCACCGAGATCAGTCCGTCCGAGATGTTCGAGATCTTCTCTGCTGAGTACCTCCCGGAGAACCCGAACACGTTCCTGCGCACCCATGAGCTGCGCCTCAGCGATGACAAGGCGGAGATCACCGCGCAGGTCGTGGTGAACGGTGTTCCCAAGACCATCACTGGCAAGGGCAACGGTCCGATCGACGCCTTCGTGAGCGCGGTGCGCAACGATCTCGACGTCATGATCGACGTCGTCGACTATCACGAGCACGCCGCCGCGGCCGGTGCCGATGCAACCGCAGTTGCCTACGTCGAGACCACCGGTCCCGATGGTGTCGTGCGTTGGGGTGTGGGCAAGGACCCCAACATCATCACCGCGTCGCTCAAGGCGGTCATGAGCGCTGTCGACGCCCGCCTGCGCTGATCGATCAACCTGTGCAACATGAGTTGACAACGCAGTCGCCCCGCCGGGATCGGCGGGGCGACATGCGGGGGACCTGTTCCATCGGATCGCATCGAGCGATCCGACGTCTTGTGCGGTGGAGCCTTCAGCGGGTGGACAAGATGCCGCTGAGTTCGCCGACCTTGGTCTCGAGGTAGCTGCTCATCGACGAGATCTGCAGCGCCCCGCTGGAGGTCTGTGACGCGGCATCGGCGACGAGGTTCACGCTGTGGGCCATCTCGTTGGCCGTGGCGGTCTGCTCCTCGACCGCGGCGGCGATCGAGGTCTGCAACTCGTTGATGCGGCGGACGACGTCGAGGATCTTGTTGATCGACGAGACGGTTGTGGATACGTCGCCCTGCATGCTCGACATGCCGTGGCTGATCTCTTGCGTGGCTGCCGCAGTCTGATTGGCGAGTTCCTTCACCTCGTTGGCCACGACTGCGAAGCCGCGTCCCGCCTCACCGGCGCGAGCGGCCTCGATGGTGGCGTTGAGAGCCAGGAGGTTGGTCTGGGCGGCGATGCGGGCGATCAGCTCGACCACCTTGCCGATCTCCTGTGATGACGCGCCGAGCGCGTTCACCGCGGAGCTGGACTGGCCGGCGAGGTGCACCGCGTCGGAGGCGACCGTCGCCGCTTCGCTGGCCGAGGCCGAGATCTCACGGATCGATGCGCTCAGCTCTTCAGCACCGGCGGCGACGACGCTGGCCTGACTCGAGGCGTGCTCGGCTGCGCCTTGCAGCGATCCGGCAACATCCTTGAGCTCCTCGGCCGCGCCCGAGAGGCTCCCGGCCAGTTCGTTGGCTGATCGGTTGCGATCGCCGACGCTCTGCCAGGTGGCCATGTAGCCGACGATCTCGCCGGCCGAATCGGTGACCATCTCCCACACCGCGTCGAGCTCGACGCTGGCGAAGCGGATGGTGGCGCGATGGGGGAACGAGTTGGGATCACGCAAGATCCGCTCGACCCGGGCGGGGTCCTTGTGCATGCGGTGGATCGATCCGCCGAGCAACTCGTTGGAGCCGATGCGGAACATCTGGCGGATCTCGTTGTCGAGACCGGCCAGCGTCGTTTTCGAGCTGTTGTTCACGTACACCAGCGTCAGGTCTCGATCGGCCATCATCACGTTGGTGCCGACCTTGTCCAACATCTGTCGCACGATGCCCAGCTGATCCATCAACCCAGTCGCCGCACTCGGCTTGGTTCGCGCCATCACTGTCCTCCTAGGAAACCGCCCACAGAGTTCAGAGATCGGCACAGCGACCTGGGGTTCGAGAGGTACGCGAGGTGGTTGACCCGATATGGGCCAGCACGGCGTGCCGATGTGACCAAAGGCCCGATCAGTTGTTCAGCGAGGGCAGGAACGACGGTCGTCCTTGCTCGAACGACGAGATGTCGGCCGCATGGGTGAGCGTGATGCCGATGTCATCGAGACCCTCGAGGAAGCGGTGTTGCGTGGCAGCGTCCATCGGGAACGGCACCTCGATGCCGAGCGCCGGGACGCTCACGAGGAGGCGCTCGACGTCGATGGTGATCTCGAGCGCCGGATCTTCCTGCACCGCGGCGAGTAGGCGCGCACCGGTCTCGGCGTCGACCTGCACCGGCACGAGGCCGTTCTTGGTGGAGTTGTTGCGGAAGATGTCGCCGAAGCGCGGCGAGATGACCGCCTCGAACCCGTAGTCGACGATGGCCCACACCGCGTGCTCTCGACTCGAACCGGTCCCGAAGTTCTCGGCGGCCACCAAGATGCGAGCGCCGGCGAAACGCTCGTCGTTCAGCACGAACGAACGATCGTCGCGCCATTCAGCGAACAAGCCCTTGCCGAAGCCCGTGCGCTCGACCCGCTTGAGCCAATCACTCGGGATGATCTGATCGGTGTCGACGTCGGAGCGATCGAGCGGGACGGCGGTGGCGGAGATGACTCGTACAGCTTTCATCGTGTGCTCCTGATCAGCCGAGGTCGGCGGGGGTGGCGAAGGTTCCGGCGATGGCGGTGGCCGCGGCTACCGCGGGCGACACGAGATGCGTGCGGCCGCCGCGGCCCTGGCGTCCTTCGAAGTTGCGGTTGGATGTGGACGCCGAACGCTCGCCGGGAGCGAGTTTGTCGGGGTTCATGGCCAGACACATCGAGCAGCCGGGCTCGCGCCAGTCGAACCCGGCGGCGGTGAAGATCTTGTCGAGTCCCTCGGCCTCGGCCTGGGCCTTCACGGCATGTGATCCGGGAACGACCATGGCTCGCTTGATGGTGACGGTGCGGCCCAGGGCCACCGCCGCGGCCGCTCGCAGATCTTCGATGCGCGAGTTGGTGCACGATCCGATGAACACCGTGTCGACGGCGACGTCGCGCATGTGGGTGCCGGCGGTGAGGCCCATGTAGGCGAGAGCTCGCTCGGCGGCGTCACGCTCAGCTGGTGAGGTGAAGTCGTCGGGGCCGGGGATGGGCTCGCCGATGCCGATGACCTGACCGGGGTTGGTGCCCCAGCTCACATACGGCGTGAGGGTGGAGGCGTCGATGGTGACCTCGGCGTCCCACACTGCGCCATCGTCGGTGCGCAGTTGGCTCCACGACGCGACGGCGGCGTCCCAATCAACGCCCTTGGGAGCGTGCTTGCGGCCTTTGAGGTAGTCGAATGTGACCTGATCGGGTGCGACCATGCCGGCGCGAGCGCCGGCCTCGATGCTCATGTTGCACAAGGTCATGCGACCTTCCATCGACAGTGAGCGGATGGCCTCACCTCGGTACTCGATGACGTAGCCGATGCCGCCGCCGGTGCCGATCCGGCCGATGATGGCGAGCGTCAGGTCCTTGGCGGTGACATCGGTGGGCAGCTTGCCCTCGACGTTGATGGCCATCCATTTCGGCCGGCTCTGCGGAAGGGTCTGCGTGGCCAGCACGTGCTCGACCTCGCTGGTCCCGATGCCGAAGGCCAGCGCACCGAACGCACCGTGGGTGGAGGTGTGGCTGTCGCCGCACACCACGGTCATGCCCGGCTGGGTCAGACCTTGTTCGGGCCCGATGACATGGACGATGCCTTGTCCCGGTGTGCCCATGGGGTGGAGGGTGACGCCGAACTCGGCACAGTTGGCCCGGAGTACCTCGACCTGTTTGCGGCTGATCTCATCGGCGATGGGCTGGTCGATGTCCTGCGTCGGGACGTTGTGGTCTTCGGTCGCCACGGTGAGATCGGGCCGACGGACCTTGCGGCCGTTGATCCGCAGTCCGTCGAACGCCTGGGGTGAGGTGACCTCGTGGACGAGGTGCAGGTCGATGTAGAGCAGGTCCGGCTGGCCGTCCTCGCGGTGGACCAGGTGGCGATCCCACACCTTCTGGGGCAACGTCGTGGGGCTCATCGATTCGTCCTCTCGCAAGGTGTCTCGCTGTGTCTCAGAATGTGAGATAGCGTTCCCGTCTGATGGAACGCATTGTAAGTGGCATCGGCGTGCTCGACAAGGCGATGGAGGTCTTGTCGGCGCTGGAGGTCGGCCCGGCATCGCTGGCAGAGTTGGTCGAGGCAACCGGGTTGCCGAGGGCGACGACGCATCGCCTCGCCGTTGCCCTCGAAGTGCACGGCATGGTGCGGCGCGATCGTCAGGGTCGATTCCACATCGGCTATCGCGTGGTCTCGCTCGGCCGTGCCGCCGGTGATCGGGTGCTGGTGGACGCAGCCTCGGTGGCGCTCGAAGACTTGCGGCGCAAGACCGGCGAGAGCGTCCAGTTGTTCGTGCGCGATGGTCGCGAGCGGGTGTGTCTGTTGTCGCTCGAGTCACCCAACGAACTGCGCACCATCATCGAGCACGGTGCCCGTCTGCCGATCGACCGGGGGAGTGCGGGGAAGGTACTTGCTGACGACTGGTCGCCGGGCCGTTCAGGTGAGCAGTGGGCCCAGAGCGCCGGCGAGCGTGAGCCCGGCGTGTCCAGTGTGAGCGCGCCGGTTCGTGCGGCGTCGGGCGAGATCATCGCCGCGGTGTGTGTATCGGGCCCGATCGAACGACTCGGCCGTCAACCGGGTAACACCATGGGTTCGATGGTGGTGCGCGCCGCCCGCTCCATCGAGCGCAACCTGGGTTGACATACTGGGTGACGTGGCTCAGAAGCTGGGGAGCGTTGCCTTCAATGCGTCGATGAGCATCGGGACGAATCGGTCGGCTCCGGAGACGCACACGTCGTGATCGCCATCGATGCGGTACACATGCGCATCGGGGATCGACTCGGCGAGGCGGATTTGTCGCCGGGTCGGCACTACGTGATCGTCGTTGGTGATGATGACGCTGGTGGGAACGTCGACGCGGCCGATCCATTCACGCGACGAGAACGAGCCGATGGCCCGTCCTGCTTCGAGCACCGCGGTCCAATCGTGGGAGCGGACCTGTTCGATGGCCCATGTCTCCCAGCCCTTCTCGGCCCGCTTGCCCAAGTACTGATGCACGACGCGTCGACGCAGCACATCGGGAACCACCCGCGACACTGCCGCCAGCCCCGCCAGGCCCATGAACGCCATGGTCTCTTCGCGTGAACCGGCGAAGTTGCGGCTGGTGGCGGCCAGCACCAGTGAGCGCACCCGTTGGCGATGACGCCGCCACATCAATTGCGCGATGGCGCCACCCATCGAATAGCCCACGAACGTGGCACTGGGAATCTCGAGAGTGTCGAGCAATGCTGCGACGTCGTCCGCGCAATCGTTGAGCTTGAACGGCCGGCGTGATCGGATGCCGTGACCGTGTCCGCGATGGTCGAGCGCGACGACGTGGAACTTGCGACCGAGTGGCACGAAGGCCGGGAACCAGTTGAGATCCGCGGTGGCGGTCCATCCGTGCAGCAACACCACGGTTGGCGCATCGCGTGGCCCGGGGAGTTCGCGCACGAAGGTGGTGCCTCGCCCAGCGATCTCTATCGTGCGACCGGGAGGCAGCAACGGCCCCGGCCCGGCTGCTTTCCCCAGATCCCCGGTGTCGGGGTCAGTCGGGCTGCGATCCGGGGAGTGCGGATCCCGGGAACTCAGATCTCGACCGCCTTGATGGTGACCTTCAGGGTGTTGCCGTTGGCCTCGTAGGTGACCGACGTGCCGGCCTTGTGACCCAGCAGTGCGGCACCGAGCGGGGAGCCGACGGTGATCACGTGCAGATCGTCCGAACGTTCCTCGATGTGGCCCAGGAGATACCGCTCGGCCATGTCGTCGTCGTCGCCGTCGTAGAGGATGGTGACGATCGAGCCGGGAGAAACGATGCCGTCATCGACCGAGTCGACGACGTCGGCGTCTTTCAAGATGCCTTGGAGCTGACGGATGCGCCCTTCCATCATTCCCTGATGGTCCTTGGCGGCTTGGTAGTCGCCGTTCTCGCTGAGGTCGCCGAGCTCACGGGCGACGCCGATGGCCTTGGCGATCTCGATCCGACCCCGCGTGGTGAGGTCCTCCAGTTCAGCGGCCAACTTGTCGTAGGCAGCGCGGCTCAGGATGTGTCGATCACTCATGGGGAAAAACGTACACAGCTCTGATCGACCCGCTGGGGCGCCATGCCCCTGGCAGTTGGAGAACAGTCATTGACAAACGCGCTGCCATTTTGCAGAATCAC
>JBFWVD010000081.1:0-7905 GCA_050246915.1 Acidimicrobiia bacterium | reverse complement strand
CACAGCGCGCCTGCCCGGGCGGAGGACCTGGAGGCGAGGGGGACACGAGGCGTGGCTCCTGCTGTTGGCTGCACAAAGGGGAGAACCAAATGATCCGTTCCGTCAACCGGCGTTCACGCGCCTTGGCCGCAGTCGGTCTGCTGACCGCATTCTCGGCGCTCGCCGCCGCGTGCGGCGACGATGGGGGCGAGTCCGCCGCCACCACCGCCAAGGCGGCAGAGACCACCGCTGCTCCGGCCGCGACCACCGCGGCGCCGAGCGCCACGACCGCGGCCGCACCGACCACCGCGGCCGGACCAGCCAAGCCCACCGGTGATCCGGTGGTCCTCGGTCTGGTGACCGCTCTGACCGGCCCGTCGGCCTCGTCGTACAGCCCCTATGGCGGCAACGTCGCGGCGGCGTGGGAGGCGTGGGTCAACGACAAGATGGGTGGCATCGGTGGTCGTCCCGTCAAGATCGTCATCGAGGACTCTGCTGCGCAGGCTGCGCAGGCCCAGACGGCGGTGAAGAAGTTGGTCGAGGAGAGCAAGGCCATCGCCATCATCGTCAACGACACCACGTCGGAGACGGCCATCAGTGAGTACACGGCCGCCAACAACATTCCGGTCATCGGTGGTTCCACCAACGCCGCAGCGATCTGGTTGGGCAAGCCCAACTACTTCATGCTCGGCATGACCAACCCGGTCTCGGCGGCGAGTGGCATGTACGCGGCCAAGCAGATCGGTTCGACGAGCTACGGCGCGGCGGTGTGTGCCGAGGTGCCGGCGTGTGCCGAGGCCGGCAAGCTCTACGGTGCGTTGGCGACACAGATCCCCGGTGGCGGCCTGCCGTTCGGTGGTCTCGTGACCGCTTCGGCGTCGGCGCCGAACTACACCGCTGAGTGCCTGTCCCTCATCGAGAAGAAGGTCGACTGGATCCAGCTCGGCATGGCCATCGCCCCGGGCCTCAAGCTCGCCGCCGAGTGCGTGAAGCAGGGATTCACCGGCACCTTCGGGGCCGGCAACCAGTCGATCGCTGGTCCGCCGCTCGAGGCCGTCACTGGTCTGAAGTTCGGTGGCAACGTGTCGTTCTTCCCGTGGTTCGCCGATTCGCCGGCTGCCAAGACCTTCCGTGACGTCATGGAGACCTACAAGAAGGGCGAGCCCTACCAGGCCATGGCCGGCACGACGTTGTGGACGACGCTCGAGTTGTTCCGCAAGGTCACCAAGACGGCGCCGACGACGTCGGCCGAGATCCTCAAGACCTACCAAGGCATCGCCAACGAAACCCTCGATGGACTCCTGCCTGTCCCGGTCACCTTCTCGGCTACCGCTCCTTCGCCCGCCATCGGCTGCTTCTGGGTGGTGAAGCTCGAAGGTGGGAAGTGGTCCACCGTCGCTCCGGCTGCCGGCACGTCGGGCAACAAGATGACCGACGGTCTGGCTACCCACTGCTTCACCCCGAAGCTCGGCTGAGGCGCTCGGTCAACTCCCGCGTTGATGACAATGGGGACGCCGGCCATACCGGCGTCCCCATCGTCGTCCCAGCTCATGTGGCGTTTCCGTCGAGCAACAGATCTTCATCTACATGAAAATCCCCGTAACAGAATGGCTCCCGGCTGCTCAGCGGTTTTAAGGTCCCCCGGCCGCGTGTTTCGCGGCGAGAAGCCATCGACCAATCCGGTGGCACAATTCAAGGGGAGAACCAATGATCCGTTCTGTCAACCGGCGTTCACGCGCTTTGGCCGCAGTCGGTCTGCTGACCGCATTCTCGGCGCTCGCTGCGGCGTGTGGTGATGACGGCGGCGATTCCGCTGCGACCACTGCCGCTGCCACCGAGACCACCGCCGCGGCCACCACCACGGCTGCCGCGGATGGCGCAACCACCACCGCCGCCGCTGGTGCGACCACCACGGCCGCCGCTGCCGCCAAGCCCACCGGCGATCCGGTGGTCATCGGTCTGGTGACCGCTCTGACCGGCCCGTCGTCCTCGTCGTACAGCCCCTATGGCGGCAACGTCGCGGCGGCGTGGGAGGCGTGGGTCAACGACAAGATGGGTGGCGTCGGTGGTCGTCCCGTCAAGATCGTCATCGAGGACTCCGCCGGTCAGGCCGCGCAGGCCCAGACGGCGGTGAAGAAGTTGGTCGAGGAGAGCAAGGCCATCGCCATCATCGTCAACGACACCACGTCGGAGACGGCCATCAGCGAGTACACGGCCGCCAACAACATTCCGGTCATCGGTGGTTCCACCAACGCCGCAGCGATCTGGTTGGGCAAGCCCAACTACTTCATGCTCGGCATGACCAACCCGGTCTCGTCGGCCGGTGGCATGTTCGCCGCCAAGCAGAACGGCGCCACCAACTTCGGTGCTGCCGTGTGTGCCGAGGTGCCTGCGTGTGCCGAGGCCGGCAAGCTCTACACGGCCCTCTCGGCGCAGATCCCCGGTGGCGGCCTGCCGTTCGGTGGCCTGGTGACCGCCGCAGCGACTGCGCCGAACTACACCGCTGAGTGCCTCTCGCTCATCGAGAAGAAGGTCGACTGGATCCAACTGGGCATGTCGATCGCTCCAGGCCTCAAGCTCGCCGCCGAGTGCGTGAAGCAGGGCTACACCGGTCAGTTCGGCGCCACGAACCAGTCGATCGCTGGTCCGCCGCTCGAGGCCGTCGCCGGTCTGAAGTTCGGTGGCAACGTGTCGTTCTTCCCGTGGTTCGCCGATTCGCCGGCTGCCAAGAACTTCCGTGACGTCATGGAGACCTACAAGAAGGGCGAGCCGTACGCCTCGATGGCCGGTACCACCTTGTGGACCTCGCTGGAGTTGTTCCGCAAGACCATGAAGACCGCCCCCAAGACCTCGGCTGAGGTCATGACGGCCTATCAGGGCATCAAGGACGAGACCCTCGACGGTCTGCTCCCCGCCCCGATCACCTTCTCGGCCACCGCTCCGTCGCCGGCCATCGGCTGCTACTGGGTCGTGAAGCTCGAAGGTGGCAAGTGGTCGACGGTCGCCCCCGCGGCTGGGGCCTCGGGCAACAAGATGACCGACGGTCTGGCCACGCAGTGCTTCGTCCCGAAGCTCGGCTGATCTTCCGCAACATGAATTGACTGCTGCCTGGCAGCGGTTCGAAGGAGGTGCCGGTCCGAATGGGCCGGCACTTCCGTCGTTTTCCGTTACGTCGTCTTCCTGCTCGCCTTTTACCGGTCATGCGCTGGAGCTCCAACGCTGGGCGGCGTCGGCCCGCAGTTCGTTCTTCTTCACCTTCATGCTGGCGTTCATCGGCAGCGCGTCCACGATGGCAACGCGACGCGGGACCTTGAAGTTCGCCATGCGCTCGCGGCACCACGCGGTGAATGAGGCCTCGTCGAGCGTTGCACCGGAGCGGGTGACGATGTACGCGGCGGGAACCTCACCCATGCGCGCATCGGGGATGGCGATGACCGCCACCTGCTCGACGGCCTCGTGGCCTCGCAGCACCGCTTCGACTTCGGCGGGGTACACGTTGAAACCGCCGACGATGACCATGTCCTTCTTGCGGTCGACGATCTGCAGGTTGCCTTCGGGATCGAACATGCCGATGTCTCCGGTATGGAGCCAACCGTCGGCATCGATCGCCTCTGCGGTGAGTTCCGGTTCGTCCCAGTAGCCGCGCATCACGTTGTAGCCCCGCACCACGACCTCGCCGCGCTCTCCGTTGCCGAGCACTTGCCCGTCGTCGCCCCGGATCTCGACCTCCACCCCCTCGAGTGGCTTGCCGACCGTGTTCGCGAGCACGTCCGCACTGTCGTTCGGACTGGCGATCGACACCATGGCGGTGCTTTCGGTGAGTCCGAAGCCGGTGAGTGCCCGTTGCATGTGCAACTCCGATCGCAGCCGCTCGACGAGCACGGACGGGATCGACGTGGCACCGAGCATCGCGGCGCGTAGCGACGACAGATCGTGCTCATGTCGCCGCGGATGATCGAGATACGCGTAGTGCACCGTCGGTGGTCCGGGGATGAAGACCAGTCGGAGCTCCTCGATGCGGCGAACGAGATCGTCGGGATCGAGCACGGGGATCGGCACCGTGCTGCCACCGACGATCAACATCGCCAGCCATCCCCCCTTGGATCCGAAGCAGTGGAAGAACGGGGGGATGATGCCCGCCCGCTCACCGGGCCGCATGTCCAGTTGACTGGCGTAGGCTCCGAAGGCGCGAAGCGACTGTGAGTGGCTGAGCATCACGCCCTTGGGCGTTCCGGTGGTGCCGGAAGTGAACATCAGATCGCTGATGTCATCGGGTTCGATCGCCGCGATCCGAGCGAGTGCCTGGTCCACGTTGCGGCCCTCGGCCGAGGCCATGAACGTCGACCAACCGATCGATCCGGGACGGGCCGCATCGTCGAGCATCACGACGCGCTCGAGTGCCGGCAGCGTCGGATCGGCGGCTCGCAGCGCGCTGAGGTAGTCATGACCGGCGAACTCACCCACCGTGAACAAGGCCCGGGCGCCACTCTTGGCGATGACGAACGCGGCCTCGTCCCCGACGAACCGTGTGTTGATGGGGACGAGGATCGCCCCGGCCGCCAGCGCACCGAGCGCACCGATGACCCATTGCGCCGAGTTGGGGGCCCAGATGGCGACCCGATCGCCGCGATCGATCCCGAGGGCGATCGTCGCCGTCGCCGCTTCCAACATCGCATCTCGCAGCTGCCGGTACGACCAGCTGCGGTCCTCGCCGAACAATGCTTCGGTATCTCCGTACCGCTCGGCCTGCCTCAGCATCAGGTTGGGGATCGTGCCCCACTCGAGATCTGCTCGCATGGAGCGGGCCTCCCAATCGACATCTCCCCTACGGTGCCGACCCCCGGCCCGCTGCCCCGTGAGGGGGCGTTGCGAGAGCTTGGCACAGCTCCTGATCAGGTTGACTCGGAGGCGCCCGAGTGACCACAATCACGGATGTGTCTGCCGTTCCACAGCCCGCCTTGTCGCGGCTTGCGTACCAGGTAGCCATCATTTGCTAGCGCACACCGATACCTCGGTGTGCGCTGACGAGCCGTCCCTGCCGGGGCGGCTTTCTTGTTGTCCGGCGCTCTGAACGACCACACGGAGACGTGAACCTCATGACCCACAAGATCGCGGTGATCGGCGGCGATGGCATCGGCCCCGAAGTCACAGCCGAAGCTCTCAAGGTGATGCGCGCCACCGGCGTCGCGTTCGACACCACCGACTTCGAGCTCGGCGGCGCTCGGTACCTGCGCGACGGCGAGATCCTCTCCGATGCCACCCTCGATCAACTGCGGGCCTTCGACGCCATTCTGCTCGGCGCAGTGGGCGTTCCCGAGGTGCCTCCCGGAGTCATCGAGCGCGGGGTGCTGCTCAAGATGCGCTTCGATCTCGATCTGTACATCAACCAGCGGCCCTTCATAGGTACTGGCCCGGGCCGAACCGAACCGCATGACTTCGTCGTGGTTCGCGAGAACACCGAGGGGCCCTACGTGGGTGAAGGCGGAGTCCTGCGCAAGGGGACGCTGCACGAGGTGGCCACCCAGGGTTCGGTCAACACCCGCATGGGCGCCGAGCGTTGCATCCGCTTCGCGTTCGATCTGGCGATGAAGCGCCGCAAGCACGTCACGTTGGTGCACAAGACCAACGTGCTGACGTTCGCCGGCGATCTGTGGCAGCGCACGTTCGACATCGTCGCCGCCGAGTATCCCGAGGTGTCCACCGCGTACAACCACGTCGATGCCGCGTGCATCTACTTCGTGTCCGATCCCGGTCGCTACGACGTGATCGTCACCGACAACCTCTTCGGCGACATCCTCACCGACCTCGGCGGAGTGGTGTCCGGTGGTGTCGGTCTGGCGTCGTCGGCCAACTTGAACCCGGCCCGCACCGGGCCGTCGATGTTCGAGCCCGTGCACGGCTCGGCTCCCGACATCGTCGGTACCGGCAAGGCCAACCCAACCGCCGCAGTGCTGTCGGCCGCGTTGTTGTTCGACTTCCTCGGCGAGTCTGCCGCCGCCGATCGCATGCGCGCCGCGTGTGCCGCCATCGTCGATGCGAACTTCGAAGGATCAACCCGCGAGATCGGCGATGCCATCGCCGGAAAGCTGAGCTGAGATGCCCACGATCGTCCCCACCCCGAAGATCTGGATGAACGGCGAACTCGTCGACTGGGACAAGGCCCAGATCCATGTCCTCACGCACACCCTGCACTACGGGATGGGTGTGTTCGAAGGGATCCGCGCCTACGAGACCGCTGATGGTCCTGCGGTGTTCCGGCTCACCGACCACATCAAGCGGCTGCACAACAGCGCCAAGATCTTGATGATGGACATGCCCTACACGGTCGACGAGCTCGTGCAGGCCACCAAGGACACGGTGCGGTCGACGGGTCTTCCCTCCTGCTACGTGCGCCCCATCGCCTACCTCGGATACGGCGAGATGGGTCTGAACCCCTTGCCCTGCAAGGTCGATGTGGCCATCGCGTGTTGGCCATGGGGCGCGTACCTCGGCGACGATGCCCTCACCAAGGGCGTGCGGATGAAGATCAGCTCATGGCAGCGTCACGATCACAACACGATGCCCCCGGCCTCGAAGACCACGGGCAACTACGTGAACTCGTCGTTGGCCAAGGTCGAGGCGCTCAAGGCCGGCTACGACGAGGCGATCATGTTGGCCCCCAACGGTCTGGTGGCCGAGTGCACCGGCGAGAACATCTTCGCGGTGCGCAACGGCCGCATCATCACGCCACCCATCAGTGCCGGGGCGCTCGAAGGCATCACGCAGCACTCGGTCATGACCATCGCCCGTGATCTCGGCTTCGACTGTGTGGTCGACAACCTGGCTCGCAGCGATCTGTACATCGCCGAGGAGATCTTCGTGTGCGGCACTGCCGCGGAGGTGAGCGCGGTCAACTCGGTGGACGATCGCAAGATCACGTGCCCCGGACCGATCACTTCGGCGATCGCCGCCACCTATGCCAAGGCCGTTCGTGGCCAGGACCCTCGCTACGCCCATTGGGTGGAGCACGCCTGACCTCGTGTCAGGGCTCAGCATCGAGCGTGAGCGCACCAGCACAGCGTGAGCGCACCAGTAAGGAGCACGTGATGACCATCGATCGAGTCGAGATCTTCGACACCACACTTCGCGACGGCAGCCAACTCGAGGGCATCAGCCTCACGGTCGAGGACAAGCTGCGCATCGCCGAGCAACTCGATTGGTTGGGCATCACCTGGATCGAGGGGGGCTGGCCGGGTGCCAACCCCAAGGACGAGGAGTTCTTCCGCCGGGCCATCACCGAGCTGAAGTTGTCGACGTCAACCCTGGTTGCCTTCGGTTCCACCCGTCGCGCACTGGGGAAGGTGGACGACGATCCGACGCTTCGCAACCTCGTGGCCGCCAAGACGCCCGCAGTGTGCATCGTCGGCAAGACCTGGGACTACCACGTGCTCGAAGCGCTCCAGACGACCCTCGACGAGGGCGTGGCCATGGTGGATGACAGCGTGCGCTACTTGCGTTCGCACGGGCTGAACGTGATGTTCGACGCCGAGCACTTCTTCGACGGCTACAAGCGCAACCCCGAGTTCTCGCTCCGGGTGCTCGAGGCCGCCGCGGTGAACGGCGCGTCGACGCTCGTGTTGTGCGACACCAATGGCGGATCATTGCCGTTCGACGTGGAGCGCATCGTCGCCGAGGTGAAGACGCACTTCCGTGACGACGTGATCTTGGCGATGCACACCCACGACGACACCGGTTGCGCGGTGGCCAACGCCCTGGCCGGTGTGCGCGGCGGCGCTCGCCAGGTGCAGGGCACCATCAACGGCATCGGTGAGCGCACCGGCAATTGCAACCTCACCACGGTGATCCCGAACCTGCAGTTGAAGATGGGCTTCGAGGTGCTTGCGCCCGAGCGGCTCGAGCGGCTGACCCAGGTCGCCAACCATCTGG
>JBFWVD010000080.1:0-19844 GCA_050246915.1 Acidimicrobiia bacterium | reverse complement strand
ACATCGGCCGGGCATCCAAGGTCGTCACCGCGGACCAGATGAAAGCGTTGGTGGTACGCGACAGAGGCTGTCGCTACCCGGGGTGTGATCGTCCGGCGACCTGGTGCCAAGCCCATCACGTCAAGCACTGGCGATGGGATGGTCACACCGCGCTCCACAACCTGGTCTTGTTGTGCAGTCGCCATCATCACATCATCCACCTGCCCGGCTGGACCATCGAACTGTGCGACGACGCCACCGTCATCGTCACCACACCCGACGAACAACAACTCACCAGCCACCCACCCCCATAGTCGGAGTTGGCCGTCGGTCCTTGTCGGCCTTGGCGAGCGGTTCGGTCCTTCGGCGTCGTGCATCCGTGTAGGTTCCGGTCGATTCGGCAGGGGGCACGATGATCAAGCTCGTCATGACATGGAAGAACAACCCCAGGCGCACGCCTGAGGAGTGCAACGACCACTACGTGAGCCAGCACACGCGTCTGGCCCTGGCCTCGATCGACTCCGGGAGCGGGCTGCGCCGATACGTGCAGAACAAGGTCACGTCGTGCATGTGGCACAACTTCAACAACCCTGAACCCGAGCCGGGCCAGGCCGACTTCGATCGATACATCGAGTTGTACTTCGACGACCAGGAGGCCATGGGCCGATCGTTCGCCGAGACCGATCTGGGTGCCATCTTCGCCGACCACGAGAATTTCATGGACACCAAGATCGCCGGGAGCCTCCGTGTGTACGAGGTCGAGGAGACCGTGGTGTTCGACAGTGGAGGCGGCTGATCCGGCCTCAGTCCCGCGGCGTGGCGGGCGCTTGGTACGGTCGAGGCGGTCGCGATGGGGGTCGCGGCCCGGACGGGATGGGGGATGGTCATGAGAGCGATCGTGTGGACCGGTGAGGTCGAGATCCGCGACGACGTGGTGTTGCGGGCACCGAAGCCCCACGAGGTGAAGGTCCGCATCCATCGCGCTGGCGTGTGCCACAGCGATGTGTCGCTCATCGAAGGTGTGCTGCCGTGGCCGACGCCGAGCGTCATGGGTCACGAGGGTGCTGGCATCGTGGAAGAGGTCGGGTCCGCCTGTCGCAAGGTGAAGGTCGGCGACCATGTGGTGCTCACCACCGTCGGCAACTGCGGCAAGTGCCCGGCGTGTGCAGTGGGCAAGCCGACACATTGTCGCGATACGTTCGGGCAGTTGCATCAACCGTTCACCCTCGGTGCCTCCGGCGAGGCGGCCTATCAGTTCGCCAGTCTGGGACTGTTCGGTGAGTACACCGTGGTGGACGAAGCCCAAGCGGTCGTCATCGGTGACGACGTGCCGTTCGAGGTGGCCTGCCTCATCGGGTGCGCGGTGGTGACCGGTACCGGTGCGGTGTTCAACCGGGCCAAGGTCGAGCGGGGCCAGAGTGTTGTGGTCATCGGCGCTGGCGGCATCGGCCAGTCGGTCATCCAAGCCGCGAGGATCGCCGGTGCGTCACGCATCGTGGTGATCGATGCCAACCCCGGCAAGGAAGCGGTGTCACGGACGTTCGGGGCCCACGACTTCATCAACGGTGCCGAGGTCAGCGACGTGGTGAGCGCGGTGAAGGACCTGGGCCTGCCCAACGGAGCCGATCACGTCTTCGAATGCGTCGGCCATCCCGCGCTCATCGCCAACGCCATCGATCTGCTCGATTGGGGCGGTACCTGCACGTTGCTCGGCGTGCCCAAGTTCGGCACCGAGGCCAGCTTCGTGGTGCAGACGCTCTACAACGACAAGTCGATCCTCGGATGTCGCTATGGATCGACGAGGCCGCACAAGGACATCCCGATGCTGATCGACTACTACCGCGACGGTCGGCTCATGCTCGATGAGATGGTGAGCAAGGTGTACCCGATGGCCGACTTCGCGCATGCCGTGTCGGACATGAAGGCTGGTGTGCTCAACCGTGGGGTGCTGGCCATCTGATCGCTGGCCCATGGCCGCCCGTCAGCCGACCGCCGGCCATCCGTAGGTGCTGCACAGCCCGGCAGCGTTGATGGCGAGGAAGGCCGTTATCGCGATGATGGCAACAGCGCGTCTCCAGCCGCGGCCGTGGTGCACCGTGCCACCCGGCGCCGGCATGTACCACGAGGGGAGCAGGTTGTTCGTGTCGTCGGCGCCTTCGCCGATCGCCTCCGCGAAGGGGATGGCGTCAACGGGAATTGGCGCGTCGGCATCGGCGGCCAGGGCGAGGCGGGTGAGCTCCTCGAGATCGATGTCCATTTGGTCGTCGACGGTCGGGTCCATGGCTGCCTCCTGCATCCGGCGGTTCCACCCTACGGCCGATGCGGCTCACAGCGATGCCTGGACACCAAGGACCTGAGGTGGGTCCGTGCACCGCCGCGGCGATTCAGGGTCGTCTCAGCGCCACAGACCTCGCTGGGTCATCACGTCCTTCAACACCGCCGGTCGATCGGTCATGATCCCATCCACACCGAGGTCGAGCAGTCGGTGCATCTCGTGCGCTTCGTCGATGGTCCACACGTGCACAGCGATGCCGAGATGATGGGCCGTGCGCACGAACGTGCGGTCGACGATGGTCACCGGCCCTTGTCGCACCGGGACCTGCGCAACAGGAACACGGCCTGTCCCGCGGCGGCGACCGCTGTTGCGGGTCGGTAGCCAACTCCCGGCACGGAGTCTCGCGACCTCGCGTGGTCCCATGGACGTGCACAACGCCGGTCCGAGCGCGTCGCGCACCTGACCCAAGCGGCGGTCGGAGAACGATCCGACACACACACGATCGATGGCGTTGCATCGCGTGATCGTCTCGATGAGTAACGGCACGGCGGCGTCGCTCTTGGCATCGATGTTGATGCGCGCATCAGGAAACGATCCGAGCAAGTCCTCGAGCAGCGGGATGGGCTCGCGTCCATCCACCTTGGCCGCGGATACCTCTCGATAGGGCAGCTCGCCGATGATCCCTTGCCGATCGGTGACCCGATCCAGCCGATCGTCGTGGAAGGCGATGAGGACGCCGTCGTTGGTGGCGTGTACATCGGTCTCCAGATACCGGAACCCCAGAGCAACTGCCCCCTCGAAAGCGGGCATGGTGTTCTCGGGCCAATCGCCGGCACCTCCCCGATGGGCGAACGGGATCGGCCCGTCGTGATCGAGGTACACGTGCGCTTGCTGCTCCTGGCCCATCAGGCGTCACGGTATCGTCGCTGACCATGGCGAACGATGCGCATCACAGCGGCTCCGACGGCTCGGTGCAACACCTGGTGGTGCCGCTGTGCGGCGAGCGGTTCACCAGCGACGCCCCACACCTCGAAGTGCGGGCACCGTACGACGGTCGATTGTTCGCCACCGTCCCCACCTGTGGCGCTGCCGAAGTGGACCGTGCTGTCGCCGCTGCAAAGGCCGCGTTGCACAACGATCCGCTCCCGCCGTGGCGCCGCGCCGAGATCCTCGATGCCGCTGCCGTGCGCCTGCGAGATCGGGTGGAGGAGTTCGCTGCCATCATCGCCAACGAAGCGGCCAAGCCGATCAAGACCGCTCGGGTGGAAGCTCAGCGAGCCATCGGCACGTTCCAGTTCGCGGCCGTGGAAGCGCGCAAGCTCGCCGGCGAGATGATCCCTCTCGACGCCGCCGCCCCCGGTGAGGGAAAGCTCGGTTTCACCTTGCGGGTCCCCATCGGCGTGGTCGGGGCCATCAGCCCGTTCAACTTCCCGCTCAACCTGGTGGTGCACAAGCTCGCTCCGGCCATCGCCGCCGGTTGCCCAGTCGTGCTCAAGCCCGCCTCACAGACTCCCGTGAGCGCCATCACCTTGGCGTGGATGCTCATCGATGAGTGCGGGTTGCCGGCCGACTATCTGCATGTCGTCACCGGCGGTGGCGGCACGGTCGGCAATGCCCTCGTCGACCACGACGACGTCGCCCTCATCACCTTCACCGGATCACCGGAAGTGGGATGGGGCATCCGTTCTCGTGCGCCGCGCAAACGCGTCGGGCTCGAACTGGGCAACAACGCTCCCGTCATCATCGAAGCCGACGGTGATTGGAAGACCGCGGCGGCGAAGATCAAGGTGGCGGGGTTCAGTCACGCCGGTCAGAGCTGCATCTCGACCCAACGCATCTACGTGCATCGCTCGATCGCCGCGCAGTTCACCGCGGAGTTGGTCGATCACGTCAAGACGTTGGTGGTCGGTGATCCCATGGATGAAGCGAGCGACGTCTCGGCCCTCATCAGCGCCGGGGAGCGCGATCGGGTGGCGTCGTGGATCGCGGCGGCCACCGCGCAGGGCGCGGTCATCGAGACCGGGGGAGTGGTCGATGACAACGGTGTGCTGGCCCCCACGATCTTGTCGGGAGCGACACCCGATATGCAGGTATGTCGAGGCGAGGTGTTCGGCCCGGTCGTCACCATCGCCGCGTACGACACGTTGGACGAGGCGTTGGCGTTGGCCAACGACAGCTCGTTCGGCCTGCAGGCGGCCATTTTCACCAGCAACATCAACACGGCGATGACCGCGTTCCGAACGCTCGACTTCGGTGGCGTACTGGTCAACGAAGTGCCCACCTGGCGCATCGATCACATGCCCTATGGCGGGGTGCGCGACTCGGGCAACACCCGAGAGGGGCCGGCATACTCGGTGCGGGAGATGACCGAGACCCGATTGGTCATTATCAGCAGCTGACGGCCGACGATGGTGCATGCGTGGCTTCCTCGATCGTCGTCTGATCGCCCCATCTCTCGTCGCCCTCGGCGCACTCGTGCTGTCCGCATGTGGGGCCAAGAACGAGGCCTTGAGCGACTCGGCTCCCGCCGATTCCCCCGGCGCGTCAACCACTGTTGCCTCGGCACCGGTGACCACGGTCGCTGAGCCCTTGCCGGTGGCGCCGGTTGGCGGGGTCGGGTTCGTCGACCCACAGGGCAAGTACACCATCGACGTGTCGCCCGACTGGGAAGCCCGGCCCGGGGTGGTCTTGGATACCAAAGAGCTGTGGTTCGTCGCCGCCCCGGTGGACGGCTTTCGACCCAATCTGAACATCTTGGACCAGGAAGCGCCGTTGGCGGACCTCGGCACCTTGATGGACGCAAGCGTCGAGCAACTCGCGGCTCAGTACGACGTGGTCGATGATTGGATCACGACCGGGACCAATGGGAACGAGCTGGGATTCGTCGAGTACACCGGCACGCTCGAGTCCGGTGGGCAGAAGATCGAAGCCCACTTCCTGGCAACGATGTCGCTGAGCAAGACTACGGCCGTGATCGCGACCTTCGCCTCCGGTGAATCGACGTTCGAGGACCTGTATCCGACGATCGAGTCCCACCTGCTGACGCTGCGAGCCAGCTGACCATGTCGCGGTGCCGATCGGTGTTCAGTGCCGTCGCGGTACTCGCACTCGGCGCACAGGTGGCCGGAGGATGCGGCGACGGTGGCATCGTCTCGGCGCAGCTCATCGATACGTCAACGACCGTTGCTTTCTCATCATCGACGACCAATCCCGGATCGACCAGTCCCGGACCAAGTAGTCCCAGGCCATCGGGCTCCACAGCAGTAGGCGTCGGCGATGCGAGCGACGGGACAGAGTTCACCGACCCCGACGGCACCTACACCATCACGCTCGGACCGGACTGGACCGAAGCACCGAATCGAGCGGTGAAGGAGGTCGAGCAGTGGGTGGTGGCTGATGTCAAGAACGGTTTCGCCCCCAACGTCAATGTCCTGACCCAAGATGTCGGCGACATGTCCCTCGAGGACTACATCGACCTGAGCGTGAGGCAGATGACAGCGCTCGACATCATCGACAGCACGGTCATCGACATCGGTGGCGGCGATCAACTCGGACGTATCGAGTACGCCGGCACCTTGGGTACCGGGACCAACCGCAGGGCGCTGCACTTCCTGGCGTTGTTCATGGTGGCCGATGGTGAAGCCGTTGTGGCGACGCTGGTGACCGGAGAGAACGAGTTCGACAAGCTCAGCGCGGCGCACGAGCCCTACCTGCGCACGCTGCGCCACATCTGAACGGAGTCGGCCCGAAGCCGGCGAGCACCCGCCTGTGGCTACAGGATGTTGCTGGAGTGACCGGCCCAGTACTCGTCCTTGAGCAGACGCTTGTACAGCTTGCCGGTGGGATGACGCGGGAGTTCCGAGCGGAAGTCGATGGTGCGCGGACACTTGTAGTGGGCGAGATGCTCACGGCAGTACGCGGTCAGCTCCGCGGCCAGACGTGTCGCCGCAGCCTCATCGGCGGGCATGTCACGCGGCTGCACCACCGCTTTCACCTCTTCGCCGAACTCTTCGTTGGGCACGCCGAACACGGCGACGTCCACCACTGCCGGATGCATGGTGAGGATGTTCTCTGCCTCTTGCGGGTAGATGTTCACCCCGCCGGAGATGATCATGAAGGCCTTGCGATCGGTGAGGAACAAGAAGCCCTCGGGATCGAGGTATCCCACGTCGCCGAGCGTGGTCCATCCCTTGGAGTTGTGGGCGCTGCGGGTCTTGTCGGAATCGTTGTGGTACTCGAACTCGCCGCCGTCACTCACATAGATGGCGCCCGGCTCCCCGGGCGGCAACTCGTTCTCGCCGGACTCGTCCATGATGTGCAGCACGCCGGTGAGGGGTCGCCCGACCGTGCCCGGATGGGCCAACCAGTCGGTGGGGCTGCAATAGACGAACGTGTTGGCCTCTGTGCCCGCGTAGTACTCATGGATGACCGGGCCGAACCAGTCCATCATCTGGTGCTTCACCGGTACCGGGCATGGCGCTGCGGCATGCACCACATAGCGCAGCGAACTCACGTCGTAGGAAGTCCTGACCGTCTCGTCGAGCTTCAACATCCGTACGAACATGGTCGGCACCACTTGGGTGTGTGTGATGCGGTGGGCCTGCACGAGCCGTAGGAACTCCTCGGCGTCGAAGTGCTCCATGATCACCGTCGTCGCACCGAGTCGATGCATGTTCATGCAGAAGCGGAGCGGCGCGGCGTGGTACAGCGGCGCAGGCGACAGATAGCGCGACGTGCCATCGGCACCGAACAGGAACTGGATCAACTGCATGAGCCGGGTGGGGACGGTGAGCGACTCGGTCTGCAGCGCCGGCTTCACGCCCTTGGGTCGTCCCGTCGTCCCCGACGAGTACAACATGTCGGCCCCGGCGACGCGCTCGCTGAGTGGTGCGGCGAGGCAGCGTTCCACCGCGGATTCGTACGAGTCGTAGCCATCGATGACGCCGTCGAGCATCAGCCGCAGCTCGACTCCTGGCGTCGTCGGCGCGATCTGTTCGGCCAAACCGGCCAACTGATGGCTCGTGATGAACACCTTGGCGCCGCAGTCGTTCACGATGTAGCTCAGCTCGTCGGCGGTGAGCCGGCTCGATGTGGCGGTGTACAGCAGCCCGGCGTAGTGCGCGCCCCAACACACCTCGAAGAAGCGCGAATGGTTCTCGAGGCAGAACGCGATGTGATCCCCTGGGCGCAGACCCATGTCGTGGAACAGGTGCGACAGCCGGTTGGCTGCCGCGTCGAGCTGGGCGAAGGTGATGATCTGTCCGCTGGCCGCCATGACGATGGCTGGGTGATCGGGGCTCGTGATCGCGTGCTCACCGGGGAACATGGGCGCGAACCCTAACCACGAAGGTCGTGGTCACGGAGCCGGACCGATCCTGATCGTTCCGTCGCGTTTGGACACCACATGGGGGCAGCCACCTAAGGTCTGCGCCCGTGGAGGCTTCGGGGAGCTTCGCTGAGCTGGTCGTCCAGCAGAACGCACGTCTCGACATCGGGACGGCGCTCATCGCTGCCCATGCTCATCCCGGTCTCGATGTCGGCGGCGTGGTGACCACTCTCGACGAGCTGGCAGCTGCGTGCCCGAGCAATGACCTCGACGGGCTGTGCAGCTATCTCTTCGACGACTGTGGTTTCGCCGGCAACACCGTCGACTACTACGACCCCGAGAACTCGTTCATCGACACGGTGCTGCTGCGCCGCATCGGCATCCCCATCACGCTGTCGGTCGTCCTGATCGAAGTGGCACGGCGGATCGGGCTCGATCTGGTCGGCGTCGGCCTCCCTGGTCATTTCGTGGTGCGCGACGCCCACGACACCACCCGGCTGATCGACCCGTTCAACGGCGGGCGCCGCCTCGACGAGGCGGGCTGCGAGGCCATGCTCAGCCAGCTACAGGGGCGTCAAGTCACGTTGCACCCGTCGTGGCTCGCGGCGGTCGACCATCGGGCGATCCTGTGGCGCATCCTCACGAATCTGAAGGGCTGCTACACACAGCGGAACAACCGGTTCGACCTGGCATGGGTGCTGAGTCTGCGTTGCCAGTTCCCCGACGCGCCGGAGAGCGAGTTCGAAGAAGCACGCCGGGCCAACGCCATCTTCAACTGACCAACAGCGGCTTGATGGCCCGCCACACGGGGCGTTCGTTGGTGAATGGCGACATCGCGGCGGCGACCGGCCCGAGCAACTCGGCGTCGATCGAGCACATCGCGAACAGCTCGCCTTGTCGCTGGGCCTCCACGTCGCCTTGGTTGGAGACGATGAGCACGCCGCCAGGTTCGATGATCGACCAGACATGTTCGAGCAGCCCCTGCGGATCGAACAATCGACGGGGCAGTCCCCAACGTCGGTGCGGCTCAGGTCGCACGAACGGGAGGAACCACGTGATGAGTCGATAGGGGCCGTGAAGGTCGGCCACCGAGCCGGCGATGAACGCGCACCCTCGGGCCGCTGGCTGAGCGACGCGCCATCGGGCGATGGACGCTCGGGTCTGCAGCCCACCGACGCGTCGATGCGCGTCGATCTCCACGCCGTCCCACGGCAACGGCACCACGGCGGTTTGTGCGGCCAGATACGACCAGCCCTTGCATCCGACATCGAGGGCCCGAGCACCGCTGTGGTCGGCACGCCGCGCCTCGGCCATCACCGCCGTGGGCACCACCTCGTCCAGCAACGCCAGCACATAGGCGGCTTCGGCGACTTCCCATGGGCGGATGATCGATCGCCACGTGGCCACCTGGTATCGCTCCGCAATTTCAATTGCGTGCGCCCCGCTGGGCCAGTTGGCCCGCACGTCGGTGGGCTGCACTGATCCGGTCGGTGGTGTCCACCGGATCAGGTTTCGAACGGTCCACGGTGCCACAGCTGCCTACCGATGAGCCTTGAGCCAGATCATCACCTTGGGCTTGAGCCATTGCTGCCCGGCGCTCACCAACACACACCCGGCGGTGGCGATCGCCGCCGCCGCAACCCAGGTGAGCGCAGATGGGTTCTCGAACTCCATGTAGCGACGAAGCGGCCCGATGGCCAATGTGCCGGCGAAGCACACGGCCATGAGCGCCAGCATGGCCAGGCGCCAGCGATGCCACGGACGGGCCACCTCGGCGAGCATCCACCAGGCCACCGTGAACAGCACTGTCGTGGCCGTGGTGCGCGCCGCCGCCAACGATGCGTCGTCGGCCCGGGCGTAGGCGTATGCGCCGTACGTGGCCGCGGCGGCCACCGCGCCCGAAGGCATGGCGGTGGCCAGCACCCGTCTGACGAACCCCGGGCTCGAGCGCGTGTCGTTGGGTTCGAGCGCGAGCAGGAAACCAGGGATGCCCACGGTGAGCGAACCGACGACGCTGAGTTGGCGGGGCAGGAACGGGAACGGCACGTGAGCGATGCCGACGGTGAGGGCCAATACGAACGCGTACGTCGTCTTGGTGAGGAACAGCGATGCCACGCGCTCGATGTTGGCGATGACGCGGCGTCCTTCGCCGACCACTGATGGCAACGCCGAGAACCCACTGTCGAGCAACACGAACTGGGCAACACTGCGGGTGGCTCCGGAGCCTTCGCCCATGGCGATCCCGACGTCGGCCTTCTTCAAGGCCAGGAGATCGTTCACCCCATCACCGGTCATGGCCACGGTGTGCCCCGCTCGTTGCATGGCTGCCACGATGGTCCGCTTCACGTCGGGCCCTGCCCGACCGATCACCTGGTGGGCTTCGACGGCGGCGGCCAACTCCACCGGATCGGTGGGCAGATCGGCGGCGTCGATGCCCGTAGCGTCGCCGAGGCCGGCACGCACGGCGACCGCGGCCACCGTTGTCGGGTTGTCGCCCGACAACACCTTCACCGCGACGCCCTGCTTGGCGAAGTACGCGAGCGTGTCGGCGACGTCGGTCTTCACCTTCTCCGCCAGAGCGATGACGGCGACCGGATGGTGGTCCGGTGGGAGCGTGGGAACATCGGCCGAACCCAGCGCCGCATCGCTGTGGGCCAAGATCAGCGCCCTCGAACCGGTACGGCGGTGCTCGTCGAGCTGCGGGGCCAACGCCGTGTCGCCGGACGCGTCGAGCAACACCTCGGGTGCACCGATGATCCACGTGCCGTGTCCATCGAACTGCGCACCGCTCCATCGCCGATCGGAGTTGAAGGCGATGGCAGAGATGAGCACCCAGTCGGGGGCAGTGGGATAGGCGACCACGATCGCCTGCGTCGTGGGGTTGGGCTTCGGATCGGTGTGGGCGAGCGCGGCGAGCGCGATCTCGGCGTCGTCCGTGGAGGTCCCGTCGCACGACTCGACGGCGACGACGCGCATCCCCGGTTCGGTGAGGGTGCCCGTCTTGTCACAAAAGAGCACGTCGACGCGCGCCAGTCCTTCGATCGAGGCGAGTTCACGCGTCAACACCTTCCGGCGACCGAGACGCACCACCCCGGCGCTGAACGCCATCGAGGTGAGCAACACCAAACCTTCAGGGACCATGGCGGCTACGCCGGCCACCGTGCCGACGACCGCTTCCTTGAACCCCTCGTTGGACACCCACTGGCTGCGGAACAACAGCGCGGCCACCGGCACGATGACGTAGGTGATGATGCGCAGGATCGTGTCGCTGCCTTGACGCAACTCCGATCCGGCCAACGAGAACTCGCGTGCTTCTGCGGTGAGCTTGCGGGCATACGCGTCGTCACCGACCGCAGTGGCGCGCATCGTGCCGGAGCCAGCGACGATCACCGATCCCGACAGCATCTGTGCATCGATCGGCTTCATGATCGCGTCGGCCTCGCCGGTGAGCAGGGCCTCGTCCACCTCGAAACCACTCTGGGCGATCACCACGCCGTCGACCGGCACCTGATCACCACGCGACAGTGAGATGACGTCGTCGAGCACGACGTCGGCGGTGTCGATGACCATCACGGTGCCGTTGCGGATGACCTGTGTCGTCGGTGCGTCGAGCACGGCGAGCTTGTCGAGCGTGCGCCGGGCCCGGACCTCTTGGAACACCCCGACACCGAAGTTGGTGGCGACCACCACGATGAACAGCGTGTCCTTGATCGCCCCGACGGCCAGGGTGGCTGCGAACAACGCGCCGAGCAGGATGTTGAACCGTGTGATGAGGTTGGCGCGGATGATCTGGCCGAGTGAACGCCCGACGCGGGCCGGCTCGCCGTTGACCTTCCCGTCGGCGACCCGTTGGGCGACCTCGTGGGCGGTCAGGCCGCGGGTTGGTTCAGGCATGGTGCCGGTGTGTCGGCTGGTGCACGGTTGTCATGTCAGGCCAGCATGGCAAAGGTTCGGGTGTGAAGCTGGTTCAAACGCCTCTGTACTGTGTAGATCATGACTGCAGTGGAATCGTCGCAGGGTTCTGTCACCACCGAAGCCGACGTGCACCGGCTCATCGACGAGTTGCTCACCGAGTACCCACCAGCTACCACCGACATCCATGTGTTCCTCGGCGCGCAATGGGACAAGGGTCTGGCGTGGGTGCATTTCGATCGGGGATACGGCGGTCTGGGTCTCAACCCCGGTGTGCAACAGATCATCAACGGCCGATTGCTCGCCGCCGGCGCCCCCGATCCGCGCATGCGCAATCCCATCGGCCACGGCATGGGCGCGCCCACGGTGTACACGTGGGGGAGCGAAGCGCAGAAGCGCCGCTATCTGCGGCCGCTCTTCACCGGCGAAGAGGTGTGGTGCCAGCTCTTCAGCGAGCCCGGCGCCGGTTCTGACGTTGCCAGCTTGGCCACCCGTGCGGTGCGCGATGGCGACGAGTGGATCGTCAACGGCCAGAAGGTGTGGACCACGCTCGCTCATCTCGCGCGCTGGGGCATGTTGGTCGCCCGCACCGATACCGAGGCAGTGAAGCACGCAGGCCTCAGCTACTTCGTCGTCGACATGCACGCCCCCGGTGTCGAGGTGCGGCCGCTTCGCCAGATGACGGGCGAAGCCGAGTTCAACGAGGTGTACTTCACCGACGCACGGGTGCCCGACGCCGAGCGTCTCGGCAACGTCGGTGATGGTTGGCGGGTATCGCTCACCACGCTCATGAACGAGCGTGTCTCCATCGGTGGGGCCACCCCGCCTCGCGGTAGCGGCCCCATCGGTGAAGCGGTCGAGGTGTGGAACGCCCTGCCCGCCGATCGCAAGGACGCGGCAACGCTCGACGAGCTCATGCAGCTGTGGTGCGAGGCCGAGGCCATGCGTCTCACCAACATCCGTGCCGGCCAGTCGGCCACCCGCGGCACCCCGGGGCCGGAGGGTTCCATCGGCAAGATGATGTTCGCCGAGTCCAACAAGCGGGTGTACGCGTTCATCATGAACCTGATGGGAGCCGAGGGCATGCTGTATGGCTCCTATGAGTTCGTACGCCCCACGATGGCTGGTGCTCATGGCGATGACTTGCACAAGCGGTTCCTGAGGGCTCGTGCCAACTCCATCGAAGGCGGGACCACCGAGGTGATGCGCAACATCCTGGGTGAGCGCATGCTCGGTCTCCCCGGCGACGTCCGCGTCGACAAAGACCTGCCTTGGAGCCAGGTGCCGCGCAACTGAGCATGGTCCGCGTGGGCCACTGCAATTCTAATTGACAACCCGGGAGATGCCATGAACGAAGCGATCAACCCCTCCGAACTGGCACCGCCCGCCGCGGCCTACTCGCACGCGGTGCGCACCATCGCGGCGACCACGTGGGTACACACCTCCGGCGTGGTGCCCACCGCTCCCGACGGTTCGGTGGCCGAGTCCATCGAGGACCAAGCGACGCAGGTGTGGGCCAACATCGCGTCCATCTTGCGGGCTTCGGGGATGGAGACGACCGATGTGGTGTCGGTGACGACCTACGTGGTCGCCGGGCACGGCCTCGGGCCGGTCATGGCCGCACGCGACGCGGCGATGGCCGGGCACAGGCCGGCATCCACGCTGGTGACCGTGCCAGCGCTGGCCCGCCCGGAGTGGAAGATGGAGATCGCCGTCATCGCGGCTCGCTGAGCGGGTTGGGCCGGTTGGCGCTCAATCGGACAACACGACGTGGGCGACATTGCGGCCCGACGCACCCCACACCCCGGCTCCGGGATAGGTGGCGGCGCCGGTGAGGTACAGGCCGCGGATCGGTGTGCGGTATCGGGTGAGTTCCGGGTCCTTGCCGAGCAGCGCGGTGAGGGGCGTGCCCGCGAAGCTCGTGGCGTACCCGCGCGGCATGTTGAAGTCGGACTCGTACGCGCTCGGCGTCATGGCCCGCCACGCGCCCACCGAGTCGATCCAACCCGGCTGAGCCAATGAGGCGAACTGTTCGATCCATCGCCTCGGTTCGCGCTGATCATCCCAACCGCCGGTGAAGGCATACGGCGTGTAGAGCACCTCGAGGCTGAACACATGCGTATCGGCGCTCGGCTCCATGCTGGGATCGAGCACCGACGGGGTGTTCATGAACAGCATCGGGCGCTGCGCGATGCGCCCCGATGCCATCAATCCATGGGCTCGGTGCACGTCGTCGAGTGACGGCGAGATGATGGTGGTCGGGGTGTTCGGATCGATGCCGAGCGCAGCGATGGACGGATGGTCGAACGCATCGAGCCGTGGCAACTCGCTGATGACGGCGTCCACCTTCGACTCGTACCCGTCGTGCACGCCCTTGTCCCGCCAACGGCGGACCAGCGACGCCGCCGAGGCCGGCGGGTTGGTGAGCCATTGCACGAACGTGGAGTGGGGATCGCACGCCGACACGACCCGCGGTGCTTCGAGCACCGTGCCGTCGGCGAGGGTCACCGATCGGACGCGCTCGCCCTCGCACCCGATGGCGACCACCGACGCGCCGGTGCGGATCTCGCCCCCGGCCGTCGTGATGACCGAAGCCAGCGCGGCGGGAAGCGCGCCGCTCCCTCCGACCGGGCGGCCGATGCGGGCACGGTGCTTGAGCGCATAGCCGATGGCGCCCAGTCCGGTGCCTGGCGTGCGTGGCGACAGACCCCACACCGCAGGCCCGGTGGTGACCGCTGGTGCCACCACCTGTTCGGCCGCGAAGAAGCTGCGCAGCACGTCCTGCACCGACATGCGGCCCCACTTGAGCATGGTCGCCACTGCCTTGGCATGCCCGATGCCGGCGGTCTTGAATGCGTTTGTGGGGGTCGGCACCTGACCGGCCATGGCCAGCACCAGGTCCACCACAGGTAGAGCGGCCTTCAGATAGCGGCGATAGCCGTCGACCTCACCGGGGTAGGTGGCAGCGAGGCCGTCGATCGTGCGATCGATGTCGTGGAAGTTCGCCCACGGCGGTCCACCGTCCCAATGCACGTTGAGCTGCGCGGGTTCGACGTCGAGATAGTGCAGGCCGTGCTCCACAAGGCGCAGCTCCTCGATGAGGGGACTGGTGCGGATGACCCCGTGGTCGCAGTTGCAGATGTTGAACCGGGCGTCCATGAACTGCTCACCCAACGCGGTGACGGTCGATGCGCAACCGCCCACCGACGGTCGAGCTTCGAGGACGATCGTGCGATAGCCCGCACGAGCCAGATACGCCGCGGCCACCAGCCCGTTGTGTCCGGCGCCGATCACGATGACATCAGCGTCCATGACCCCATTGTCGATCATCGCCGACGTTGGCGTGAGGTCCGATGGTCCTCAGGTGACCAATGGCAACACGAGATTCACGGTCACTCGTACTCCACGAGCACGAACCGATCGTTGCGCGTGCAACCTTCGCCGGTGAGCTTGTCGTCGCTGAACCAATAGGTCCCACAGGTGTTCGCCACACTGCCGATGCGGGCATAGCTCCCAACGGCCCGCGTGTTCACGTACGCCCCGCCGATGGGCGCGCCGTTGGGATCGCTGGCGAACTCGAAGAACGACGTGCCCGACTCGGGACCGGCATCCCACATCCACGTGTTGCTGCCGCTGTCGAACTTCGCTGCCGTCCACACCGGGATGTTGTCGATGAGGGGATGCACGGTGGCCTCTTCGACCGCACTGGTGATGGTGACCAGATGTCCTTGCTTACCGTTCCAGCTCATGGACGAAGCGAGCGCCTTGGCTTCGGCGAACGTGGTCTGCGAGATGATCACCTGATATCCGTGTCCGTTCGCTCCGGTCACGACCGCGCTGTCCTGCAGCACCGGTGCCGGATCACCCCAGTACGGCATGTAGTAGAGCGTGTTGGCTTTGCAGCGTCCGCCGCCTTTCAAGGTGGCGTATCCGATGGCGGTGCCGTTGGATGAGCGGGCAGCGAAGCAATCGCCCTCCTTCGATCGCACCGACACCACGGCGACGGAGACGCCGGTCTGGTTGACCACCATGGCGCTCACGACCCCAGGCCCGGTCGACTCCTCGAAGGTCCAGGTGAAGCGTGGCTCGCTGGCGTTCATCGCGGCGGTCCCGGGCAAGTTCCCGTTCGCGTCGATCATCTGCAGCTCGGCGGCCAGCGCGTTGCGCAACGTGCTGCGGGCCGACGCGTCGTTGGAACGGCGGATGGCCCCACGCAAGGTCGGGATGGCGATGGCCAGCAAGATGGCGATGACCAGGACCGCCACCATCAACTCCACCAACGTGAAGCCGCGATCGTGCGGTCGGCGACCAGGCGCGGCGCGGTGATCGACGGTCATCGGTCTCCATCGACCGGAACCGGTCGGGGTTGACCGGACGGAGTGCCATTCCTCGGCCCCGATGCCCGATGGCCGAGGCTCCTACGATGCGGGGATGTCCTCGTCGCCGTCGGCCTCTCGCTACTTCCCAGATCTGCGCGCTCCCGAAGTGGCCAGCCGCATCACCGAGCGGTCGATCTTCGTGCAGCCGATCGGGGCGATCGAGCAGCACGGTCCCCATCTGCCCTTCGTGACCGATTCGTTGGTGGCCGAGGCCGTGGCCCGCGCCACGGTCGATGCCCGCGGGGACGAGCTCGATCTGTGGCTGCTCCCGACGCTCGAGTACACCAAGTCCAACGAGCACGCCTGGAGCCCGGGAACCATCTGGCTCTCGGCCGAGACCCTGCTCGCGGTGCTGCGTGATCTCGGACGTTGCTTGTCAACGCTTCCTGCGCGGCGGCTGGTGTTCCTGAACGGACATGGCGGGAACTCGGCGCTGCTCCAGGTCGCCAATCGTGAGCTGCGCCTCGCCCACGGGCTCATGGTGTTCACTGCACATCCCGGCGTGCCACCCGATCAAGGCGGCACCAGCGCGGCCAGCGAGTTGGGCATGGGGATCCATGGCGGCGAGGACGAGACGTCGCTGATGTTGCACCTGCGCCCCGATCTGGTGGACATGTCGCTCGCCACGCGGAACATCCCCGACCAACTGTCGGAGAACTCCTACGTCCGCTTCGGTGGCAAGGTCAGCTTCGGTTGGTTGTCGAACGACTTCGGCCCCGACGGCCACATCGGCGATCCGACCGCGGCCACCGCGGCGCGCGGTGCGGAGATCTTCGCCGGGTCGGTGCAGGCGTTCGGTGATTCGCTGGCCGAGGTCGCCCGATTCTCGCTTCCGATCCCGGGTCGATAGGTGGAAGCCAGATGAGCGACGGCCCGATGAGCAGCGCTGGTATCCCGCTCCCGAAACTGCCGGACGGATCGGGCGAGCCGATCACGTTCGTCGGTGTGGGCACGTCGCTGCGGCTCGACTTCCCGACCATCACCGGCAACACCGCGATGTTGTCGATGTTCTGGACCGCTGCGCTCGGGCTGGTGACCTTGGAACGCGAGGACGCTGGCCGTTGGGTGCTGCTCGGCACCGCGGCAGGGGAGCGGGTGCTTGGGCTGCAGAAGGGCAAGCATCGAGACGATGGGAGCATCCATCTCGATCTCACGTGCCCGCCGATGTTGTTCGTGGCCGAGATCCAACGGCTCGTCGAGATCGGTGCGGACCTCATCGGCGAGCCACGCCGTGAACCGTACGGCTACATCGCCAATCTGTCGGACCCCGAGGGCAACCTGTTCGATGTCTGCTCGTACTTGACCCCACACTCCCCACCAACGGTGTGAGCCGGTTCCGGCGTTGTCAGCTGCGGGCGAACTCGAGTAACGCCGTGATGTCCCCGGAGTCAGCCCGCTGTAGTGCGCCGACGTACAGACGTCGCAAGCTGGTGGTGTCGACGGCCAGGTGAATGCCCCAGCTGAACGGCACGCTGCCGAGACAGGACAACAGGAGGTCGGTCGCTATCCGCCCGTGCCTGCCGTTGCCGTTCGGAAACGGGTGGATCTCGACCAGCCGATGGTGAAAGCGCGCGCACAGCTCGTCGACCTCGAACGAGTGATGATCGACCCATGCGTTCGTGTCGGCAACGAGGTCGCGGACTGCGACGGCGATCTGGCGTGGGTCGATGCCGATGTTCGGCTCGCGCGTTCGATAACGCCCGGCCCACCTCCAGACGTTGCCGAACATCGAGCGATGCAAGTCGCGCAGGTACTTGTCATCGAGGAGTTGAGCACGCGACGGCCGCTTGTTGAACAACCCTTCGGCGATGTTGCGCTGCTCGGCGTCGAACAACTCCCCGCGCGTTGCGATGTACGTGGGTAGGAGGCCGACGCGATCTTCGTCTGACAGTTCGGTGTGCCCGTCGCCGCTCGGCAGCAGGAAGTCGGTCACTCGGGGTCTGTCGATGCTGTCCAGAGGCCCCGACGGTCGATGAGCTGACGCGCCCGCTCGACGATCAAGGCGTTGAGATCTCCGTCGTCGACCGCCTGGTTCTCGAGTCGACTGTGATGGGCGATCGGAGCGATCTGCGCGGTTGCCTTCCTCTCGGCTTGCGTCGCGACGATGTCGTTGAGCGAGCGTCGGGGCACGAGGACGTACACGAGGTCGCAGTCGAGCGCGTCGGCGGCGCGACGCAGGGTGTCCAGCCGAACCGTTCCGTTCATCTCGCTTCGCTCGAGTTCCGAGACGGCCTGTTGGGCGACTCCGAGTCGGACGGCGAGGTCGGCAGCCGACATGCCGAGTGCGTCTCGGATCGCGCGCACCCAGCCGCGATGGGGACGAGGAGTCTGTGCGGCTACTCGGAGTGTGTCGAAGCGGGCGTCCAAGTGTCGGCGAGCAAGTGCGCGATCGGACGGCATGAGGCAACTGTACAAGGGGGAGCTTGTCGTTTCAACCGATTACCACAAGCAGAAACTTGTTGAACGCGGGGATCCGTCGTCGTCGGCCGAAAACGACAGGGGCCCGTCCCGGCATGTGCCGGGACGGGCCCTGTGGAACGCTCAGAGCGTCAGCCCAACTTGATGGACTTGTCGATGAACTGGTTGGTCACGACGTCCTCGGCGGTGAGTCCCGCCTTGGGTGCCTTGCCGCCAGCGGTGTAGATCGGGGTGGCCTTCGTGATGAGGTCCGTGACCCGGGCCAGGTCGAAGTCACCCAACGTGCCGCTCGGGCTGTTGGCGATGAGCTTGTCGTTCTTCATCGTCTCACCGGCGTACGCAGCGACGCCCTCGCTGTACTCCCAGCTCGAACCGAACTCCTTCACCGTCTTCACGATGAGTGCGTTGGTCGTGGCCGGGTTGGTGACGTAGTCGACGGTGGCCTGCTGGATGACTGGCACGAGCTTGGTGAAGCAGTCCTTGTACTTGGTGATGTTGTCCGGCTTGGTGGCCAACGACTGGGCGTAGGGCTTCCAGCCGAGATCATCGATGTACTGGTAGGAGATCGGCTTGCCCCACTCCGGGACCTCCTTGGACCACAGGTACGGCTCGGCCGAGGCGAAGATCTGGGTTGCTGACTTGCCGCCATCGGCGACGAACAGTGACGGGCTGCCGTCGTAGTCGCCGCTGACCTGCTCGCGCTTCAAGATGCCCGATTCGACCACGAACTCCATGTAGGCGGCCGAGTCGAAGTAGCGGACCTTGACGCCCTTGGTGCCCAGGTCGGCAACGGTCTTCACATCGGGGTACGTGGCCGGATCCCAGGCGATGGCCTGTGGGCTCTTCACGAATGGCGCAACGACGCCAACCGTCGGATTCGAAGCCGAGAACTGGATGCCCTCGTCGGTGTACACGAACCCGAGCAGGATCGATTCGTCCTGGTACATCTCAGAGGTGGGCGGCGAGAAGCCGCGCAGCGGGCCACCGGAGATGACCTGCAGGTTGACGCCGGTCTCCTTGCCGCTCGCCATGAGCTTGCCGCTGACGCTGTAGCCCTTGGCATCGATGGCAGCGTCGGCGCCGAACATCTGGTAGAGGAAGCCGTGCTCGGCCTCGGGGGCCCAGTCGGTGATGATCTTGACGGTCTCGGGGCAGCCGGCGGCCTTCAGGTCGACCCCAGCGCCTGCTGCGGCTGTCGAACCCGAGGCGGCGGCCGTCGTGGCCGAGGTGCTGTCGCCGTCGTCGCCACACGCGGCCAGGAGCAGAAGGCCAGCCAGCGAGACTGCGGCGACCTTTCCGGTGGAAACTTTCATGTGGTGCTCTCCTTGTATTGGTGGGGGTGTTCTGCTCCGGGGCCTCGTCGCGGGAGTCTCCATCCCGCGGTCGAGATCGAGGAGATCTGTGCTGGCCGTATTGGGGCCAGAGACCTTGTCAACCCGTCTTTCGGGTTGCTTCGTGCCAATGTCCGACGATGCGGTGGCCGAGCCATCCGAAGAAGGCGAACACAGCGATGCCGAGCAGTGCCGAGAGCACGACGGCTCCGTACATGGCGGGG
>JBFWVD010000079.1:0-20578 GCA_050246915.1 Acidimicrobiia bacterium | reverse complement strand
CGCGCTTCGAGCGCAGCGCTCGGATCAGCCGATTGCGCTCGATCTCCGCCTCGTTCAGTCGCTGTGCCGCTTCCCGAAGGGGATCAAGGGTGGGTCGTGCTGCCATACATCACCCACACTTTCAGAATTTGAAAGCCAACGCGAATCGGCGCGAGACGCTGGTGTGCGAGCTACTCATCGAGCACCCACGTCTGCCACGCGACACCCAACCGGGGTCGATCAACAATGTCCTCGTCATCGGTCGGTTGTTCCACCACGCCCATCCGCCGAATCGCCTGATCGATCCAGGCCGCCCGCACGGTCGGTTCGATCGCCTCCAGCGCGTCGGCTGACATCACATGCAGCACTCCGCTACCGACCAGGGTCTGCGATCGCCACCCCTTCTGGCGCAGGTGCTTGCGAATCGCCTTGCGGAGGTCGTCGAGGTACTCGCCTGGCACGCCGGTCACCCATGCAGACCCGAAGGCCTCGACCTTCTCGCCGATCACGGAGACGAGCACGCCAATCCCGGGCAGCGGCTCGGACCGCGGGAACCAGGTGTCGACCACCCGCAGGCACGACCGACACGTCGGCGTCAGCTCGATCTCCTGCCAACGACGGAACGTGCCCGCCTCGCCGGCGGCCATCTCGTCCCACGCTCGACCGCACAACGTTGTCGGCTTCCACGCCGTGTCCAGGAGACGGTCCAGCGAGGCATTGAGCCGATCGTCGTCTCCGCCTCGTTCCAACGCGTCCGCCAATGAGTCCGGCAGCGCTCGGCGAGTATCGAGGGCGGCGCGGGCCGCCGAGTCACTCGTCGCCTCGCACAGGTGCGTCTCGAACCCACCGCCAACCTCGACAAGCAACAACTGGTGACCGAGCACCACCAACGTGTTCAAGACGTCATCGGTCATCGCGGACTCCTCCACAGCCATCGTCGCACCTCGGACGCCGCCCGAACGCGACAGCGACCACAACTCCCGAGGCGGGCCGATCGAGGTGCAGGTAGCGTCCCGGCGTTTCGTGAAGATCTGCGGCATCACCCGCCCGGCCGATGCCCGCGCCGCTGTCGAGGCCGGAGCCGACGCGATCGGCCTCAACTTCGTCCCGACCTCACGGCGCTATGTCGACTCGACACGGCACGAGCGATCGTTGAGGTAACCCCCGGCCACATCATGACGGTCGGGGTGTTCCGCAACCATCCCGTCGCCGAGATCCTCGCCATCACCGACGGCCTCGGCCTGTCTACCGCGCAACTCCACGGCGACGAGCTACCCGACGTCGACCATGCCGCCGCGGCATCTGTCGCGACCGTGATCAAGGTCTGTGCTCCCGATCTCGCTGCGATCCACACGCTCGACCCGCCATCGTGGCGTCTCCACCGATGGTTCGACCTTGTTGCCTGCGTGCCGAGGTGCGTGGGGCGGCGAGCATCGCAGGATCCGGCAAGTTCGGTGCGGTGGGTGTCGGTAGGTTGCCGGTCATGCTAGAGCTTCTGAACGTCGGCGATGTCGACCGGTTACGTGCGTGGTCGATGGAGTTGTTCGCGACGGTCGGGTTCGACAGGGAGGTCATCGGTGCCGGCCGGGTGGAACCGCCGAGCGGGCTGGAGTCGGCGATTGCCGATGGGTTCACCGACGCGCTGGTGATGCCTCCGGTCGACTGGCAGCAGGAGCACCGCACCGAGCTCGCCGCCGCGTTCGCCGGCGGCTCCGGTTGGGGGGTGCCGTACGTGGAGGTCGGCGACATGGCGCCGGTGGCTCGTCCCGAGAGCAGCTATGTGCTGTTGCTGCATCCGGATTCGCGGACCGACGACGACCTACGTGGTCTGACCGCGCCGGCGTTGCGTAGGGCGCTCGGTGCTGATCGTTGTCTGACGGTGACCGAGTACCTGGTCGTGCAGCGCGCCTATTTCGAGCGACACGGTGATCACCGCTTCGACGACTACACGGCGCAACAGCCAGGGTGGATGTGGCTCGCCGATTCGACCGACGGCGCTCGCACTGCCATGGCCTACTGGAACGGACCGAAGCAGCGCGTCGAGGTGACCGCGTGCAAGACCGGCAGCAAGAACCCTCGCAAAGGAGCGCGACGTTGCCGGATCGTCGCTCTCGATGCCTTGTAGCGCTCAGCGATGTGGGGCGACGGGAAGGATGCAGTCGAGCCGCCAACGGCTCCAGGTGGGGCGAGGGTCGGCGTGGAAACGTTCGATCGAGGGCAGGGCGCTGCGCCGTCGAGGTGACGACGGCAACCACACGCGGTGCATGTGCTCCCAAGCGGCGCTGACTGCGCCGATGTCTCCGTCGACCGACGCTACCGCGGCGACCGTCGACGGCATCCACCGTTCGCTGCTGTCCTCGACGGGCGCATCGGTGGGGTCGAGGGCGATGCCGAGGTCGTAGCGGCACTGCTCGAGCGGCGTGGTTGCCGGGTCATCCCACGACATTCCGATCATCACCGGCGCCGACGACCCGGTTGATCCCCAGGCGGCGACGTCGTCCCACGCTGCGGCCAGATTGCCGCGCCGGTACGGGTCGCTGATCCTCCGGTAGGCGAACCGATACGGCGCCAGCCGTTCCAGCCGGACCGAAACGGCGCAGCCGCCGACGCGGTCGTCGAAAGGTTCGCCGCCGAGCGGCATGGGCTGATCGGTGAGCGGTGTGATGCGGTCCCATGATCGTGCGGAGCGGCCGAAACGCTCCCGGAACGCACGCGACAACTGGGCCGGCGCGGAGAACCCCACCTCGGGCGCGATGTCCTGCCAGGCGCGTTCGGGCTCCGCGCGAGCGAGTGCGACAGCCCGCTCGACCCGGGCGCGAGCGACGAACATTGCCGGGCTCTCGCCCATCGCCTCACGGAACACACGCTGGAAGTGCCACGGCGAGTACCCGCTCACCGCGGCCAGACCCGCGAGATCGAGCTCACCGGCCAAGTGGGCGAGAACATGATCGACCGCACGATCCACGGCGCGCCGTCGCAGCCGAGCAACCGACGAATTGAAGTCCCTCGCTCGGCCCGACCAACGGTCGGCGCCGTCGTTCACGCGATCGTCGCGCGCGCCGACAGCGCGAGTAGGTTGCCCTCCGGGTCCTCGAAGAACGTCATCCACTCCGCCTGCCCGGGCTCGCCGAACACACCGTCGTGGTCGTCGAAGATCACGTGCGGTTCGTCCACGAACCGCACGCCGCGCGACTGCAGCTCCGCTCTCGCGGCGCGCACGTCATCGACGGCGAAGTACAGCACCGAGTTTCTGGCCGGTGCGTCCTGTGCCTGCGACACCGACAGCCGGACCCCGCCGAGGTCGAAGAACGCCAATGGACCGAACTTGGCGATCAGACGCAGCCCGACGACGTCGCGGTAGAAGGCGACTGCGCGTTCGACGTCGGTGACCGTCAAGGAGACCTGCCGGAGCGGTCCGAAACCGTTGGCATTCATGTAGGTAGGCTACCTACATGTCTGCGGAGGGTCAATCGATCGCCGACCAGTTGCATTCCGCCGCGGTCCACCTCGTGCGCACCGTTGCATCGGTCGACACCCAGATGGGGGTGAGCCCGGCGCGAGCGTCGGTGCTGTCGATCCTCGTGTTCGGCGGGCCTCGCACCATCGGTCAACTGGCCGCCGCCGAACGTGTCCGTTCCCCATCGATGACTGCGCTCGTCAACGGACTCGTGACCGACGGTCTCGCCCGCAAACGCCCCAGCCCTCACGATGCCCGCAGCGTCGTCGTCGAGCCGACCGCGAGAGGCCGAAGGGTCCTTGACCAAGGGCGGGCACGGCGCGTGGCCCGGCTGGAACAGCTAATGACCGGCCTCGACGCCGACGAACTCGCCTGCCTCCAACGAGCCGCCGCGATCATGCAGCGCGCGACCACAGCAACTGCGGACCAGCCCTGCACGCCGGCCGGCACATAGACCGACGGTCGATTACAACTTCCGCCGATTCACTATCGCCGACCCCGAACCGTCGGCTCCGATCGAGCTGCGCCGGCCGTGCTCGTCTGCTCTGGTCGGCACTCGGCTGCACCCGGCCGTTCTGGTCTCGTGTTGTACGGATGTTGTACAGCGGCCCCCGAAACGCCGGAGAGGCCCTCTTCGATCTCTCGAAAAGGGCCTCTCAACAGGCATTTCCTTGGTGGCGGGGGCAGGATTTGAACCTGCGACCTTCGGGTTATGAGCCGAGCGGCTTCCGTACGTTCCCGTCGGCGCTGGGCTGCGTCAGCCCTGCTAGAGGAGCATTCTACCCGAATCCTCAGACTGCGCCATCGGCACCCGTAGGCGCTCGGCGGCGCTGGTCGTGTTCGCGTTGTGTTCGCGCCAGGCGGTCGCACCCCTGATCGTCGGGGGGTTCCGCAGGGAGGCGGACGGGCGATGTCTACGAGCCGTTGGACGAGGCCTGCGAGGAACCTGCATGGCTCGTCTTCTAGGGCTCCGTGTCCTCAATCGGCGATACCGCTACTTCGGTGCCCCCTCCCGCTTCCTCGTTGGATGCAGCCGGCTGCGAGATCCGGATGAGCCGATCTTCCTGCGTGAGCGTGAGCACTACCGCATCGGCGGCGAAGGCAGGCACGTCGTTGTCGAGCGCGATCACTTGCAGCTTTCCTGCGTAGGCCGCGGCCTCCTCCATCAGCAGTCGGTAGGTGTCGTCGCGACGCTCGAGGTCGAAACCCTCGTTGCCGACGTTGTTCGACAATCCATCCAGGACTAGGAGGCCAGGCAGCGGGAGCTCCCGGTCAATCGAAACCGTGTGATGCGCCAGCGCGTGAGCGACGTTCACCAACACCGTGAGGCCTTGGCTCGAGAGATCGTCAAACGATCGCCCGCTCACCTCAGGCATGTACGTCGTCCGATTGATAGAAGCGATGAGGGGGAGACCGTCAGAAACCGAGACGTTCAAGCGCTGGAGGTACTCGGTGAATCGCTGCTCAAGGGCCGTCAGCAACTCATTGGACTGATCGTCTAGACCTGCGTACTGCCCCAACGCATCGGCGAGGTCGCTCTGCTCCTCCTCCAGACGAGACCGCAATCCCTCCAAGTCTGCGTAGCGGCTCAGCAACACGCGATAGTCGCGCAGCTGTTGAACACGCCCCTCCACCAGCGCACGCGCTGTGGCCGCGGAGACCATGGACTCAGCGTGGCGCGAGACGAACTCGGCGGTGCGCCTGTCGAGTTGGGCACTTGCCTCGGCGACGGCTCGCCTTACTCTCGCGTGCTCAGCATCCAGCGCAGCGAGCTCATCTCGCCGAAGATCGACAAGCTCCTCTGTCTCAACGATCTGGCTGGCAATCCGCTCCTGCTCGAGGATGAGGGACTCCCGCGCGGCGGTCTGATGAGGCACCTGCAGGCAGAGGTAGCAATGCGCCTCATCGACGCGGTCCTCCCGCACAGCGGTTCCGCAGCGGGGACAGACAACGAAGTCGAAGTCCACGAGCCACTCATCAGCGACGATTGCTCGAACGAGCCTTTGTGACTGCGCCGCGAGGGATGCTCGGAGATCCTCAAGATCGACCATGCTCTGCGCAGCTGCAGCTCGAGACGAGCGGATCGACATCTCCTGTTCCTCAAGCGCCACTAGCTCGAGCCGAAGCCTCTGAGCAGAAGAGTCCTGAGCGGACTCAGCGGCTCCGCCGACCAGCTCGGCGGAGAGCCGATCGACTGCCTCACGTGCGGCGGCGAGTTCGGCGTCAATCACCTCGATACTTTGAAATGGAGTGTCACTCAGAAACCGACGAACGGCGGCGCTTGAACTGTCGAGGTCCGCCAGCTGGAGTTCAACACTGCGCAGCTGAGCTTCGAGTCTGGCTACCTCCGCGTCGTAGATCCCGTAGTTGATCTCAAACACCGCACGACGCTTCCTATCGACGAAGGAGTCGCGATGTCCGAACACCATCGTGTCGATTTCATCGTCACGGATGATGCAGTAGAGCAGCCAGTCGTTCACCGTGACCGGCGTCGGCGGGCTCGCAGCGTCCGTCCGGGCGCGCGGAACGGAAATCTCGGGAAGATCCATCCGATCGAGGAGCCACCCAAGGTAGGTCTCGTGTGACGTTGCTGTTGCCTGCTCCGCCGGTAGACGAAGTGCGTCGATGATGCGATCCGGTGTATCCGAGAGCACCACCCCGTCATCTGGGGCCGCCTCCCGCCGGCTGAGAGAGACCACCGCCGTCTTCGTGGTCACCAGAGGGCGATCGATCTCCCATACCTCCTCGCCGAATGCAACGCGACCTCTCACCGATCGGACCGCTCCAGTCTCGGGCGGCAGATGCTTGGGTACCCGCCCGAGCAGTGCTCGCAGCAGGCGAACGAGGGTTGTCTTGCCGGTCGTAATCGACCCCTTCACGACCGAGAACTGGGCATCGAAGGTTACGGAGCGGCTACCGCCCACGAGTTCGATCTCATCGATTCGAATCTGTGTCATCTCGCTCCTCACTCCAGTACTTCGTGCCAACGAGCGTTGGTCATCTCAGGGATGGAGTCGTAGAGGAGGTTCTTCAAGGTCGACCCACTGAGATCAAGGTGCTGCTTCATGACCTTGGCTCTACGTTGCACCGGTTCCCAGACTTCGTCGCCGGCGAGTCCTGTCACAACCTCGCGCCCGGCGGGAGTCGTCCGATAGGCGATCCCATGCGCAAAGGGGACCGGCTGGACGAGGCCCCGTCCGATCAGGCTTCCGAGCACCGCGAACGATGCAGGGTCCCACGGTCCGTAGCGATAACGGATCATGCGATCGGCGAGTGGATTCTCTTCGGCGGCGATCGCAGCAATGGCCCGCTCCGGAGCTCGCCGCTGGCGGAGCACCCGCGTCAGGTACTTGGGGTATCTCGCGAGGAAGTCGAGCTTCGCGAGTTTCAGGCGACCTTCAAGCGACTTTGGGTTCGCCGTCGTTCCGCTGAACGCGTCGATGAGAATGAGGACGCGCCCCTCCGCCTCCGGCAACGCCCGGTACCGAGCTACGGGATCCGCGCTCATGAGGTTCGCCATGGAAACCGGCACTGGTCGGAAAGATCGCAGAGGAGACCAAGCACGAGGTCACCGTCGCCGTCAAGAAGGCCATTCGCGTCGAGGCCGCCGAGAGCAGCCTTCTGCTGTACCAGCCGGCCGTACACGGCGTCTGCGGGGCGGGTTCTCCTTTCGACGGTGGGCGCCATCGCCGAGATGTCCACGGTGACGGCCTCAGCATGCTCGAGCACGCGATCACCTAGCGCTTCGAGACCTGCATCAAATGAGCCCTGGCCGCGGCGCAGCTCGATGGCAACGATCGCCGCAGAGCGACGGGACTTGGCACGGTCGATGGTTGTCTGTCCTGCACCAGCGACCACGAGCTTGAACTCCAGAGCGGTCATGGCCAAGGCACCTCCGTTCGCTGCTTCGAGCAACCTTCGTTGCTCCTCTGCTAGAGCGGGGACCGGCGGCAGTAGACCAACGAGTACCTCCCGAGTCAGCTCGTGCTGCTGCACAACGCCGTCTGCATCGGAGTCCGACGGGGGCTTCAGCACCGAGGGGTTCGCCGGATCAGCAGATCCAGCGAGCCCGAGGTGGGCGTCAACCACGCGCTTCATGAGCGCGTCGTACAGGTCAGCTATGTCGCTCGAGTGCCCGCCCACGATGCTCGTCAGGAGGTTCTTGCCAACTGCGTCAATGGAGTGTCTCGAGTAGAACTGCGGAGTAATCGTGAGGCGCTCAAGAAAGTCGGCGACGTCGGCGGCTGCAAGACCCAGCTTGGCCAGCGCCGCGCGCTGCTTCGTGGTCGCCGAGGTTGGATCTTCGAAGAACGCCCGAGTGTCTTGGCCGTCTCCTTCTGGACCCTCGAGAATCAGTTCGAATCGAGCATCGCTGACGACCCCCGCTGCCTTGGCATGGTTGTAGGACCGGATCAGCGCGTCGATCCCTCCCCCAGCAGCCAGCACTTTCGAAGCGGACCACGCGCCCCGGTCTCGGGTCTTCACCTGAGCGAACTCGATGACGTGACCCGTGTCCGTTGCGATGTCGTCGACGAACTCACACAGGACGCGAGCACCCTCGGGCATGTCGAGAGTCTGTAGCCACTTCTGCAGCGCGACCTTGCACTGGTACACGTAGCGACCCAGCGTTTCGGTCCCCGTCTGATCGCCCGGACCGACGGCCCCGACAGTGTCAGAGAGGCGCTGCTGCGGGGCAGACACCGCAACGGCCTCGTCACTCATGGCACATCGTTCGGGGTTTCAAGAAGCGACTCACCGTCGGCCCCTCACGCCAAAGTCAGCGGCGGGGCTGCAGCAGCCGGCACACCTCATCTCGTCGACTCACGTAGCCGAAACGGTGCCACCGTCGAGTTCACTCGAACTCCTGGCCCTTGGCACCGAGCTGGTTCGCGTTCTCGCTGACGACGCGTCGCGTTCGATCGTCGAAGCCTGCCGACTTTGCGTTGATCTCCAAGGTGAGTTCGACCGACGATCCGTCGGCGCTGCTCAGGTGCTCGACGACGTTGCGGAGGATGTCCTCGAGCTGGCGAATCGCGCGAACGGAGTCGAGCGAGAACTGGCTGTAGAACGAGGTCGGGTGCGCCACGACTTTCGGCGTTGGTCCCGAGGCTCCGGTCGAGGCAGGTGCACCTCCACCGTGGGGAGCACTGCCTTCGGTGGCAGCCTCGTCGCCGTCGACGGGCTCGACCTTCTTCGCCTCATCGTTGATCTGCTGCGATGCGACGTCGGGGCGAACGAGGATGCCGCCGGGCCGGGCTGTCACATGCTGGGCAGTGACGAGGCCTGCCCATCGGTTGCCATCGTGGCCGTCGGCGTAGGCGAACGTCTCGGTCTGCCAGTCGAGCTTGGACACCCCGTTGCTGATCGCTCCCGCCAGCACGTCGAAGGACGCGAGCCGGGGCAGGTACGGGAACTGGCAGTACGCCTTCCAGAGAGCTTCGACTGCGATGTCGCCTCGGTCAGTCCATAGCGGGATGCGGTCGAGGTCCATGCGCACGCGCGTTCCGCCGTAGCTCGTGATCAGACGCTCTTCGCTTTCGAGCTTCCGGGCGATGCGTTCGGCGAGGCTGCCCGCTCCCGTTGGCTTGGTCTGGTGCCAGCGGATCTCGCGGGTCCCGGCCGTCTGCTCCGGCACGAGAACATGCACGTACGTCTCGGCAACGCGTTGCGTCACGGTCTCGTCCGTCTCGTTGATCTTGGACTTCGCCTGCGCTTCGTCGCCCTTGGTGAGTTCGATCTTCTCGTGCTGGTGATCCTCGAGGATCGACTTCCATGCCAGGTGCTGTCGGGCGGCCGTCCGCAGCTCGGCGAGCCGCGCTTCGGATGCAGCACAGAACACGAGCAGGTTGCGGTTCAGCCGCGGGCCAGCGTTGCGCTGAGCGAGGATCTGATCCGCCATCGTGATGGCAGGCGACTGGTCGACGTTCGGCACGTGGTGCTGCGTCGTCGGCAGGAGCACGAGGTGGACGCCATCGTCATCGTCGGTGACGTCGCCCGGCCCGTCGGGGAAGGCGTGAACGGCCGCGAACGGTCCCGACGCACGCGCCGCTTGCAGGCGGCGCTTGATCTCGTCGTCGGCGTTGTCGTCGGTGACGTTGGAGTTGGCGCGGTCCGCAGCGAGCCGGGTGATGTTCGCGCGCAGTGAGTACCAGTACTGGGCACCGTCGACGTAGAGGTATGTGGCATCGCCCGAGAGCCGACGCAGGGCATCGGCGAAGGTGCCAGGGGCCTCGCCCGGTTGCGCGACTCCGAGCGTGATCAACTTGATGTCGATGCCACGTCGTGCTTCCTCACGTGGGGCGGAGGCGAGGTAGACGGCTCGTGCGACGCGCCGCGTCGCTGAGTAGCGGCCAAGGTTGCGGTTGTCCTGGTCGAGACGAAGCGGCAGCGCGTTGGGTCCGTCGACATCGCTTCGGATGACGGGGTCCCACCCGTCGTCGAGGTACTTGGTGAGCTCGGAGTTGACCCGGGCATCGTCCATCGGGATCGTGCCCGGCATGATCAGCAGGTTCTGGTCGCCGCGCTGCCACAGCACCGAGATCACCGTTGCCATCAGCCGGAGCACACCACGGGTGCGCTGGAAGCGGTCGAGGGTCGACCAGTCCTTGTAGAGCCGGTCGAACAGCTCAGGGTGGATCGGGTACGACAGCTCCATGCGTCGGCGGTACTCGGCCTCACGAACCTCGCTCGGGAAGTCCGCCGTCTTCTCGCGGTAGAAGTCGCAGAACGCCTTGATCACTCCGTCGCGCACGCGAGCCTTGTCCGGGCTCATCGGCTCGAACAGCCGGCGGCGGACGATCTCGAAGCTCTCGTCGTCTTCGGCCGGCTTCCACTGAGCCGACTTGCGCCGAACCACGTTGCGGAGACGAGCCAGTGCATCTTGGCCCTTGTCGCCTCCGACCTCGATGTCGCTCGCCGGGATCGACACGAGCACGACTACGTTCGGGACCGCAGCTGCGGCCTCGGTCAATGCCTGAGCGAAGGTGAACTGGGTGTCGAAGTGCCCGCCAACGAGTGCCGGCTCGTTCTCCCGCGCCGGGAGCTGACGGGCGTAAGCGACCCATTCGTCGATCAGGACGATCGAGGGCCCGGCCAGCCGGAACAGGTCGATCAGTTTCTTGCCCGGGTTCGACCCTGAGAGGTCTTCCGCTTCGACGAGCTTGTAGCCCTCCGTTCCGGCCAACTGGTAGGCGATCTCGCCCCAGATCGTGTGGACCTGAGTGCCGTCCGCCTTCACCGTCGGCGATGCCGGCGAGATCCACTGGCCGACAACGACGGCTCGCGCGACCTTGTCCGGTAGCGCCAGGTTCTCCTCGGCGAAGAGCTCACCGATGCCCGGAAGATCAGCCGACTTCTTGCCAGACGCAAGGTGGTACAGCGCGATCATCGAGTGCGTCTTGCCGCCGCCAAAGTTCGTCTGCAGGTCGATGACCGGGTCGCCGCCGTTACCGCTGAGACGACGGGCGGCACCGGTGAGCAACTCGCGAAGCCCGTTGGTCAGGTAGGTGCGCCGGAAGAACGCAACCGGGTCCTGGTACTCCTCGTCGGCGTTCCCTGTGGCGACCTGAAAGAGGTCGGCGGCGAACTCAGCCTGCTCGAAGCGGCCGCTCGCCACGTCCGCGTGAGGTGTGATGATGTCCCGCCACGGCGTCAACCCCTTCAAGGGTTCACCCTCAGTCGGCTTGGCCGCAGTCTTGCGACGCTCGCTGCGAGCCTGCTCGTCGAACAGCTGCCGCTGGAGATCCTTCTTGAGCGCCTGGACAATCTTCAGCTGCTCAGCTGCGCTGAACGCCGACAAAAGCCGCTCGGCTGTGTCAAGCATTCGATACGTATCGTCGGTGGAGAACTGCCCCTGGTGCGCCCAGCTGTTCCGGAAGTCACGCAACTCGCTGGTGTAGGCCCGCTCGCTCTGACCGAGCCGCTGGCGCCACACCTCTTGCCACGTGTTTTGCATCCCCTTCAACAAGAAGACCAAATCGCCGGGATCTGCCTTACCAGCCGCGCCCCTGTCGCGCCCATGGACCTCGTCTACCCAACCGTCCCCATAGGCGGCCTTCCAGGCCGCCTCGCAGATCGGCTTGATTCCGTCACGCACAGCATCGAGGCCACGCCCAACCCGTTCATTGTGCGGCATCACCATGCTGGCTCATCACCCCATCGACTCATAAACCTCTTCATCGGCATGCTCGACATCTAGAACAAGCTCCCCGTGGTCTCGGGAGCCGCGCCGGCGGCGGCCAACCGGCTGACCTCCGGCCACGCCGTAACCAGCATGTTGTACGCACCCGCCTCGTCTGCCCATTTCTTGCGATCACACAGCCCGTACAGCAAGTACGCCAGCTGACGTCCACGCTCACCCACTCCGGAGCCCATCCGGGCAAGCAGCGACGCTGCTTCCACCTCCGATCTGTCCAGAGCTCGAATCAGGTGCTGCGTGGTCTCCCACACCGTCAAGCGTGTGTCTGCCGCGGGATCCCATCCGTCTGACAACTCCTCCCGCTCTACCAGCCGCACTTTCCCATCTCGGCTGTGGACCACGCCGGCACGCTCCACTCCCTCGACCGACGTGTTCTTTGCTCTCGCAAGTGTTGCGGCGTCACCGTAGGGCCCTGGATTGTGTCCGTACTGCTCAAACCACGTGAGGGCGAACCGCGTGTCGGCATCGAACTCCGACTCTTCGCCAAGAAGGACCTCGGCGAGGATCTCGTTGATGAGGTTGAGGGCAGTTCTTACGCTCATGGTCGCTCCGTCTGCCTCGACGACCCGGGCGTACCGGGAGAAGATGGCAATTCCTGGGCCGATCGCAGATTGAGCTAGGTCAACGGGGGCGATATTTTCCATCTGGAGTAACCGAACTGCGGGTTCCATTTCGAGGCGAAGTGCAGCGATCAACTCTCCGCGTGTCGCCATCGCTGCGGTCACTTCACGTTTGCGGCACGCGAGCACAATGGAGGAAGCCAGTGCCGCCGACCCGATCTCACGACTACGTCCAGGCTTCTCTGTACGGACGGGCCAAGTGGCCGTGATTGCGAACCCTGCATCAAGCAGCCCCCGAAGAAAGGTCTCCCATCCCGTAGACGCGACCCCCTCCGTCTCGGACTCCGTCGCCTTGAAGGCGTAGAAGATCGTGGATGGGTAGCGAGGGTCGGCATTCGCTGCGACCTCAGCGAATACCTCGCGCATGCCATTTTCAAAATGAGCCTTCGCCTTTGGCTTCGATCCAGCTCTCACAGGATCGGCCACCATTTCGTCCGCCTTAGGAGTGAGCAGCGTCGCAAACTCGTCGGGCCAGATCCCAGCAAGAGCTCTTCTCAACCAAACATAGAAGAAGTCGGAGATATCTGCGTATGGGACGTTGTCGTAGTACGGAGGATCGGTAGCCACAACGCACATACCAACCTCAGCGACGCGCGCTCGAGCGTCACGCTGTGTCGTGGACGCCCCGTCTCCGACCGGCAGCGCCAGAAGAGCCGCCGTTGTCGATGAGACCATCGACGAGAAACTTCCTACCCCTTGACCGAGGATGTTCGCCTCGACGTAGTCCCAGGTCATCGGAAGCGCCTGCCGCGCGAACGTGTTTCGGATCTTGACGTTGGTGGCGTCCCAACCAGCGAGGGTGCAGTTGAAATCCAGGCCCTTGCTGAGAGCCAGAGCGAGGTACGTAACGACGGCCTCCGCATAGGCCCGACCGCCCGCACCTCCGTCACGCAGATTCGTCGAGTCTGTTGAGATCTCGATCGCGTCCGCTTCGACGCGAGCCTTGACCTCGTCAAGAAGCTCCATGAGCGTGGACAACGCCACAAGCTGGCGTTTGGTGAAGAGCTTGCTCCACTGATCGAGGCCGAAACCGGGAGGACTCATGTGCCGCGTGTTGGCCGACATGGCCCCTGTAGGAACCCACGATGGATCCGGAAGGCCGGCCTCCAGGTCCGTCGCGTCTATCGGATCGAGAAAGAGTCGAGCGCGATCCCCCTCAGCCACTATGGCCAACATTGCGGAACCCATCCGATCTGCCTTGGCCTCGTTCCGTATGTACGAAATCGGTATCGGGGCTCCAGTCGCGATGCAAACGCCACCCTGTCGACCGATGTTGCCGGGTGGCGGGTTTCCACCCTCTCGAATGTGAAAGCTGACGGACTTGGAGGCGTGATCGACCACCGGTTCAATCCAGACAACTGGCCGGCCCGGCTTCTTCGAAAGCACCCAAGACCGGACTAGGGGAACACGACCTGGCCAGGAAGGATCAGGGGATTTGACGGTCCTGGCCCATACCCATCCCACCGGAGCAACAGCGGCCCCGTCCGCCCTACGGGCGTCGGGGTAGTACTTACCGATTCGACGGCGGGCCTCTTCCCGCATCCACTCGCCATGGAACTCAATGTCGGCGGCGAGACCACGCATTCCCTCCCAGATGCCTTGGGACGAACGAATCGCCGGAGCTACCGGAGGGCGCCCAGCGAACCGATGCGGCACTTCAAGCATCGCTCGTTGGATAATCACGGCCACAGGGTTCAGGTCGCCGGTGAAGGTGGGCAGGCCCAATCGCATGGCCTCAAGCGGTATCGCGCCGCCGCCGCCAAAAGGATCCAGCAGGCGTGGCAGTTCACCCTCGCAGGATCGAACGATCTCAGCCCTAGCCTCATCAAGAACCCGGCGGTCGTTGCTTGCCTCCCATGGCACGAGCCGCTCGAGGATCCCGAACAGTCGATCTCGCTCCGCCTGTTGCTCGTCGTGACTCGGGAACCGGTCAGGATGAGCTGACGGGTCATCAACCAACGACGCCCACAAGACGGCACGGGCGGCGGCGAGCGGCCTGCGAGCCCACCAGCGGTGAAGAGCCTGCGGGTGGTTGCGAATTCCCTTGTCTCGAGCCGACTCGGCGTTGATTGTGGCGAGAGGCAGGGCGACCTCGATGAGCTTCTTCTTGTAGGTCACTGGGGCTCCACGGCGTACGGCATGAGGTCGGCAATGTTGAGCGGCACGTAGGCCTGGGCGAAGTGCAGCTCATAGGTGTCGAACGGTCGGATGAAGTAGTTCACGGCTGGGCGGCCGTCGGATTCGTGCGGCACCCGCACCACGGCTAAGCGGAAGCGTTCGGGGTTCTGCTTCGCCTGGCGGACTTGCGGACCTCTCACCTTGATCTCGGGTGTGTCGGGTCGGTGTCCCTTGACCTCGATCTGGTACACGACGCCGGTGCGCGGGTCCTCGGAGAGGATGTCGAAGCCGGGGTTGTTGTGGGCTTGCTCGACGGGCACGCGGCCGAGCGCTCGTTCGGTGGCCATCACTGCGGCCACGGCCCGGCGATCGGTCTCCTTCGCAACCTCTTGGTCCATCTCAGACGGCAGCCCGCCGGCAAGGCCATCGATGAGCCCCTGCGGGATGACCAGCGCTGCGGCGACAACGGTGGGGGCATGGTTGACGAGATCCGACTCGACCTCGAGCTCACGAAGGCGACGGGTCTTGCGCGCTTCGAGATCGTCAGCGCGTTGACGTGCGCGTCCGGAGTTGAGGCGAGGCTTCTTGCCGTGGAGTTCTTGCTCCTTGAGTTCGTGGGCGCGGAGATCCCAATGGCGGATCTCGCTATTGAGGCGTTCCTCGACGGCGCGGCGAGTGCGTTCGATGCGTGCCTTGGTGACGTCGGCGACCTCTGCGAAGTGTGGCGAGGCGAGATTGGCGGTTGCCCAACTGCGTGCGGTCTGGTCGACGCCGTCGTCTGCCCAGCGGGTGTCGACGGTGGCGAGCAGCTCGTTGGTGCGGTCGTCGAGCGGTTCGTATCCGAGGTAAGGCTCGGCGCCCGGGTCATTGATGTCGCCGTCTGCGGTGATCTCGACGTACTGGAACCGGCGTGACACCACCGTCCGGGCACCGTGATCGATGCGGCCGTCGCTGATCGTGTGTTCGAGGTAGATCAGGATTCGGGGCGTGTCGCCTTCGTCGGTCGGATCGATGAACGTCGTCCCAGTCGAGAGTGTCGAGCCGTGGCGTTCGAGGGTCGTGGCGATGAGCGCCTTCAGCAGCGGATGGCCCGGTGTGATCAGCTCGGCGCGGACACCACCCCGACCAGCCGTGTCGATGCTGACCTTGTCCTTGTCGAAGGTGACGCGTTCGTAGGCGCTGTGGAGCGGTCCACCGGCAGACACCTCACGGTCCCGTGATCTGACGGTGGCGGGCACCCGAGTGATCTCGAACCTTCCAGCCTCACGAGGCGCGATTCGTCCACCGACGTCGTCGAGGGCGGCGGAGAAGAACGCTTGGATGAATCCGGGCTGCAGCTTGCGGGCGAGTGCTTCCTCCATGCGATGGCGGATCTCGCTGATGCTCCCGGGGTCGAGCACGTTCGAAGCGAGCGCTCGCTCGTCGAGGACCGTCTTGAGCCGACTACCGATGTGGGCGTCGATGACCTCGTCGACCCTAGCCAGCACGGCTGGGTCCTTGCCGTAGCGGATCGCTTCGATCAGCAGGTCTTGGAGGGAGCGGTTGATCTCCGAGTCGCCCAGGACGTCGTAGATCTGGTCGCCGTACACGGCGCGTTGCTGCTCGATCTTCGCGAAGAGCCTCTGGAACACCATGCCCTCGCGGGTGCCGTGTGCGACGAGGTTCCACAGGTGGCAGACCTGCTCCTGGCCGATGCGGTGGATGCGTCCGAAGCGCTGCTCGATCCGGTTCGGGTTCCACGGCAGGTCGTAGTTGACCATCAGGTTCGCCCGCTGCAGGTTGACGCCCTCGCCCGCTGCGTCGGTGGCGACCAGGATCTTCACAGCGGGGTCGTTACGGAACGCGTCCTGGATCCGGCGTCGGTCTTCGCGACGCACCCCACCGTGGATCGAGACCACGGCTTCGGGCCGACCCAGCAGCGTGCGGATCTTGCCCTCGAGGTAGTTGAGGGTGTCACGGTGCTCGGTGAACACGATCAGCTTGCGGGGCTCGCCAGGCTGGTTGAACTCATCGGACTGCAAGATGTTGCGCAGCTCCACCCACTTGCGATCCTGCCCCGACGCGCGCACCTCTGACGCCAACAGCTCCAGGAGACGAAGCTCCGTGATCTCGCGTTCGAGCTCCACCAGCGACTCGGCGCTCATCACGCTCTCGATCGCTTCGTCCTCGAGGTGCTCGAACTCGTCATCCGCGAAGTCGTCGCTGTCGAAGCCATCCGGGTCGGCCAGCCGGCCATCCAGGCCACGAGCATCCGCCAGCTTGCCCGCCTTCTCGGCTTGCAGGAGCTGGGCGGTGAGCTTCTCCTTGCGGCGTCGAAGTGACTGGAAGATCGCCTCCGGCGAGGACGCCAGACGGCGCTGCAATGCGGCGAGCGCGAACCCGATCGCCAACCCTCGTCGACGGTCGCCGCCCTGTTCGATCGCCTGCGCGCGACCCATCCCCTCCTGGACGTAAGAGCTGACCGCTTCGTACAGGCGTTGCTCGTCCGGGCTCAGGTCGTAGCTGACCGTCGTCGCCCTGCGTTCACGGAACAACCGCTTCCCGTCGAAGGTGAGCAGGTTCTCCTTCACGAGGCGACGCATCACGTCAGACACATCTGGCAAGTGCTTCGATCGGCGGAGCCGGCCAGCGAAGCGGTCAGGGTCGAGCAGCGAGAGGAACAACAAGAAGTCATCGTTGCTGCCGTTGTGCGGGGTCGCGGTGAGCAACAGCAGGTTCCTGGCCCGGTCGCGCACGAGCTCCCCGAGCTGGAACCGGAGCGTCCGGTTGATCTCGTCGCCGTACAGGCGAGCCGACATCTTGTGGGCCTCGTCACAGATGACGAGATCCCAATCGGTGACCGCCAGTTTCGCCTGCAGCTCCTCACTACGGGACAACTGATCGAGCCGAGCGATCAGCAGATTTCGCTCCTGGAAAGGGTTCCCGGTACGAGCGGCCTCAACCATGTCTCGGCTCATGATGTCGAACCGAAGGTCGAACTTGTCGAACAGCTCCTCCTGCCACTGCTCGACCAGGCTCCCAGGAGCGATCACCAGACACCGCTCCAGGTCCCCGCGCAGCATCAGCTCGCGGATGTACAACCCCGACATGATCGTCTTGCCAGCACCCGGATCATCCGCCAACAGGAACCGCAGCGGCTGCAATGGCAACAGACGGCCGTACACCGCATCGATCTGATGCGGCAGGGGCTGGATCGTCGACGAACCAACGGCAGCGAACGGATCGAACAGGTGCGCCAACTCGATCCGGCGAGCCTCCGACGCAAGCTTGAAGGACGTTCCGTCCGCATCGAACGTCCAACGTCGGCCCGAGGCGACCGATACGCCCGCAGCCTGTTCGGCCGTCAGCAGGCGATCAGAGATCTGACCGTCGTCACCCCGGTAGACGACATTGACGATCCCATCCCCGTGCGGCTCGACCGCGATGATCGTCACATCGGCGGCGGCCACCAGCCCCCGCACTCTCGATCCAGTTTTGAGGTCGTTCAGCTCGGTCATGGGTGTGGGCGGTGGGGCCGAGGCTTCGACCCGACTCTGGCCCGCGACGTCCCACTGTGCCCATGGTAGGGCAAGCGTGTGACGGTCTCGGGCCTACCGGACAACACGGCGACCGACGGCCGCACTTCGCCGAGCCTTCGTTGAAGAGAGCACCGCCACAGCCCGACTTCAGAGAACTTCATGCACCAGGACACCAGCGGCGCCCGGAGAGGACCGCAAGTCGATCGGAAGCTCGGGTCCCTGGGCAAGGTGCACGGGGTCCGGCGGGTCGGGAAGCCCGGCCAGGAAGGCATGGACCAGGAACTCGAAACGCTCGTCGGACGGGGACCGGAGTTCCGCGATCTGTGCCGCCCACGCATCAGAGTCGACCAACCCAGGAACGTCGGAGAGCGTCTCCTCGCGAGCGAGCCAGCCCAGGAGAACAGTGTTCAACGTGTTGTAGATCCTCTGCGCCATCACCAACTCGAAACCAACCTGTTCGAGAACTCCAACGACGGCGCGGTTGACATCGGCGTAGCCAGCGGTCGTCCGGAAACGACCGAGGCCAGCGGTGGCGAATCCTGGCGTCTCTTCGGCGAGGCGACGAAGGCCGTTGGCATAGGACCGAAGGGAGTCGCGCCAATCCGCCGGGTCCGCCGGCGGGAGGATCTCGATCCGTCCAATGAGGCGGTCCGAGACCAGGTCGATCAACTCATCGCGATCCTGCACCCACCCGTAGAGGGATTGGTGCGTGACGCCGAGGCGTTCGGCCACGGCGGCCATGGTGAGGTTCTCGATTCCGAGTTCGCAGGCAGCATCGACGATGTGGTCGCGGCTGAGACGCGGCGGGCGACCCCGTCGCCGCTGCCCATCTGCGGCGTAGGTCATCCGGATCACCATAGGCGAAGCTATCGAGAACCAAGAACTACCTGTTCAGAGATTTTCTTGCGGGCGCAGTTTTGAACAGTACTATCTGTGCTCAGCTGTCGCTCTCGCGGCGGTCGGGATGGGGGAAGAGCGACGATGCTCAGCCAACTCGATCGGAGTGCAGTCCTCGGACTGTGGGGACCGTTCACCAGCCCGCCGCGGTCGGGAAGCCGGGTCCGTCGACCAAGTTGTCGCGCGTTTGACCCGAGCGGGGTGGGTTCCCTGGTGTGCAGACGACACACCTCCGCCCAGCGCGCCATTCCGGCGCGCCGATCTGTCCAGTTCAGGTGGGGCCAGAGATGGGACCTGGCCAAGCGCTGACCCTCCCGGCCCGCCGGCGGCACGACCGCCGCGCCTCCTGGGCCTGGGCCGCCGCGGCCTCGGTCACCGCGATCCTTGCCCTGAACGCAGGACCCAACGCACCCGCCCTGACCTCGCTCATAGCTGGCGCCGGCCTTGCGGCGCTCGCGACGACTGATGCGGCAGCACACCGGCTCCCTGCCACGCAGGTGCAGGTGCTGGCGGGTCTGACTGCAGTCACGATGGTCGGCACGGCATGGTGGCACGACGATTGGGGTTCGCTGCTTCGAGCCCTCGTCGGGGCCGCGCTCGTTGCGGTCCTGCTCGTCTCGCTGTGGCTTTCGTTGCCGGGAGCGATCGCGTTCGGCGACGTGAAGGTCACGGTCATTGCCTTCGCCGCGGCCGCTGCCATCTCGTGGCGTGCAGGTGCGGTCATGATCATCGTGGCGTGCGTGATCGGCGGCGTTGCCGCCGTGATCGCCCGTGGGACTCGTCGGCACCTCGCGCCCGTGCAGCCGACCATTCCGTTCGTGCCGGGCCTCGCGCTCGGCTTCGTGGTGGGGGTGATGGTCCCATGGTGAGAGATCGACTCGTAGCAGTCGTGCTGGCGCTCGGTGTGTTCGTGAGTGCGTGCTCGGGCGACGACGGAGGCGGTTCGACAACCGCCTCGGCTGGGCCGACCACGACCGTCGCGGCCACTGCTGTCCCGTCATCGACGGCCGCTCCGAGCACGACACCGACATCGAGCGCTCCCTCGACGACTGCGGCTCCATCGACGTCGCCGCCGAGCACGGCTGTGACCGACGAGAGTCTGAAGCCAATCGTCGAGCAGCTCGTCGACTCCTACGACGCTGTTGTCGCAGAGATCCTCGCCGATCCCAGCGTCGCATCGGATCCGGGCGACGCGTTGGTGCGTCGCTACCTGGGGCTGTTCCCACAGGACAGCACGTTCGCCAATGGCGCGCTCGGCTTCTGGGCGAGCGAGGCCGCCGCTGGCCGCTTCTACCGGCCCGGACCCCGGGGCGTGATGTACGAGTCGACCGTGCAGTCGGTCGAGCTTCGGGGCGAGTCCGAGGCGGTGGCGAAGGTGTGCACGACATCCTCGATCCAGATCGTCGATAGCGCCGGCGCCGCGCTCGAGTCGCAGGGTGGCGTGAATGGCGGCGAGGTCGTCCTCGTACGGGTCGGTGACGACTGGCTACTTCGCGATCTGACTGAGGCGCCGCCGGATGATTGCCCGCGGCCCGGGGATTCGTGATGCGCACGCGTAGGCGCGTCGCTGCCATGGGGGCGGCAGTCGCGCTGTTGGTGCTTGAGCCCACGACGGCGATTGCTCAGGACGTGACCCAGTGCGTCGAGTGGTCACCTCGTGGCTATTGCGTGGAGTGGGATGTTCCGACGCCCGGCACCCCAGGTTCGCCTGGCGGTTCGGGTGGAGGTCCGCCCCCCGAGTGCTACTGGGTCAACCTCGGCTACGACATCGACGACCCAACGATCTACGCCG
>JBFWVD010000078.1:0-20963 GCA_050246915.1 Acidimicrobiia bacterium | reverse complement strand
TCGAGGCGATGATGCGCTCGACCGGGCCGAGCCGACGTGCCCACATCCCGACGCGCACGTCGACGTTGTCGCGTTCGGGGGCGATCTCGATCACTGGCTGACCGAGGCGGGTGAGGGTCTGGGCGAGCGGCGGTCGAGCCGGCGACCATCCGCTCCAGATCAGCCACAGACCACTCCCGGTCGCAGCACCTGCGAGGACGACGGCCGTGAGCGCGCTCACGCGGCGCTCCCTGATGCGTTGGTGAGGAACCGCGGTACCGGGTTGGATCGGCCCATCCGATGCATCCACCACAGACCGGCCGCCCAGTAGAAGCCGACGGCCGCAAGCACGACCTGTCCCACTGCGCCGTTGTAGGGCTCGAGGTATCGGCGGGAGAACACCGCAAGCAGCCCGACGAAGCCTCCAATGATCAGCGCGGTGTACTTGAGCGCCGCGCGAGGGCGTTGACGGGCAACGGCGATGCGCCGATGCGACTCGGCCTCTGCGTACGCGGCGGCAGCGAGATCGGCCAGGACCTCACGTACGCGTCTGCCGCCAGTCGTCGACGTAAGCCGTAGCGCCGTGACGACGAGATCGCCGAGCGGATGGTCGAGATCAGTCGCGAGGTCATCGAGCACGTCGCCGAGCGGCTCGCTGGAGAGTCGCTGCGCCATCCGTTGGATCTCGGGGCGGATCGCCACGGGCGCCGCTGCGGCGGTGGCGACCAGGACTCCCTCGACGCCTCGCGCGGTGCCCATCGAGTCGCGCAGCATCTCGGTCCACAAGGCAATGGCCTCGGTGCGAGCCTCGTGACGCTCGCGATCTGCTCGACGGGGCATCGCAGCGATCGACCATCCGGCAACGGCGGCACCGATCGCAGCGACAGGCCAGCGCGTGAGCACGAGCACCAACAACCCTGAACCGACGGCTGCGATCGCACGATCGCGCTCGAGCAGGGCGCTTGCGCGGCCCTGGGGTTGGCGTTCGGTCCTCGCCACGGGCACCGGCCGCCACGAGCTCATCGCCAGCCAGAGCCCTCCGACGACGAGCGCGCCGCACAGGGCTGCCAGCGCGGTCACCATGCACCTCGCTCATGGAGCGACGGGTCGTAGCCGTGGGCCACGAGCTCGTCGAGCAACCTGACCGGGATCGGTGACGTCGGGTTCGGTGTCGCCACCCCGTCGGGGCCGGCTCCGAACCAGACATCGGTCACCACCTGAGCGGTGTCAGGGTCGTAGTGGTCGACATGTCGGATCTCCGAGACCACCCGTCGGCCGTCGCGAGTCTTCGAGAGGAAGACGACGGCGTCGAGCGCGAGCGATGCGAGTTGCATCACGTCGCCGGTCGCCCAGTCGCGTCCTCCTGCCCGGGCGTACACCGACATGCGAGGGAAGACCGACCACGACGAGTCCGCATGGATCGTGCACATCGAACCGGCGATGCCCTGGCTCATCGCCTCCAACATGTCGATGACCTCGGGGCCGCGAACCTCACCGACCACGATGCGATCGGGCGTGAACCGCTTGATGGTCCGTGACAGGTCGGCGAGCGTGATGCCGCCGACCCCCTCGCTGTTCGGCGGCCGTTCGAGGAACACAAGGACCTGGTCGTGACGCTCGGGCATCCGGTCGAGGTGCAGCTCAGGCTCCTGCTCCAGAACGACCACTCGCTCGGAACGCTCGCAATCGTGCAGCAGTGCCCGCAGCAGCGTGGTCTTGCCGACGCCCTGCCCTCCGCAGATCAGCAGGTTCCATCGGGCGCTGACGAAGGCCTTGAGCAGCGAGGCGACCCCTCGGTCGTACATCCCTCTGCGAACCAGGTTGTCCTGGTCGGCGTCGACCAGGAGGTGACGGCGGATCGTCAGGTAAGGCCGAGGCGTCACCCAAGCCGCCGCAGCAAGACGCGAGCCGTCGGGGAGCTGCAGATCGAGACGCGGATGCGCCGGCGTGAACTCGCGTTCCATGTGACCACCGCGCCGCGCCAGCGCCTGGATCATCGCGATCAGCTCAGCGTCGGATGCGGCGATCGGTGCAGCACGTTCGACGACACCATCGATCGTGACGAGCCGCACGTCATCGCAACCGTTGACATGGAGGTCGGTGACATCGCGACGCTCCAGCAGCCGATCGATCGCCGGCGCAGTGGAGAACGCCGCAGCGAGGACCGACTCGGTGATCTCGTCCTCTTCGACCTCGGAGATCTGTGGCTCGCCCAACCGCAGCGCGGTTCGAGCCCGAACGTCGAGCTCGCGCCGAACGATCGCCCGTGCCATCTGCCGCTGATCGGCCTCGTCGGGTGGCCGCCGGCCCTCGTCAGAGCATCGGCGTAGGTAGTCGCCGATCTCATCCGCGACGAGCCTCCGCAGTGTCACCTCGACTCGTTCCACACCCAGGTCAGGCACGAGCACCCACCTCCTCGGGGGCCCATGCCGCGAGAGCGTCGACGAACGAGCGGATCGATCGGCCGTGCGCCGAGCGGCGCCACCACCGCGAAGAGCCCCCCGTGACCAGCGCGTGTGCTCCCCGCGGGTCCCACGCGATCGAGCCCACGACAGGAACATCGAGTTCGCCGGCGATCTCCTGCGGGCTGTAGCCACGGTCGCCGATCAACACGGCGACGACCGGCATGCCGAGCGAGTCCCGCAATGTCGCAACGACCCCGCGGCTATGGGCGACGCCCCCGAGCGTCGGAGCGAGCGCCAATGCGACCACATCGCATCCGCCAAGGCGCCCTGCGGTCGGCTGGGCGCGGCTCCATCGTCCGCCATCGAGCACGACGGAGCTGTCCTCGCCTCGCATTGCAGCGGCGAACCGATTGCCGATCGCCATCAACGTGGACGCCGCCTGCTCACCCCCAGTCGGAGCCAGCACGATCCGCAACCCCGGATGCGGCTCCACAGCATGCTCGGCGAGTACCTGTGACGGATCGGCGATGTGACGCAGCGCCCCCGCGACCCGAATCAGTCCGGGCTCGCCAACCGGGCCCAACCAGCACTCCACATCGCCGCCCGACGGATCGAGCTCGACGGCAATCGCGTCCATGACCGCTGCGGCACCGAGCGCCAGCGTCGTCACACCAGGTGACCCCTTCGCACTGACCAGCCCCAGCCGCATCGTCACTCCCCGAGGACCACGATCGTCACCCGACGCTCGGCGGCAGCGGCCGAGACGCGTGCGGCATCAGCTCGCGCGACGACGACCTCGACGGGGCGATCACCACTCGACGACACCTCTCCTCCGATTCCGGCGATCCAGCCCGGCACCGCGGCGACCGTGCCGTTCGTGCCGGCGGCCGGCCGAACGACCACCGACACCTGCGCCCCACGATTCATCCCCGTCGTCGGCGAGTCACCCGGCCCCACCAGAACACCGACGACCGCCTCGTCAGCAGCGACCAGCCGGTGGCCGGCTGGAAGCAGTTGGCCGTCGACGAGCAGCGCTCCGGCGACGATGTCGGTGGAGGCGACCCGACCGACCAGATCCTCGATCCGTGATGCCGGAATCGACGAGACGTCCGTGTCCTCCGCGATCGTGATGACCTTGAGATCGCTCCGCTCGATCACATCGAACCGGGCGACGTCCGACGCGACAGCCAACACCTCGACTCGATCGTCGGCCGAGAGGTAGAGCGAGGCGAACAGCCAGCCACCCACAACTGCAGCGAGCACCCCTCCGCCGATGCGACTCCATCGCCGACGCACCGGATCCTTCTTTTGGGCAACCACGGTCGCCTGTCGCGCAGCACGGTTCGCCGAGTCCGGCGTCGCCGCTCCGTTGCGTCGAGTCATCGTCGTACTCATGGCGTCGCCCCACCTTCGATCACGGTCTGAACCTCGGCTACTGGTCGCGGCACGTCGGTCGAGCGCGTCACCGCGGCAAGCGATCCAGACGCGCCAGTCGTTGCTGTCCACGCGACCGACCACGAGACCGACGCCTGCCCCGGCCACGCCGATGGACGACCGTTGGCTCCGGTACGGGTCGTGTAGGTCCACGTGCACGCGCCGGGTGAGCTCGCCTGCGATTCAGGCGTGCCCACGTCCGCCGCGAAGCGCGTTCCGGCGCCGGCGCACTGGACCGACTGCGCTCCTGGCTCGCCGGGCCGGAACGTCAGTTGTGGCGTGGCGGTGACGGTCACGCAGAGTCCGCCTGCGCACTCGGTCTCGGTGACGACACCGGTCCAGTTGACGACGGCGACGAACACGGGCACCCCGATGATCGACGCCGTCCCGGCCGCTGGGGATGTCTCGACGACCGGCTGCGGCAGCTCACCGACGAGTCGGCCTCGTGCGATGCTCGCCAGCGTTCCGGGCGTGGCTGCGATCACCCAGCGGAAGTTGAAGGTCGTGCGGCCGTCGGCGCACTCCCATGACTGCCAGATGACGTCGACTCCCTCCGGTGGACGCTCGAGTCCGAAGTCGGCGTAGATCGTCGGGTCATCTGCGCCGAGGTCGTCCGACAAGTTGACCCAGTAGCACTCGGGCGGCGGGCCTCCACCCGAGTCGCCAGGCGTGCCCGGGGTACCGGGCGTCGGCACGTCCCACTCGATGCAGTAGCCACGAGGTGACCACTCGACGCACTGGGTCACGTCCTGAGCAAGCGCCGTCGTGGGCTTGAGCACCCACAGCGCGACTGCCGCCCCGATGACAGCGACGCGCGGACGCGTGCGCATCACGAGTTCCCGGGCCGCGGGCAATCATCCGGCGGCGCCTCGGTCAGGTCACGAAGTAGCCAGTCGTCACCCACCCGTACGAGGACAACCTCGCCGCCATTCACACCACCCTGCGACTCGAGCGCGGCGCCGACGCTGTCGACGATCTGGATCGAGGTGACGGTGCACACCTTCGCCGCCGCCTCGGCCTCGCTGCGAAGTTCGACCGACTGAACGGTCGAGTCGTACATCACGCCCCGGGGTCCCGGTCGGTAGAAGCGGCCGGCGGAGGCCTCGCTCGCCCAGAAGCTGAGGGCGCCATTGGCGAACGTGCTGTCATGTGGGAACAGCCCCAGGTACCGACGCACCAACTCGTTGCCCGGATCCGACGCAACGCTGGGATCGGTGAGGATCTCTGCGACAACGGCGTCGTAGGAGTCGACGAGTTGCTCGACGATCGGCTTGAGGGTTTCGTTGGTCAAGGCGGTGCTCGGCGGTGACGTCGATGGCGCCGGGGATGTCGACGGGGCACTCGAAGTCGTCGGTGTCGTACTCGGCGCGGCCGTCGATGACGGGGCGGTCGTGGGCGCAACCGTCGTGGTCCGCGCCGCCGAGTCGGTCGTCGAACCGCCGCCGACGTTGTCGTCAGCCGAACACGCACTCGCCAGCACACCGAGCGCCAGCACGGCTGCTACGAGTCGATCTCTCACCATGGGACCATCACCCCCACCACGAAGCCGAGCGCGAGGCCGGGCACGAACGGAATGGTCGGCTGCACGGGCGTGAGGTGCCGACGAGTCCCACGGGCGATCACGGCGGCAACGCCACCGATCACGCACGCCGCGATGATCATGACCGCCCCCGCACGCCACGAGACGGCCGCGGCTGCGGCGAAGGCAATGACCGTGACCTTCACGTCCCCGAATGCGATCGCCCCCGGCGACGAAAGCCACAGCGAGACGAGAAGGACCGCGACGAGCGCGGCCCCGGCGAGTGCTCGAAGCGGTGGAGCCCAAGCGTCGTGCCACCAGGCTGCGCCGACCAGGGTGACTGCCGTCAGACTCGCAAGCACCCTCACGTGCGTCGCAGGCAGCGTGTGGGTGGTCGCATCCGTCGTCGCGAGGGCAGCAAGACCAGCGCCAGTGATGAGCGAGGTCAGGCTGGGTGCGTGGGGCCCGGCGTTCAGCGCGAGGATCGCCGTGATCGCGGCCGCGGCGGCCGGGGCCCATGAGGCGCGGCGGTCGAGTCGCCGGCGGGCCGGGACGGTCAGTGCTTGACTAGGTCCCATCTCTGGCCCCAGCGGAACTGGACGTATCGGCGCGCCCGAGCGGCGCGCCGAGCGGAGGTGTGTCGTCTGCACATCAGGGAACCCACCCCTGTCGGGTCCAACGCGCGACAACTTGGTCGGCGGACCCGGCTTCCGGACCGCGGCGGGCTGGTGAACGGTCCCGCAGTCCGAGGACTGCACCCCGATCGAGTTGGCTGAGCATCGTCGCTCTTCCCCCATCCCGACCGCCGCAGGAGCGACAGCTGAACGCAGATAGTACTGCTCAAAACTGCACCCGCAAGAAAATCTCTGAACAGGTAGTTCTTGGTTCCCGACTGCTTCGCCTATGGTGGTCCGGATGACCTACGCCGCAGATGGGCAGCGGCGACGGGGTCGCCCGCCGCGTCTCAGCCGCGACCACATCGTCGATGCTGCCTGCGAACTCGGAGTCGAGAACCTCACCATGGCTGCCGTGGCCGAGCGCCTCGGCGTCACTCACCAGTCCCTCTACGGGTGGGTGCAGGATCGCGATGAGTTGATCGACCTGGTGTCGGACCGCCTCATTCGACAGATCGAGATACTCCCGCCAACGGACGCAGGGGACTGGCGCGACTCACTTCGCTACTACGCCAACGGCCTTCGCCGCCTCTCCGAAGTGACGCCAGGCTTTGCCGCCGCAGGCCTCGGCCGCTTCCGGGTCACTCCGGGCTACATCGATGTCAACCGCGAGGTCGTTGGCGTTCTCGAACATGTCGGTTTCGAGTCGGTGATGGCGCAGCGGATCTACAACACGTTGAACACTGTTCTCCTCGGCTGGCTCGCTCGCGAAGAGGCGCTCTGCGACACCCGTGGGTTGGCCGACCCTGACGTGTGGGAGGCACGGACCGTTGAACTGCGGTCCCCGTCCGACGAGCGATTCGAGTTCTTGGTCCATGCCTTCCTGGCCGGGCTTCCCGACCCGCCGGACCGCGTGCAACTCCCCCCGGACCCGGAGCTTCCGATCGACTTGCGGTCCTCACCGGGTACCGCCGACGCCCTGGTGCATGAACTCCTCTGAAGACCCGACGCGGGTGCGCTCTCGTCATCGAACGGTCCGCCAGGTGCCGCCGTCGGACAGCTTGTTGGCCCGTAGGCCCGGGGCTGTCACACCCTTGCCCTACCATGGGCTCAGTGGGACGTCGCGGGCGAGAGTCGGGTCGAAGCCTCGGCCCCACCACCCACGCCCATGACCGAGCTGAACGACCTCAAAACTGGATCGAGAGTGCGGGGGTTGGTGGCCGCCGCCGATGTGACGATCATTGCGGTCGAGCCGCACGGGGATGGGATCGTCAATGTCGTCTACCGGGGTGACGACGGTCAGATCTCTGATCGCCTGCTGACGGCCGAACAGGCTGCAGGCGTCTCGATTGCCTCGGGCCGGCGCTGGACGTTCGATGCGGACGGAGCGTCGTTCAAGCTTGCGTCGGAGGCTCGCCGCATCGAGTTGGCGCACCTGTTCGATCCGTTCGCTGCGGTGGGTTCGTCGACGATCCAGCCTCTGCCTCATCAGATCGATGCGGTGTACGGCCGCCTGTTGCCACTGCAGCCGCTGCGGTTCCTGCTGGCCGACGACCCTGGCGCGGGCAAGACGATCATGTCGGGGCTGTACATCCGCGAGCTGATGCTGCGCGGGGACCTCGAGCGCTGCCTGGTGATCGCTCCGGGGAGTCTGGTCGAGCAGTGGCAGGAGGAGTTGTTCGACAAGTTCAATCTGCGGTTCGACATCATGAGCCGGGACATGGTCGAGGCCGCTCGCACCGGGAACCCGTTCCAGGAGCGCAACCTGTTGATCGCTCGGCTTGATCAGTTGTCCCGGAGTGAGGAGCTGCAGGCGAAGCTGGCGGTCACCGACTGGGATCTCGTCATCTGCGACGAGGCCCACAAGATGTCAGCCCGCCTGTACGGCGACGAGATCAACCGGACGCTGCGGTTCCAGCTCGGAGAGCTCGTACGCGACCGGGCCCGGAACCTGCTGCTACTCACCGCGACCCCGCACAACGGCAGCAACGACGACTTCTTGCTCTTCCTCTCCTTGCTCGACCCTGATCGATTCGCCGGTCGACTCCGCCGATCGAAGCACCTGCCCGACGTGTCCGATGTGATGCGTCGCCTCGTGAAGGAGAACCTGCTCACCTTCGACGGCAAGCGGTTGTTCCGCGAGCGCCGGGCCACGACGGTCAACTACGACCTCAGCCCGGAAGAGCAACGCCTGTACGAGGCGGTCAGCTCCTACGTCCAAGAGGGGATGGGGCGCGCTCAGGCGATCGAACAGGGCGGCGACCGTCGCCGAGGGCTCGCGATCGGCTTCGCGCTCGCTGCGTTGCAGCGCCGCCTTGCATCGTCACCGGAGGCGATCTTCCAGTCGCTGCGCCGCCGCAAGGAGAAGCTCACCGCACAGCTTCTGCAAGCGGAGAAGGCCGGCAAGCTCGCCGATGCGCGCCGGCTTGACGGCCGGCTCGCGGATCCGGACGGCTTCGACAGCGACGACTTCGCGGATGACGAGTTCGAGCGTCTCGAGGACGAAGCGATTGAGAACGTGATGAGCGCAGAGTCGCTCGTCGAGCTCGAACGCGAGATCACAGAGCTTCGACTTCTGGAGCTGCTGGCGTCGGAGGTGCGGGCGTCCGGGCAGGACCGCAAATGGGTCGAGCTGCGCAACATCTTGCAGTCCGATGAGTTCAACCAGCCCGGCGAACCCCGCAAGTTGATCGTGTTCACCGAGCACCGTGACACCCTCAACTACCTCGAAGGCAAGATCCGAACGCTGCTCGGTCGGCCTGAGGCGGTCGTGTCGATTCACGGTGGCGTGCGTCGCGAGGACCGCCGCCGTATCCAGGACGCGTTCCGCAACGACCCAGCCGTCAAGGTGCTGGTCGCGACGGATGCCGCGGGTGAGGGCGTGAACCTGCAGCGGGCGAACCTGATGGTCAACTACGACCTGCCGTGGAACCCGAACCGTATCGAGCAGCGATTCGGACGCATCCATCGCATCGGTCAGGAGCAGGTCTGCCACCTGTGGAACCTCGTTGCCCACGGCACGCGCGAAGGCATGGTGTTCCAACGCTTGTTCGCGAAGATCGAGCAGCAGCGCGCCGTGTACGGGGACCAGATCTACGACGTCCTCGGCGACTCCGAGATCAACCGGTCCCTGCAGGATCTGCTGATCGAGGCGATCCGTTACGGCAAGGACCCAGCCGTCCTCGCGCGGGTCGACGAGGTCATCGACGCCCACATCGGCAATCGGCTCAAGACCGTCCTCGACGAGCGTGCACTTGCGTCGAACGTGCTCGACCCCGGAAGCATCAGCGAGATCCGCCACCGCATGGAGGAAGCGCTCGCCCGCAAGCTGCAGCCCGGCTTCATCCAAGCGTTCTTCGCAGCAGCGCTCGACGACGTCGGCGGACGCATCGCGCCTCGTGAGGCGGGCAGGTTCGAGATCACCCGGGTGCCCGCCACTGTCAGATCACGAGACCGAGAGGTATCGGCCGGAGGGCCGCTCCACAGCGCCTACGAGCGCGTCACCTTCGACAAAGACAAGGTCAGCATCGACACTGCTGGCCGGGGCGGTCTGCGCGCCGAGCTGATCACGCCCGGCCACCCGTTGCTCAAGGCGCTCATCGCGACGACCCTCGAACGTCACGGCTCCACGCTGTCGAGCGGGACGACGTTCATCGACCCGACCGACGACGGCGACACCCCGCGAATCCTGATCTATCTCGAACACACCATCACCGACGGCCGCCTCGACCACGGTGCACGTACCGTCGTGTCACGCCGCTTCCAGTACGTCGAGATCACCGCAGACGGCGACATCAACGATCCCGGCGCCGAGCCCTACCTCGGGTACGAACCGCTCGACGACCGCACCGGCGAGCTACTTGCGAACGTCGACACCCACTGGGCAGACGATGGGGTCGACCAAACCGCACGCAGCTGGGCAACTGCCAACCTCGCCTCACCACACTTCGCCGAGATCGCCGACGTCACCAAGGCACGCATCGAACGCACCCGACGCGCCGTCGAGGAACGCCTCAACAGCGAGATCCGCCACTGGGACCTGCGCGCCCACGAACTCAAGGAACAAGAACTCCACGGCAAGAAGCCCCGCCTCAACTCTGGACGCGCACGCCAACGCGCCGACGACCTCGAGGCACGCAAGACCCGCCGCCTCCGAGAACTCGAAGTCGAGTCCGACCTCGTCAACCATGCACCGACCGTCGTCGCGGCAGCGCTCGTCATCCCGCAGGGACTCGTCGACCGCCTTGGTGGCGACCTGCCATCGGAGATGGACCAAGAGGTTGCGAAGGAGACCGATCGGCGGGCTGTGGCTGCGGTGATGGCCACCGAGCGAGCTCTCGGCCGTGTCCCCGTCGAGCAGGCCCACAACAATCCCGGCTTCGACATTCTCTCCGAGGACCCACGCACCGGCGTCGTGTACCAGATCGAGGTCAAGGGCCACCGGCCCGACACGCCCGAAATCAAGGTCAGAGGTCCCCAGGTCCGACAGGCGAAGCAGAACCCCGAACGGTTCCGCCTCGCCGTCGTACGCGTTCCCCACGAGCCGGAGGGTCGCCCAGCCGTCAGCTACTTCATCCGACCCTTCGACGCCTACGAGCTGCACTTCGCCCAGGCCTACGTGCCGCTCAACATCGCCGACCTCATGCCATACGCAGTGGAGCCCCAGTGACCTACAAGAAGAAGCTCATCGAGGTTGCACTGCCGTTGGCGACGATCAACGCACACGCGGCCAAGCAGAAGACCATGGGGGCAGCCCCACATCCGCAAAGCCTCCATCGATGGTGGGCCCGTCGACCTCTCGCAGCGACTAGGGCCGTGTTGTGGGCCTCACTCGTTGACGATCCCTCAGCGCACCCTGACCAGTTCCCAACTGAGGAGGACCAACAGCGGGAACGCGAGCGGCTTTTCGGCATCCTCGAACGGCTCGTGCCCTGGGAGGCATCGAACAACGAACGCATCCTGGAGGAAGCACGAGCCGAGATCGTGAAGTCCTGTGACGGAGATCTCCCCACGGTGCTCGACCCCTTTGGAGGGGGTGGCGCGATCCCACTGGAGTCGTTGCGACTCGGACTACCGACGTATACCGGCGACCTCAATCCAGTTGCAGTGTTGATCCAGCGGGCGATGCTCGAGATTCCGTCACGATTCGCCAATCAGCCACCGGTCAGCCCGACCGCCCTTGCAGAGCAGAGCTTGTGGGAAGGTAATCGCGGTCTCGCTGCGGACGTGCGGGCCTACGGCGAATGGATGCGCGACGAGGCGGCCAGGCGGATCGGCCAGTACTACCCGAACGCTCTCCTGCCTAACGGCAGCGAAGCGACACCAACCGCATGGATTTGGGCCCGCACTGTGAAGTCGCCGGACCCATCATGGCCCGGCCACATCCCGCTCGTCCGTTCCTGGATCCTGGCCAAGAAGGTCGGCAAGCCTGTGGTGTGGGTCGAGCCGATCGTCGACCATGACGCCAAGACGATCCGGTACGAGATTCGCGAAGGAGGAACACCCCTTGGCGCAACTGTTGACCGGGGCGATGGCCACTGCATCGCAACGGGTGCACCGTTCAAGCGAAGCTACGTTGTCGGTGAGGCCCTTGCCGGGCGTATGGAAGCCGTGTGTATGGCAGTGGTTGCTGAGGGAGCCAGCGGAAGGGTCTACACGGTGGCACCCACTGAAGCGTTGCTAGTTCCGGATGCGAGTCGTGACCTGGGTACCGCTCCGTTGGCTCATCACCCGAGGAACGTCGCACCAGGGCTCTATGGCTTTAGCTCGTGGTTTGACCTATTCACTCCGCGTCAGCTGCTGGCGTTGACGACGTTCTCAGATCTATTGGCCGAAGTTCGCACGCGGGTCGTCGCCGACGCTCGAGCGGCGAGTATCAGCGATGACGGCGTGCCTCTCCGGTCCGGTGGTGCAGCGGCGACCGCCCGGGCTGACGCCATCACCACCTATCTCGCGTTCGTCATCGATCGATGTGCCGACTACTGGTCCTCGGTCTGTTCATGGCATGCGCCGAACGCTCAGCTTCGCGAGACCTTCGCTCGGCAGGCGATTCAGATGACCTGGGACTTCTGTGAAGCAAACCCGTTCTCGGGCAAGATGGCCAGCTGGGACTCAATGCTCCAGACGTGCACGCGATCGATCCCGACACTCGCCGTCCGGCCTGGCGCGACTGCTCAGCGCGATGCGCGAGCGCGGATAGCGGAGGTGGGCACATGCGTCATCTCGACTGACCCGCCGTATTACGACAACATCTCGTATGCGGACCTGTCCGACTTCTTCTTCGTTTGGCTTCGGCGCAACCTGGCTGACGTATGGCCGGACGAGTGCGCAACGCTACTTACTCCGAAGGCCGACGAGCTGATCGCGAACCAGTTCCGGGCCGGCTCGAAGCAGAAGGCGCACAAGCACTTCGAGTCAGGCATGCAGGAGGTGTTCACCGCCGCCGCAGCGAACGCCGACCCGAGATTTCCGGCAACGATCTTCTACGCGTTCAAGGCGACGGAGTCGATGGACGGCGACGTCACCTCCACAGGTTGGGAGACGTTCCTGGCCGGTTTGCTTGATGCTGGCTATGCAATCACGGCGACGTGGCCTATGCGAACGGAGATGGCCAACCGAATGATCGCGTCGGGCACGAACGCGCTGGCGTCGTCGATCGCGTTGGCGTGTCGCCCCAGGGAGATCTCTGCGCCGATGGCGACGCGCGGAGAGTTCGTGGCGGCTTTGCGCCGAGAGTTGGGGCCGGCAGTGCGTGTGTTGCAGTTGGAGAACATTGCGCCTGTGGACTTGGCCCAGTCGGCGATGGGACCGGGCATTGCGATCTTCTCTCGCTATGCGAAGGTCGTCGAGGCCGACGGCTCGCCGATGCGGGTCCGGGCGGCGTTGGCGTTGATCAACGAGGCACTGGCGGAGGTGCTGAGCGGTGAGGAGTCGGAGTTTGACGCCGATACGCGGTTCGCGCTGACGTGGTTCGAGCAGTACGGACACAACCCCGGCCCGTTCGGGGATGCCGACTTGTTGGCCCGAGCGAAAGACACCACTGTTGCCGGCGTTGAGCGCGCTGGGATCGTGGCGAGTCGTGACGGAAGAGTCCGCTTGGTCGAACGCAAGGAGCTACCGGGAAGCTGGGACCCGGCGACCGACACCCGCTTGACGGTGTGGGAGACCACGCAACATCTCATCCGGGCTTTGGACGCCTCGGAGACCGACGCCGCCGCACTGCTCGCTCGTATGGGGATGGGTGTCGGCGAGCGTGCGCGCCAGCTGGCGTACCTCTTGTACGTGTTGTGTGACCGGAAGAAGTGGGCTGATGAGGCGGGTGCATACAACATGCTGGTGACGGCGTGGCCAGAGATCAGCCGACTGGCTGCAGCGGGACCCGCTGCTGAGGCACCGGGGAGCTTGTTCTAGATGTCGCGTCCGCCGATGAAGAGGTCGATGAACGGATGGGGGGATGAGTCGGCATGGTGATGCCACACAACGAACGAGTGGGGCGTGGCCTCGATGCCGTGCGAGATGGGATTCAACCGGTCTGTGAGGCCGCATGGAGAGCCGCCTACGGAGACGGTTGGATTGACGAGGTTCATGGGCGAGATAGGGGAGTAGCCGGCAAGCCTGATCCGAACGATCTGATCTTCTTGTTGAAGGGGATGCAGAACACGTGGCAGGAGGTTTGGCGCCAGCGTCTTGGCCAGAGTGAGCGGGCGTACACCAGCGAGCTACGCGACTTCCGGAACACCTGGGCTCACCAGGGCCAGTTCTCCACTGACGACACCTACCGGATGCTCGACACCGCCGAGCGGCTGCTCTCGGCGTTCAGCGCGGCAGAGCAGCTGAAGTTCGTCCAGGCGCTGAAGAAGGACCTGCAGCGCCAGCTGTTCGACGAGCAGGCTCGCAGCGAACGTCGCAAGACAGCGGCGAAGCCGACTGAAGGTGAGCCGCTGAAGGGGCTGACGCCCTGGCGAGAGATCATCACTCCTCACGCAGACGTGGCGAGTGGACGCTTCGAACAGGCCGAGTTTGCCGCCGACCTGTTTCAGGTCGCCACGGGCAACGCCGACGAGGAGTACCAGGACCCGGTTGCGTTCTTCCGTCGCACCTACCTGACCAACGGTCTTCGCGAGTTGCTCACCGGGGCTGCCCGTCGCCTCAGTGGCGACGGTGGCGATCCGGTCATCGATCTGCAGACGAACTTCGGTGGTGGCAAGACCCACTCGATGATTGCGCTATACCACCTTGCGTCGGGCAAGAAGGCGGCGGATCTTCCGGGCATCGGTGAGCTGTTCGCCGAGGAGAACCTCGCGCTCCCGGACAAGGTGGCGCGAGCCGTCGTGGTCGGCCAGTGGATCTCGCCAGCATCGCCGACGGTGAAGCCGGACGGCACACAGGTCCACACGATCTGGGGTGAGATCGCCTACCAGTTGGCTGGCGTGGAGGGCTACTCGCTCGTCGAGGCTGAAGACCTGTCAGGGTCGAACCCGGGCAAGAAGTTGATCGACCTGTTCCGGCTGGCGGGGCCCTCGATCGTGCTGATCGACGAATGGGTCGCGTACGCCCGTCAGCTCCCGGCGCGAGAGAACGAGCCGGCGCTGGTCGGCGGGCACTTCGACACGCAGTTCACCTTCGCTCAAGCGCTCACGGAGGCCGCGGCTGCGGTCCCGAACGTTGTCGTGCTCGTGTCGATCCCGGCGAGCGATATCGAGGTCGGAGGCGACAAGGGCCAAGACGCACTTGCTCGTCTCCGCAACGTGGTCCGTCGTAAGTCGGCTCAGTGGAAGCCAGCCGAGGACGACGAGAGCTTCGAGATCGTACGGCGCCGGTTGTTCGAGCCGATGAGCCCGGACAAGGCCCGCGTGCGCGATGGTGTGATCAAGGCGTTCTGCGACTTCTATCGCGAGAAGACGGCTGACTTCCCGAGTGAGGTGCGCGAGGCCGAGTACCGCCGACGCATGGAGCTGTCGTACCCGATCCATCCGGAGCTCTTCGACCGGCTCTACAAGGACTGGTCGACCCTCGATCGCTTCCAGCGCACCCGTGGTGTGCTCCGGCTGATGGCAACGGTGATCTCGGTGTTGTGGCAGCGCGGCGACCAGAACCTGCTGATCATGCCGGGCACGATCCCGATGGACGACGCTCGGGTCAACTCCGAGCTCACCAAGTACCTCGACGATGGTTGGGACCCCGTCATCCGAAGCGATGTCGACGGACCCAACGCGCTTCCGCTTCGTCTTGACCAGGACAACCGCAACCTTGGCCGCTACTCAGCGACGCGGCGCGTCGCTCGGGCCGTCTACCTCGCCTCCGCGCCTCGTGAGGAGGCGCGACGCGGCATCGACATCAAGTTGATCACGCTCGGCGTCGCGCAACCGGGCGAGGCCCCGGGCACCTTCGCCGATGCCCTGCGCCGGCTCTCGGGCGATGCGACATACCTCTACGTCGACGGTGCCCAGTACTGGTACTCGCTGCGAGCGAACATCACCCGGCTCGCCGCCGACCGCGCCAACTCCAACGTCACCGATGACAACGCCGACGACGAGATCAAGCGCCGGCTGCAAGCGGCACGTGCATCGGGCCCGTTCGCTGCCGTGCACGCCTTCCCCGACGGGCCGGGCGACGTCACCGACGATGACGATGGCGTCCACCTCGTAGTGTTGCCGACGACGCAGCACCACGTGCCGAACGTCGACCAGTCGCCCGCCATCACGATGGCGGATCAGATCCTCGCTCAGCGCAACGCTGGCCCGCGGCTTAACCGCAACCTGCTCGTGTTCTGTGCTGCATCCGAAGCGCGGCTCGCCGAGCTGCGGACGGCCGCCCGACAGCACCTGGCATGGAAGTCGATCCTCGAGGATCACCAGCACGAGAAGATCGAACTCACCAAGGGCGACGAAGCGCAGGCGAAGTCCAAGATCAACGAGACGGACGAGACCGTGACGCAACGCGTTGCCGAGACGTACGTGCATGTTCTCGTGCCGGAGCAGACGGCCGGGACCCGCGAGATCCGCTGGCACCAGACCAAGCCAACGGGAGCGGGCAGCCTCGCCGAACGCATCGCCCGGAAGCTCGAAAGCGAAGAGCGTCTGATCACGAGCTACGGCGGAACGCGCGTGCGCATGGACCTCGACCGCATCCCGCTATGGACTGACCGAGGCGACATCGCAGTCGAAGCTCTCTGGAAGGCGTACTGCCAGTTCCCGTACCTGCCCCGGCTCGCGTCCTTCGACGTGCTGGCGGGAGCGATCAGCAACGGGGTGTCCAAGCTCGACTGGCAGACCGAGACGTTCGCCTACGCCGACGGCCACGATGGCAACCGATGGGCAGGCCTCGTCACTGCCCAGCATGTGACAGCCCGGCCCGGCGGCATCCTCGTTCGCCCCGACGTCGCATCGCAGCAGATCAACGATGAGGCGAAGAAGGTCGAGCCCGTCGACGGCGACGAGGCTGCCACCGAAGGCAGTGCTCCCCACGGTGGAGGTGCACCTGCCTCGACCGGAGCCTCGGGACCAACGCCGAAAGTCGTGGCGCACCCGACCTCGTTCTACAGCCAGTTCTCGCTCGACTCCGTTCGCGCGATTCGCCAGCTCGAGGACATCCTCCGCAACGTCGTCGAGCACCTGAGCAGCGCCGACGGATCGTCGGTCGAACTCACCTTGGAGATCAACGCAAAGTCGGCAGGCTTCGACGATCGAACGCGACGCGTCGTCAGCGAGAACGCGAACCAGCTCGGTGCCAAGGGCCAGGAGTTCGAGTGAACTCGACGGTGGCACCGTTTCGGCTACGTGAGTCGACGAGATGAGGTGTGCCGGCTGCTGCAGCCCCGCCGCTGACTTTGGCGTGAGGGGCCGACGGTGAGTCGCTTCTTGAAACCCCGAACGATGTGCCATGAGTGACGAGGCCGTTGCGGTGTCTGCCCCGCAGCAGCGCCTCTCTGACACTGTCGGGGCCGTCGGTCCGGGCGATCAGACGGGGACCGAAACGCTGGGTCGCTACGTGTACCAGTGCAAGGTCGCGCTGCAGAAGTGGCTACAGACTCTCGACATGCCCGAGGGTGCTCGCGTCCTGTGTGAGTTCGTCGACGACATCGCAACGGACACGGGTCACGTCATCGAGTTCGCTCAGGTGAAGACCCGAGACCGGGGCGCGTGGTCCGCTTCGAAAGTGCTGGCTGCTGGGGGAGGGATCGACGCGCTGATCCGGTCCTACAACCATGCCAAGGCAGCGGGGGTCGTCAGCGATGCTCGATTCGAACTGATTCTCGAGGGTCCAGAAGGAGACGGCCAAGACACTCGGGCGTTCTTCGAAGATCCAACCTCGGCGACCACGAAGCAGCGCGCGGCGCTGGCCAAGCTGGGTCTTGCAGCCGCCGACGTCGCCGACTTTCTTGAGCGCCTCACGATTACTCCGCAGTTCTACTCGAGACACTCCATTGACGCAGTTGGCAAGAACCTCCTGACGAGCATCGTGGGCGGGCACTCGAGCGACATAGCTGACCTGTACGACGCGCTCCTGAAGCGCGTGGTTGACGCCCACCTCGGGCTCGCTGGATCTGCTGATCCGGCGAACCCCTCGGTGCTGAAGCCCCTGTCGGACTCCGATGCAGACGGCGTTGTGCAGCAGCACGAGCTGACTCGGGAGGTACTCGTTGGTCTACTGCCGCCAGTCCCCGCTCTAGCAGAGGAGCAACGAAGGTTGCTCGAAGCAGCGAACGGAGGTGCCTTGGCCATGACTGCTCTGGAGTTCAAGCTCGTGGTCGCTGGTGCAGGACAGACAACCATCGACCGTGCCAAGTCCCGTCGCTCTGCTGCGGTCGTTGCCATCGAGCTGCGCCGCGGCCAGGGCTCATTTGATGCAGGTCTCGAAGCGCTAGGTGATCGCGTGCTCGAGCATGCTGAGGCCGTCACCATGGACATCTCGGCGATGGCGCCCACCGTCGAAAGGAGAACCCGCCCCGCAGACGCCGTGTACGGCCGGCTGGTACAGCAGAGAGCTGCTCTCGGCGGCCTCGACTCGAATGGCCTTCTCGACGGCGACGGGGACCTGGTGCTTGGTCTCCTCTGCGACCTTTCCGACCAGTGCCGGTTTCCATGGCGAACCTCATGAGCGCGGATCCCGTAGCTCGGTACCGGGCGTTGCCGGAGGCGGAGGGGCGCGTCCTCATTCTCATCGACGCGTTCAGCGGAACGACCGCCAACCCAAAGTCGCTTGAAGGTCGCCTGAAACTCGCGAAGCTCGACTTCCTCGCGAGATACCCCAAGTACCTGACGCGGGTGCTCCGCCAGCGGCGAGCTCCGGAGCGGGCCATTGCTGCGATCGCCGCCGAAGAGAATCCACTCGCCGATCGCATGATCCGTTATCGCTACGGACCGTGGGACCCTGCATCGTTCGCGGTGCTCGGAAGCCTGATCGGACGGGGCCTCGTCCAGCCGGTCCCCTTTGCGCATGGGATCGCCTATCGGACGACTCCCGCCGGGCGCGAGGTTGTGACAGGACTCGCCGGCGACGAAGTCTGGGAACCGGTGCAACGTAGAGCCAAGGTCATGAAGCAGCACCTTGATCTCAGTGGGTCGACCTTGAAGAACCTCCTCTACGACTCCATCCCTGAGATGACCAACGCTCGTTGGCACGAAGTACTGGAGTGAGGAGCGAGATGACACAGATTCGAATCGATGAGATCGAACTCGTGGGCGGTAGCCGCTCCGTGGCCTTCGATGCTCAGTTCTCGGTCGTGAAGGGGTCGATTACGACCGGCAAGACAACGCTCGTTCGCCTGCTGCGAGCGCTGCTCGGGCGGGTACCCAAGCATCTGCCGCCCGAGACTGGAGCGGTCCGATCGGTGAGAGGTCGCGTTGCATTCGGCGAGGAGGTATGGGAGATCGATCGCCCTCTAGTGACCACGAAGACGGCGGTGGTCTCTCTCAGCCGGCGGGAGGCGTACCCAGATGACGGGGTGGTGCTCTCGGATACACCAGATCGCATCATCGACGCACTTCGACTACCGGCGGAGCAGGCAACAGCAACGTCAGACGAGACCTACCTTGGCTGGCTTCTCGATCGGATGGATCTTCCCGACGTTTCCGTTCCGCGCGCCCGGACGGACGCTGCGAGCCCACCGACGCCGGTCACGGTGAACGACTGGCTGCTCTACTGCATCGTTCGTGACGATGAAATCGACACGATGGTGTTCGGACATCGCGACTCCTTCGTCGATAGGAAGCGTCGTGCGGTGTTTGAGATCAACTACGGGATCTACGACGCCGAGGTGGCCAGACTCGAAGCTCAGCTGCGCAGTGTTGAACTCCAGCTGGCGGACATCGACAGTTCGAGCGCCGCCGTTCGTCGGTTCCTGAGCGACACTCCCTTTCAAAGTATCGAGGTGATTGACGCCGAACTCGCCGCCGCCCGTGAGGCGGTCGATCAGCTCTCCGCCGAGCTGGTCGGCGGAGCCGCTGAGGCCGCTCAGGACTCTTCCGCTCAGAGGCTTCGGCTCGAGCTCGTGGCGCTTGAGGAACAGGAGATGTCGATCCGCTCGTCTCGAGCTGCAGCTGCGCAGAGCATGGTCGATCTTGAGGATCTCCGAGCATCACTCGCAGCGCAGTCACAAAGGCTCGTTCGAGCAATCGTCGCTGATGAGTGGCTCGTGGACTTCGACTTCGTTGTCTGTCCCCGCTGCGGAACCGCTGTGCGGGAGGACCGCGTCGATGAGGCGCATTGCTACCTCTGCCTGCAGGTGCCTCATCAGACCGCCGCGCGGGAGTCCCTCATCCTCGAGCAGGAGCGGATCGCCAGCCAGATCGTTGAGACAGAGGAGCTTGTCGATCTTCGGCGAGATGAGCTCGCTGCGCTGGATGCGGAGCACGCGAGAGTGAGGCGAGCCGTCGCCGAGGCAAGTGCCCAACTCGACAGGCGCACCGCCGAGTTCGTCTCGCGCCACGCTGAGTCCATGGTCTCCGCGGCCACAGCGCGTGCGGTGGTGGAGGGGCGTGTTCAACAGCTGAGCGACTATCGCGTGTTGCTGAGCCGCTACGCAGACTTGGAGGGATTGCGGTCTCGTCTGGAGGAGGAGCAGAGCGACCTCGCCGATGCATTGGGGCAGTACGCAGGTCTAGACGATCAGTCCAATGAGTTGCTGACGGCCCTTGAGCAGCGATTCACCGAGTACCTCCAGCGCTTGAACGTCTCGGTTTCTGACGGTCTCCCCCTCATCGCTTCGATCAATCGGACGACGTACATGCCTGAGGTGAGCGGGCGATCGTTTGACGATCTCTCAAGCCAAGGCCTCACGGTGTTGGTGAACGTCGCTCACGCGCTGGCGCATCACACGGTTTCGATTGACCGGGAGCTCCCGCTGCCTGGCCTCCTCGTCCTGGATGGATTGTCGAACAACGTCGGCAACGAGGGTTTCGACCTCGAGCGTCGCGACGACACCTACCGACTGCTGATGGAGGAGGCCGCGGCCTACGCAGGAAAGCTGCAAGTGATCGCGCTCGACAACGACGTGCCTGCCTTCGCCGCCGATGCGGTAGTGCTCACGCTCACGCAGGAAGATCGGCTCATCCGGATCTCGCAGCCGGCTGCATCCAACGAGGAAGCGGGAGGGGGCACCGAAGTAGCGGTATCGCCGATTGAGGACACGGAGCCCTAGAAGACGAGCCATGCAGGTTCCTCGCAGGCCTCGTCCAACGGCTCGTAGACATCGCCCGTCCGCCTCCCTGCGTGACCCCCCGACGATTAGGGGTGCGACCGCCTGGCGCGAACACAACGCGAACACGACCAGCGCCGCCGAGCGCCTACGGGTGCCGATGGCGCAGTCTGAGGATTCGGGTAGAATGTTCCTCTAGCAGGGCTTACGCAGCCCAGCGCCGACGGGAACGTACGGAAGCCGCTCGGCTCATAACCCGAAGGTCGCAGGTTCAAATCCTGCCCCCGCCACTCGATGAACGCCCAGGCCACACGGCCTGGGCGTTCAACGTTCTGACGGGTGCGTCACCGGCGACGTCTACCGGCTCCGCGTTC
>JBFWVD010000077.1:0-21292 GCA_050246915.1 Acidimicrobiia bacterium | reverse complement strand
GGCGGCATCATCGTGTTCGACAGCCACGATGCGACGCCGGCGGCGAGCAGCGGCGACGTTGCAGCGAGCCCGTTGGGAAGCCTCACGGTCTTCTCGCAGGCAACGGCAACTCCATCGGTGATTCCGTCGCAGCTCGTGCCGTTCAACGTCGCTGACCAGTTCTTGGACGAGCAGAAGGCCCGTCCGGTCATCTCGGGGGACGGTCGTTACGTCCTGTTCCAGTCCAATGACAGCGATCCGAGCACGCTCGGCCACTCCGGCGAGACGGACGCCAACAGCGGCAACAGCGGCAACCTGAACTGGTTCGACTTCTTCTTGCTGGCGCGTTCAGCAAGCTGACGATCCAGCACGGCACGAACGGCAAGGACCCGGCTCCGGCCGGGTCCTTGCCGCGTTTTCGACGTGGGACTTTGCCGGTTGTTGCCAAGACCCGGGGGCCACCACCCACTGTGCCTCAAACCACCTTGAAGATCGCCGGATTCTCTTGCTTCGGTTAATCGACCCTTGCCAGCCTGTGGTCGTACATGCCGCGCCGGCGGCTGGGCGCTGAGGAGTCCTCCACGTGATCGTTCGTCGTCTCACCCTGCTCGTGCTGGCCTTTGCCGGGCTCATCGGTCTCCCGGTCCTCATGGCAACGTCGGCCTCCGCCGCCGTGTCGTCGGGCTACTGGATGCTCGACTCACAAGGCCGCGTCTATGCGTTCGGCGCAGCGGGCACCTACGGCCCCGCCACCATCACCAGCGGCGCGCAGGCGGTGAAGATCGAATCGAAGGCCGACGGCACGGGCGCTTGGGTGGTGGACTCCCGTGGCAACGTCTCGGCGTTCGGCACTGCGGTGAAGCACTCCGCTACCTCCCCCACGCTGAATGCGGGGGAGTCCATCGTGACGATGGCGCGCACCGCGTCGGGCAACGGTTACTGGCTCATCTCGTCGCGTGGTCGCACGTTCAACTACGGCGATGCGGCCGATGTCGGTGATGTCACCGACTACACGGTCAACAACGCTCCGCTCAACAAGCCGGTGATCGATGCGGCCAAGGCGGTCACCGGCAACGGTGTGTACCTGGTGGCCGAAGACGGTGGCGTGTTCACGATGGGCGACGCCCGCTTCTACGGCTCCACAGGCAACCTCACGCTCAACTCGCCGGTGAAGTCGCTGGTGCCCGATCCCGACGGCGTCGGCTATTGGCTCATCGCCGGAGATGGTGGCGTGTTCTCGTTCGACGCCCCGTTCCGCGGCTCGATGGGTGGCACCACGCTCAACGGGCCGGTGGTGGGCATGGTGTCGTTCGGCAACGGCTATCTGCAGGTCGGCTCCGACGGCGGCATCTTCACCTTCACCGATCTTCCCTTCTTCGGTTCGCTCGGCGGTCAGTCGCTCCCCGCCTCGATCGTGTCGGTGGCCGCGTTCTCGTACGAGAACAGCTCTGCCACGGTCTCTGGCTCCTTCGGTGCCGTCACGGTTGGCACCACGATGTCGGCCCAGTTCACCCAGAGCGGACTCAGCGGCACACCGACGTGGTCGGCCTCTGGTCTTCCCGATGGGCTCTCGATCGACGCGTCAACCGGAGTTGTCAGTGGCCGTCCGGGCTGCCTTGCCACCAACGGCACCGCCACCATCAGCGCCACCGCTGCGGGCACCACGGCCAGCCGTTCAGTGGCCTTCACCGTGAACGCACTGCCCTACGCCGGCACCGGCAACGTGCAACGCATCACCAACGGCAACATCGGTGGCTACTACCTGTCGCGTGCCGTGCTCTCCAATGATGGTTGCGTCGTGGCCTTCGAATCCAAGGCCGATCTCGGCGGACATGGCCCGAACACCTTCGGTGCCACCACCGGCGACCCGAACTCGAGCGACAGCGATCCCAACAACGACACCGACATCTTCGTGTACGACCGTGGCAAGGGTTCGATCGAGCGCATCACGGCCGGCGCTCCGTACTACGCGCTCGGCAGCGGCCACGGCTACGACGGTGGCAATGGCTCGTCGCAGTTCGCGTCCATCTCGGCCGACGGCCGCTACGTGGCCTTCTCGGGCAATGCCGAGAACCTCGATCGAACCTGCATCATCCCTGGTGGCACGCCGACCAACCCCTCCAACGGCAACGTGCCGCACTGCTACGGCATCTTCGTGGTCGATCGCCTCACCCACACGCTCACCCGGGTGAGTGACGTGCGGGCCGCGTTCGACACGACGGCCGGCACCCAGGTGCAGATCTCCGCCAATGGCAGCCACGTCGTGTACGCGCAGACCAGCCGGTCCACCGCACCGTATGACTCGCAGGTGTACGTGTGGCGCCGCTCCGACGGCCTCACCACCCAGGTGAGCTACTCCAACGCCAAGGACGTCTTCAACTATCAGGTCGAGGGCAACGCAGGCTCGGACTCGCCCACCATCAATGCCGACGGCACGGTCGTGGCGTTCGAGTCGAAGGCCACCAACCTCGGTGCCGACTCCGGCGACACCAACGGCGTCAACGACATCTTCGTGTGGACCTCCAACGGCAACGGCTTCATCAACCGCCGCGGCGATGGCACCACCGCGGTGCCGCCGAGCGTCCCGACGGGCACCATCGCTCGGGTCACCAGCGGCAACACCCAGTCATCGAACTGGCCGTTCATCGCTGCCAACGGCAGCCGCATCGCCTTCGTCACCTACGCCACGTTCGGCGGCGATGCCGATGCCACCCCGGCCGGCTTCGAGGGCGACGGCACCCACAGCTTCGCCCCCAACAGCTGCGGCTCGCGCACCTGTGACGAGGTGTTCGTGCAGGACGCCGACATCGCCTACGCCACCCGCCCAGGTTCGTCGTGGACAACCGGGGGTACCGTCACTCGCGTGACCAACGGCAGCAGCGGTTCGTTCCTGGTGGGCTTCAACGCCTCGGGCAACACGCTCGTGTTCGACAGCCACGACGCCAGCCCCGAGGCCACCACTGGCGGCGAGGCGACCGCCGGGCTCATCATCTTCTCCAAGGCGATCGTGCCGCCGGGCGCGTCCACCTCACCGAGCACCCTCACCTACAACAACGCTGCCGGTTCGTCGGGCTACATCGTCCGTCCCGGCATCTCCGGTGATGGCCGGTACATGGCCTTTTCGTCGTCGGCCAACGTCACCGGTGGCACCGACAACAACGCCGGCCAGGGCAATCCCCTCGACCGCTTCGATGTGTTCCTCGTCGCCCGATCTGCCACTGCGAGCTGAGTGATGCAACGTCGTCGTCGCCTCATCACCGCAGCAGCGGCGCTGCTCGCCACCGCCAGCCTCCCGTTCCTGGTGACGTCGCCCGAGGCGGCGGCAGCACCGGGGCCGGGCTACTGGATGCTCGATTCGCAAGGACGCATCTACGCGTTCGGCGCAGCCGAGGGGTTCGCCAAGGCGGCGGTCCCGTCGACGAGCCGGGCCGTGAAGATCGAGGCGACGGGTGACGGCAACGGCGCGTGGGTGGTCGACGACCGCGGCATCGTGTACGCCTACGGCACCGCGGTGAACCGTTCGCCATCGGCGCCCACACTCCAGGTCGGCGAGTCCATCGTGACCATGGCGCGCACCGCGTCGAGCAATGGCTACTGGCTCATCTCGTCGCGTGGTCGCACGTTCAACTACGGCGATGCGGCCGATGTCGGTGATGTCACCGACTTCACCCCCGGCAATGCTCCGCTCAACAAGCCGGTGATCGACGCGGCCAAGGCCGTCACCGGCAACGGCATGTACCTGGTGGCCGAGGACGGTGGCGTGTTCACCATGGGCGACGCCCGCTTCTACGGTTCGACGGGCAACCTGACGCTCAACTCGCCGGTGAAGTCGCTGGTGCCCGATCCCGATGGTGTGGGCTATTGGCTCATCGCCGGTGATGGTGGCGTGTTCTCGTTCGATGCACCGTTCCGTGGCTCGATGGGCAGCGCCAAGCTGAACGGGCCCGTGGTGGGCATGGTGTCGTTCGGCAACGGCTATCTGCAGGTCGGTTCCGACGGCGGCATCTTCAACTTCTCGAACCTCGACTTCTTCGGTTCGCTGGGCGGTCGCATCATCCCGGCGCCCATCGTGTCGGTGGCCGCCTTCGCATCCGGGGGCGACACCTCCAACTCCACCACCACGACGACGACACCGGGTTCGTCCACCACCACGCCAGGTTCGACGACGACCACCACACCGGGGTCGACGACCACGACCACACCGGGGTCCACGACCACGACAGCGCCGCCACCTGCTCCTGGATCGGCGCAAACGATCTCCAGCGGCGCCGCGGCCTTTGGATACAGCTTGAGTCGGGCCACCGTCTCCCCTGATGGGTGCAAGGTGGCGTTCGAATCGGATGCCGATCTGGCGGGCATCGATGCGCTCACCAAGCCGGGTGGCGCGGTGCGCGACCCCAACAACAACGACTCCGACACCGACAATCAGCGAGACCTGTTCCTGTGGGACTGCAACTCAGCTGGTGTCATCAGGCGTCTCACCAACGGCATCTGGTTCTTCGACGAAGCGGGCACTGGATCGCAGTACGGCCCGACCGACCATCAAACGGCGAACGGCGTGTCGGTGTCTCCGTCGATGTCGGCCGACGGGCGCTACATCGCGTTCTCGTCTCGCGCCGACAATCCGGGTATCGACGGTCGTACCGTCGTCACCGGCGTCAATCAGCATCATGCGTATGGCATCTTCGTGTTGGACACCGTGACCGGCAGCGTCGAACGAGTGGACATGACCCGATCGGGTGAGCACTGGACGGCGTGGGACCACGGGAGCCGGGAGAGCCCGGTGCAGATCTCGGGCAACGGTCGTTTCGTCGTGTACCAGCAGGCCAGCCGAGTGGTGGGTGGCGCGGCGAACTACTCCAACCAGATCTACATGTACGACCGCACGCTGGCCCGCACCACCTTGGTCTCGGCCCTGGCCGGAGGCGGGGAGATGCCGGGCGACGCGATGAGCCCGACGGTCAGCACCGACGGCCTCACGATCACGTTCTCCTACAAGCCCTTGGCCTCGAGCACGACGTCCGACGTCTACGTGTGGACGGCGAACTCCGATCTGCTCACCCATGGCGGCTACTGGACGAACGATCCCGCTCGTACGACGCTGCCGGACGGCCCGACAGGGACGCTCACGCGCCTCACCACAGGGTCGGCCGCATCGATGTGGCCGCGGGTTTCGGCGGATGGCTCCCGTATCGCCTTCACCAGTTACGCCAACCTCGACGGCGCAACCGATACCAATGCTCGCAGCGATCTGTACATGCCCCTGTACTCGGACTCGTTCCCGAGTGCCGCAGACGTGTTCGTGTGCAGCAAGGGCGGATCGTGGTCGTCGAACTGCGCCGGGGCTCTGACCCGCATCACCAACGGCACGGGCGGTTCGTTCATGCCGTGGCTGAGCGGCAACGGGCGCTACCTCGCCCTGCAGAGTGACGACTCCACGCCCCTTGATCGCACCACCGGCACCACCTCGGCAACGGGCGTGTTCGTCTACGACATCCTCACGCCGGGCTCGCCGAACCTCCGCCTGAGCCAGTACACCGCGGGGACCGTCCGACAGGGCCCGTTCCTGGCCACGACGGGCAACGTCGTGGTGTTCTCCGACGGCGGCGGGAACTACTTCCGCCAGTCGTTCACCTGATCGTCCGCAGGCCCGAGGCCCGTCCACCAGGGCGTTCGCGCACCACGGGGTGACGAGGTCGAACGCCCGTACCCTCCCGTTGCTCTGGGGAGCCTGTCTCTGCTTCTGGTCCCCTTTCGTGTTGCGGACCGATGACCAAGTTGCCCTTAAATGTGACGAACACGTGACGCCCTGCTTGAAAGAGGGGCCCGCGGAACCGATAAACCAACATGATGCGAAAGCTGCTGACGACCACAGTTGTGGCCGGACTCGCTCTGGCGGGTTCCGTCACCAATGCAAACCGTCATGAAGCCAATGCCTTTGGCCGCCTGACCCGATTGGTGCTCGACGTGCCGGTGGACGGGGGATCGTGGCGTGTTCACGCCGACGGTCTCGTGTGGGCGCCCGATGGCGTCTTCAAACCGAATCGACCCAAGCTCCCGAGGGGTTCGACGCTGGTCGACGCCGTTTCGACCCCGTCAGGTCAGGGGTTCTGGGGTCTCACGAGCAAGGGCACCATCGTGCGTTCGGGCGACGCGCCGGCGCTCCCGCGGGTGGGACGCACCCGTGTCAGTGGACGAGTGACGGCGATCGCCGCCTTGCCCAACGGCACCGGGCTCTATCTGGTCGGGGCCAACGGCACGACGTCGACCTACGGTGCCGCACCTGCGCTCGGCAAGCTGCCCCCCACGGGCGCTCGCGTGGTCGACGCTGCCGTGACGCCGTCCGGTTCCGGTGTCTGGATGGTCACCTCCAACGGAGATGTCTTCACACTCGGCGACGCCCCGTACCTCGGTGGCATCGGCGTGAAGCCGGTCGAACCCGTCACGGCCATCACACCGACCAAGTCCGGCCAGGGCTACTGGATCGTCTCAGCCGACGGCGGCGTCTTCACCAAGGGTGATGCGTTCTTCCGCGGCAGCCTCGGTGGCATCGACACGGGCCAGGATGTCGTCGGGCTCCAGCCCGACCGCGACGGTTACCGCCTCCTGGGCGCCTTCGATCGCACCGATCCGTTCGGCAACGGAGCCCCCTTGCCGGTGGCGCCGCCCCGACCCGCCCCCACGGCGCCTGTCACCCGGGCGAACGCTCCCGGCACCGGGTCGACCCCGGTCGGAAGCCCGACCATCGCGGCGGGCGGCCCATGGTTCGCCAACTCGGCGTGGCTGTACGGCACCGTGCCCTCGGGTGCTCGACTCGATCCACGCAACTCGGCCATCGCCGCGGCGCTGACCGCCCCCGGCACGATCCGCACCGTCAACGTCACGTCCTTCGGGGTGCCGGTGTACGAGGCCAATGCGTCGACCCCCCGCTACCAACTCAACGTCCGTAACGGCGGCACCAACGGCGGATGGGGCGTCAACGACCTCATGACCGGGACCGTGCCGATCCCCGACGGGGCGGTCCAGGCACCGGGCTCGGACGCCAAGATGGTCATCATCGACCGGGCCGCCAACAAGGTCTACGACCTGTGGGCCGTCCAGCGTGACGGCAATGGCTGGTCGGCCGGCTGGGGTGGCGTGTACCCCCTCGATGGTGATGGCACCAGCCACAACCCCGGATATCAGAACGGCGTGGCGTGGCCGAACCCGGTGTCACGCGGCACGGGCTCGGGCATCTCGTCGCTGTCGGGCATCATCACCGCCCGTGAGATCGAGGCCGGGCAGATCAACCACGCCCTCGTGTTCGCCACCGACATCACCTGCGGTCCGGCCCAGAGCGGGCCGTTCCGGTTCCCGGCCACGACCACCGATGGCAGCGGAAGTGGCAACTGCGTCGAGGAGGGCACTCGTGTCCAGCTCGACCCGTCGATCGATCTCGCCTCGATCCCCGGCATCTCCAAGGCGGAGTTGGCGGTCGGGCGGGCGCTGCAGACCTACGGCGCCTACGTGATCGACCGTGGCGGTTCCCGCATGGGCTTCATCGCCGAGATGCCCACTGCATTCTCGGGCAACCCCTATCCGGCCGCGGGGTTCTCCGGGGACTACAACACGCTCGGCCGCATCCCGTGGAGCGGTCTGCGGGTGTTGGCCTCATGGAACGGTCAGTGATCGTTCAGAGGGATTGAATCTGGCCCGATCGACGTCGACGATCGGCTCGCGCGCCTGTGTTCGCCTTGCGAGTGTGTTCACAATGGGAGAGCGCGAGCCGATAGTCGATCGGTCGTGGAACCACCTGGAGCGTCAATGCCAATTGCCGAGCTGATCAGCCGGGCCGTGTACTGGAAGACCCGCAAGCTCGCGTTTGTCTACCGTCGCCTGCCGGGTGGATCGTGGCAGTGCCCGTGCTGCTCGCATCATGGTCGGTTCGTGCCGTGTGGCGGTCGTGCCCACTCGGTCTGCCCGGTATGTGGCTCGTCGGAACGGCATCGTCTCCAGGCCACCGTCATCGATCGGCTGCTGGCTGATCGACAGACCCTCGGAGACGTGCTGCACGTAGCACCGGAGACGCAGATCGCATCTCGGCTCCAGCCCGTGTCGTCCAGTTACACCACCGCCGACCTCAACCCCGACGGCGTCGATCTGGTCATCGACCTGCGCCACTGCGCAGTGCCCGACGCTTCGTACGACATGGTCTACGCCTCGCACGTGCTCGAGCACATCGACGACGATGCGAGCGCCATCGCCGAGATCCACCGCATCTTGCGACCCGGCGGTGTGGCGGTGCTGCCGGTACCGGTGACCCAGCCATCCACTGTCGAGTTCGCCGAGCCATGGGCTCGTGACGACTACCACGTCCGCAATCCCGGTCCCGACTACTTCGATCGGTATCGCAGGGTGTTCTCCCGCGTCGATGTCACGACATCACTTGACGCGCCTTTCGAGCACCAGACCTACGTCTACCTCGGTCGTGGCATGCCCCGAGGGTCGAAGGTGAACGACTTCGTCCCGGTGTGCCACAAGGCTGTGTGATGACTGTGCAAGGGCGAACCGCTGTGCAAGAGCGAACCGTGGTGCAAGGGCGAACGGCCGATGGCGGCGGTCCTTCGATCTGTTACGTGATGCGCCAGTTCCCGGCGGTGTCACAGACGTTCATCCGTGAGGAGGTCGCCGCGATGCGCCGCCAGGGTGAGCGCATCGTGATGACCTCGGTGCTGCGGGCCGATCAGCGCGAGGTCATCAGCGAGAAGTCGAAACAGGAACTGCGCGAGACGCGGGTGATCGCCCAGCCGGTTCGGACCGTTCTCGCCACGTTGCTGGCGTTCCTCGCCCACCCGGCGGCGGCCGCAGCGGTGCTGTCCTTGGCGCTCAAAGAGCGCGCTGGAGGACCGCGCGGTGTCGTCGTGCGGCTGTTCTATTTCGCCGCCGGCATGCGGTTGGTGCGGATCGTGCGCAAGGAGAATTGCCGCCACATCCATGCCCACTTCCTCGATCTCACCAGCGACGTCGCCATGCTGGCGAGTGAGTTCGACCGACGGGTGCGAGCCGACGGCGTGACGTGGAGCGTGACGGTCCACGGACCGTTCGACTTCCTGGAACGACGCGAGATGAAGCCGTGGTACAAGGTCGACAGCGCATCGTTCGTCGTGTGCATCAGCGACTTCGGCCGTTCCATGTTGCTGTCGCGGCTCGGGCACGATCTGTGGGACAAGCTGATCGTGGTCCACTGCGGCCTCAACCTCCCAGCGGTCGCGGTTGCCAGTCAGTCGCCGTCAGGAACGAACCGCATCGTGTGCACCGGCCGGCTCGTGGGGCCCAAGGGTCAACGGGTGCTCCTCGATGCGGTCTGCCTGTTGCGCGAGCGCGGGGTGGATGTCGAACTGCGATTCATCGGTGAAGGTCCCGATCGTCCCGAGCTCGAAGACGCGATCTCCCGGTTCGCTTTGAGCGACCGCGTGGTGCTGCTCGGCGCCAAACCGGCTCATGAGGTGCTCGAAGAAGTTCGCCACGCCGACGTCTTCTGCCTGCCCAGCTTTGCCGAAGGGATCCCTATCGCGTTGATGGAGGCGATGGCCATCGGCACCCCGGTGGTGACCACCAATGTGTTCGGCATCCCCGAGCTCGTCTCCGATCGTGTCTCCGGTCGCTTGGTCCGCCCGGGCCGCGCCGATCAACTCGCCGACGCTCTCGTCGAGGTGCTCACCGACGCCGAGGCCCGCCAGCGATACGTGGCAGCGGGCATCGAGACGGTGCAACGGGAGTTCGACGTGGAGCACTCGGCGGCCACGCTGTCGGCGCTGTTCCGCGACGTCATCGCCGGTCGCGTCGTCCGACGCAGCGTGGCTGGTCCGACCGTGGTGACGCAGGCGACGGACACCGGGGCATCGTCGACCCCGGCGAAGGTCCTGATGGTGTTGTCCAGCTTGCGAGTCGGTGGCGCGGAGCGCGTCCTGATGACGTTGTTGCCCGAGCTGCGCGGACAGGGAGTCGAACCCACCTTGTGCACCCTCACCGCCGAGCACGACTCCTACATCGCCAAGAGCCTCGCCGAGGACGGCTTCGCCCGGGTCAACCTCGGCGCCGCACGGTTGCTCGATCCGTTTGCCATGGTCCGCTTCCGACGTGCGGTGCGGGCCGGCAGATTCGACGTCGTGCACGCGCAGGACACCTACGGAGCGATGCTGGCCGGTCTGGCCGCGCCCCGTGGGACCAAGGTCGTCGTGACGCGACACACCTTGGGTGAGACCGAGACCGGCTTGCGGGCCGTGGCCAAGGATCGGCTGCTGAACTGGGTCCTGCGGCATCGAGCCATGACCGTGGTGGCGGTATCCGACGCGGTTCGGCGCACGTTGACCGCAGCCGGTGTCGAGGACGACAAGATCGTGACGATCTTCAACGGGATCGACCTGACCCGCTTCGCCCCGCTCAGCGAAGCCCCGGAGCTGCGCCGGGGCTTCCGGGACGAACTCGGTGTGGAGCCCGACACCGTTCTGGTCACCGCAGTGGCCGTGCTGCGGCCGTTCAAAGGTCACGACACCTTGCTCGAAGCCTGGCCCAAGGTGTCGGCGCAGTTCCCCGAGGCGCTGTTGCTCATCGTCGGCGATGGGCCCTTGCGTGGCGAGATCGAAGCCCTGGCAGCACCGATGGGGGACACCGTCCGCTTCCTCGGTGAACGCGACGACATCCCACGGGTCATGGCGGGCAGCGACGTGATGGTGTCGGCATCAAAGCGCGAGGCGCTCCCCACGGTCCTCCTCGAGGCCGCCGCGGCTGGCTCGACCATCGTGGCCTGCGACGTGGGGGGCACGTCGGAGATCGTCAGCGACGAGGTGAGCGCGTTGCTCATGCCGGCCAACGAGCCGCAGATGCTGGCCGATGCGCTGAACCGCGTTCTCGCCGACTCGCAGTTGCGAGAGCGGTTGCGCCTCGCCGCGCACGATGACGTCGTGGCCCGATTCTCACCGCATCATCACGCCGAGATGACCGCCGCGCTGTACGCCCGGCTCACCCGCTGACGCTGCGTCTGCTTCGCCGCCTCGCTGACGCTCGGCTCGCTCAGGGGTTGGCTCGTATGCTCGGCCCGTGCGCATCACCATCGGAGCCGATCACGCGGGATACGACCTGAAGGAACACCTGGTGACCTTCCTGAACGGCTTGGGCCACGAGGTCACCGACCTGGGTACCCACTCCACCGAGTCGGTCGACTATGTGCCCATCTGCGCCGCGGTCGCTCGGGCCGTTCGCGATGGTCGAGCCGACGTGGGCATCGTGCTCGGCGGCAGCGGCCAAGGCGAGCAACTCGCCGCGAACAAGGTCCGTGGGGTACGGGCCGCGCTGTGCAACGACCTCTATCTTGCTCGCATGGCTCGCGCTCACAACAACGCCAACGTGCTGTCGCTCGGTGGTCGTGTGGTGGGCACGGGCCTCGCCGAGGAGATCGTCACGATCTTCCTCGAGACGCCTTTCGAAGGCGGACGCCACGAACGACGGGTCGCCCAACTGATGGCCCTCGAAGACGAGTTCTGAGAACGGAGACCCCCATGCCCTGGCCCAGTGACATCGACCCCGACAACGAAATCCTCGACATCGTCGACGACGAGATCGAGCGCGCCAACACCACCTTGCAGCTGATCGCGTCGGAGAACTTCACGTCGCCGGCGGTGATGAAGGTGACGGGATCGCCGCTCACCAACAAGTACGCCGAGGGATATCCCGGCAAGCGCTACTACGGCGGCAACGGGTTCATCGATCAGGCCGAAGACCTGGCCCGTGAGCGCGCGAAGGAATTGTTCGGCGCGGCGCACGCCAACGTGCAACCACACGCCGGTGCCAACGCCAACATGGCGGTGTTCTTCGCGTTGTTGCAGCCCGGCGACACGGTGATGGGCCTCAGCCTCGACCACGGTGGCCATCTCACACACGGCTCGCCGGCCAACGCCTCGGGCAAGCTCTACAACTTCGTGAGCTACAAGCTCACCAAGTCCGACGAGCGCATCGACCTCGACGAGCTGCGCGACACCGCGCGTCGTGAGCGCCCCAAGCTGATCATCGCTGGGGCCACCGCCTACCCGCGCATCATCGATCCACAGCCCTATCGCGAGATCGCCGACGAGATCGGCGCATTGCTCATGTTCGACGCAGCGCACATCGCTGGTCTCATCGCCGGTGGCGCCCATCCGAACCCGGTGCCGTTCGCCGACATCGTCACGTTCACCACGCACAAGACCCTGCGCGGCCCGCGTGGTGGTTGCATCTTGAGCACCGCGGAGCTGGGACCGGCGATCGACAAGGCCATCTTCCCGGGCCTGCAAGGTGGTCCGCTCGAGCACGTCGTCGCCGCCAAGGCGGTGGCGTTCCGAGAAGCGATGCACCCGTCGTTCAAGGCATATGCCGCGCAGATCGTGAAGAACGCGCAGGCGCTCGCAGTGGCCCTTGCCGCAGAAGGGTTCCGGCTCGTGTCGGGCGGGACCGACAATCATCTCCTGCTCGTCGATCTGCGCACATTCGACGCCGATCTCACCGGCAAGGAAGCCCAGAGCGTGCTCGACGAAGCGGGCATCACGCTCAACAAGAACACGATCCCCGACGATCCGCGCTCGCCCTTCGTCACCTCTGGCGTGCGCATCGGTACGCCGGCGGTCACCACGCAGGGCATGACCGAACCCGAGATGGCGCAGATCGGATCGTTCATCGCCCGAGCGCTACGTCATCGTGCCAACGCGTCCGAGATCGCCGCAGTGCGCAGCGAGGTGGCGGTGTTGTGCTCGAAGTTCGCTCCGTACCCGGGGCTCACCGCGCGTTGAAACGCTCAGAAGAAAAACGTACGGAGGCGCATCGACGTACGGAGGTGACCGGCCAGCGACACCAGCTCGCCGGTCGCCTTCAGTCGGGCATCGCTGGGTCCGAACGCCGCCGTCTTGGCTGAGCGCCCTGCGAGCCGGATCGTATGGGTCAGCTTCGGTCGGCGCATGCCCTTGTCCCGGAACGTGATGTAGAGCTTCACCGCGCCACCGGAGTAGTTCCAGCGCTGCTTCAGGAACGCTTTGGTGGAGGCCCGGTAGCGATAGGCGACCTCGGCATCGGGGGCGTGGGCAATCGTGTGGCCGGCGAGCTGGGCGCGCCAGGCGAACTCGATCTCATCGCCTCCGAGGACGAACGACTCGTCGAACCCGTCCAGGGCCTCCAGCACGCGGCGGCGCACCGCGAAGTTCGCGCCGATCACCGAGGGCAGGTAGCCGAAGTACACCGGTAGCCCTTCGGGTTTGCCGCGGGTGGCGGCGACCTCGGGCGGGTTGAGGGACGACACGTCGAACGAACCACCGACGATGTCGGCGCCATCGTCGAACGCTCCGACCATGGCCGCCACCCAGCCGGGCTTGACGATGTCATCACCGTCGCAGAACAACACCACGGTCCCGGAGCCGGCTCGCCATCCGGCGTTGCGGGCGGCGTTGGCTCCGCGTGTTGCCGAGGCATCGACGATCCTCCACGTCGGGTGACGGGCCAGGAACGGGGCGACCACTTGGGCGGTGGCGTCGGTGGATCCGTTGTCGGCCAACAACACCTCGATCGTGCCGCTGTAGTCCTGGGCCTCGAGCCCGTCGAGCTGCGCGGCGATGGTCCCGGCGACGTTCAGACAGGGGATCACGACGCTCACCGTGGGTGGTTCGGCGCCGGTGGATGATGACGTTGGAGCGTCCACCGGTCCAGTGTGGCTCGAACGTGCATCAACCATGGTTCATCCATCGGCTCCACGGCCCGACGATTCACCACTAGCCTCGCCGACTCGATGGCAGACCTCCGGGGTTACCTCTTCGTGGGTGGGGTCGCGGCGGCTACGACGTTCGTCTGCACACCCATCGTGAGGGCGGTCAGCCTGCGCCGCGGATGGGTCGTCGAACCCGACGAGCGGCGGGTCCACGAGCGGGTCACACCCGATGTGGGCGGCATGGCCATGTTGGCCGGTCTGCTCGTGGCGATGCTGGTGGCGTGGCGGATGGACCGCTTCCACGAGGTGTTCACCACGACGGAGCCGCTGGCGATCGTGCTCGCCGGAGTCGTCATGTACACGGTTGGGTTCGTCGACGATCTGCGTGAGGTGAGCGCTCCCGCCAAGGTCGCGGGTATGGTCCTGGCCTCGAGCTGCCTGTTCCTGCTCGGCGTGCAGATCTTGAACGTGAAGCTGCCGTTCCTGGATCTCACGTACATCCCCGACGATCTGTCGCCGCTCATCACGACGTTGTGGGTGATCGGTATGGCCAACGCGGTGAACCTCATCGACGGCCTCGACGGTCTGGCCGCCGGCATCGTGGCCATCGGCTCGGCCACCTTCTTCGCCTATGCCTACGACCTCATCGGCGACGGCAGCGGCTACCTCGACCCGTCCTCATCAGGGCCGCTGGTAGCCATCGTGGTGTGCGGTCTGTGCGTCGGGTTCTTGCCGTGGAACGTGCACCCGGCGCGCATCTTCATGGGCGATGGGGGAGCGCTGCTGCTCGGGGTGTTGATGGCATCGTCCACCGTGGTCGTCGGGGGCCAGTCGGGCGACTCCGTGGCGCGAGGGCAGACCTACTTCTTCTTCGCCCCGCTGTTCATCCCGCTCGTCATCTTGGGCGTGCCGGTGGTGGACACGGTGTGGGCCATCATCCGACGCGCGACGCGCCGCGCCGGGTTGGCCACCGCCGACAAGGACCATCTGCATCATCGGCTCATGCGCCTCGGTCATGGGCACTGGCGCAGTGTGGCGATCTTGTGGGGATGGACTGCAGCGCTGTCGATCCTCGTGCTGTACCCGGTGTACAACGACAGTGGCAACGGCGTGGTGCCGTTCTTGGTGGTCGCGTCGTTCCTGGTGCTCTACACCGTCTTGCACCCGGAGGTGCGACGCCGCGCCGCGGATGCTCCGCCGGCGGTCGATGCTCCGCCGGCGGTGGATGAACCGCTCCCACACCGATCGGCCCCATCTGAATCAGATGTGAGTGACGTTTTGCCCGCTCGGGGGCCTGACGCCTAACGTTCCCCCGACCAAGGAGGGGGACGCGCCGGTGCTGCCGCGTCGACCGCTGCCCCCTGCCGCTACCCCCAGACCCCGGAAGGGATCTTCGTGGATCTGCGCGACAGGCAGGAGCTCAATCGAGGACTCGGCGACTCGCTCGCCGTGGCTTTTGAATTGGCTGCCACGACCGCAATCTTCTTCGGTATCGGTTGGTTCGTCGACGACAAGGCCGGCACCCGGCCGTTGTTCATGATCGTGTTGTCGCTGTTGGCTCTCGTGGGCCAGGGCATCAAGATGTGGTACGCCTACGACGCGCAGATGCGCCGCCACGAGCAGGCGCTCCCGTCGTCTCCCAGTCGCAGCGTCGCTCGCGACGCTGATCCGGTAGCGCCATGAACTCCAACAATGCGAGCAGCACCATGAGCCACAACGCGATCGGCCCGAACGCCATGAGCATGGGGCCGGTCGATGGTCCGGCCACCGAGATGGTCATCGCCAAGCACCTCACCAAACTCGGGCTCTACGCCGCTCCGGTGGCGCTCATCTTCTTCGGTCTGCTCGAGGGCATGGACGGGGTGGCCGGCTGTGCGCTCGGCATCGCCATCGTCCTCGCCAACTTCGCCCTCTCGGCCTATCTCATCGGTACCACCGCACGCATCTCCCTCGGGTTGATGATGGGCGCGGTGCTCTTCGGGTTCCTCATCCGTCTCGCCATCGTCGGCGGGGTGCTGTGGTGGGCGAAGGACCAATCGTGGGTGGCGTTGGTGCCGCTGGGCATCACGCTCATCGTCGCTCACCTCGGTCTGCTCTTCTGGGAGCTGAAGTTCGTCTCCGCAACCCTCGCCTTCCCCGGACACAAGCCAGCAAAGGACGTTCGCTGACATGTTCGCTCTCGAGTTCCCCCCGATCAGCCATCTCCTCGTATGGCCGAGCTTCGGGCCCTTGGGCTTCAACAAGGTCGCTCTCATCAGCGTCTTGGCCATGGTCATCACCGCGGTGCTGTTCCTCTTGGCGGGTTCGAAGGATCCGCTGAAGGCACCGACCGGAGTCCGCAACCTGGCGGAGTCGACGGTCGACTTCATCCAAGACGGCGTGATCATGCAGACCATGGGCAAGGACGGCCTCGGCTGGACCCCGTTCCTGCTCTCGGCGTTCTGCTTCATCTTCCTGACCAACATCACCGGCATCATCCCGACGTTCCAGATGCCGGCCAACGCCCGCATGGCCGGGCCGCTGTTCCTGGCCCTCATCGTGTGGCTGTGCTTCAACGTCGCCGGTATCAAGCACCAGGGCCTGGGCCACTATCTCAAGAACTCGCTGTTCCCCCCGGGCGTGCCCAAGGCGTTGTACATCCTGGTGACGCCGATCGAGTTCATCTCCACCTTCCTGGTGCGGCCCTTCTCGCTCGCCGTCCGTCTCTTCGCCAACTTGCTGGCCGGCCACATCCTGCTCGTGACGTTCGCAGTGTTGACCGACGCACTCATCACCGGTGACGGGCTGCTGAAGGTCATCTTCCCGCTTCCCTTCTTCATGTTGATCTTCCTCACCTTGTTCGAAGTGCTGGTCGCCTTCCTGCAGGCATACGTCTTCGTCATCCTGGCTGCCGTGTACATCGGCGGCGCCGTCCATCCCGAGCACTGATCCAGCGCTCGCCCCACGATCTCCCAATCCCGAGCTCCTAGGAGAACCACGAAAATGTCAATCATCCTCGCCCAGGCCGCCACCCCAGACGATGCGAAGAACGCGGCAGCCGCCGCGAGCGCTGGCTACGCCTACGGCCTTGCCGCCATCGGCCCCGGCATCGGCATCGGCTACCTCGTCGGCCAGTCGGTCCAGGCCATGGCCCGCCAGCCCGAGTCCGCTGGCATGGTGCGTACCACCATGTTCCTCGGCATCGCCTTCACCGAGGCCCTTGCCCTCATCGGCTTCGTGGTGTTCATCCTCCTGAAGTTCGCCTGATACCGAATCCTCGTCACGACCCCAAAGGAGCCTGACGTGCTCGCAGTCGTCACCCGTAGTGGTGCGCAGCTCGCGTCGGTGAAGATCCTGGCTCAAGAGGAAAGCGACTCCGAGGAGTCGACGACCACCGCCGAAGGCGAAGGCCATTCGGAAGCCAAGGACTGCACCAGCAGCGAGAAGTTCAACAACCCGTCGCAGTGCGTGGACAAAGAGCCGAACCCTGTTCTTCCGGAGTACCGGGAGATCGCCTGGGGACTCGGTTCGTTCCTCGTGTTGCTCGCGATCATCCGGCTCGTCGCATACCCGCGGCTCAAGGCCGGCATGGACGCTCGCGCCGCCAAGATCAGTGGCGACTTCGACGCTGCTGAGCGGGCCAAGGACTCCGTCGGGGCAGAGCGTGAGGCCTATCTGGCCAAGCTCGCTGCCGCCAAGGCAGAGGCCGCATCGATCCTCGACTCGGCTCGGGGTGAGGTAGAGGCGGTCCGTGCTCAGAAGATGGCAGCACTCAACGCCGAGCTCGCCCAGTTGCGGGCCCAAGCGGCCGAGGAGATCTCGGCCAGCCGGGCCACTGCCGTCGCCTCCATGCGGGGGACGGTCACCGACCTCGCCGTCGGTGCCGCCGAGCGAGTCGTGGCTCGTCCCATCGACCGCAACGCCAACGCCGGCGTCGTTGACGACTTCGTGAACCAGGCAGGGCTGAACTGATGAGCATCCTCGCGAATGTGGTCCTCGCCGCCGAAGAAGGCGGCCACGGAGGCTTCGAAGCTCCCCAGAAGTGGTTCCCCGGCGAGGAGATCCTCTCCTACGAGCTCATCTGGGGCGGTCTCGCCTTCCTGCTCGTGTTCGGTGTCCTGTTCTGGAAGGCCGGTCCGGCCATCAAGAAGGCAATGGCTGCTCGCACCGAGCGCATCCAGGCCGAACTCGACAAGTCCGCCGCCGCCAAGGTGGCCGCTGAGGCCGACGCCAACGAGGTTCGGGCGTCGCTCGCCGGGGCCAGCGACGAAGCGGCGGCCATCGTGTCCGACGCCCGCCGCACCGCCGAGCAGCTCAAGGCCGAGGGCCTGGCTCGCGTCGAGGCAGAGCTCGTGGACACCAGGGCTCGGGCCCTGGCCGACATCGAGTCCTCCAAGGGGCGGGTGTCCAGCGAACTCCAAGGTGCGGTGGCCCGTCTGGCCATCGGTGCTGCCGAGCAGGTCGTCGAGCGCAACCTCGATGCCGCCACGCAGAGCGCACTCGTCGAGCAGTTCATCGCCCAGGTCGGGAGCGTGCGGTCATGAGCGACTCCAACATCGTCACCGGCTACGCGCAGGCGCTCTTCGAGGTCGCTCGGGCCGAGGGCAACCTCTCCACCGTCTCCGATGAGCTCTACCGCTTCGCCCGGGCCTTCGAGGGTTCCGATGCGCTGCGCTCCACGCTCACCGATGGGCTCGTCCCGCCGGCCAAGCGCCAGAGCGTGGTCGAGGACCTCCTCGGCGGCAAGGCCAGCACCACCACCGTCGCACTCATCAGTTTCGTGGTGGGCGCCGGCCGCGGCCGCGAGCTCCCCGCCATCATCGACCGCCTCGTCGGTCGTGCGGCATCGTCGGAAGCCAAGGTGATCGCCGAGGTCCGCTCGGCCATCGCCCTCACACCCGACCAGCAGGCTCGTCTCACCACGGCGTTGCAGAATGCCACCGGCAAGACCGTCGAGCTCAAGGTCATCATCGACGAGTCCATCAAGGGCGGCCTCGTCGCCCAGGTCGGCGACACCGTCATCGACGGTTCGGTGCGCCGCCGCCTCGACCAGCTGAAGTCCCTCCTCTAAGAGACCCGACAGTCACGGAGTCATGAAGTGTCAGAGCTGACCATTTCCGCAGCCGACATCGAAGCGGCCATTCGCAAGAACCTCGAGGGGTTCCAGCCGTCGCTCGAGGCGCGCACCGTAGGGCGCGTCGCCGAAGTCGGTGACGGCATCGCCAAGGTGTCGGGCCTCCCCGAAGCCGCTGTGAACGAGCTCCTCGAGTTCGAGAACGGCGTCCTCGGCCTCGCCCTCAACCTCGACGAGGAGTCCATCGGCGCCGTGGTGCTCGGCGAGTCCGCCGGCATCGAAGAGGGCCAGACCGTCAAGGCCACCAACCGCATCTTGTCGGTGCCGGTCGGTGACGCCCTGCTCGGCCGCGTCGTCAACGCCATGGGCGAGCCCATCGACGGCCGTGGGCCGCTCGTTGGTGCCATCAACCGTCGCGTCGAGATCCAGGCTCCCGGCATCACCGGCCGCAAGCCGGTGCACGAGCCGCTGCAGACCGGCATCAAGGCCGTCGACGCCATGACCCCCATCGGTCGTGGTCAGCGTGAGCTCATCATCGGCGACCGCAAGACCGGCAAGACCACCATCGCCATCGACACGATCCTGAACCAAAAGGGTCTGGGCGTGAAGTGCATCTACGTGGCCATCGGTCAGAAGGGCTCCACCGTGGCCCAGACGGTCGAGACGCTCCGCCAGCGCGGGGCGCTCGAGTACACCGTCGTGGTCAACGCTCCGGCCGCCGATCCGGCACCGTTCAAGTACCTCGCCCCGTACACCGGTTGCGCCATGGGTCAGCACTGGATGGAGAACGGCGAGCACGCCCTCGTGGTGTACGACGACCTCTCCAAGCAGGCCGAGTCGTACCGTCAGATGTCGCTGCTGCTGCGACGCCCGCCGGGCCGCGAGGCCTACCCCGGCGACGTGTTCTACTTGCACAGCCGTCTGCTCGAGCGTGCCGCGAAGCTCTCCGATGAAAAGGGCGCAGGTTCACTGACTGCGCTCCCGATCATCGAGACCAAGGCCGGCGACGTGTCCGCCTACATCCCGACCAACGTGATCTCGATCACCGACGGCCAGGTGTATCTCCAGGACGACCTCTTCAAGGCCGGCGTGCGTCCCGCCGTCGACGTGGGCATCTCGGTGTCCCGCGTGGGTGGCGCCGCTCAGATCAAGGCCATGAAGTCGGTGTCGGGCACGCTCAAGCTCGACCTCGCCCAGTTCCGTGAGCTCGAGGCCTTCGCCACCTTCGGTTCCGAGCTCGACGCCATCTCCAAGGCGCAGCTCGAGCGTGGCTATCGCTTGGTGGAGCTGCTCAAGCAGCCCCTCAACTCGCCGATGCCGGTGGCCGAGCAGGTCGTGTCGGTGTTCGCCGGCACCAAGGGCTTCCTCGACGATCTGCCGGTGAGCGATGTGAAGGGCTTCGAGCAGTATCTGCTCGACGCGTTCCGCACCCGCTACGCCTCCATGCTCGACGAGATCCGCACCGCCGGTTCGCTGCCCACGGGCATCGAGGACGCCGTGGCATCGGTGAAGGCCAGCTTCCTCGCCTCGGGCAGCCCCACGGCTGCTCCCGGTTCGGCCAACCCCACCGCGACCTCGGCTGAGGCGCTCGGCGAAGCGCACACGCCCAAGACCCTGGCGACCGAGTGATCTGAGATGGCTGGAGGTCAGGAGCGCATCCTTCGACGCCGCATCCGCAGCGTCCAGGCCACCAAGAAGATCACGCGCGCCATGGAGCTCATCGCGGGCTCCCGTATCGTGCGCGCCCAGCAGCGGGTCCACGCCGCCATGCCGTACTCCGATCAGATCACCGCGGTGGTCAAGGATCTGGCGGCCGCCGGCGGAGAGGTCCGTTCACCGTTGCTGAACGGTCGCGACAAGGTGTCGAAGGTCTGCTTCGTGGCTCTCACCGCCGACCGCGGTCTGTGCGGCGGCTACAACACCGGCGTCATCCGGGCCACCGAAGGCGAAGTGAAGAAGTACGCCAGTCAAGGCCTCGACTACTCGCTGGTGCTGGTGGGCAAGAAGGCCGACGGCTACTTCCGCTTCCGCGGCTATCGCATCGACGCCAACTACACCGGTTTCACCGACAACCCCACCTACGAAGACGCCAAGCGCGTCGCGTCGAAGGTGCGGGAGATGTTCGAAGCGGGCGAGGTCGACAAGGTGGAGTTGGTGTACACCCGCTTCGCCTCGGCCGGTTCGCAGGAAGTCGTGCAGCGCCCGCTCATCCCCCTCGGTCACGAGGTGGTCGAAGGTGGCGATGGCAAGCCCGACGCCCCAGACGGGTCGAAGGCCGATTTCGAGTTCGAGCCGAGCCCGGCCGTCATCCTCGAAGAACTCCTGCCCCGTTATCTCGAGGCTCGCGTCTATGCCGCCATGCTCAACGCTGCGGCATCGGAGCACGCCTTCCGTCAGCGGGCCATGAAGGCCGCCACCGACAACGCTGAGGAGCTCATCCGCAACCTCAGCCGCATCATGAACCGGGCCCGCCAGGACTCGATCACCACCGAGATCATGGAGATCGTGTCGGGCGCCGAGGCGCTCGGCAGCGGCAGCGGCGACACCGCCGCCGA
>JBFWVD010000076.1:0-21296 GCA_050246915.1 Acidimicrobiia bacterium | reverse complement strand
ACCATCACGATGTCCACCGCCACCCGCACCGCGGTGGCCTCACCGTGCGCCACGAGGAGGTGACCGTCGATCTCGATGAGCCCCTCGACCCGCGTCCGGGCATCGTCGGTGAGATCGATGACGATGTTGGCTCGCTGCACATGATCGAGCGATCGGATGAGCAACACCAGGTCCTCGAGGCGGCGGTGCGCATACGCGTTGTCCTCATCGCACAACACGCCGCGGGACGACACATCGAGATGGAGCAAGCGGTCCAACTCTCGGGACATGTCCCCCCTCTCGTGCCACAACGCTGTGGTGCACGATCCCGCCATTCGGCAGGACCGGCCGGGAGATGAGTGATTCAGACGCGAAGCGGATCGACCTCGATGCGCATTCGTCCCTGCGGCCGCGCCACCGACCTCAGGGCGTCGCACAGCGTGCGATGATCCTCGGCGCGAACCAGCCATTGATCGTCGGCAGGACCGAGGATCTCGACATCGCGGCGATCCGCGTCGGCCAGCGCGGCAATGAACTCACCCGCCACCGGACCGCTCACCGCCGCCATGGCCGTGCTCGGCGGGAACCGCAACATGCGCCGCTGCTCCAGCTCCGCTGCCGCCAGGCGACCGGGATCGGCCAGGAGCACGGCATCGAGCACCGGATGACGAGGCAGCCGGCTCTGCACCACGATTCGACCACCATCGCTGCGGCCCCCGACCAGGCGTGCAGCGCGGGCAAGCAGGGACATCGCCTGCTCGGCCGCTCGATAGCGAGGCGCGGTCAGCTCGTCATCGATGTCCAAGAACGCCACGATCCTGGCGTCGCGCACACGGTGCAGTGCTGCTTCGGTGCCGACCACCACCCGTTCGGCCGGTTCCGCATCATCGGAGTTGGCCGTCAGTTCAGCGACCGGCTCACCCAGCATCTTCACCAGATCGGCCCGGATGCGGGCGACACCGGGTCGGCGTGCCGACAACCGCGTCGATCCGCAACCGATGCACACCATCGGTCGAATCGTGGAGCAGCGACGACATTCCAGCTCACTGTCCCCCCGTTGGGACACCGACGCGCCACACCGCTCGCATCGGGCCAGAGCGCCACAACTGCTGCATCCCAAGATGCGCGCCGTCCCGGTGCGGTTCAACACACACACCACTCGGCCATCGCCGCGATCGCCCGGCACCGCATCGCGATGGAGCAACCGGGACAGACGCGGCGAGATCGGCCCCGATTCGCTGGGAAGGTCGCGGCTGCGATCGATCACGTCGAGCAGCGGCCATCCCGCTCGTTCTTCGCTGCGCGAGACGCGGATCAACGCGCTGGCCCCCGACGTGCTCTGCAATTGCAGCGACTCCAGGCTCGGACACGGAGACACCAGCAGGCACGGCACACCGGCCCTTCTCGCCCGTTCGATCGCGACGTCACGCGCGTGCCAACACGGGACGCGCTCCTCGGCGAGAGCCTCGTCGTGCTCATCGAGTACCACGACCGCAGCCAGGCCGGGACACGGCGCGAGGACTGCGGCACGGGCTCCGACGACGGCCGATCCGCCCGCGGCAGCGCGAGCCCAATCGCGCGGGACCAATGCCGTCGGCCGGCCACTTCGTCGTAGTCGAGCGGCGATGGCCTTCGCCGCATCCACCGATGCCGTCACCACCAGCACGTCTCCCAGAGCGACGGCAGCCATGACGACGCTCATCGGGTCGGACGCGGGAGGCAGCCGGAGCACCGCGACGTCGTGGTGTCCCGCCGATCCAGCGAAGAACTCAGCGGCCTCGGCTTGCATCGGCGCCATGATCGCCGGACCAGGCCGTTCGGGTGCTGGGAGGCCGGGCACCGCACCGGGCGGCGAAGCAGCGACGAGGGCGGGTCCGACGCGGCCGGCCCATCGCCACGCCACCCATCGACACAGATCGATGACGTCGGGCGACGGGCCCCAACCCGTCACCTTGGCGATGGGCTTGAGTGCAACATGAGTTGACGGTTCGGGATCGATGGCCACGATCCAGCCACCCACCCGTCTCGGCCCGAGTGAGACGCGGACCATGGTCCCGACGCGCACGTGGTCCCGCATCTCAGGCGGGACCACGTAGTCGAATTGCTTGGTGATGGCTGGTTCGTCGATCAACACCCGAACGACGAGCTGTCGCTCATCGACCGATCCCGTCGACGGACCAGGACGATCCCCGGACGAGGACGTCACAAACCCAGAGCAGCCTTGAACTCCGAGAGCTTCGACGTCTCTTCCCAGCTGAAGCCGGGACGACCGAAGTGCCCGTAGGCCGCGGTCTTGCGGTAGATCGGGCGGCGCAGATCGAGATCGCGCACGATCGCTGCGGGACGGAGGTCGAACACGCCGCGCACGGCTTCTTCGATCTTGGTCTCATCGACCTTGGCGGTGCCGAACGTCTCGACGTAGAGCGACACCGGGTGCGCAACACCAATTGCGTAGGCGACCTGGACTTCGCAGCGGCTTGCCGCGCCCGAGGCGACGACGTGCTTGGCGACCCAACGAGCGGCGTACGCGGCCGAGCGGTCGACCTTCGAGGGGTCCTTGCCCGAGAAAGCTCCGCCGCCATGGCGGCCCATGCCCCCGTAGGTGTCGACGATGATCTTGCGGCCCGTCAGGCCGGTGTCGGCGTGCGGTCCACCGAGGATGAACTGTCCAGTCGGGTTGACATAGACGGTGTAGTCGTCATCGGCGAACGCTTCCGGGATGACCGGACGGATCACGTTCTCGATGAGATCGGGACGGATGTCGGAGTCGCGGTCAACGCCGTGACCGTGCTGGGTGGAGATGAGCACGGTGCGCAGCCGAACCGGCTTACCGTCTTCGTAGTCGAAGGTGACCTGGGTCTTGCCGTCGGGCCGGAGATAAGGAACCACACCCGAGCGTCGGACCTCGCTGAGGCGCTCGGCCATGCGATGGGCCAGCCAGATCGGCAGCGGCATGAGATCGGGGGTCTCGTCACAGGCGTAACCGAACATCATCCCCTGGTCGCCAGCGCCCTGGGAGTTGATGATGTCCTCGCCGGATTTGCCGGAGCGCACCTCCTCCGAGGCGTCGACGCCTTGGCCGATGTCGGGGCTCTGCTCGTCGATGGACACGATCACGCCGCAGGTGTTCCCGTCGAAGCCGTAGAGCGCGTTGTCGTACCCGATGGAGTTGATGACACCGCGGGCCAGCTTGGGGATGTCGACATAGGCCGTCGTGGTGATCTCGCCGGCCACGACGCACAGGCCGGTGGTGAGCAAGGTCTCACATGCGACACGGCCCTTCGGATCCTCGGCCAAGATGGCGTCCAGCACTGCGTCGGACACCTGGTCGGCCATCTTGTCGGGATGGCCCTCGGTGACGGACTCCGAAGTGAAGGTCCAGCGTCTCACGATGTTTCTCCTTGTAGGGGTAGCTCAGAGAGCGAGGGAAACCCTAGCAATCCGGTCAAGAATCGCTTGGGCAATGACGCGCTTGTCGGCCAGCGCGACGTTGGTGGTGCTTCCATCGGCAGCGAGGATCGTCACTGCATTGGTCTCGTGCTCGAAACCGACGTTGGCGGCCGAAACGTCGTTGGCCACGATGAAGTCGAGGTTCTTGCGAGCGAGCTTGGCTGCCGCGTGGGCCCGAAGGTCGTCGGTCTCGGCGGCGAAGCCGACCAGGACCTGGCCGGGGCGCTTCTTGCCTCCCAGCGTGGCGAGGATGTCGACGGTGGGCTCGAGCACGATCTGCGGAGCCCCCGCCTCCTTCTTGATCTTGCCTGCGCGGGGATCGGCGGGACGGAAGTCGGCCACCGCGGCCGCCATGATGATCACGTCGAGATGATCGGATCGGGACAAGACGGCGTCGGCCATCTCGGCGGCGGTGTCCACCCGGACCACCTCGATGCCGGGGCTCACCGGGAGCGCCATGGTGGTGACCAACGTGACCGAAGCGCCTCGGGCGAAGGCTTCCTCGGCGACAGCGGTGCCTTGCTTGCCCGACGAGCGATTGGTGATGACGCGCACGGCGTCGATCGGCTCACGGGTGCCGCCGGCGCTGACCAAGATGCGCTTCCCCACGAGATCCCGCTCGATGAACAGCCCGTCGATGGCGGCCACGATGCGCTCAGGGGCAGCAAGTCGACCGTGGCCGACGTCGCCGCCGGCCAGTCGACCGGACTCCGGTTCGAGCACGGTCACGCCACGGCGACGCAAGGTGGCCAAGTTCTCCTGCACTGCCGGGTGCTCCCACATCTCGGTGTGCATCGCCGGGCACACCAGCACCGGGGACCGGGTCGCCAGCAAGGTGGCGGTGAGAAGATCGCTGCTGATGCCCGCCGTATAGGCGCCGATGAGGCGTGCCGTCGCTGGAGCGACCACCACCGCGTCCGCACCCTGACCGAGTCGGGTGTGCGGGATCGGGCTGTCCTCGTCCCACAGCGACGACTGGACCGGCTCGGACGCCAGCGCCGAGAAGGTGGTCCGTCCGACGAAATGCTCGGCGCCCGACGTCATGATGGGCGAGACGTGCGCCCCGGCGTCGACCAGCCGTCGACAGACGTCGATGGCCTTGTAGGCGGCGATCCCGCCGGTGACACCCAACACGATGCGCTTACCGGCGAGGCCGCGCGGTGTCGACGCAGCCGATTTTGGGGAAGGTTCTCCGCCGGAGCCGGCCATCGACGACGGGCGGTTGCTCATGGGCTCAGCACATCGCCGCGAGCAGGCGCTCAGGCCTGCTCGGGCACCTCGGCCGATGCGTCGGCATCCGGCACACCGGCGGCCGAAACGTCGTCGCCCTCGACCGTCTCTTCGTCGCGGACAATCCGGACGTAGCCGATCTTGTCGGCCGAGACCTCTTCGAACCCGATGGACAACGGCTTGCGCGACAGCGAGGCGACCTGGGGCGGGACCATGGAACCGAGGCCATCACCGAGGTGGTTGAAGTAGCTGTTGATCTGCCGTGCCCGCTTGGCGGCCAGCGTGACCAGTGTGAACTTCGAGTCGACCTTGCCGAGCAGGTTTTCGATCGGGGGGTAGATCATCGAATCGTGCGCACGTGCCATCAGGAAGTCTCCAGAGCTAGAGCCGCGTGGGCGGCCCGTCGATCGTAGCAGTCGGCACCGCCCAGCACCTGGATGAGGGTTCAGTGCCTGGATGAGGGGTTCAGTGCCTGGATGAGGGGTTCGATCTGCGTCGTGATTCCCGCCGTGGGGAATCTGGAGATCAGGGTTGTGCGACCCCGCGCGACCGGCGAGCAGCGCTGATGATGTCCGCCACCTCAGCCACAGTGCGATCGAGGTCGTCGTTGACCACCAGATGGTCGGCCAGCGCTCGGCCCACCGGCTCTTCGTCGAGAGCCTTGCGGATGCGCTGCTGCACCTTCTCCTCGGGGTCACCCCGACCCCGCAGACGTCGCTCCTGCTCTGCCGTCGATGGGGGCAGGACGAAGATGAGCAAGGCGTCGGGGTTCATCTGGCGGACCTGCTGCGCGCCATCGACCTCGATCTCGAGGAGCACGTCGAGGCCATCGGGAGCCTCTGGGACCGGTGTGCCGTAGTAGTTCCCGAGGAACTCGGTGTGCTCGAGGAATCCGTCGTCGGCCAGCCGACGCTCGAAGGCGTCACGCGTGGCGAACACGTACGCGTCGTCCGCTTCACCGGGCCGTTGGGCCCGGGTGGTCCAGGATCGGCTGAGCCACAGGAGCGGATCGACGCGAACGAGTTCTCGAACGATGGTGCCCTTCCCGACACCGCCGGGGCCGGAGAGGACGATGATCACGACACGCCGGAAGTCACAGGGCGCTGCGCCCGCTCAGGAGAGCTGATCGAGCAGGGCCTGACGCTGCTGGGGTCCCAGGCCCCGGACGCGCCGGGTGTCGGCGATGCCGATCTCCTCCATGAGGCGCTTGGCCTTGACCTTGCCGAGACCGGGAAGCGACTCGAGCAGAGCTTGGACCTTGAGCTTGCCCACGACGTCGTCGCTGTCGGCAGCGGCGAGCGCCTCGGCCAGGCTCAGCGAGCCGATCTTGAGCTTGTTCTTGACTTCGGCCCGAGCGGTGCGGGCTTCGGCGGCCTTGGCCAGTGCGGCCTGGCGCTGTTCGGGTGTGAGCTGCGGAGGGGTTGCCATGGCGATCACCATAGCCAGCGACACACGCGCAACAGCGGACACACGAGCAGCCGGCGCCAGGTCGCAGCGGGGTTGCTTCGCGACACCACGATCCGCTACGGGGACATCGCCGATCGGCGGAACCATCACCGCAGCCGTCATCCGACCCAGAGATCGAGGCGCGCAACTCTGGTTGACAACGACGGAGGGCCGCCCGAAGGCGGCCCTGCGAGTCATCGACCGAAGCGCTGCTGGGCGTTCTGGCGGCTGGTACCGAGCGCTTGCGCGATCACGGCCCAGCTGGTGCCTTTCTCGCGAGCCCGCGTGACCGACTCGACGATCTCGGCTTCCGCCTTCTCGATGGTCTGCATGGACTTGGCGATCTTGCGCAGCGACGGGATGTCGCCGGCGCCAGCGGCCACCAACTCCTCGATCGAGACCGCAGCGCGCTGCACCGGGGCGGAGCGTCGGGGGGCCGACGCGAGGGCCTTCTTCTGGCGCGGCGTACGCGGGATCTTGTCCGACGGGGTGACCTTGCGGGCCTTCGACTTGGAGGCTGCAGCAGCTGGTTGCTTGGGCATTTCTCACTTCTAGTCGGTGCCGTCGACCAGGTCAATCGCGGTTGGGGAACACCTGTTCGACCAGGTCAGCCAACACGCGGCTCAGACGCCGTCCAATTCGGCGAGGATGCGACGAGCCGCTTCCACTGGGTGAGCAGCAGCCGTCACGGCACGACCGATCACCAACAGGTCGGCGCCCGCCGCCAACGCCGCAGCCGGTGTTGCCGGGCGGCCCTGATCGTTGGCCGCGACACCGGCGGGACGGATACCCGGGGTGACGACGATGAGCGACGGGGCGATCGCCTTGGCCCTGGAGGCTTCGGCCACTGCGCACACGAGGCCGCCGCATCCGCTCTCGCGAGCGGCGATGGCGCGCGCCTCGAACACTTCGACCGGGGCTTCCGCATCACTCGTGAGGACGGTCACGCCCAACGCGATCGGTGACTCGAGCCCGGCCGCGCTGGCGCCGGTGGCCAGGCCCTCGACGCCGGCCCGGAGCATGGGCACCCCACCGGATGCATGCATCGTGAGATAGCGGGTCCCCAAGCGGCCCAGCACGGTCGCCGCCTTGCCGACGGTGTTGGGGATGTCGTGGAGCTTCACGTCGAGGAACACATCGAAACCCAGGTCGCGCATTGCCGCTACGGCATCGGGACCATGAGCGCTGAAGAGCTCGAGCCCGACCTTGGCAACGGCGAAATATGGCTGCAGCGGCCGGGCGAGCTCGATCGCCTCGGCCAGCGACTCGACGTCGAGAGCGAGCGCGAGATGACGGCGCGACACCCGAGGCTCGCCGGTGAAGTCCAATGTGGTCATGTCAGCTCCGATCGGGTTGGGCGGCCGAGATGATCTCGTCGAGGCGGTTCACCCCGTGCGAACGGCACCACTCGCGCATCTCGTCGAGCACTCGCGCCGGCGCCCGTGGATCGGCGAAGCTGGCCGTGCCGACCTGTACGGCGTTCGCTCCCGCCATGATCATCTCGATGGCGTCGCGGCCAGAGGCGATGCCGCCGACACCGATGATCGGAAGCGAGGGGTTGGCGGCACGGACCTCGAACACCGCCCGCACCGCGATGGGATGGATCGCCGGGCCCGAGAGGCCTCCCCCGCCGCCACCGAGGGCCAGCTTGCGTTGTTCGATGTCGATCACCATGCCCAACATCGTGTTGGCCACCGTGACGGCGTCAGCTCCCGCCTCGCCTGCGGCCGTGGCGATGCGCGGCAACTCGATGGTGTTGGCGCTGAGCTTGGCGAACCGAGGGCGCGTGAACACCGCGGTGGCGGCCATGACCTCGCGGGTGAGGCCAGCATCGTGGGCGAACAGATGGCGTCCCCCGTCGAGGTTGGGGCAAGAGAGGTTGACCTCGAGCGCAACCACGTTGTCGGGAGCGTCAGCCAACATCGTCGCCGCCGCTTCGTAGTCGGCGACCGTGCGACCCCAGATGGACACGACCACCCGACACCCCGCCAATACCGGCAGCTCGTCGGCCAGCCAGCGTTCGATGCCCGGTCCCTGTAGCCCGATGGAGTTGAGCATTCCTGCCGCAGTGGGATGCAGCCGCGGCGGCGGGTTGCCGGCCCACTCGAAGGCCGCCAGCGACTTCACCGTGACCGCGCCCAGCGTGTCGAGTTGGAGATACGAGCCGAGCTCGTCGCCGTGGCCGGCGGTGCCCGACGCGGTCATCACCGGGTTGGGCAAGGTGAGCGCGCCGAGCCGCGCCGTGAGATCGATGTCGGGGCGGCGCAGCCCGCCGACGACGCGACGCAGCGATGGACGCCGCAGGACACGAGCACCAGGCAGCCTCACTGGCCGTGGTACTCCTGCAGGGAGCGGACGGTGAGCGGCAAGCGAGCTTGCTCGTCCATGCCCTGCGCCGCCACCAGCGCAGCCGACACTGTCGTGAGACAGCTCACCCGGTGCACCGTCGCGGCGGTGCGGATCTGATAGCCGTCGGCTCGGCTGCCCTTGCCCCTCGGCGTGTTGACCACCAATGCGATCTGACCGGTGGCGATGAGGTCGACCGCGTCGACCACCCCGGGAGCATCGGGCTCACCGACCTTGGCCACCACGATCTCCACCGCCACGCCGTTGTCCTCGAGGAACGCAGCGGTGCCCGCGGTGGCGGCGAAGGTGAAACCGAGATCCTGGAAGACCTTGGCCACCGGCAGTCCGGCGCGCTTGTCGCGATCGGCCAGCGAGAAGAACACCCGGCCGCTGGTGGGCAGCTCGTTGCCCGCCGCCGTCTGGCTCTTGCCGAACGCCAGCCCGAAGGTGGTGTCGATACCCATGACCTCACCGGTGGAACGCATTTCGGGGCCGAGGACGGTGTCGACCTCGGGGAATCGGTTGAACGGGAGGACCGCCTCCTTCACCGAGACATGACCGCGGACGGGTTCGCGCAGCAGGCCTTCGGTGCGGAGCTCGCTCAACGACGCCCCGAGCATGACGCGACTGGCCACCTTGGCTAGGGGCACGCCGGTGGCCTTGGCCACGAACGGGACCGTGCGGCTGGCCCGGGGGTTCGCCTCGATGACGAACACCTGGGAGCCCTTCACCGCGAACTGCACGTTGATGAGCCCGATCACCTGGAGTTCCGCCGCGATCTCTCGCACGTAGTCGCTGATGGTGGCGATCACGTGGTCGGGAAGGTTCGGCGGCGGCAGGGCACAGGCCGAGTCACCGGAGTGGACCCCGGCTTCCTCGACGTGCTCCATGACTCCCCCGATGAGCAACTCACCGGTGTGGTCGCGAATGGCATCCACGTCAACTTCAGTTGCGTCCTCGAGGAAACGATCGACGAGGACCGGCCGGGTGGCCGACAGCCCGCCCTCGCGTCCGAGCGAACCGAAGCCGGCCAACTCCGCCATGGCCGATTCGAGACCGGGCACGTCGTACACGATCTGCATGGCCCGCCCGCCGAGCACGTAGCTCGGTCGCACCAACACCGGGAACCCGATGCGATCGGCGATGGCGAGGGCTTGCTCGGTCGTGACCGCGGTGCCACCGGCCGGTTGCGGGATCTCGAGCCGGGCACACAGCGAGTTCCAACGATCCCGGTCCTCGGCAGCGTCGATGGAGTCGGGACTGGTACCCACCACGAGATGGCGCGGTAGGCGACCGGCCAGTTTGAGCGGGGTCTGTCCGCCGAGGCTGACCACGATCGCCTCCGGCTGCTCGGCGTCGATGACGTTCATGACGTCTTCGTAGGTGAGCGGTTCGAAGTACAACCGATCGCTGGTGTCGTAGTCGGTGGAGACCGTCTCGGGGTTGCAGTTCACCATGATGGTCTCGAACCCGGCATCGCGCAGTGCGAACGACGCGTGCACACAGCAGTAATCGAACTCGATGCCCTGCCCGATGCGGTTGGGACCGGAACCGAGGATCATCACCTTGCGACGATCGCTGGGCCGGACCTCGCTGGTGTCCTCATAGGTCGAGTAGTGATACGGCGTCGCCGCTTCGAACTCGGCCGAGCAGGTGTCGACCGTCTTGAACACCGCCGCCACACCGAGGCCCAAGCGCGCTGCGCGCACATCAGCCTCGGACCGGTTCCAGAGATAGGCCAACTGGGCGTCGGAGAAGCCGAGCCGTTTGGCCCGCTTCCACTCCGCCTTGGTCATGTTGGCAAAGCCGACCTCGGCGAGATGGGCCCGCTCCTGCGTGATCATCAACATCTGATCGAGGAACCACACGTCAACTTTTGTTGCTTCATGGATCTCGTCGACGCTCATACCGCGACGCAGCAGCGCCTCGAGCTGGAACGGACGATCGGGGGTGGGGATGACGGCAGCGGCGAGCAACTCGGCGTCGCTGAGCGAATCGGTGACCGCTTCACCCGGATCACAGTTGAGCCCGGCGCGACCTTGCTCGAGCGAACGAAGGCCCTTTTGCAGGCTCTCGGGGAACGTGCGGCCGATGGCCATGGCCTCGCCCACCGACTGCATCTGGGTCCCGAGGATGCCCGACGTGCCGGGCAGCTTCTCGAAGGCCCATCGCGGGATCTTGGTGACCACGTAGTCGATGGTGGGTTCGAAACTGGCCGGCGTGGCCTTGGTGATGTCGTTGGGGATCTCGTCGAGCGTGTACCCCACCGCCAGCTTTGCCGCGATCTTGGCGATGGGGAATCCGGTGGCCTTCGACGCCAACGCCGACGAGCGCGAAACACGCGGGTTCATCTCGATGACGACCTGGTCACCGGTGAGCGGGTTCACCGCGAACTGCACGTTGGAGCCGCCGGTCTCGACACCGACTCGCCGGATGCAGGCGAACGCGGCGTCGCGCATGATCTGGTACTCGACGTCGCTGAGCGTCTGAGCCGGCGCCACGGTGATGGAGTCACCGGTGTGCACGCCCATCGGGTCCACGTTCTCGATCGAGCAGATGATCACGCAGTTGTCGGCGCGGTCGCGCATGACCTCGAGCTCGTACTCCTTCCACCCCTTGATGGACGTCTCGATCAAGATCTCGGAGATGGGGCTGGCGTCGAGGCCATTGGCGGCGAGACGACGGAACTCGTCCATGTTCTCGGCGATGCCGGTGCCTCGGCCCCCGAGGATGTAGGCGGGGCGGATGATGATCGGCAGGCCGATCTCCTCGACGATGCGCATGGCCTCGTCCATGTTGTGCGCCGTGCCACTGCGGGGCACGCCCAGGCCGATCTCGATCATGGCCTTCTTGAACAGCTCACGATCCTCGGCCGTGGCGATGGCATCGGCGTTGGCGCCGATGAGCTCGATACCCGACCCGCCGACCACACCGCGCTCGTACAGCGACATGGCGAGGTTGAGGGCGGTCTGACCACCGAGGGTCGGGAGCACCGCGTCGGGCTTCTCCTTGGCGATGATGGCTTCGAGCACATCCGTGGTGAGGGGTTCGACATAGGTGCGATGCGCGAAGTCGGGGTCGGTCATGATCGTGGCCGGGTTCGAGTTGGCCAGGATGACCCGATAGCCCTCGGCCTTGAGCACACGACACGCCTGCGTACCGGAGTAGTCGAACTCACAGGCCTGACCGATGACGATGGGGCCGGATCCGATCAGCAGGATCGATTCGATGTCGTCACGACGAGGCATCAGCAACCGCCCTTGACGCGAACCGGGTTGGCCGACATGAGATCGGCGAACTCGGCGAACAGATACTGGCTGTCATGCGGTCCGGGCCCGGCTTCGGGGTGGTACTGGACGCTGAACGCTGGTGCGTCGAGCACGCGCATCCCTTCGTTGGTGTGGTCGTTGAGGTTGAGGTGGGTGATCTCGGCGACGCCGGTGAGCGAATCGGGATCGACGCAGAAGTTGTGGTTCTGGCTGGTGATCTCCACCTTGCCGGTGCGCAGATCGCGCACCGGATGGTTGCCACCGTGGTGACCGAACGGCAGCTTGAAGGTGCTACCCCCCAGTGCCCGGGAGAGCAGCTGATGACCCAAACAGATGCCGAAGATGGGAACGCGCGCCTCGAGCAATGCTCGGATGTTGGCGCTGGCCGTCTCGACCATCTCCGGGTCACCCGGACCGTTGGACAGGAACACGCCGTCGAGCGGGCGATCGAGCAGCTCGGCCGCTGACGTGTGGGCGGGCACCACCTCGACCGTGGCGATGCCGGAGAGATGGCGCAGGATCGTGGTCTTGATCCCGAAGTCGTAGGCGGCGACACGGAACTTGCCGTCGCCGAAGGTGTACGGCGCGTCGGTGGTCACCTCGCTCACGAGGTCCACTCCCCCGGTGCCCTTCTCGGCCTTGGCCGCTGCCAGGAGTTGCGATTGCGTCGCCGTACCAAAGGCACCGGGCATTGCCCCGGCGTCGCGCAGATGGCGGGTGAGGCGCCGGGTGTCGATGCCGGCGATGCCGGCGATGCCCTTGGCCCGCAGCAACGCGTCGAGCGAGTAGTCGGCTCGATGGTTCGAGTACCGGCGGGCCAGATCGCGCACGATGACCCCACGGGCGAACGGCTTGCGGCTCTCGTGGTCGGTCGTGTTCACGCCGTAGTTGCCGATGTGCGGGTACGTGAAGGTGATGATCTGTCCGGCGTAGCTGGGGTCGGTGATGACCTCCTGGTAGCCGGACAGCACCGTGTTGAACACGACCTCGCCGGAGCTGATGGGATGTTCGGCTCCGATGGCCTCGCCTTCGAACACCTCACCGTCGGCCAGGACGAGGGCGGCTTCTTGGATTGCAGTCATTCGGACCATCCTTTGCCCAAGATCATATGCATAGTCATACACAGTGCCGCATATAGATTCACGCTCACTCCAGTTGAGGGTCCAGCGGTCATCGCAGCGCCTCGCCATCGCGAACGACCAGCGCCCCGCTGTAGACCGTGTGGCGCGCACGACCGGTGAGGGTGCGCCCGACGTAGGGGGTGTTGCGGGACCTGGACGCCAGCTTGGTGGCGTCGACCACCCAGGTCGTCGTCGGATCGACCACGCACAGGTTGGCCGGGCGACCCACCGCCACCGCCCCGTGGGCGTCATCGATGCCGGCGATCGCGGCGGGCTGCCAGCTCATCAGCGCCAGCACCTGTTCGATGGGCATGTGCAGTTCGGTCAGGGCGAGCGCCAATGCGGTCTCGAGGCCGAGCATCCCTGGAGGGGCCTGATCGAAGGGCAGCTCCTTCGTGGCCGGCGCGTGCGGTGCGTGATCGGTGGCGATGCAGTCGAGCGACCCGTCGAACAGGCCGGCCTTCACCGCCACCACGTCCTGCGCCGTTCGCAGCGGCGGGTTCACCTTGAACACCGTGTCGTACGACGCGCACTCGGCATGGGTGAGTGTGAAGTGATGCGTGGTCGCCTCAGCGCTCACCTTCTGGCCCGCGGCACGAGCCCGGCGGATCATGTCAACCGATCCTGCTGTCGACATGTGCTGGAAGTGGATGCGGGCACCAGTGAGCCGCGCCAGCGCGAGATCGCGCATGACCATCAGCTCCTCGGCCTCCGCCGGCTGACCCGGCAGGCCCAACCTCGATGACCACTCACCTTCGTGCATCACGCCACCATTGGCCATGGCGTCGTCCTCGCAATGTTGGGCGAGCGTGACGCCCAACGTGGCCGCGTACTCCATGGCCCGTCGCATGAGCCGGGTGTCCTGCACGCCGGCGCCGTCATCGGTGAACAGGCGCACCCCGAGCGCGGCCATCTCGGCCATCGGCGCGAGCTGTTCGCCCTTGCGACCCACGGTGATGGCACCAGAGCAGTACACGTCCACGAGTTGGGCGCGGCGGCCGAGCTCGAGCACCTCGCGCACCACGGCAGCACAATCGATGGCCGGTGTCGTGTTGGGCATGGCAACCACCGCGGTGTACCCACCCAGTGCCGCGGCCCGTGAGCCGGTCTCGATGGTCTCTGCTTCTTCCTTGCCGGGCTCGCGCAGGTGGGTATGGAGATCCACGAAACCCGGCGACACGAGGCATCCCCCGCAGTCGATGATCACGTCACCACTCAGGTCGGCGCCGACGGCGACGATGCGGCCGTCCTCCACCACCACGTCGGCGCGGCGACGGCCGGAGCCATCGATCACCTCGCCGCCTTTGAGCACCATCGACTGCACTGCTGATGGCTGTGTAGCCGTTGACTGCTTTGCTGATGACTGGGACATCACCGGACCTCCTCACGAGACGACAGCCGCTCGCCCCGCCGGGGCTTGGATCCGAGCAGCCAGAACAGGACAGCCATCCGCACCGCCACGCCGTTGGTGACCTGGCGGGTGATGAGCGAACGGGGCAGATCGGCCACATCGGCATCGATCTCCACACCCCGGTTCATGGGACCGGGATGCATGATGAGCGCATCGGAGCGCAGGTGCTTGGCTCGCTCGATGGTGAGCCCGTACAGATCGGTGTACTCCCGAAGGCTCGGCACCAGCGAGGCCTGCTGACGCTCGAGCTGCATACGCAGCAGATAGCAGACGTCGATGTCGCCGAGGACGTCGTCGAGGCGATGGCTGACCGAGCAGCGCCAGCCCTCGAGCGACCACGGCAACAAGGTCTTGGGAGCAACCAGCACGACGTCGGCGCCGAGCTCAGCGAACACCTCGACGTCACTGCGCGCCACCCGGCTGTGCGCAATGTCGCCGACGATGGCGATGCGTTGGCCGGCCAGCGGCGCCTCGTCGTGCAGCGTGCCGCGCGCCTCGGCAATCGTGAAAGCATCGAGCAGCGCTTGTGTCGGGTGCTGATGCCAACCATCGCCACCGTTGATGACGCTGGCCTGCGCCCACCCGGCGATCTGCTGTGGCGCACCCGAGGACTTGTGGCGCACGACCAGCGCGTCAACTCCCATTGCTTCGATGGTCTCGATGGTGTCGCGGAGCGACTCACCTTTGTTCACGCTCGATGAACCGACGGCGAAGTTGACCACATCGGCGCTCAGCCGTCGTGCGGCAGTCTCGAAACTCATCCGCGTTCGCGTGGAGTCCTCGAAGAACACACTGACCACCGTTCGGCCCCGCAGCGCGGGCACCTTGGGGATGGGTCGCTCCCCCACCTCGGCCATCGTCGCCGCCAACTGCAGCAACTCGGCGAGCAGCGGTCGCGACAGTCCTTCCACCGTGAGGAAGTCCTTGGGAGGGTCAGCGAGCAGATCGGTCATGACGTCACCTCCGCAGCGGTCGGCGCCGACTCGTGCACCAGCTCGCCGATGACCACGCCGTCGGGACTCACCCGCACCAACTCGTCTCGACGGGTCGGGAGGTTCTTGCCCACGAAGTCCGGTCGGATCGGCAGCTCGCGATGCCCCCGATCGATCATCACTGCCAGCTGCACGCTACGAGGACGGCCGAAGTCGCCGACAGCGTTGAGCGCGGCGCGCACCGTGCGGCCGGTGAAGAGCACGTCGTCGACGAGGACCACGTGACGGCCGTTGAGATCGAACGGGATCATCGTCGGGTTCTGCCGCGCGATCGGCCGTAGTCCGATGTCGTCGCGATAGAGGGCCACGTCGAGCGCTCCGATGGGAAGTGCTCCGGTGGTCGGCTCGCCGTCGATGCGCTGCAGCGCGTCGCCGAGTCGTTCGGCGAGCCACACGCCACCGCGCTGCATGCCGATGACGGCGACGCCGTCGAGGCCGTGGTTGCGCTCGAGGATCTCGTGAGCGATGCGGGTGATGGCCCGATTCACGTCGTCGGCGGACATCACCTGCGTCCGGGCACGAAAAACGCCCCCATTCGGGGGCGCAGGCACAGAAGGAACCAAGGTGGAACTCCCTTTCGTCCGTACGAGCCTCACGGGACTCGCTTCACGGTCGAACTCCGACGATAGCGCCTCGGCGGTCCGCGCCCCGAGCGCCCGAGGTCTCGTCGAGCTGTTTCGGGTCCGGCTCGAAAACGACAGCGGGGGCCGACGCAGTTGCTGCGTCGGCCCCCGGTCACTTGGTTCACGCCTGATGGCGAGGTGGTTGGTCAGGGCAGATCGAGCGGACGCAACACGGCATCGATGCCATGGGCGTAGCCGTTGGAAGCCTCACCACCGATGTCCGTGGCCACCACCCGCGGGTTGCCATCGTTCTTGTCGAGGTCCTTCAAGATGATCGTGGGAGCCTTCTTGTGATGATGACCGTGCTTGACCCGCACCGTGATCGTCGCGTCCTTCAGGAGCGTGGGGAGCACAGCGCCGTTGGCCTTCACCGCGGCAGAGGCCGGGATCTTGCTCGGCACGATGTGGTACTCGAGGATCGACTTGAGCGCCGGGTTGGTGGCGAGGGCATCGAAGATCTCCTTCTCCGACTGGGCCTTCTTGCCGGTCAGCTCCCAGTAGAAGAGCCAGAACGCCTTGTCGGTCGGCAAGAACGCGGTCAGCGACGCCGTGGGATCGAGTGCCGCGGCCGTGAGGTCGGGGAACGCCAACACCGCCTGGGTGACGATGTCGAAGTCCTTCCAACTGCGGTCGAAGCCATTGGCATCGTCGTAGGCCTTGTCCGACAGCAGCACTTCGGCCAGCGTGGGCTTGGGAGCGGGCTCAGGGGCCGGCGAGCCCTTGCCGCTGGCGAACGCAGTCGCCGGGGTGAGCGCGATGGCCGAAGCGACAGCAGTGGCGATCAGGGTCTTTGTCTTCATCAGTGACTCCTCCTGTGGAGCGCCGCCCCCTCCGGACAACGCTGAGGTGTTTCACTGCTAAATACGAAGCCACACCCTCATCGGATGACGATCGTCGAGAAAATTCTCTCGGGCACCACATCCGGCGCCCGCGTCACCCCGGCGCGGTCAGACGCGGCGCTGGGTCGAGGATCGGTGAGGCAACGCCGAGAGACCCTCGGCCGAACTGAAGAAGTCAGCACTGGCCGCAGCTTGATGGTTGGCGTTGGTGACCGCCGCGTTCTGTGCCGCCTTGCGGGCCTCGGGGCTGAGCTCGACGCGGATGGCGTCACGACGCTCGGCACGCTCGGGCGAGGCGTTCTCACGGGCTCGATTCGCCTGGCTCCCGGTCGGGTTGGCGAGCAGCTGCCCGATCGAGTCGGAACGAACTGGACTGATGGCCATGGGAATCCTCCGTGTCGCGGTCGGCGTTCCTCGCCGTTTGCTGCGGACCATCCATGGCCGGAGAGCACGTCGTGTGCTCGTGATACGACCAATCGGTGCGCGATCGAGGAAGTTGAGGAAAACGAGGGAAGAACTTGCCGTTTCAGCGGACCGTGTCTTCAGGTCAGCGGACCGTGTCTCCAGGTCCCCGGACCTCGGCAGCGATCGCCGAGAGCACGCCATTGACAAAGCTGTACGTGTCGTCGGTGGAGCCATAACCCTTGGCCAGCTCGACCGCCTCGTTCAAGACGACCGCGACGGGCGTCTCGGGCCGCTCGAGCAACTCGAACGTGGCGATCCGCAGCACGGTGCGATCGAGCATGGCCATGCGCGGCACCGTCCAGCCCTTTGCGTGACGACCGAGCAACTCGTCGAGCTGGTCGCGATGAGCCTCGACGCCACGCGCCAGCGCCACGGCAAGCTCGTCGGGGGCGATCGGTGCAGCAGCGAGCGCGTCGTCGATCGTGCAGCCCTTGGTCTCCGCTTCATACAGCAGCCCGAGCGCACGTTCCCGGGCCTCGGACCGCCGGTCCTCGCCCGGGAACTCCGTCATCTCGATCCTTCGATCATCGAAGACTCAGACCCGGGTCAGATAGTCGCCGGAGCGGGTGTCGACCTTGACCTTGTCGCCCTGGTTCACGAACAACGGGACCTGGATGACCTTGCCGGTCTCGAGCGTGGCTGGCTTGCGAGCGCCGGAGACGCGATCGCCTTGGATGCCCGGCTCGGTCTCGGTGATGGTCAGCTCGACCGAGGCGGGGAGCTCGACGCCGATGATCTCGGCCCCGTACATGGCGATGTTGGCCACCATCGAGGCGACGAGGTAGTTCGCTGCGTCGCCGAGGGCCACCTCGGTCACGTTGATCTGGTCGTAGGTGCCCGTGTCCATGAACACGTACTCCTCACCGTCCATGTAGAGGAACTGCATGTCGCGACGCTCGACGATCGCCTGCTCGACGCGCTCAGCAGCGCGGAACGTGCGGTCGACCACCTGTCCGGTGCGGGAGTTGCGCAAGGTGGTGCGAACGAACGCGCCGCCCTTGCCCGGCTTGACGTGCTGGAAGTCGATGACGGTCCACAGTCCGTTGTCGAGCAGCAGCGTGATGCCGTTCTTCAGGTCGTTGGTGGTGATGGCAGGCATCTTGGATCCTTCGAATGATGCGTGAGGGGCTGGCAGCCGTCCGCCGTCACCAGGACACAGTCCTCGATGCGAACACCGCCGAAGCCGGCAGAGTAGACGCCCGGCTCCACTGTGATCACGTTTCCCGGGGCGAGCGTCGCTGTGGCCGCAGTACCGAGGAACGGGATCTCGTGGATGTCGAGGCCCAACCCGTGGCCGGTGCCGTGGGAGAACTGCTCGCCGCGACCGGCGGCCACGATGACCTCACGGCACGCCCGATCGATGTCGACCGCGGCTGCTCCTGCCCGAACGGCATCGACGCCGGCCTGCTCGGCGGCACACACCAACTCGAGCATCTCGCGCTGTTGCGATGAGGGATCACCGACGACGAACGTGCGGGTCATATCGGAGGCGTAGCCATCGACGAGCGCCCCGAAATCGCACACCACCAGGTCGCCTTCGAGGATGCGGCGGCCCCCGGGTTGATGATGGGGCATGGCCGAATTCGGGCCCGACGCGACGATCGTGTCGAAGCTCGGCCCCTCGGCCCCGAGTTGGCGCATGAGATCGTCGAGAGCAAGGGCGATCTCCCGCTCGGTCTTGTCATCGCCCAGACTCGGGGCCACCCGCCGCAACGCCTCATCGGCGATGCTCGCCGCATGGGCGATGCGCGCCACCTCGGCCGTGTCCTTCACTGCCCGCTCTGCCTCGACGATGCCGGAGGTGGGGACCAGCTGCGCGTCGGGGAACCAGTCCGCAGCGAACGCTCGCTGTCGCGACCAGCTCACGTGGTCGGCTTCGAGCCCCAGGCGGGCCAAACCCGACACGATGGGTCCTGCCGCCTGCGCCTGCGCGGCAACGGTGATCGCCACCACGATCTCCGCGTCAACCCCACTTGCAGCAAGTTGGATTGACGCCTGATCGCGATAGCGGCCGTCGGTGAGGAGCACCAGACGATCGGGCAGGACGAAACCCACCGCTGCTGACCCGGTGAACCCGGTGAGGTAACGGATGTTGCGCAGGTTGGTGAGCACCAGGGCGTCGACACCGGCCTCAGCGAGGCGCTCCCGGACCCGGCCAGCGCGCGCCGCAACCGGCAGCGACGGCAGCTCGGCGATCGATGCCGGTACCCGAGCTCCGTTGTTCATGTCGTGAGCCGTCGGCAAGCTTCGTTGACGGCCATCCGGTATCCCTCGATGCCGAACCCCACGATGGTGCCGTGCACCACCGGGGACACCACGCTGGTGTGACGCCATGGCTCACGAGCGTTGGGGTTGGAGATGTGGACCTCGATCTTCACGCCCTCGAACGCCGCCAGCGCATCGTGGATGCTCCAGGCGTAATGGGTGAACGCCCCGGGGTTGATGACGATCGCATCGTGATGGACCCGAGCGGCGTGGATGGCCTCTACCAGGGCTGCCTCGTGGTTGGACTGCAGCGCCTCGAGGCCGACTCCCGCCGGCCCGGTGATGACCGTTGCGGCCCGCACGTAGTCGTCCATGGTGGTCGTGCCGTAGATGTGCGGCTCCCGATGGCCGAGCAGATTCAGGTTCGGTCCGAACAGGAGAAGGATGGACGGCATCGGCCCATTGTGGCGCGATCAGGCCCGTTCCATGCGCGACATCGCCTCGAGCATGGCCGAGCGCTCGATGCCCGACACCACCTCGAGTCCGGTCGGGCCGTCGAGCACGAAGCTCACACCGTCGACCGCCTTCTTGTCCCGGGCGAACAGGTCGATGAGCGGTTCGGCCTCGGCCCACGATGGCAGCGCCCCGGACAATCCGTAGGCGTCGAGGACCTCGCGATGGCGAGCTACCCGTCCGGCGTCAACCCGGCCGAGGACTCGGGCCAGCTCGGCGGCGTACACCAGACCCACGGCGACGGCCTCACCGTGGCGGATGTCGTAGTGACCGGCAGACTCCAGCGCGTGGGCCAAGGTGTGCCCATAGTTCAACAGGGCGCGGCCCCGCGGGTTGGAGGTGGACTCCCGCTCGTCACCAGCCACCACCTCGGCCTTGATGGCCACACAGCGAGCGACCCGATCGGTGAGGTCCAGGGCGAGCAGATCGTCGCCGGTGAGGAAGTGGTACTTGGCCATCTCCCCGCGGCCACAGGCCATCTCGCGATCGTCGAGCGTCGCCAACGCGTCGAGGTCGCACACCACGCCACTGGGTTGCCAGAACGCCCCCACGAGGTTCTTACCCTCGGGCAGGTTCACACCGGTCTTGCCTCCGATGGCCGCATCCACCATGGCCAGCAAGGTGGTGGGCACGTGTACGACAGCCACGCCCCGGTGATAGGCGGAGGCGGCAAAGCCGGCGACGTCGGTGACGAGTCCGCCGCCCACGCCGACGACCACGTCGTTGCGCGTGAGACCGATGCGGGCGAAGGCCCGACACAACTGCTCGACGGTGGAGAGGTTCTTGTGTGCCTCGCCGTCGGCGATCTCCACGACCTCGGCGGGCAAGCCGGTCTCCGCGGTGAAGCCGATGCCGGCCTGGGTCACCACCACTGCCCGCTTGGCCGAGGTCGGCATGAGCGACGCCAGCAGCGACCGAGCACCGTGGCCGACCTTCACCTCGTAGCTGCGTTCTCCCACCGGCACGCCCACCGTGACGATCCGAGCATCGCCCCCCGGCACGATCACGGGTTCCACGCCGACACCTCCGTCAGCACGGCGTTGCACACACCCTCGGGATCGAGGGTCTCGGTATCGACCACCGATTGCGCGACCTCGCGGTACAGCGGCTCACGCGTCGCGTGCATCTGCATCAACCGGCCCAACGGGTCACCGTCGAGCGCGGGGCGATGCCCTTGCCCCCTGACGCGCCGGGCGAGCACGACGGGGTCTGCCCGCAGCCACACCACATACGCGCGCGAGGAGGTCAGCGCGAGGCGGTTCTCGGCGCGCAGGACGATGCCGCCGGCACCGGCCACCACCGAGGGTGTCGCCGATTGCAGCACCGATCGGACGACCTCGGCCTCGAGATCACGGAACCCGTCCTCGCCGGACTCGGCGAAGATGTCGCGCACCGAACGACCAGCGC
>JBFWVD010000075.1:0-21592 GCA_050246915.1 Acidimicrobiia bacterium | reverse complement strand
GCCTTGTCGGCACCGACGGCGTCCAGGGTGGCCTTGGGAAGCGCGGCGAACGCAGCGTCGACCGGAGCGAACACGGTGAACGGTCCTGCGCCCTTGAGCGTGTCGATCAGCCCGGCGTTGGTCACCAGTGTGGCCAGAGTGCTGAAGCCCTTCAACGATGTAGCCACCGTGACGATGTCGCCGACCGGCGGCACCAGCACATCGCCCATCACGTGGATCTCGCCGTTGGTCGCCTCGATGTCGCCGAGGGCGATCTTGTTGCCGTTGACGTAGGTGGCGTCGCCGCTCTTGGAGATCGTGAGCTCAGGCCCAGCCACGGTCTTGAGCTTCCCTGGCTTGAGGTCAGCGACCTTCAGCTTGCCGGGTACGACGTGGTAGGTGAGCACCGTCGTGAGCAGCTCGGGGTTGTCGGTCACCGAGTGCAAGGTGTCCAACGGGATCTTGGCGAAAGCGTCGTCGGTCGGGGCGAACACCGTGAACGGTCCGGGGGTCTTGAGGGTCTCGACCAACTTCGCGTTCACCACATACCCGGCGAGCTGGCTGAACAGATCGCTTCGACTCAACGCCGTGGCCACGATGTCGTAGGGCCCGCCCTCGAGCCCGTTGGCCGCTTCGGCCTCCGTGGTGCTGGTAACGGCGGCGGTTGTCGCGGTGGGTGCAGCTGTGGTGTCCGTGCTCGTGGATGAATCATCGCTGCATGCAGCACCGACCAGGGCAAACACTGCCACAGCTGCAGCGAGACTCGTACGACGTGCTCTCACAGGGGTCTCCTTGGGGGGCGCGACCTGAAATGGTCGTCTCCTGGGAACCGTAGAGATGTCACAGACGACCAGATAGGGCCCGGAGTCCCGCACCGCGCGGGCCGGTGGTCAACCCTGCGCGGGCATCATGGGATGAGCTGCCCAGGGGCCGGGACCGTGAGCCGTTTTGCAAGGGACCTCCGGCCCTAGGTCGCATCGGCTGCTCGGCGGAAAGATGTCGGCATCTGAGCGAGAGCCAGAAACCTTCGACGGGAGGGCGTCATCGGAGTCCGGACGGCCAGCTGGACCTGATGCAGACACCCCTTCGTCGGGTGACGGGCGCGGGATCCTGCTACCCGCGCCCGTCACCGGCTATGACATGACTCGTCGGCGCCGTCCGTGGCGCCTCCTCGCGTGCCGCGGCGCGACCCGCTCCGTGTCACGAGCCTGAGGGGCGGGCCATCCATGGCCCGTGGGGCAGCCGTCCGTGGCGCCTCCTCGCGTGCCGCGGCGCGACCGGCTGGTTCACACGATCGGGCTGGTGATGGTGGCGATGTCCGCGTCGAAGGTGACCGCTACGTGATCGGCGATGCGCTGGCGGGCGGCGCGCTTGGTCTTGGCCACCGCATCGCTGCGCAAGGCTGACAACGTCTGCGCTTCCGATCGCGCGACATCGAGCAACGCATCGGGTGCAACGACGCGATCGATGAACCGGTGCTCGAGCGCCCACTGCGGATCTCCGACCTCGCCGAGCACGATGGCGTCGAACAGGCTCGGAGGCATGTGATAGCGGGCCAGCTCAACGGCGTAGATCGGAAGGTGCATCCCGATGGCGACCTCGTTGAGGCCGATCTTGAACGCGCCGTCGGCCCCGATGCGCCGATCGCAGGCCAGCAACATGATCCCCCCAGCGGCAAGGGCATGACCGGTGCATGCCGCCACCACTGGCATCGGGAACATGAAGAGCCGCATGACTGCCCGGCCCCCGGCGGCGACCAGGCCCTGAGCCGATTCGTCGCTCTCGGTCATGACCGGCAGCGCGAACCCCGCAGAGAAGCGACCCGGCCGGCCGATGAGCAACACCGCGTGAGCCTCGGTCTCGGCCCGGTCGAGAGCGGCGCCCAGTTCTTCCAGCAGCTCGTAGGTGTAGGCGTTGGCCTTGCCGTCGTCGATGGTGATCTCGGCGACGGATCCGTTGAGTGCATAGGTGACCGACATGGCCAGCGACGCTACTGGCCTCATCACACACCGTCGGAACCAGCGCACCGCGCCGAGACGCCCGGCGAGGCCGGCTCAGCTCGGTGGACCGTGACCGTTGGCCGATTCCTGGGCCGGGTTTCACCCTTTCTTGGTGGAGTCTCCCGGGGCGCTGGCCGATGCTGTCACCCATGAGCACCGTCGTAGGACTTGGTCCACGTGCTGCCGCCCGTCGGGCGATCAGCAGATCTCTGGCATCGGTGATGGCCATTGCCATCACCCTCCCTGGGTTGATCATCATCGTGGCGCTGTTGGTCCATGCCATCGCCCCCGACTCGACTGCCGACTCCTCCGCTGCAGCCACAACAGCCGCTGCGACCACTGCTGCTGGATCGGGCGCCTCAGCGGCGTCAACGTCGACGGGCGGCGCCGCTCCAGGCATGCGTCTCATCGCCGCCGACGGTGGCGTGTTCGCCCTCGGAGCGGCCAGCTTCGATGGCTCGTCGGCCAGTGGTGCGGTCGCTGGAGCGGCCAAGCGAGCACAGGGGGGCTACTGGTTGGCTCACGGCGACGGGCGCGTCGAAGGGTTCGGCGGCGCACCCGTGCTCGCGACCGAGCTGCCCGAGCTGCGCAATGGCGTCGTGGCCATCGTCGGCGCGACCGGCGGCGACGGCTACTGGCTGGCGGCGGCAGACGGCAGCGTGTTCGCCTATGGATCGGCTGGTTTCGTCGGGTCGGCGGCCAGTCATCCGTTGGTCGCTCCCATCGTGGCCATGGCGGCCAAGCCCACCGGTGGCGGCTACTGGTTGGCCGGTGCCGATGGCGGAGTGTTCGCGTTCGGTGACGCAGCGTTCCTCGGAACGGCGCCCAGTCCGGTCGCCGCACCGATCGTGGCGATGGCGATCACTCCGAGCGGCGAGGGGTATTGGTTGGCCGGCGCCGACGGTGGGGTGTTCGCCTTCGGTGATGCCGGATTCAATGGGTCGGCCCCAGCTCCCTCGGCACCGATCGTGGCCATCTCACCGACTGCGACCGGTGCCGGCTACTGGTTGGTGGGTGCCGACGGTGCGGTCTATCCCTTCGGCGACGCCGCACCGATCGCCGGCATCGCTGGGACACCGCTGAACGCGCCCATCGTCGGTATCGCCGGAGCGTGAGGGACCTTCGGCCCTGCCTCGGCGCTGGCCGCAACGGTCAGGCTGAACGGCATGACGACACGGCACATGACGACTGGGCACTTGCCGACGGTGGCCGCCATCGTGATCGACGATCCCCGTACCGCCCGGGTGTTCGAGCGCTTCGGCATCGACTACTGCTGCCGGGGTGACAGCGACATCGAGTCGGCATGTGCTGTCGCCGGTGTGCCGGTGGTCGACGTGGAAGCGGCGATCGCCGCGCTCGACGATCCGGTCGATGATGCGGCCAGTTGGGTGACCCTCGACATGCTCGGCCTCATCGATCATGTCGTGGAGACCCACCACGCGTTCGCCCGCAGCGAGATGCAACGCCTGGCCGGCCTGCTGAAGCAGACCGTCGACGCGCACGGCTCGACACATCCCGAACTGGGAGTCGTCGTGACCGCGTTCGGGGACGTGGTGTCGGATCTGTTCCCCCATCTGTGCCGTGAAGAGCACCTGGTGTTCCCGTTGGCTCGTGCGATCGTCACCGGTGAGGAGCCGGAGGTTGGCTTCGAGGGTGGGCTGTCGCATCCGATCGCCTTCATGCACGCCGAGCACGACTCGACGGCCAAGGTGCTCGACGCCCTGCGTCGGGCCACCGACGACTTCACACCTCCAGCCGACGCGTGCGCCACGTGGCGTGCGCTCTACGCCGGCCTTGCCGAACTGGAAGCCGATACTCATCGCCACATCCACAAGGAGAACTACCGGTTGTTCCCGGCCATCCTGCGGGCCGAGGCCGAGGCGGCTGTCAACGGAGGTTGACTTCGTCGCCACAAGAACGTGAGAGGGCCCCGTCAACTCTTGTTGACGGGGCCCTCTCGTTCTCGGCTTCACCGACTGGTCTGACCCCGGTGAGAGACCTCAGGCGATCAACCCAGATTGCGGAACTTCACCAGCAGTTCCGCGGTCTGGCCGATGTTGGTGAGATGGCGAGGGTTGGTCTCGTCGCAGATCTGGTCGATGTTGGCGGCGATGTCCTCGAGCGTCGGGGTGTCGCCGAACCAGCCTTGGGTCTCGGCGATCCAAGCCTTCGTGACGTGGCCGCCCATGGTGGTGAGCACCTCGCCCGACAGTTGATTGGACTCGTGACAGAGGTAGGCGACGACCGGTGCGACGCGGTCGGGGGTGACGAAGTCGGCCATGGCATCGAGGATGCCCTCGGTCATGCGCGTGTAGGCCGACGGGCTGATGCAGTTGGCCTTGATGTTGTACTTGGCCCCTTCGACGGCGATGGTCTTGGCCATGCCGATCAGGCCGAGCTTGGCCGAGGAGTAGTTGGTCTGACCGAAGTTGCCGTAGAGGCCCGCCGGCGAGGTGGTGTTCACGATGCGGCCGTACGACTGCTTCTTCATGACGGCGAAGGCGGGTCGGCTGACGCAGAACGCACCTCGCAGGTGCACAGCGATGACGGCGTCGAAGTCTTCCGGCGTGGTGTTGAGGATCGACTTGTCGCGCAAGATGCCGGCGTTGTTGACGACGATGTCCAGACGGCCGAACGCATCGAGGGCGGTCTGGACAATGGCCTCGCCACCGTCCGCAGTGGCGACCGAGTGGCCGTCCGCGACGGCTACGCCACCGAATGCCGTGATCTCGTCGACGACCTTCTGTGCCGCCGAGACATTGGCGCCCTCTCCGGAGACCGAGCCCCCCAGATCGTTGATGACGACCTGGGCGCCGCGTGAGGCGAGCAGCAGGGCGTAGGCCCGTCCGAGGCCACCACCGGCGCCGGTCACCACTGCTACCCGATCATCGAAGCGAAGCTGTTCCACTGGATCCTCCCGTTCAAGGCGTGCGTTCGGGGCGCAACCTACCCCGGCGGTCCTGGTGGGTCCCATCTGAGGTCGGGTCCAAACCCGCTCTACCATCGATGCGTGACCTCATCGGCGCCCATCACGCTGCTCGATCTGCTCGACCTGCAGCCCGCCGGGGACGATCGGTTCGTCGCCCCGCCACACGAGCGCCTCGACAAGCATCTCTTCGGCGGGCACATCGCCGCTGAAGCCCTGCGGGCGGCGACCCTCACTGCGAGCCCCGATCGGCTCGTCCACTCCTTCCACGCCTACTACGTCCGACGCGGCGACGTCACGAAGCCGGTGCTCTTCGATGTGCACCGGGTGCGCGACGGAGCGTCGTACAGCACGCGTCAGGTGAGCTGCACCCAGGACGGTCTCGAGATCATGACGCTCTTGGCATCGTTCGCCGAGGACTCCCCCGGCGGTGCGTGGCAGTCGGCGGTTGCCCCGACCATCCATGATCCGGGCACCGGTGCTGGCATGGGCCGGTTCGCGGCCCTGGGCAACGCGAGCGTGTTCGACATCGACCTCCCGCCGGGAGCGACGGACCGGGGCAAGGCCCATCCGCTGTGGATCCGGTCGCGCCACGACCTGGGCAGCGACGAGAGCATCCTGCGTTGCGCGCTCGCCTCGATGAGTGATCTGTCCGTGGCGTGGACAGCCCATGGCAACGCCGGAGCGCGGTCGGAGTTGAACGCCGCGACCATCTGCCACTCGGTCTGGTTCCAGCACACGCCGCCCGCAGATCAATGGATGCTCATGGAGTGCGATTCGTCGGCGCACACCGGCGAGCGAGGGCTGGCCAACGGCGCGTTCTACGAGCGCTCTGGGCGACTGTTGGCCACGTTCGCCCAAGAGGCCATGATGCGGCCGATGCGCGCGTGACTGGGGGAAACCGATGACTGGAACGCTGTTGATCTCGAGCGATTGCCACGCCACCGCAAAGCGGGAGGACTATCGCTCGTACTTCCCCGCGGCATGGCACCGTGCGTTCGATGCCTGGGTGAACTCGATGGAGGGCCAGGACGAAGGACTCAACGCCCACCCGCAGCTCGACGAGGCGCTCAACTGGGACAGCGAGCGACGCGTCACCGCGCTCGAGGCCGAAGGCACGGTCGCTGAGGTCATCTTCCCCAACGCACTGCCCTTCGGCTACAACCCGGTCGGCTTCGATGTGGTGGACGGCGATCGCGAGCAAGCCACCGCTGCGATGTGGGCATACAACCGTTGGCTGGCCGATTTCTGTTCACTCGAACCGCATCGCCGGGCCGGTATTGCGCTGGTGCGCTTCGACGATGTGGACGACGCGGTGGCGGCAGTGCACTGGGCGATCGATCACGACATGCGCGGCATCGGTCTGCCCGGGCCGGCCGGCGACCCGTGGTACTTCGATCCAGCGCTCGATCCGTTCTGGTCAGCGTGCGAGCAAGCGCGGTTACCCGTCGTCGCCCACGCGCCGGGGATCACCCCACGTCCACTGCCGCCGGGCTACGCAGCACTCATGACGTTGGCCCTCGAGTCGGACTTCTTCGCCGGTCGCGCCTTGTGGCAGATGATGCTCGGCGGAGTGTTCGATCGATTCCCGAGGTTGCGCTTCGTGCTCACCGAGAGCGGTGCGGATTGGATCGACGCCAAGCTCGATGAGATGGACCGACTGCTCGACCGGGCGAGCAGTTGGAGTTCGTTCGCTTCGTTCATCGGTCGCGAGCAGACCATGCAACGTCGTCCGTGGGAGTACTGGGAGTCGAACTGCTGGGTGGGAGCGTCGTTCATGAGTCGCGGTGAGGCTCGTCGACGCGATCGGTTGGGCGCGCACAAGATGATGTTCGGGGTCGACTTCCCCCACTTCGAATCGACCACGGGGAAGACCGAACGGTGGATCCGTTCGACGTTGGGTACAACGGGCGCCACCGCAGCCGAGACCGAGGCGATCCTCGGGACCAACGCCGCCGAGGTCTACCGCTTCGACGTGTCGATGCTGCAGCCGATCGCCGATCGGGTGGGGTTCGAGATGGAGCGTCTGCTCACCCCGGCCGAACGGCCGATACGCGACTTCCGCGCCCCGTGACTTCGGTTCGGGCTCGACCACACGCGTCGACCCGGATCACGATGTGTATCGAATTGTCGTCAGTTCGCCAGAGCGATGTCGTCGGGTCGGATCGGCACCCGGGGTAGCGCGAGGCCGGTTGCGTTTCGGACCGCGGCGGCCACCGCCGCGGTCGATGAAATGCACGGTGGTTCACCGATGCCCTTTGCCCCGAACGGTGCACCCGGTTCGGGTTCCTCGATGAGCGCCGCGATGTGCACCTCGGGCATGTCGAGCGCCGTGGGGATGAGGTAGTCGGTGAAGCTGGGGTTCCGGATGCGACCGTTGTCCATGATGATCTCTTCCATCACCGCCAGGCCGACCCCTTGGGCGATGCCACCTTCGATCTGCCCGACGGCCTGCAAGGGGTTGAGCACCTTGCCGACATCCTGCGCGGTGGTCACCTCGACCACCTTGATGAGACCGAGCTCGGTGTCGACGTCGACGATGGCGCGATGGGCCGCGAAAGCGAATGAGACGTGAGCGTTGCCCTGACCATTGGCATCGAGTGGGAAGGTCGGCGCGTGATGATGCTCGAACGTCGCCTCGAATGCGGTGGCTGCACTCAGGTCCGCCACCGATGCAACAACACGTGACGTTCCGTCGGTGTCGTAGCGGTCGACGATCTCGCCATCGACGATGCGAAGGGAGGTGCGCTCGAGGCCGCTGGCGGCGGCAGCCGCGTCGAGGAGTTGCGCGGCCACCAGCTCACACGCGCCTTGCACCGCACCGCCCGACATCCATGATTGACGGCTGGCGGACGTGGAACCGGCCGAACCGATGTGGGTGTCAGCCGGCAGGACGACCACCTCGTCGAGACCGAGCACCTCGCGGCTGATCTGCTGCACCAGCGTCACGAATCCCTGGCCCACCTCCGCGCATGCGCAGTGGACGGACACGACCCCATCGGCCACGGTGACCTTGGCCGTCGAGTAGTCGTCGAAGCCCTCGGAGAACAGGAGGTTCTTGATGCTCACTGCGAAGCCTACGCCGCGCTTGACGTGTGAGCGATCGGCGGTGCGACCCGCTCCTCCGGGCAAGGCCATCATGGCGATGTCGTCCGGCTCGTCAGGCAGCGGTGCCTCAGCGCAAGCACGGATGACCTCGGCCACCGGCGCGGCGCCGGTGATGACCTGGCCGGTGATGATGCGATCACCGTGTTCGAGTGCGTTGAGCAACCGCAATTGCACCCTGTCCATGCCGAGAGCATCGGCGAGCTTGTCCATCTGCGACTCGGAGCCGTAGCAGGTCTGCACGGCGCCGAACCCGCGCATGGCGCCACAGGGCAGGTTGTTGGTGCGCACGGCCCAACCATCGACGGTTGCCGACGGGACCTTGTACGGGCCGGCCGCGAAGCAAGAGGCGTTGGCCAACACCGCGGCAGAGGTGGACGCATACGCCCCACCGTCGAGCAGCACGCGAGCCTCGACCCGAACCAGGCGACCGTCGCGGGTGGCGTGATGGCGATACCACATGCGCGCCGGATGGCGATGCACGTGGCCGAGGAACGACTCTTCACGGCTGTAGAGCATCTTCACCGGGCGTCGCGTACGTAGCGCCAAGAGCGAGCAGTGGATCTGGAGCGACACGTCCTCACGTCCGCCGAACGCACCGCCGGTGCCTGCGAGCGTGATGCGCACCATGTCTTCGGGCAACCCGAGCGAAGCCGCGGTCTGGGCGAGGTCGGCGTGGAGGAATTGCGTGGCGACGTACAGCTCCACTCCCCCGTCGTCGCACGGGATGGCGAGCCCGGACTCCGGGCCCATGAACGCCTGATCCTGCATGCCGACTTCGTAGGTGCCCTCGACGATCACTTCGCCCACCACTGACTGATCGCCGTGTCGGATGGTGATGTGGCGGAACACGTTGCCGTCGGGGTGGATGGATGGCGCGGTGATGGCCTGCTCGGGATCGGTGAGAGGCGAGAGCACTTCGTAGTCGACGACGATCGCCGCGCACGCGCGGCGCGCGGTCTCGGGATGATCGGCGGCGACCGCGGCGACGGGTTGTCCCATGAACCGGACGAATTCGTCGGCGAACACGGGCTGATCGGGATGTTCGAGACCGAAGATCGGTCGCCCGGGCACGTCGCTCTGCGTCAACACGCAATGCACGCCGATCATCGCCTCGGCGGCTGAGGTGTCGATGGATCGGATGCGCGCATAGGGATGCGGTGAGCGCAGGGTCTTGCCCCACAACATTGCCTCGGCGAACAGATCGTTGCCGAAGGCGAACTCACCGAGGACCTTGGGGATGCCGTCGGGCCGCGGTGCGCTGGCTCCCACGCGCGGCGCTCGGGTGCGGGTCGAGGTGGAGGTCATCGGCTCACCTCGGCGCTCGACGAACCGTCGGACCTGGTGGCCACCACTCGGGCGATGGCATCGAAGATGCGGCCGTATCCGGTGCACCGGCAGAGATTTCCGCTGATGGCCTCGCGCACCTCCAGTTCACTCGGGGTCGTGCTGGAGGCGAGAAGGCAGTGGACGGTCATGACCAGACCCGGTGTACAGAAGCCGCATTGCACGGCACCGGCGTCGACGAAGGCTTGCTGCACATCGCTGAGCGCATCGGTCGTTCCCATCGATTCGACAGTGCGGATGTCGGCGCCCTGCGCAGTCGCTGCGGGCACCAGGCACGAGCAAACGAGCGTGTCGTCGAGCAGCACCGAGCACGATCCGCACTCGCCCTGCTCACACGCGCTCTTCGAGCCGGGCAGCCCGAGTCGTTCGCGCAGCACGTACAACAGGCTCTCACCGACCCACCCCTCGGTGACCTCGTGTGATGTGCCGTTGACCTGCAACTGGTACGACACCGTCGGGCTGTCGTCGAGCGCATCTGCAGCGTCTGGGGCATCGGGTGGCGGTTGAGTGCTCACGAGTTCTCCGAGGTGCTCGAGGACGATGGCCCGTCGCCAAAGGCCCGAAGCACGGCGCGCTGGGCGCACACCGCCACCGCGCGTCGTCGATACGCTGCGGTGGAGCGATGATCATCGATCGGGCGTGATGCCGCCGACACCATCTCTCCGAATCGCGTGGCAACCTCCGTTGACACCCGTGGATCGGTCCAATCGATCGCGGCTGACAAGAACGCCTCGGCCTCCGGAGCACGGAGCGGAGTTGGTCCCACCGATCCGAGTCCGATGCGGACGTTGCGACCGATCAGGTCGGTGATCAGCGCCACGGCCGCAACCGAGATGACCATCGCATTGCGGGTGCCCACCTTCAGGAATTCCTGTGGCCCCTCGAGATGGGGCAGCCAAACGGACACGATGAGCTCGTCGGCGGCACGCACCGTTCGTTTGGGACCGGTGATGAAGTCGGACAGGGCCACGGTGCGACGCCCGCGTACCGACGCCAGCTCGACCGACGCAGCCATGGCCAGCAGCACCGGGAGGGTGTCACCAGCGGGCGAGGCGGTGGCCACGTTGCCGCCGATGGTGCCCGCGTTGCGGATCTGCGGGGAGCCGACGGTGCGCGCCGCTTGTGCGAGGCCAGGGAACAATCGGGCCGCATCGCTGCCCTGCAACTGGTGGTAGGTGACGCCGGCACCGATGCGCCAACCGTCTCCGTGACGTTCGATGTGGCGCAGTTCTTCGACGGCGCGCAGTGCCACCAGTGAGGTGGGTCGTCGATGGCCGAAGTTCACCTCGACACCGAGATCGGTTCCGCCGTTGACCAGATGGGCATCGCGATGCTCATCGAGCGCGGCGACGACCTCGGCCACGGACCTGGCCACCACGACTGACATCTCCCCATGCTGACCGGTGCTTGTCGGATGGTCAAGCACCCCTTGACGTAATGTCACGGCCCGGTCACCCTGACGTGACACGCCCGAAACACCGGTGCCCGATCGTTCAGCACCGAACCTGGAGCAGAGGACGAACAGCGCCGACATGGCCCGCGTACATCTGGAGTTCACGGTCGAACCGTTCACCGAGGGATCGCCCGGTCCGCACGTGCGGGCCGCCATCGCCGCGGTCGAGAGCTTCGGGCTCGAGCCCGACATCGGCCCGTTCGGCACGGGCGTGGAAGCGCCGGCGGAGACCGTTGGTGAGTTGGTCGCCAAGGTCACCGACGCGGCGCTCTCGCATGGGGCGCAGTCGATCACCTTGACCATGCACAAGCTCCAGCGACGCAGCCCGTCGGTGCAGCACTTCCTCGATGCCGTTCGGCCCGCAGTGGCGGCCATGGGTGGTCGCCTCATCGATCCGGCCATCGGGACCACTGGCGACACCGCGTTGAGCTGGGAAGGCGAGATCGTTGCCTACGTGCGCCACGCTGCCCCCACGGGGGCCTTGCAGGACGCACTCCCCCGCCTGATCAATACCGTCGAACGGGAACTGGGTGCGCCGCTCCACCAGTTGAGCAGGGAGGACAAGCAGCGTGCCGCGGCCTGGCTCGAGGCCCAGGGTGCCTTCCAGCTGCGCAATGCGGTCGAAGACGTGGCTGATGCCATGGGGGTCAGCCGGGTCACCGTCTACAACTACCTCGCCGCATTGCGGGGCCGATCGTGATGATTCGGATTCCCAGTGCCTTGACATTTTGTACAGCGCCCGGGACGATCGCTCGATGACCGCCGATCTCCACATCGATGCTGCTCGCCTGCTGGCTCGCATCGAGGCCTTGGCGGCCATCGGTCCCAACGTCTCCGACGACGGTCTCCACCGCGGATCGTGCCGATTGGCGCTCACCGACGACGATCGTCGGGGTCGCGATCTAGTGACGATGTGGATGCGGGACCTCGGATTGGACGTGAGCATCGATCACGTGGGCAACGTCGTTGGGACGTGGGGCGTCGGTTCAGGAGCGCCGATCATGTGCGGTTCGCACATCGACACCGTCCGAACCGGCGGTCGCTATGACGGGAACCTCGGCGTGCTGGCCGGCTTGGAGGTGATCGAGACCTGTCAGCAAGCGGGGTTGACGCCGTCTCGGCCGTTGGCGGTCGCCTTCTTCACCAATGAGGAAGGAGCTCGCTTCGCCCCCGACATGCTCGGCAGCCTCGCCTATGCCGGAGGTCTCACCGCTGAAGACGCGCATGACATCGTGGCCATAGACGGTGCCCGCCTGGGCGACGAACTGGCCCGCATCGGCTACCTCGGTCCAGTGCCCTGCCCCGGAACGGTGCCCGCGGCCTTCGTCGAGTTGCACGTCGAGCAAGGTCCCGTACTCGAAGCCACCGGCCATCGCATCGGGGCGGTCACCGGGGTGCAGGGCATCAGCTGGACCGAAGTGACCATCGTCGGCCAGTCCAATCACGCCGGGACCACGCCGATGAACCTGCGACGCGACCCGATGTACGTCGCCGCAGAGATCACCACCTTCGTGCGGCGATTGGCCAACGACATCGGAGGGCGCCAGGTTGGCACCGTCGGTCGCATCGAGCCGCGCCCCAACCTGGTGAACGTCGTGGCGGCATCGGTGGTCATGACCGTCGATCTGCGCAACACCGACAACGAGCACCTCCGCCATGCCGAGGCGCTGCTCGCCGAGTTCCTCGCCGAGGTGGCCGAAGCCGAGCAGGTGGAGATCACCACTCGGTCACTGGCCCGTTTCGATCCGGTGGAGTTCGATCCCCGGGTCATCGAACTGGTCGAGCAGACAGCTCGGCAGTTCGGTCAATTGCCGTTGACGATGCCCTCGGGCGCGGGGCACGACGCGCAGATGATGGCCCGAGTTTGCCCGACCGCCATGATCTTCGTTCCGTCGGTGAAGGGCCTGTCACACAACCCGGCCGAGCACACCGATCCGGCCGATCTGGCATTGGGGGCTGATGTGCTGCTGCACGTGATGTTGGCGTTGGCGGAGACGGGCTCGCTGCTGCGGGCGGGAGCATCGGCATGAGCCGCATCGTCACCGTCGGTGCCGCGCAACTCGGCCCGATCCAACGCACCCACTCTCGACCCGCCGTCGTCGAACGACTCATCACGCTGCTGCGCCAAGGGCATGATCACGGCTGCGATCTCGTCGTGTTCCCGGAGTTGGCGCTCACGACGTTCTTCCCGCGTTGGTTCGTGGACGACATCACCGAAGCCGATCACTTCTACGAGCGGACCATGCCCGGGCCCGAGACCCAGCCGTTGTTCGACGAGGCCCGTCGACTGGGCATCGGCTTCTGCCTGGGCTACGCCGAGCTGACCGAACCCGATGCCAACGGGGTCGTGCATCGCTTCAACACCCAGATCCTGGTGGAGCGAGACGGAACAGTTGTCGGCAGGTACCACAAGGTGCACATCCCCGGTCACGAGCACCATGAGCCCGACCGGCCGTTCCAGCATGCCGAGCGCTACTACTTCGAGCCCGGACCAGAGGGCTTCGGGGTGTGGCGAGCATTCGGGGGCATCGTCGGGATGATGATCTGCAACGACCGACGCTGGCCCGAGAGTTACCGCGTCATGGGCCTGCAGGGTGTGGAGATGATCCTGTGCGGGTACAACACCCCGATCCACTACGTACCCGACCCCAGTCAGGACATCCTGCAGGGCTTCCACAACGCATTGGTGATGCAGTCCGGCGCGTATCAGAACGGCACCTGGGTCATCGGCGTCGCCAAAGGCGGCGTCGAGGAAGGCGTCGACTCGCTCGGTCAGAGCGCCATCATCGCTCCGTCCGGGCAGATCGTCGCGCAAGCACTCACCACCGGTGATGAGCTGATCGTGGCTCGCTGCGACCTCGATTGGTGCAAGCGATACACCGGCACCTTGTTCGACTTCGAGCGATACCGACGGCCCGAGGTCTACACCGCAATCACGTCGCAACGAGGCGTCGTCCTACCTCCGCAGGAGAGCTGAACCGTGGCTGATGAACGTGCGCTCGACGACGCAGCGAGCAAGGACGCAGCAACCAAGTACGACGCAGAAGGTCGCGACGACGCGGCCGTGGCGATGATCGTCAACGGTCACCCCGTCGAGGTGAGTGGCCATCATCGTCATCTCCTTGCGGCGCTGCGCGATGAACTGCAGCTCACCGCGGCCAAGGACGGCTGCTCGCCGTCGGGCCAATGCGGGTGTTGCACGGTGATCATCGACGGCAGGGCCGTCGTGAGCTGCACCATGAGCCTCGACAAGGTGGCTGGCAAGTCGGTCACCACGCTCGAGGGTGTCGATCCCGTCGAACGCTCCAACTTCGCGGACGCGTTCGCAGCCTGTGGCGGCCTGCAGTGTGGCTTCTGCATCCCCGGCATCGTGATGCGGGCCAAGGCGCAGATCGACAAGAAGGGCCCAGATCTCACCCGCGACGAGATGAGCCGACACCTCGGCGCGCATCTGTGTCGTTGTACCGGCTATGTGAAGGTGCTCGACGCCATCGAATCGGTGGCGAAGGGCAAGTCCTGCGCCACACAACTGGCCGCGTCCGTCGGAGGGGCGGGCGCAAAGTACGAAGCGGGCGCGTTGTGCCTCGGCGATCGCGGCTACATCGACGACATGGCCGCGCCGGGCATGGTGCACGCAGCGCTGCGTCTCACCGATCACGCCCGTGCCGACATCTTGGGTATCGACACCAGCGTGGCCGCAGCCGCTCCTGGCGTGTTCGCGGTGTTCACCGCGGCCGACGTCCCGGGACGGACCCGAGTGGGCATCATCCATCAGGACTGGCCGGTGTTCATCGCTGTCGGTGAGCGCACCAGCTTCGCCGGTGACGTGCTGGCGATCGTGGTCGCCGAGACGCGCGACCTGGCCCGGGCCGCCGCGGAGCTGATCACCGTCGACTACCGCGTGTTGCCGCCCATCACCGACGCTCGAGCCGCCATCGTGGACGAGGCCGACGCGGTTGCTTCGGGGCGTCAACCCGAGTTGTCAGTGTGGGGGACGGAGACGAACATCTTGTCTCGCTCGACCTATGCCCGCGGCGATGTGGAGTCCGCGTTGGCCACCAGCGCCCACGTTGTGCATCAGGTGTTCGAGACGCAACGCATCGAGCATGCCTTCTTGGAACCCGAGTCGACCGTCGCCATCCCGAGCGCTGCCATCGCAGGGGGCCGAAGCGTGCTCCAGGTGTACTCCGGTGGTCAGGGCGTCTGGGACGATCGCAACCAGATCGCCGATGTGCTCGGCATCGGCCGTGACGAGGTCGTGGTCACCTTGGTCTCCAACGGTGGGGCGTTCGGTGGCAAGGAGGACATGAGCAACCAGGCGCAGACCGCGCTCGCGGCCTACCTCCTCGGTCGGCCGGTGAAGTGCACGCTGTCTCGTCCCGAGAGCTTCCGCATGCACGCCAAGCGCCATCCCATCGAGCTCGAGTATTGGGCCGGCTGCGACGACGACGGCAAGCTCACGGCCATCAAGGTCCGCGCCATCGGCGACTCGGGCGCGTACGCCAGCGTGGGGATGAAGGTCCTCGAGCGCGCCGCGGGCCACGCCAGCGGCCCCTACCACGTGCCGTCCATCGATGTGGAGGCCGTCGCCGTGCGCACCAACAACCCGGTGTGCGGCGCCTTCCGCGGCTTCGGTGCCAACCAGGCCCAGTACGCGATGGAAGGTGTGCTCGACCGGCTCGCGGCCCAGGTGGGCATCAGCGGATGGGAGATCCGCAAGCGCAACGTGATCCGCCCCGGACAACTGTGGGGCCCCGGTCAGATCATGGACGACGGTGCAGCAGGTGCCGAGGTGTGTCTCGACACCATCAAGGATCGCTACGACGCGGCCCGGGCCGCCGGCAAGGCGGTGGGTCTCGGACTGGCGCTCAAGAACTCCGGACTCGGCAACGGCTTTCGCGAGGTGTGCAAGGCAGTCATCCACTTCCGAGATGACGGCATCGTCGAGGTCCGACACGCTTGGACCGAGATGGGTCAAGGAGTGCACACGGTGGCGCTGCAGGTGGCGTGCGACGAGTTGGATCTCGATCCCAACCAGGTCGAGGTGATCGTGGACACGACCCGTGAGCTCGGGCTGGGACAGACCACCGGGAGCCGGGGAACGCTCATGGCCGCCGGTTCGGTGCGCAACGCATGCGAAGCAGCGAAGGCCGGCGGCTGTCAGATCGGCGTGGACTACGTCGGTGAGCACATCGTGGACTGGACCCATCACCTCGGTGACCCCGAACATCCCGAGCCCACCATCCACGCGGCCTTCGGCTATGCCGCGCAGATGGTCATCATGGATCGCAGCAGCGGCAAGATCGACAAGGTCGTGGCGGTGCACGATGTCGGGCGGGCGGTGAACCCGCTGCTGTGCGAAGGACAGATCGAGGGCTCGGTGCACATGGGCCTCGGATACGCACTGAGCGAGGACTTCGCCTCCGATCCCGACACCGGCTTCCCGATCCCCCAGACCCTCAAGCAGTTGGGGATCTTGCGTCCCAAGGACATCCCGGAGATCGAGGTCACCCTCATCGAGGTCCCTCAGCCACGTTCGCCATTCGGCATCAAGGGCGTCGGTGAGATCGGCCTGGTGCCCACCGCCCCGGCGGTCGCCGCGGCCCTGCACGATCTCGACGGAACGTGGCGCTCCAAGCTCCCGATGAGGATCACGGCCGCGGGCGCTGCCGTCGGTGAAGACTGACGAGATGTCCGACCCGAACACTTCCGGTGCCCCGCACGGTGCTGGCGATCGATCCGGTGCCGTCACCGCTGGACTGGTGTGCTCGCATCATCATCTGTATTCCTCACTGGCCCGGGGCATGCCCGCTCCGCCGGTGCAACCGAAGAACTTCCTACAGATCCTCCAGCAGGTGTGGTGGCGACTCGATGCCGCCCTCGATCACGAGATGTTGCGTTGGTCGGCGATGTTGGGGGCGGTGGAGGCGCTGCAGTGCGGAACGACGGCCATCGTCGATCACCACGAGGGTCCGTCGTGCATCGAGGGAAGCCTCTCGATCATCGCTGCGGCATGCGCCGAGGTCGGGGTCCGCGTCAATTGCTGCTACGGCATCACCGACCGCTGGACCGACGGCGGCAAGTTGTTGGTGGGGTTCGATGATCCGCCGTCGTCCATGACCGATGCCGCGCGTCGTGGGCTCGACGAGAGCGTCGAGTTCATCCGAGGTGGCGGCCGAGGCATGATCGGGGTGCACGCTGCGTTCACCTGCTCGGACGAGACCTTGGCCGCCGCTGCTTCGACAGCATCCGATCTGGGCGTGCCCGTGCACATCCACGTGGCCGAAGGAGCGATCGACGAGCGAGCGGGGCGACGTCTGGCGAAGGTTGCCGCGGACGACTGGTTGCTCGTCCACACGGTGCACCTGCGCGATCAGTTGCCCGGGGTCGTGGTGCACAACGCTCGTTCCAACATGAACAATGCGGTGGGTTATGCCAAGCCGACGCTGCGGGTCAATCCCGTTGCGCTCGGGACCGATGGCATCGGTGCCGACATGCTCGAGGAGTTCCGCATCGCCTTCGCCCGGCTGCGCGAGTACGACGTGACGGCGTCGCCCGACACCGTGTGGGGTTGGCTGGAGGAAGGCCGGCGCTGGTTCCCCGAGACCGCTGCGGACACGGTGACGTGGAACTACGAGCACGCCGCTTCGCCCTGGCATGTCGCGTACACGCCAGGCATCCGCGCCGAACGGATCGTGGTGGACGGCGCGGTGGTCCTCGACAACGGCTTGCCAACCCGAGTTGACATCACCGAAGTGAAGGCGAAAGCCGCCGAGCAAGCAGCGCGTCTGTTCGCGCTGCTATGACAACTGGAGCAAGGAGCACCGGCCATGGCCCGCACTGCCATCTACTTGCAAGACGCCCACACCATCCGAGACGGAATGGACATCGCTCGCTACGCCGAGTCGCGAGGTTTCGAGGCGGTGTGGCAGGCCGAGAGTCGCCTGGTGCGCGAGGCCACTGTGCCGATGGCCGCGTTCGCCGCGGTGACCGACACCATCAAACTGGGGTCCGGTGTCGTCGATTGCTGGACGCGCAACCCGGCCCGTCTGGCGGCCACGTTCTCGACGCTCGACGACCTGGCCCCGGGACGCGTCATTCTGGGCATCGGCGCATGGTGGGATCCGTTGGCGGCCAAGGTCGGCATCACCCGGGCCAAGCCCCTGCGGGTGATGCGCGAGATCATGACCGTGGTACGTGCGCTGCTGGCCGACGAGCACGTGACCTTCGATGGTGAGTACGTGCACCTCGACGGTGTCGAACTGGACTACGTGTACCAGGATCGCCGGCCCAAGGACGTGCCGATCTACCTCGGGGCGACCGGTATGCAGATGATGGAGCTCGCCGGCGAGATCTGCGATGGCGTGGTGCTCAACTACCTCGTTTCACCGGACTACAACCGCACCGCGATGGAGCATCTGGCCATCGGGGCCGACAAGGCCGGACGATCGCTCGATGCCATCGACCGGCCCCAGCTGGTGGTGTGCTCGGTGCACGAGGATCGCAAGACCGCTCTCGACATGGCCCGGTTGATGGTGACCCAGTACCTCGGCCAACAGCCCCACATCATGAAGGCGTCCGGAGTACCTCAGTCCCTGCTCGACAAGGTCGGCGAGGTGCTCACCTGGCCCGCCACTCACGAGCAGGTCGAGGCGGCATCGACGTTGGTGCCGGACGAGATCGTCGAGATGCTCACCGCGTCGGGCACACCGGCGGATGCTCGTGCCAAGGTGGCCGCGTACATGGCCGACGGCTGCACCTGCCCCATCCTGTATCCGCTCGGTGATGTGAAGGCCATGATCGATGCCTTTGCGGGCTGGTCGCCGTAGTAGCGGCATACAGGTGCGTTGACTGATACCCCAAGGGGTATATGCTGACCGTATGGACGAGCAACGGGCAGCAACGCACAACCGCAACATCGTCGTGGTCGGCGGGGTCGCCGGCGGCATGAGCTTCGCCGCTCGGGCCCGACGGCTCGACGAGTCGGCCCACATCGTCGTTCTCGAACGAGACCCCTATGTCTCATTCGCGAACTGCGGCCTCCCCTATCACCTGGCCGGTGAGATCACCGAGCGGGAGGATCTGCTCCTCCACACCCCCGAGTCGCTGCAGCAGTCGCTCAACCTCGATGTGCGCACCTGTCATGAGGTGGTGTCCATCGACCGCGCCGCCAAGGAGGTGGTGGTCCGCGATCGCAACGCCGTGGCCGACCCCGGGGATCGGGACGACACCGCGGCGATCTATCGCCTGCCGTACGACCATCTCGTGTTGTCCACCGGAGCCAGCGCGATCGTGCCCGACATCGTCGGCATCGATCGGCCCGAGGTCCGCACACTGCGCAGCGTCCCCGACCTCGATCGCCTGCTGCAACTGGTCGGGATGGGGGCTCGGTCCGCGGTGGTGCTCGGTGCGGGGTTCATCGGTTTGGAGGTCACCGAGGCACTGCGCCATCGCGGCCTCGACGTCCATGTGGTCGAGTTGGCCGATCAGGTGCTCGGACCCATCGATCCGGAGATGGCCAGAGCGGTGCAGCGCGAGCTCGAGGCCCACGCGGTCGGGATCCATCTCGGAGTCTCGGCAACCTCAATTGACGCGGCACGAAGTGACGAGCAGGGCACAGCGGCGGTGATGCTGTCCGATGGCACGCGACTGGCGGCCGACGTGGTGCTCGTGTCGATCGGTGTCCGACCGGCGTCGGGCCTGGCCGCTGCGGCTGGCCTCGAGCTGGGTGATCGAGGCGCTGTGCGCGTCGATGCGTCGCTCCTCACCAGCGATCCCAACATCTCAGCGGTGGGTGACGCCATCGAGGTGGTCGATGCGGTGACCGGTCGCCCGGCCCCTGTGCCGCTGGCCGGGTTGGCCAACCGCCAGGGTCGTCAGGCTGCGGACCGTTTGCTCGGCACCACGCGTACTCGCAAAGCGGTGCTCGGCACCGCAATCGTGCGGGTGTTCGATCTCGTGGCCGCGACGACGGGTGCCACCGAGAAGGCCTTGGTGCGCGCCGGTATCGACTTCCGCAAGGTGTATTTGCATCCCAACCAGCACGCCGGCTACTTCCCCGGCGCCAAGTCGCTGCACCTCAAGGTGCTCTTCGCACCGGACGGCAAGGTGCTCGGCGCACAGGCGACCGGGTCCGATGGTGTCGACAAGCGCATCGATGTCCTTGCCACCGCCGTGCGCGCCGGCCTCACCGTGGACGATCTCGCCGAACTGGAACTGGCGTACGCACCTCCGTTCGGATCGGCCAAGGATCCGGTGAACCTCGCCGGCTTCATGGCCCAGAACCTGCTCGAGGGTGAGGTGCGCTTCTGGTACGCCGAGGAGTGGTCCCACCTGCCGGAAGGGACCGTCGTGCTCGATGTGCGCGGCGACGACGAATTCGCCGATGGGCATCTTCCGGGGGCGATGGTGATCCCTCACATCGAACTGCGCGCCCGGCTGAGCGAGCTGCCGTCCGATGCGCCGATCGCTCTCTACTGTCTGTCGGGCTTCCGTTCGTATCTGGCAGCGCGGGTGCTGGCCCAATCGGGCTGGTCGGATGTGCGGACGCTGGCCGGAGGACTCAAGACGTTCGTGCTCGCCAACCCGTCGGTCTACTCCGGCGCAGCAGGATGATCTGAACCGTCGGACCGCTCCAGCACGGCTCGTTCGAGGGTGTCGAGCGCGGCAGCGAAGTCGAAACGATGGACGTGCGCGACGAATGCGTCGAACGACGGGTGATCAACGGCGAACACCGACGCAAGCTCGCGATAGTGGGTGTCGAGATAGCGGCTCGCGGTGGCGTCGTCGGCGCGTAGGAGTTCGTGCATCTCGTCACGGCGGGCGACGATCGCATCGGCCACCGTGGCCGCCGCTTCGATGGGATCGTCGTGGCCGTCGCGGGCAGAGTGGGGACGGTTCTCCTCGACCGCCTGGGCGTTGCGGAGTGCGTCGGGGTACAGCGACGCGACCCGCGATTTCACCAAGGTGATCGCGTCGGCCAGCAAGCCGGCCTCGGTGGCAATGGGGCTGGCTTGGCCGACATCGCTGGGCGACGTGGCGGGGTCGGTGTGGTCCGCTGCGAGGACGGACTCGAGTCGGCTCGCCAGGGTCGATACGTCCCGGGCGCCGAGGTAGCCCGCCGACGACACCAACAAATGGATGTCGTCGCGCAGGCCAACAGCATCGGCCTGATTGCGGACGGCGCCGAGGCGCGCGGCGAGCGGCGACGCGTCGCTGAGCCAACGGCTCAGCCTCGACACGAACACCGCCTCGAGGCCGGAGCAGTAGCTGAGCCCGGTCGGCACATCCAGCACTCGCTCGGAAGAGTCCTCGGTACCACGAACACGCTCGGCGTCGACGTTGCTGTCGCGTCGCGTCGCCATACGTCGGGTCGTCACCGGCAGCCATCGATGGAGAACGCGAGCGAGTTGCCGTGGATCGATGGGCTTGCTCAGGTGATCGTCCATGCCTGCGTCGCTCGAATCATGGCGATCGGAGGCAAAGACACCTGCCGTCATGGCGATGATGGGCATTTGGCGGTGTGTCGGACATTGGCGCAACAGGCGCGTGGCTTCGAACCCGTCCATCTCGGGCATCTGGATGTCCATCAACACCAGGTCGTACGTCGTGCCGCCCGATGCGAACTCCCGGACCATCGCCAACGCTTCGGCTCCACTCGAGGCCACGTCGGCGGTGATCCCGAGTTGCCCGAGGAGGTGGAGGACGACCTCCTGGTTCAGATCGTTGTCCTCGACAACGAGGACGTGAGCGTCCCACGCCGTCTCATCGACGTTCAGATCG
>JBFWVD010000074.1:3181-21658 GCA_050246915.1 Acidimicrobiia bacterium | reverse complement strand
GTACCGTGGCTGAGGTACTCGGGTTGTCGCTGGCTAGTCAGCGCACGCGGCTGTAATTCGGCGACCGGGGGCTTGTCGACGACTACGAAGTTGGCACCGATCAGCGGTCCCCCATCATGCAGTTCCGGGTGTCCGGATTGGACGCGGCACTGGTTGCAGAGACCATGGACCAAATCTTCTACTTCGTTGAGCAGGATCTGGATGAGCGCCAGGACGCCGTGGGCGCTGGCGAAGACCAGCGAATCGCGGTGCAGCGGGTTTCGGCCGGCAACGAACCGAGCGTCGGGACCGCAAGCAAGCGCCGGGCCCAGATCCTGCTGCTCGCGGTCGGTGTAGTTGTCAGCCTGGGCATCGTTGTCGCCTTCGATGGATTCCTTGCGTTCCGGCGGCGAGGCCTCTCGGAACCGCCGGTGTCACCGGACTTGGACGGCAGTGAGAGCGCCTTGCCGTCGCCCGCAGCGCACGCGGTGTCGGCTCGTACGTCATATGCCTCTGCGGAGCTTGGGCGAGTGCCTGAGAGCTCGGTCGCGGACGACATCGCCTCGACCCGCCCGACCTCGCTGGGCACCAGCAAGCGGACCAGGGTCCGCCGGTCGCTGGTGCCGACCATCGGCCCGGCGGCACCGCAGGCGCCAACGGAGGAGCAGCCGAACCGGTGACGGACATGAAGGCGGCGAACGTGCGACCGGTGACGACGGCGCGTGACGGATGCGGTGGATCTGTGGACGATCCCTGGCCCGCCGTGCGAATCCGGTTCCGGCAGTGGCGGCCTGGACCGGTGGCTCTTGTCAAGCTCGCAGTGATGTTGTCCTTTGTCGTTCCAGCCAGGCTTGTGCTCAAGGGACCGCTGGGAGCCGCGGGTCGCCCCTCGCTGGTAGTTGGCCTAATCGTCCTGGTGGTTTGGCTTCTTCGGTTTCTCCAACCGGCCTCACCACGACCGTTCCAACCGACGCGCGCCTTTCTGATGTGCTACGTGGTGACTTGGGTTGGGAGCGTGGCGGTTGCCTATCTTCGTGGGCTGTCACCGGTCGAAGTCGCTGGAATCGACCGCTACTTCCTTATCACCCTCTCGCTGTCAGGGCTGGCACTCGCCACCGCTGATCTTGTCCGCAACCGGGCCGAACTTGACAGCTTGCTACGAACCGTTGCGTATGGTGCGGCACTAATGTCGGTCGTCGGCATCATCCAGTTCAACCTCGGGATAAACGTCGTTGAAGGACTTCGACTTCCCGGGATGCGACTCAATGGTGAGCTCGCTGGGGTGGCGGAGAGGGGCGGCCCTGGGTTCACGAGGGCGGTCGGGACCGCGCAACACTCGATCGAGTTCGGGGTGTTGCTGGCGATGGCGCTTCCTCTAGCCATCCACTACGCCCTTCGAGCGCCTCGCGGACGCCTCCGCAACCTCCGCTGGGCCCTGGCCGGTGTCGTGGCTGTCGGTATACCGATGTCGCTCGCCCGATCGGCGATCATCGCGCTTGTTGTGGTGCTGATCGTGCTTCTGCGCTCGTGGAACGATCGAACCAAGGCCACGGCGCTGGTGGTCATCGGCGCCGGCACGACAATGCTCTACGGATCGATCCCCGGACTTATCGGCACCTTCATTTCCTTCTTTCGCAACGCACAAACCGACCGCAGCGTGGCGGGCAGAACCCAGGACTATGCCACCGTCAGCGAGCTGTTTCAGCAGCGTCCGTTGCTTGGCCTCGGAGGTGGCGCATTCAGGCCCGAGCAATACTTCATCCTTGACAACTACTTGCTTAACGCTCTCTTGAGCACTGGCCTACTCGGTCTGCTCTCCCTTCTTGTCATGGTGCTCGGGAGCTACTCGATAGCTAGTGCTGTCTACCGTCGTCCCGGCCACGCGGAAGACCGACATCTGGCGGCCGCACTCGCAGCGAGCATCCTCGCGGGATTCGTCTCGTCCGCGACCTTCGACTCATTGAACTTCCCGAGCTTTGCTGCGCTCCTGTTCGTGTTAGTCGGTGCGACCGGCGCGCTCTGGCGTCTGACGGGCACCCTTGAAGTTCCGAGCGACCAGTCGCCCTTCCACCGGGTCGTCAAGGTGCCTTCCGATGCCTGGCCACGCACCTTTGCCCACGTGCGGTCTGGCTGACGCGTGCACCCGCCTGCCGTCACAGCAGACGTCACAGCCTTGCCTGGAGATCGCAGCGGGGAGATGTTACCTGGAGCTGGGGCGTTCCGTTCCGCGCTCAGATGGTCTGCCGTCATGAACGTCGGCCGGCAGGCGATTTCGCTCGGCGTGACGCTTATGCTCGCCGGGCTGCTGGGACCGAGAGCGATGGGCACCGTCGCCATGGCGACAGTCTTCGTCGCGTTCGTCCAGATGCTGCTCCAGCAGGGGATGGGTGCGGCGCTCGTTCAACGGTGCGAGGTGGAGGCTGTGGACCTCGATGTCGCATTCTGGATGGTGATGGGCAGCGGAGCTGCGCTGGCAGGCATCACTGCCGTGTTGAGCGGGTGGTGGGCCGGTGTCAACGGTCTGCCCGAGCTGGAGGCGATCCTCCTTGCGTTAACGCCTCTGGTCCTCCTTCGCGCGCTCCTCGTGGTCCCCGACGCAGTACTCCGGCGGCAGCTGCGGTTCAGGCCCCTGGCACTTCGAACGAATGCCTCGGTGCTTGCTGGCGGGATTTCTGGAGCGGCTGCAGCCCTGGCTGGCTTCGGCGCCTGGGCGCTCGTCGTCCAGCAGCTCCTGGCTTCGGCCGTCGAGGTGATAGTTGTGTGGCGAGCGGTTACCTGGCGACCAGCTTTCCGCTGGTCTTCCCAGACGGCTCGGAACCTGGTGTCGTTCACGGCCCCATCCGCCGCGGCGAGTCTCGCCATCTTCGTTAGCGCGCGCGCGGACACGCTGATAATGGGGTTGCTACTCGGGCCTGTGACGGTCGGCCTGTACCGCTTTGCAGGCCGGCTAATCGAGATGATCACTGAGGCCGTCGTTGGCTCCGTCCGCGCGGTAGCGCTTCCCGAGCTGGCCCGGCATCGCGGTCATCCCGAGGTCGTCGCACAACGGCTGGTGGAACTCGTTGGGCTCACGGCTGCAGCCGCGATCATCCCGCTGACGGCCGTCGCAGCCACGAGCGAGTCGATCTTTCGAATGGTCGGCCCCGAGTGGGCGCCCGCCGCGGGTGCTTTGCCCATCCTCGCCCTCGCAGCTGCAGGACGAACGATTGGTGACCTGAGCGGGCCCTCCCTTCAAGCTGCCGGTCGACCGGGTGCTCTGGCGGCCGTTGCATGGTGCGGCGCCGTTCTCTCGGCCGCCACCCTGGTCACCGCCGGCGTGCTCGCGAGGCAATCGGAGCAGTCGACCCAGATCATGGCGGTCGCAGTCGCTATGGCAGTGCTCCACGGTGGCCTCTTCCTGGGCCTGAACGCTGTAGTGATTTCACGGTGTCTCCGTATGCGGGTAGGACGCATCGCAGCTGCGCTGCTGCCAGCTGTGATAGCGAGCGTTGGGGGCTATCACGCTGGCAGAGCCACGGAAATGACGCTGCCAGGATGGCCGCCGCCCGTGCGGGTCGCCATGATCGGAGCCACCGCTGCACTGTGCACGACACTCAATGTAGCTGTCGGCGACCGCCGGATTCGCAGAACGTTGGCCCAGCTATTCCGGCGAGAGCACGCCGCGTAGGGGTGGGATGGTTCACTGTCCTAACATGCGACTCCAACACCTTGCCGGCATATCGTAGGAAACACCGGCGTGCCCCGGAGTCGAGCGCACGCTCTGCGCCCACCGCAAAGCCATAGGAGGTCCAGTCCGATATGAGGATCCTCGTGGGGATAGCATCCTACGGGAACAGCAACGACGCTTACCTCGCCAAGCTCATCGCGAGCTACCGACAGATGCGCTTCGACGTGGACGTCGTCGTGCTCACGGAGGCATCGAAGGACGTCGATGGGGCAACAGAGATCCGGATTGGTCTTCCCACGAGCCACCCGTACTCGCTACCATTCGCTCATAAAGAGCTGTTCGCTGAACGCGCCGACGCATACGATTTATTTATTTACTCCGAGGACGATACGCTCATTACGCAGAAGCACGTCGATAGCTTTCTCTGGGCCACGAGTGTCCTCCCTCCAACTTCCATTGCGGGATTTCTGCGAAGCGAGAAGACGCCCGACGGCACTCTTAGCTGCTCTACGGTCCACAACCACTTCCATTGGATCCCAGAATCGGCGTGTGTGCATGGCGGCCAAATTTGGGCGGAGTTCAGCAACCCCCACTCAGGATCGTTCATCCTCACGCGCGCGCAGCTGCGGAAGGCCATCGAGTCGGGCGGGTTCATTGCGAACCCGCATGCAGCGCGCTACGACATGTTGGTAACGGCTGCGACAGACCCGTACACGTCGTGCGGCTTTAACAAGTTGATCTGCGTCAGCCGACTCGATGACTTTCTCCTGCCTCACCTCTCAAACAAGTATCACGGTTCCATGGGGCTCGCGCTCGATGAGGTGAAACGGCAGGGTGCCGTGCTCGAACGCATCGCGCTCGGGCTCGAAACGGACACGCGACTATTTAATCCACGCGCACGAACCGACGACCACCGCTGGGACAAGCGATTCTATGAGGCGCCCGATAGCGGGCTTCTCGCAAGAGTGCCTCGACGTCCGTGTCGGATCCTCTCCGTGGCGGTCGGATCCGGGGCGCTGGAGACCGCCTTGCTCGAGCGAGGCCACGAGGTTGTCGGGATCCCGCTCGACAACGTGATCGCGGCCACCGCCGCTCACGCTGGCATCCGACTCACATCACCGGACCTCGAGCAGGCGCAGCGCGAACTGGCCGGCGAACGTTTCGACGTGATCGTTGCGCAAGAGGCGCTTCACCACTTCCGCAATCCAGCACTGGTCGTAGGGCAACTCGTGGGCCTTGCTGCACCAGGAGGTCTCGTGCTGGCCACGGTCCCCAATCGCACTCGCCATTACACGAAGGCTCTGGTCGGTCGGGGCCGTCCGCTCCCCGAGGCGTCGTACGGCGATCTCGAAGTGCACATCCCGACCCGGCGGACGGCCGCTGGATGGCTGAGAGATGGAGGAGCAGGTGCCATCACCGTTTCGCCGAGATCGGCTACCGGCGCAGTTCTCAGTCATCGGGTAGTCCTCGCGGGCAGGGTTCGCGCCGTGCGGGCACCACGCCGAGTGGAGGGGTCGGCGGGGCCCCCCGTCAGCATCGGCCTTCCCGTCTACAATGGCGAGAAGTATCTTGCCGAGTGTCTCCGCTCCATCCAAGCTCAAGACTATGTAGATTTTGAGGTGATTATCTCTGACAACGCGTCTAGCGACCGTACGGAGGAGATCTGCCGTGAGTTTCAGCAGTCTGATGCGCGCTTCAGGTATCAACGCCGGACCTCGAATGGCGGAGCAGCTATAAACTACAATTCGACTTTCCTCGCGAGCCGTGGCACGTACTTCACGTGGTGGGCCCACGACGATACTCGGGCACCCTGTTTCATCTCCCGCTGCCTTGAAGCATTCGAAAGCGGTCCGGAGAGCCGGGTGCTCGTGCATCCACGAGCACAGTTCATTGACCCAAGCGGCTGCCCGCTTCAGCAGGACACCGACGTGGTCGCGATCTCGTCGTCCTCTCCGGGGCGTCGTTTCGGTCGAATACTGTCCTCGGTCAACATGGCGAATGCCGTGTTCGGACTCATTCGCTCCCGGGCACTGGAGCGAACGCGTCTGATTGGCCCATTCATCGCGTCGGACTATGTGCTTCTCGCGGAACTCGCTCTGCTCGGTGAACTCCACGAGACACCCGAGGTCCTGATGTTCCGACGACTGCACGAGGGCTCCTCTCGGGCCGCTAACGCCACAGATCACGACGTGGCGAGGTGGTTCCGGGCCGACGCTGGCGCGCCGAGACTCTCTGCGCGCCAGCGGCTCTGCCTCGAGTATTCGCGTGCCGTTCTGCGCGCTCCACTTTCGAAGGGCGATCGTGCCGTCGCGCTTGCTGCCGTACCGGCGTTGATGCTGGGCCGGCAAGCCAGAAACCGAGCCGGGCGTTGGCGCCGTGAGCTCGCAGCTGTTCTGCAGTAGGAGTGCGCAGGGTGGATGTCAGTATCCTCATCGTCACGTATAACTCCGTCGCGCACATCTCCGAGTGTCTCCGATCGATCCCTGAAGCCTGCGATGGCGTGATGAGCGAGGTCGTAGTGATCGACAACGCCTCGCAAGACGGCACCCCGGACGTCGTCGCAGCAGAGTTTCCCTCAGTGACTCTGCTGCGCGAGCCGGTTAACCACGGCTTCGCTAAGGCTCACAACATCGCTGCCCGGAGGAGCATAGGGCGCTACATCTTGCTTCTGAACCCTGACGGCGCGTTGCACCGGAATGCGGTCGCGAACTTGGTCGCATTCGCTGATGAACAACCAGCGCACGGCGTCTATGGCGGAGCGACGTATTCCCGAGGTGGGAGCATTGACCCGAAGTCAGGCTGGGATCTTCCGACGCCGTGGAGCATGTTCTGCTTCGCAGTGGGCCTGACGGTGCTGTTCCCGCACGTGCGGTTATGCAATCCGACGTCAATCGCATCATGGGCGCGCACAGCACCAAGGCAAGTTGGGGCGGTGTCGGGTTGCCTACTTCTTTGCCGCCGCGATGTCTGGCTGAATCTTGGTGGCCTCGACGAGCGCTACTTCCTCTACGGCGAAGATATCGACTTCGGCTATCGCGCAAGAGCCGCGGGGTACGACCCGGTGGTCATCCCCGGCGCGTGCATGACTCATCTCGTCGGGGGTAGCTCGCCGGACTCGGTGCGGCGAACGCAGTACGTGCTCGCTGGCCGAGCGCGTTTCATCAACCAGCGATGGGGTCCAGGGTGGCGTGCGGTAGGTCTACTTTTGCTGCAACTCGGCGTGGCTGTGCGCGCCGTTGCCGAGTTGGTCGGGAACCGCAGCGGCCCGGGACGCTGGCGCTCGCTCTGGGGGGTGAGACACCAGTGGGTATGCGGCCACGCCACTGTTGCATCTGCCAAAAGCCAGAGTTGCGGCTAGCACCTTGATTGACCATCTCGACTGCTCCGCCCTCACTTGCGGATGGCGGACAGCTGTCGTCGAGGCTGCGTCGAGGCTTCACGACGAACGCGTGGGGCACCGTGAAGGCCATGGATCTCCTCGTGGCCGACCCGGTCACGAAGAATCCCTGTAAGGACGATTAGCTCGTTCTTACGAGTCGAAAGGGCTCTGCAATGTAGATCACACGCCCTCACCAATCGCCGAGATGGCCGCTCAATGGCGGCCTGAGCCACGGTGAGTGTTCGGCGTCGGATAGATGCGGCGTATCCTAACGGGTTCGGCTCTCGTTAGGTGGGCACTTGCGAGGAGGACGCTCGCCGTGATAGAACGCTGCTCGTTGGCCTACGGCGGAAGGGTCAACTGCTGTCCGCGGAGGGCGCGATGGATGCTGGAGTGTTCGACTGCTGTCGCAGGTGTTCGAACTTAGGTCGAGTACCAATCATCAGCACGGGCTTGAGGGTACGGGCCCAGGTGCCGCGGCTGTTGAGCTGGAGAGCCAGTGCGAGCGCACTGGCGGCCCCGGTTGTCGAGGCCTCAGTTGACTGACGTCGTGCGAGTCCCCTTCCTCGACCTGGGGCGCGTGCATGCGCCGATGCGCGATGAGTTGACGGACGTGTGGTGGACGGTGCTCCGTCAATCGGCGTTCATCGCTGGCACCTTTACTGAGCGCTTTGAGGAGCAGTTCGCGACGTACTGCGAGCGTCGTCACTGTGTCGGCGTCGCGAACGGCACCGACGCCATCGAACTCATCCTCGCAGGACTGGGAATAGGCCCAGGTGATGAGGTAATCGTGCCTGCGAACACGTTCATCGCTACCGCTGAGGCGGTGGTAAACGTTGGGGCCGTGCCCGTGTTCGCCGATGTTGACGCGAGTCGACTGCTGATCGATTCGGAGCACGTATCCCAGTTGATTACTGGTCGCACCGCCGCCGTCATGGCCGTGCACCTCTACGGGCAGCCCGTTGACATGAGCCAGCTCACGGCGGTCGCTGAACGGGCGGGGATCGTCGTTATCGAGGATGCTGCGCAGGCACATGGTGCGCGCTGGCGGGGAGGCCGCGTTGGGTCCTTCGGCGCAGCGGCGGCTTTCAGCTTCTATCCTGGAAAGAATCTCGGAGCGCTGGGTGACGGTGGCGCCGTCGTGACCGACGATGCTGAATTGGCACGTCGCGTCCGTTCCCTTGCCAACCATGGCCGGTCGCAGGATCGGCACCACGAGCACCTAGTCGTGGGTCGAAATAGCCGTCTTGATGGGCTGCAGGCAGGGTTCCTGTCCGTCAAGCTGCGTGGCCTCGACGCTGGCAACGCGCTGCGGCGGGCTGTGCACTCGTCATACGAGTTGGAGTTGGGCCAGCGCGAGGATGTGGTGATGCTCGGTAAGCACGAGGCCGCCGAACCCGTCCATCACCTCGAGGTCATTCGCACGTCGCGGCGTGACCAGGTGCGCGCTGAGCTTGCTGCCGCCGGCATCGCCACTGGCGTCCACTACCCGATCCCTTGTCACCGTCAGCCTGCGTTCAGGAGCCACGCGCAAGTTCAGCTGCCTGTCGCAGAGCGGGCCGCACGTGAGGTTCTGTCGCTTCCGATGTTCCCGAGTTTGACGCCCTCGGACATCGCTGCAGTCTGCAGCGAGGTCATCGCTGCGCTGGAAGTGCAGGCCTGACGTGCGTCCATCACGCCGCACCACAAGACGCTCTCGCTCCATCGCAATAGGGTTGTCGGGCCTGTTGGTGTTGTCCCTGGTCCTCCTCGCTAGCCCGGCCACAGCCGAGCAGTGGGGTAGCTCCGAGCATCGTTATAGAATCCCACTTACCGTCGTTGCGAACTCAGCGGCAATGGACGTAACGGTCGCCTTCGACCTTGATCTCACATTGGCGCTTGCGCAGGCGGGGGTCATCGGCAATGCGGTTGAACTGACAAGTCTCCGTCTCCACGAGGTGGACGGAGGTTCTGTCGTGGACAGTGAGGTGCCCTTCCAGTTCGACCCAGCGGCGGACTTCGATCCGGTGGCTAGAGCAAGGGGCGAGTTGCTCATTTTCCTCGCTTCAGAGACGGTACCTGGGGTGAATCGATCCTTCTATCTCTACTTCGAGCTTGAAGGTGTTGGCCTCACTGCGCCTCCGGTGAACCCGCTGGTCCGCGCGAACTGGACCTCGTCCGACGAAGGACGAATGGCCGCAAGAATGGAGACCGACGCGTCCATTTGGTATTACCAGTTGGATACAGGAGCACTCTCGAGTCTCCTTGATGGCGGTGGTAATGACTGGATCGCATTCAGCACGGCCGCGGGCTCTGCGGGCGAGTTCAGAGGCATCCCCAACCTTGTACACCCCGAAGGGATATTCAGCCCCCGTTTCGAGGGTGTGGAGACGTTGGCCCTTCGCGAAGGTCCATTGCGCAGTCAGTTGGTATCCGAGTCTGCTGATGGCTTGTGGCGGATCAGGTGGGACTTTTTCTCGGATCGAGCGACCGCGACGGTGCTCGCAGCGCCGCGTAGCTACTGGTTCCTTTATGAGGGCGTGCCTGGCGGAGCGATAGACGACGGTGCCGACTTCTTTCTCCTTCCGGATGGCACGGTTCAGCCGCTAACGAAAAAGTTTAGTGGCGATCTGGTTGACGAGGAATGGGTGGCGTTCGGCGACCCCGCTGTGGACCGGGGGCTTATTGTCGTGAACCACGTCGACGACCAGTCGCCAGACTCGTACCGAACGATGAACAGGGAAATGACGGTCTTCGGTTTTGGCCGCTCGGGATTGACGCCGAGCATTACGGGAATCAACCGCTCCTTCTCCGTCGCCCTCATCGAAGGCAGCTCCGCACCAACGTTGGCCGCCGCAGCTCGTGCCATCGCAGACCCTCCTGCTGTTCAGGTGGGCACCGGGGAGACCGCCGAGGCCGATCTGGACCCGCCTCTCATCGCCGACCTCCAGATGGTCAACAGCGGCCCGGCAACGATGGAGGTAGCGTTTTCGACGGACGAACCGGCGCAGGCGACGGCTTCCCTTACGAGCGCTGCTTCGACCGGCCCTGTCTCGGGAGCCTCCTCGTTCGCTCTCGACCACCGGATAGCGATTGGCGGGTTGGCGTGCGAGACCTCGTACGTCGGCACCCTGACGGTGAGTGACGGGTCCGGCAACAGCAATTCGGTGAGTCTTCCTCCGACTGAAACCGGCGCCTGTATGTATCCGGTCGAGGTGTCTGTGGTGGGGTCTGGTTCGGTGGTGCGGGTGCCGGATCAGTCGGTGTACGCGGTGGGGTCGGAGGTTTTGCTGTCGGCGGTACCTGGCCCCGGTGCTGAATTCGAGGGCTGGTCTGGTGATGTAGTTTCGTCCGAGTCGGCGATCACCGTAACCGTGCCAGATTCGCCTGTTGACCTCACCGCCACGTTCAGCAATCCGCCGTCGCCCACCGTGGGTTTCGTGTCTGATGATTTCGATGCGCCGGTGCTGGGAGAGCAGTGGCAGGTTGTCGATCCCAAGAACGATGCGTCCGTGATGTTGGCGGGGTCCGGTACGGGCCAGGCGACGTTGTCCTTGTCTGTGCCGACTGGTGCTGGTCACGATGCGTGGAATCAGCTGAACGCTCCGCATGTGGTTCAAGCGGTGGCTGATGTGGACTTCGAGCTCGAGCTGGGGATGGGGGCGTTGCCGTCTTCTCGTTACCAGATGCAGGGTGTCGTTGTGAAGCAAGACGACGACGATTGGCTGCGATTCGATGTGTACCACGATGGGTCGGGCCTGCGAGTTTTCGCGGCGGTGACTACGGCCGGGAAGTCGGCATCGAGGGTCAACCGACTTGTTTCGGCCGATGCTGCGCGATTCCTTCGCGTGTCGAGGATGGGCGATTCGTGGTCATTTTCGCATTCGGGTGATGGACTGACGTGGACGACTGCTGTGAGCTTTGACCATGAGCTCGTTGTTTCGTCGGCGGGGGTGTTCGCGGGGAACGCTGGTCTGAACCCTGCGCACTCTGCGGTGTTCGACTACGTGTTTGACGTCGCCAACCCGGTAGACCCCGAGGATGGCACGTCGGTGGCGAGCTTTCCGGTCGAGGTGTCTGTGGTGGGGTCTGGTTCGGTGGTGCGGGTGCCGGATCAGTCGGTGTACGCGGTGGGGTCGGAGGTTTTGCTGTCGGCGGTACCTGGCCCCGGTGCTGAGTTCGAGGGCTGGTCTGGTGATGTAGTTTCGTCCGAGTCGGCGATCACCGTAACCGTGCCAGATTCGCCTGTTGACCTCACCGCCACGTTCAGCAATCCGCCGTCGCCCACCGTGGGTTTCGTGTCTGATGATTTCGATGCGCCGGTGCTGGGAGAGCAGTGGCAGGTTGTCGATCCCAAGAACGATGCGTCCGTGATGTTGGCGGGGTCCGGTACGGGCCAGGCGACGTTGTCCTTGTCTGTGCCGACTGGTGCTGGTCACGATGCGTGGAATCAGCTGAACGCTCCGCATGTGGTTCAAGCGGTGGCTGATGTGGACTTCGAGCTCGAGCTGGGGATGGGGGCGTTGCCGTCTTCTCGTTACCAGATGCAGGGTGTCGTTGTGAAGCAAGACGACGACGATTGGCTGCGATTCGATGTGTACCACGATGGGTCGGGCCTGCGAGTTTTCGCGGCGGTGACTACGGCCGGGAAGTCGGCATCGAGGGTCAACCGACTTGTTTCGGCCGATGCTGCGCGATTCCTTCGCGTGTCGAGGATGGGCGATTCGTGGTCATTTTCGCATTCGGGTGATGGACTGACGTGGACGACTGCTGTGAGCTTTGACCATGAGCTCGTTGTTTCGTCGGCGGGGGTGTTCGCGGGGAACGCTGGTCTGAACCCTGCGCACTCTGCGGTGTTCGACTACGTGTTTGACGTCGCCAACCCGGTAGACCCCGAGGATGGCACGTCGGTGGCGAGCTTTCCGGTCGAGGTGTCTGTGGTGGGGTCTGGTTCGGTGGTGCGGGTGCCGGATCAGTCGGTGTACGCGGTGGGGTCGGAGGTTTTGCTGTCGGCGGTACCTGGCCCCGGTGCTGAGTTCGAGGGCTGGTCTGGTGATGTAGTTTCGTCCGAGTCGGCGATCACCGTAACCGTGCCAGATTCGCCTGTTGACCTCACCGCCACGTTCAGCACTCCCACAGCGGCTGCCTCCATAGACGTCTGGTACGGTGACCGGCAGGTGTTCGGAGAGCACGGCGTGTCGCAGCGGTGGGTGAATGTCCTCGGCAACGCCTTTCACTCGCAGGGGATCCTGTCGCTCGGGTACCGAGTTAACGACGGGCCGCCCGTGCCACTGAGTATCGGGCCCGATCAGCGGCGGCTTCAGCGACCGGGAGACTTCAATATCGAGCTCGACCCGGCGACCTTGGTTCTCGGTGAGAATCACGTCGAGATCACGTTGGTCGGCCTTGGAGGAGACATAGCGACCCGCGACTTGACGTTGGTCTGGCAGCCGACGGCCGTCGGGTTACCCATCGAAGTGCGCTGGGACGAGCCGCTCGGAGTCGGCTCGCCGGCGCAGGCAGTCGATGGTCGCTGGGTCGCCTCAGAGGGTCAGGTAAGGACTGGAGAGGTCGGTTACGACCGAACGCTGGTAGTCGGTGACTTGAGCTTGCAGGACTACGAGGTTGAAGCGACCGTCACGATTGAAGGTGTCGGTCCGGGTGCCGGTGCGCCGCTGAGCGGCGATCCGCTTGTGGGGTTTGGTCTGCGCTGGCAGGGACACAGCGCTATGGACGGTTCACAACCCCGGTGGGGGTTCTGGCCGACAGGGGCATTCGCTTGGTACACGCTTAAGAACGGTGGGCGCTTCGATCTGCTTGGCAACGGTAGTGCCCCGGCCAAGTACCGGTCGGGCACGATTGGCATTGGCGAAACCTACATACTGAAGGCGCGAGTTGAGACGGAGGTTGATGGCGATCGATATCAGTTTAAGTGGTGGCGCTCGGGAGAGATTGAGCCCGCTGGCTGGATGAGTCAGATTGTCGAACCGGATGGCCCGGCAACCGGATCGGTGTTGCTCATCGCCCATCATCTCGATGTCCGGTTCGGGAACGTACTTATTAAACCGCTTGCATGACAGCCGGAGTGCGTACTCTAGTAATGATGGCGGGCGTGCTGGTTGCCGGGTCTAGCTGTGCCGGAATGGGCGGAGCACGTGAGGATGCTCACCGCGATCGGACTGTGGCGGTGCCCGTAGCAGTTCCGGTCGTCCCATCAAGGACCGTCGATCGCCAAGGCGTAGGTCGACCTGAGATCAGGAGTTCGTCGTACGGTGCACCCGTGGAGGTCTTCCACGGCGTCGAGGCTTCGCCAGGGCAGTCAATGGTGGTGTACCGGCCGCGTGACGGTTTGGGGCTTCCGGTCCTCCTCATGTTCGGTGATGAGGCTACCGATCCTTTGGTGTATGAACCACTCGCGGTACATCTGGCGGCTAGGGGCATGGTGGTGATCCTCGCCAGCTACGACCCGCTGCGAGCGCCCCAGTCAAGCGCGTGCGCGCTTGTCAGCACCCTTGAACTGCGGGAGCGGTTCGGAGGTGATCCGAGCCGACTCGCTATGGCCGGCGTGGGGCTTGGCGCGGCTCTGGCGATCGGTGAGGCATTCGGTGGCCCATGGACGGCGTGGTCGAGTGGTGGTGGTTGCGGTACGTCGAACGTTCACCGTCAGGAACCCGATGTCCTGGTGATCATCGATGGCGCACTAGATGCGTTTCGCTCGTCTGATCCCAGTCAGCGCGGCCTCAACCCGCTGCTGCAGGTGGGTGGGGGCAATCCCTATCTGCGGATTCGCTTGCTTGTCGATCGGTCGCTTGTGTCCGAAGAGCGAACGGCGGCTGATCAGTTCATCAGTGCGCTTCGACGGTCGGGCTACGACATGGAAGTTGAAGCCCATGACTGGCGTGGGCCGACTGACCTCGGTGCCCTCGAAGCTGCAGCCGACTTCATTTACGCCGCCGTCACGCCAGCTAGCAGATGAGTCGATACAGAGGTGCTCAGGTTGCGAGTTCGGTGGCCGCTGCGAACTCGACCTTGAAAGCGAGACTTTGAGCCGGTCACGCTGCCACGGAGGGGCACCCGCTGCGCCGGACGCCGGACGCGTCACCGGGGGGTGCTCGGGCGACTACGATTGGTAATGCGGATCGCCGAGAACTCGAAGCAGGCGCTCTTGACGGGCGTCTGGGGCAGACGCGTGGACTCGACGGCGGCCGAAAGGTGTAGGTAGGGATCCAGTGATGGCAGCCTGTTGGCCGCGTTGGGCGGGTGGCGTGTCCGGTCCCACGATGTGCAGCGCTGCCTCCCTGATGGTGCAAGCGTCCAATCTGCTTGGCGACCCGGACCCGGTTAGGCGGCGTGAGTGGAGTTTCACTCGGGTCCGTTGCGAGGCCGGCCGTTCGCGTCTATCCTGCATCAGGCGTGGGCGGTCACGGCGAAAGTAGTGCAACCTATGAACTGGCGGAACTTGGCGTTGGCATGCCTGCTAGGGGCTTCGCTAGCCGCGCCTGTCTACGTCGATGCAAGCGGCGGCAATCCTGAGCCGGTCGACCTCAGCGTCTATCCTGCTGGGCACAACACCGGGGTTCCCCCGTCGACGTCGTTGACGGATTCCGGCAGCATCACCGTCCTAGAGCCGGGGACCATAGTTGACGGGGTGAACGTCACTGGGCAAATCTACGTTAAGGCGAATCAGGTCACGATCCGCAACGTTCGTGTCAACGCTTACGGCCTGTATGGAATCCGATCGGCTCCTGGTGTACGAGGGCTGGTTGTGGAAGACAGCGAGGTGCACGGTACCTCGGAGGACTGTGCGGCTGGAATTGGTCCAAGCTCGCTCGTGGTTCGTCGGGTCGAGATCACCGGATGCGTCGATGGCATGGTGATCGGAGGAGACACGATGGTCGAAGATTCGTGGATTCACTCACTAAGCACTGCCCCAGGCGAGAAGAGTGATGCGATTCGGTCGGCCGGAGGCAGCAATATCCTGATCCGAGGCAATCGACTCGATGGGCCGTGGCGCGCTGCTACTTCGGCGGTGATGCTGTTGTCGACGCCTGGCAGGCATCTGTCTAATGTAGAGATAAGTGGGAATCTGCTTTCGGGTGGCACGTACGCGTTGTGGCTCAAGGCGAAGAAGGGCACGAAGCCCCCCTCGTCTGTCTCGGTGTACGACAATGTCTGGATTCGGGACTCGTATGCTCGTGGAAGTCATACGCAAACCGGGTCGTCGGTTCGCTTCAGTGGCAATCGGTTCGACGACGGCCTTCCGTATGCCTATCACCTGAGTACACGACGAGCTGCCACGACGACCACGCCGACGGTTTTGACGACGGCAGCGGATTCGACGGGTGCGGCCTCGACATCGGTGGTGCCGAGCACGACCGCGGTGCCAGCTTCTACGGTCTCGACGGGTGCGGCCTCGACATCGGTGGTGCCGAGCACGACCGCATTGCCAGCTTCTACGGTCTCGACGGGTGCGGCCTCGACATCGGTGGTGCCGAGCACGACCGCGGTGCCAGCTTCTACGGTCGCGACGGCATTGGCCACGACGTCGACGGTTCCGTCTTCCGCGTCCGTGGATCTCAGCGCGTTTCCCTCGGCTGGCACGACTGGTCCGGATGCTGGAGTTCGGTTGCGGCCGTCGTCGAGCTTTCAGATAGTCGAGGCCGGGACTGTCATCGAGAACGTTGAGGTCACCGGGCAGATTGATGTTGGGGCCAATGACGTTACGATTCGGAACGTAAAGATCAATGCTACTGGGCTGTATGGTGTTCGATCGCTGCCCGGTATGACGGGCTTGGTGATCGAGAACGTCGAGATTGTCGGAGTAACCGAGAAATGCTCGGCCGGCGTCGCTCCTAATCAGTATACCGCTCGGCGCGTGGAGGTGTCTGGATGTGAAGATGGATTTAAGGTGGGCAACAACACGACTATTGAAGGATCCTGGGTTCATTCTCTGCGATACAGCGGGGGCGCCCACAACGATGCGATTCAAGCCGTAGGTGGGAGTAACATTCAGATCCTACGAAATCGCTTGGATGGTCCCTGGCAGGCGCAGACCTCGGCGATGATCCTGCATTCAGATCTTCTTCCTCTCGAGGATGTGCGGATCGCTGAAAACCTGATCTCTGGAGGGACCTACTCGCTCTACGTGAAGGCTAAGCCGGGTATGCCAGAACCGAGGGATGTCGTTGTTGAAGACAATGTGTGGATTCGTGATTCATATAAATTCGGCAGTCATAATCAGACGGGTGCAGGGGTGACCTGGCGAGGTAATCGCTTCGAAGACGGCACGTCGTATTCGTACGATACAAACTGACATTCCCTGGATCGTCAACGCCGGCCCAAGGTAGCGCGGTGATGATGTCGTTGGACGGGTCGGAGCAACTGGTCCGGTTGGCTGCTGCCGCTGGCGGATTACGGGAGTCGTGACGCTCGGCGGGCAGCCCCTGCCGGGCACGGTAGCGTGGGCCGGCCGACCGGGGAGGAGCGACGGGTGAGCGAGGAGCGGCTGCACGCCGTGGTGCACGACGGTGACGGCCCGTTCGCGTTGCTGGTGCACGGTGCCCTCGGTAGCCGCTCGTACTGGCGGGACAACGTCGAGGCCCTGCGGGCGGTGTGCCGGCCGGTGGTGGTGGAGCTGTGGGGGCACGGCCGCTCGCCCAGCCCCGCCGAGCACGAGCGCTACCTGCCGGCCGCCTACGTCGAGCAGTTCGAGCTGTTGCGCCGCGAGCTCGGGGCCGAGCGCTGGTTCACCATCGGCCAGTCGATGGGCGCCGGGCTGGTGCTGCACTACGGGCTGGCCCACCCCGACCGCGTCGCCGCCCAGGTGGTCACCAACAGCCTCTCCGCCTTCGCCAAGGCCGAGGGTTGGCCGCAACTGCACGCCCGCACCGTCGATCCCGTGGTGGCGCGGTTGCACACGGAGGGCACCGGCTTCCTGCGCCACGCCAAGCTCAACCCGGCCAGCTCCCGCCGCATCGACGCGGCCACCCGGGCGCTGCTGGCCGCCGAGTTCGCCGAGCACGACGCCGTCGGGCTCGCCCACTCGATGCGCCACACCACCGCGGCGCTGCCACTGGGGGAGCGCCTGGCCGAGTTGCGGCCGCCCACGCTGCTCACCGTCGGCGTGCGGGAGGAGCAGTTCCTGCGGTTGGTGCCGCGCGCCCGGCGGATGGCCGCCGTCGAGGTGGTGGAGCTCGACGCCGGCCACCCGGTGAACGCCCAGGACCCGCACCGCTGGAACGAGGCGGTGGTCGCCTTCCTCGCCCGCCACCGCTGACGTTCCGCAGCCCTGGCAGCTCCGCGGGCGATCCACCAGGGTCGCCCCTCAACCAGCGACGGAGCCTCTGGGACCCGCAAGGCCTGACGCGCCGCCGCCCGGGCCGCGACGAACGTCGCGGTCCGGGCGGTGCGGCCGGGTGGCGGTACGGGTGGTTCAGATGACGGTGCCGGCGGCGCCGTTGCCGCCGACCACCGGCAGGCCGGCCGCGGCCCACGCCGTCATGCCGCCGGCCATGTTGACCACGTCGTACCCGGCCGCGGTCAGCGCCTCGGTGGCCCGCCCCGAGCGGTTGCCCGAGCGGCAGATGGCCACGATCGGCGTGCCCGGCGACACCACCGAGGCGATGTCGCCCAGCCGCCCCAGGGGCAGGTGGGTCGCCGTCGGGGCGTGGCCGGCCGCCCATTCGTCATCCTCTCGCACATCGAGGAGGAAGGCGCCCTCTTCGGCGAGGCGCCCGGCCTCGCGGACGTCGATCTCACGGATCTTCACGGTCATCGGTGTTCCTGTTCCGGGGGTTGGATGCTGGTTCGGATGGGTGCCGGCGCGGATCGGGCCTGGTGCCGGCGGGTGGGGGCTGGGAAGGCCGCGGCGGGCCGATCAGGCCGCCGCGCCGACGCGGAGCCGGTCGACCATCGTGTCGACGTCGCAGTTGTTGGTGCGGTTGTAGGGCAGCTTGGCCAGCAACATGCCCATGGCGCAGGTGTTGGTCAACGCCGCGAACGTGAGACCGAAGCCGAAGGCGCCGGCCAGCCACTTCATCGGCGGCACCACCGTGCTGGCCAGGATGGCGGTGAGCACCACCGAGCCGGCCACCAGGCGCACCTGACGCTCGAGCGACCAGCGGCCCGTGGCGCAGCGGCGCACGTCGTAGCCCTGCTGCTCCCAGGCGGTGATGCCGCCGTCGAGCACATGGAGGTTGGCCATGCCGAGCCCGGCCAGCGCGGCCTCGGCCTTGGAGGCCCGGCCGCCGGAGAGGCACACGAGCACGACCGGCTCATCGATGCTGGCGATCGTGGCCCCGTGCTCGCCGAGATCGTCGAGGGGCACGTTGTACGAGCCGGGGATGTGCACGGTCTCGAACTCGCCGCCGGTGCGGACGTCGAGGATCCGGGTGGTCGGGTCGTCTCGCAGCAGGGAGCGCAGTTCTGCGGGGCTGATCCGGGATTGCACGGTGGGGGGTCTCCTTGGTGAGGG
>JBFWVD010000074.1:0-3081 GCA_050246915.1 Acidimicrobiia bacterium | reverse complement strand
GAGAAGGCGAAGTACAGCGGCGCGGCGGGTTGGCCCTCGGTGACGGCCTCGACGAACGCTTCCTCGCTCATCGGCTGCAGGGCGTAGTTGTAGCGGCGCTGCTCGCCGATGGTGGACACCGTCTCCGAGGACAGGTTCTTGCCGCACGCCGATCCGGCGCCGTGGGCGGGGTAGACCCGGGTGGCGTCGGGCAGGGTCAGCAGCTCGTTGTGCAGCGACCGGTGGAGCTGGCGGGCGAGCTCGTCGGCGGACACGCCCACCGAGGTCAGCAGATCCGGCCGGCCCACGTCGCCGATGAACATCGTGTCGCCCGTCAACACCCCGTAGGGCTCGGCGTCGGCGTGCTCGTACACGACGACGCTGATCGATTCGGGGGTGTGGCCGGGGGTGGCGCGGACCTCGAGCTCCACCTCGCCGAGCGAGAGGCGCTGGCGATGGGCGAGCGGCTCGATGGCGAACTCGGCGCGGCCGACGGCGGCCTCGCCGTAGGAGATGGCGGCGCCGGTGGCGGCGGCCAGCTCGAGGTGACCCGACAGGAAGTCGGCGTGGAAGTGGGTCTCGATGACCCGCTCGATCTTGAGGCCGTGCTCCGCGGCGTCTTCCAGATACTGGCTGATGTCGCGCTGCGGATCGACCACGACGGCTCGGCCGGTCGACTCGTCACCGATGAGGTAGGAGGCGTGCGAGAGGCATTCGAGGTAGTACTGCCGGAAGAACATGGTGCTCACTCTATACCCCCATGGGTATCTACGCAAGTACCCCCCGGCCGTATGCCGCCGCCACGGGTGGGGCGCACCGCGTTGCCGGGTGCGGGCACATCGGATACCCGTCACGCCCTACGCTCCCGCGGTGCTGCGGCTCGTGGTCGCAGTGTGCGCCCGCCGTTCGGGCGCCACGGAAGGAGACGCGTCATGGCCGAGTTCCCCACCGGTGTCCGCCTCGAGGGCAAGGTGGCCCTCATCTCCGGCGGCGCCCGGGGCATGGGTGCGAGCCATGCCCGGGCGATGGTGGCCCAGGGCGCTGAGGTGGTGCTGGCCGACGTGCTCGATGCCGAAGGGGAGGCGCTCGCCGCCGAGCTGGGCGACGCCGCCGCCTACGTGCACCTCGACGTGACCGATCGGGACCAGTGGGCCGCCGCGGTGCAGGCCACCGTCGATCGCTTCGGCAAGCTGAACGTGCTCGTCAACAACGCCGGCATCGCCAACTTCGGGCCGATCGGACACTACGCGCCACAGGAGTGGGATCGGGTGATCGCCATCAACCTGACCGGGGTGTTCAACGGCATCCACGCCAGCGTCGAGGCCCTCAAGGCGGCGGCACCGAGCTCGATCATCAACATCTCGTCCACGGCCGGGCTGCAGGGCTACGCCGCCCTGTCGGGCTACAACGCGGCCAAGTTCGGCGTGCGGGGCCTGACCAAGTCGGTGGCGCTCGATCTGGGCGCCTCGGGTGTGCGCTGCAACTCGGTGCACCCCGGTGTGGTGGCCACGCCGATGACCGAGTCGTTGGTGACGCCGCAGAAACACGTGGCGATGCGCCGGGTCGGTCGACCGGAGGAGCTGTCCCAGCTCATCGTGTTCCTGGCCAGCGACGAATCCAGCTTCTCCACCGGTGCCGAGTTCGTGGCCGACGGCGGCGAGACCGCCGGTCTGGCACCGGGGGCGATGACCTAGCGGGAGCTCGTGAGCCGGACGCCGACAGCTCCGCTGCTGACGTGTGGCCCGTCGAGCGGGGGGACTTCCGGCTCTGCGCAGCAGCGTTTGCGGCTGCAAGCATCAGCATCATCGACCACAGGAGGCCGTGATGCTGAAGAAGAACATGGGATCGATCGACCGGGCCGGCCGGGGCGTGCTGGCCGTGGTGCTGCTCATCGTCGCCGCCGTGGCGGGCTTCGGCTCCGTCGGCGGGATCATCGCCCTCGTCCTGGCGGTGGTGATGGCGGCCACCGCCGCCGTCGGTTCGTGCCCGCTCTACCTGCCGCTGCACATCAACACCGACAGGCGCGCCTCGAGCCGCTGAGCGGAGACCGGGGCGGCCGTCAGGCCCAGCGGGCCAGCGCGGTGGTCGTGTTCGGCTCGACCACCGTGTAACCGGCATCGACGATCTCCACCTGGGCGTTGGCCCGCAACCGCGGCCACCGGTCCGCGTCGGGGTGTTCGACGGTGACCGGGAACCCAGCCGCCGCCCACCGCGCCAGGCGGGCGGGCGACATCCTTCCGGCCGCGAGCTGCGCCGCATGGGCGGCCGCAGCCGCGGCCTTTCCCGTGGGCAGCACCGGGTGCGGGCAGATCGAGGCCACCACCGGACCATCGGCCACGGTGTCGATGCACCGCCGTCGGGCCGGGTCATCCAGCTCGAGGCCCTCCAGCTGGAGCCGGGCGAGGTCGCGCGGCAGCGCATCGAGCGGGTAGGGCAGCAGGGCCCGTACCTCGGCGCCGTCGCGGGCCACCGTCAGCCCGTCGAGCGCGGCCACCCGCTGCCAGGCCGCCCCTCGGGCCCGCCGCACGTGCTTGCGGATGCGGCCCGCCAGCCACCGTTGCACCGGCTCGGCCCACTCGCCACCAGGGCGCGTGCGCTCGTCGGTCAGCAGGCGCAGCGTGGCCGTGGCGGTCAGCTCGCACACATCGCTGTGACGTGGCGGCTCCAGCCGCTCCACCCGCACGACGAACTGCATGGCCCACGGTGATCCCACGACCCCGCATTCTGGTGGGAAGAACCCCACGGCACGCGACTTGGGACCGGCTGCGTCGGGAAGGGCAAGAATGGCGGCGCACCGGGCCGCACCCGCGGATCGGTGGGATGAGATCCGAAGGGGGTTCGGTGGACACCGACGTCACCGAGGACCAGCGGGCGTTGCTCGACGTGTCCTCGCGCTTCATGGAACAGGCCTGCCCGCTCACCGTCGTACGGGACGTCGAGCGGCGCGACGGCGCCTTCGCGGCGTCCTACCGGCGGCAGGCGGCCGAGCTCGGCTGGTTCTCGATGCTCGTGCCCGAGGAGCACGGCGGCGGCTGCATCTCCGGCAACGGCGTGGCCGACGCCGCCCTGATCGCCTACCTGCGCGGTGGCCTGCTGCAGCCG
>JBFWVD010000073.1:0-21662 GCA_050246915.1 Acidimicrobiia bacterium | reverse complement strand
CATCGCGAGCGAACACGGCTCGACGACTCAGCGCAGTGCGACGATGGAACGGCACGCGCACCACGTAGCGCAGCCGGACCACCGACGGGGTGGCCAAGGTCAGGCGTTCGGAATGCACCACCTCGCCCTCTCCATCGCCAGAAGCCAAGATGTCGGCCTTGCCGGCCAGCACCAAGCACACGGCCCGACGCCACGACACGACGCACAGCGGCTCATACGTGGCATTCAGCACGAGCGCTCTGGTCATGCGGGCGAACCTAACGAGACCGGGCCGGCAGGAAACGAGGCTTTTCACGTCGGATGCACCGCAGCGCCCCGGCGACACCGGCGGCGAGGTTCACGATCTCACCTCGTGCAGCTCACGACACCAGGTCAGATAGCTCACGACGTCTGCCGCCTCGAGCCGATGTGCTCCGTCGCCGTACTGCGTCAAGGCCCTGAAGTGCATGTACCGGGCATCGGGCAGGGGGAGGTACGGTCGCCGCGTCCACCAACGGGGCGGGGCCAGCACGCGGGTCTGACGGACAGCCACCGACCACAACCGCGGCCGTCGGGCCACCGCGAACATCGGAGCGAGCCAGTCACGCACGAATGAGACCTTACTGGCAACACCCGCGCGACCAGCGCTGAGCGCCCTGATGGGCGAGACGGTCGTAAGGCTGATGGTGAGCATCTCACAAGAGATCAGCCCACGCGGACGCGCCGAGTGGCCGCGGCCTCTAACCTGCCCGCCCGTGGCGATCACCGAGACCCCCGAGACCCCGACGTTCGCGAGCTACTTCACGGCGATCGTGGACAACATCGAACGCGTCGTGCAAGGCAAGCGCGATGTCATCGAACTGGCGGTGGTGTGCATGGTCGCCGAAGGGCACCTCCTGGTCGAGGACGTACCCGGCGTCGGCAAGACCAGCTTGGCCAAGGCCATGGCACTCTCGATCGAAGGGAGCTGGGGTCGGGTCCAGTTCACACCCGACCTGCTACCGACCGATGTCGTCGGTGTCACGGTGTGGAACCGAGGCACGAACGCCTTCGAGTTCAAGCGTGGCCCCATCTTCACCAACCTCGTCCTTGCCGACGAGATCAACCGGGCCTCACCCAAGACGCAATCGGCGTTGCTCGAGGCCATGGAAGAGCGACAGGTCACCGTCGACGGCACAACCCATCCGCTGACCCGTCCGTTCATGGTCATCGCCACCCAGAACCCGCTCGACCACGAGGGCACCTATCCCCTCCCCGAGAGCCAGCTCGATCGATTCCTGTTGCGCATGTCGATGGGCTACCCCACGAAGCAATTCGAATTGCAGATCCTCGAGACCCACGGTGGAGCCGGCACCCTGTCGTCGGTTTCTCCCGTGGTCACGGTCACCGACGTGCAACGGATGATCGTGGCCGCCCGAGGGGTGCACGTGGCCCCTCCCCTGCGCAGCTATCTCGTCGATCTCGCCACCGCGTCGCGTGCACACCGCTCCATCCACCTCGGTATGAGCCCACGAGCCACATTGGCACTGCAAAAGGCAGCTCGTGCGCTGGCCGCAGCGCGAGGTCGCTCGTACGTCACCCCTGATGATGTGAAGGCCATCGCCGTTCCGGTGCTCGCCCACCGCCTGGTGCTCTCGCCCGAAGCACAGCTGCAAGGCCTCGACGGCGCAGCAGTCGTGCAGGAGCTGCTGGCCAGCGTGCCCGTTCCCGTCGCCGCCGCCGATCAGCGGGGCTGATCACCATGCCGACCCCGGCCGGTGTCGCGGTCGCTGTGTTGGGCGTGGCAACGGTCGTCGCCGGCCGGGTCATCGGAGCGATCGAGCTCTACGTCATCGGTTCGGTCCTCGTGGCATTGACGCTCGTGGCCCTGGTGTACGTGCGCACCGCGAAGTTGCGCGTCGAAATGGCACGAGAGGTGCACCCCACCCGCGTCCATGCCGGCCAGACCACGCGCGTCGAGCTGCGTGCCACCAACCGCGGGCGGGCCCGCACGCCGATGCTGCGGTTGTCCGATCCCGTCGAAGGCACGCAAGGGGCACGGCTGCGTCTGGCGCCGCTGGCTCGTGGCGAGATCGCACGAGCCGCCTATCGGCTGCCCACCAACCACCGCGGCATCGTCGGGGTCGGCCCCCTGCGGGTCCGCATCGGTGACCCGTTCCAGCTCGCGCAACTCACGTTGACAGCGGCTCCCTTCGCCGAGATCATCGTGCTCCCCCATCTCGACGACATCGTCGCAGTGGAAGGCACCGGTGGACACGATCCGCACGCCGGCACGGAGCACTCCACCTCCCTCGGACGCCAAGGCGAGGACTTCCACTCGCTGCGCCCGTACGTGATCGGTGATGATCTGCGTCGCGTCCACTGGCCGTCCTCGGCGCGCCAGGACGACCTCATGGTCCGCACTGACGAGATCCCGTGGCAAGGTCGATGCACCGTGGTGCTCGACGTGCGCGCCATGTCCCACGACGAGCTCAGCTTCGAGATGGCCGTGTCGGCTGCGGCCAGCGTGATCAACGCCGCATGGTCCGCTCGCGACGTCGTGCGATTCGTCACCACCGACGGGCGCGACATCACCACATCGGGGCCGCACGAAGGACTCCTGGAGCACCTCGCCACCATCGATGTCTCCAACACCGGATCCATGCGTCAGGTCGTGTCGGCGTTGTCACGCGGCGGCACCGGTGGAGCGTTGGTCATGGTCCTGGGTCGAGCCACCCATGCCGATCTCGATGGACTGGCCCGATTGGAAAGACGTTTCTCGAGCACCACCATCGTGACGTGCCGCGCCGACGGTGCCGTCCCGGGCACGCGCCGACGACTCACGACCATCGCCCTCGACGAGAACATCCGATTCGTCGACGCCTGGGGCGACGCCCATGGACGGCGTCGAGCGGTCACGATGGGGACCCGATGAGTCCCGTTGTCGCCCCGACCCCGCCTGCGTCGAGTCCGTTGGCGCTCTCCGGCGAGAACGCCGGCTCGGCCACCGCAACGAGCGACGGCCAATCGTCGCGGTCGCCCAACCGCCGAAGCGGCAGAGCTGTCAACGCCGGACGTTCGGTGTCGGACAGCTTGATGGCCCTCGAGATCGGCCTCACCGTTCTCACCGTCGTCACCGCGTTGTCCTATGCCCGGGTGTTCAGCGGATGGGACTTCGCACGCCCGCTGGCGGCAACCGCAGTTGCAGCACACGTCGTCGCCATCGGATGTCGCCGGCTGCGCGCCGGACTCCTCGTGTCGCTCGCCGCGTCGCTCGTCGGCCTCGCCCTGGCCGGCACCGCGCTCTTCTATCGGTCGACGTCGCGTTTCGGCGTCCCGACACATGACAGCTGGGTCGCGTTCTCCGACGAGATGCGCCAGGCTTGGGACGCGTTCGACGTCGTGAAAGCCCCCGTGCCGTCGACGGGCGGGTTCGTTGTGCTCGCCGCCATCGGCATCTGGGTCAGTGCGTACCTGGCCGACACGTTCGCCATCCGGGCTCGGGCCAGCGTGGAGTCGGTGGTGCCCACCGCGGTGATGTTCGTGATCTGCACGGTGCTCGCCGCCGATCGCCTCCGCATCACGTTCGCCATCGCACAGGTGGCTGCCGCTCTCGTGGCCATCGCACTGCACCGGGTGTGGGCTCAACAGACATCGGCTGGCTGGCTCACCGGCCGTCGGCGAGGCGGGGCCTCGGCGATGATGCGAGCCGGAGCGGCTACCGCGGCCGTCGCCGTTGTGGTCGGTGCAGTGGTCGCCCCGCAACTGCCGGGGGCCGGGTCCGAGGCGCTGCTCGACACCTCCGGACCGGGCAACGATCAACGCGTCACGGTCAGCCCACTGGTCGACATCCGCGGACGCATCGCCGGCCAAGTGCGCACCGAGGCGTTCCGGGTCACCAGCTCCCAGCCCAGCTACTGGCGCCTCACCACGTTGAACCAATTCGACGGGGCCAAGTGGACCGGCGACACCAGCTTCAAGAACATCGATGACGGCCAGAGCCTCCCCGGGGGCCTGGCCGCCGATGTCTCCACCGAGGTGACCCAACAGTTCACGCTCTCTGGCCTGGTGCAGGACTATCTGCCAGTGGCCGCGGAGCCGCTGCGCATCACCGGCGTCGAGGGGCTCAGCTTCGCCAAGGACACCGGATCGGTGCTGCTCGACAAGAACCTCGATCGTCCCGACACCTATTCGGTGGTCAGCCGCGTGGCGAACCTCACCCCCGACGAGCTGCGCGCCGTGGGCGAACCGAGCGGGAGCGGTGTGTCCGGTGAGTTCCTGAAGCTGCCGTCCGATCTCCCGGCGTCCATCGCCTCCAGCGCCGCACAGATCACCGCCGGTATCACCACCGAGTACGACAAAGCCATCACGTTGCAGAAGTGGTTCCAGTCGAACTTCGACTACGACCTGAACATCAGGGCCCAGCCGGGCGAGAACCCGTTGGTGTCGTTCCTCCAGCAGGGCGCTGGCTATTGCGAGCAGTTCGCCGGAACCTACGCAGTCATGGCCCGGACCCTCGGCATGCCCTCTCGGGTCGCCGTCGGCTTCACCCACGGCATCGCGCAGCCCGATGGCTCGTACCTGGTGCAAGGGCGCCACGCCCACGCCTGGCCCGAGGTGTACTTCCGGGGCATCGGTTGGGTGCCGTTCGAGCCCACACCTGGACGGGGACTTCCTGGTGCCGCTCAGAGCTACACCGGCCTGGCCGCCGCACAGGAGGGTGAACAGCCGGTGGTGAACACCACACCCACCACCGCCCCGGGAGCCACGACCGTGCCCGGATCGCCCGCGGCGACCACCATCGCACCGAACCTGTTCGAAGACCCCAGCAGCGGCGCCACGGGCAGCACCGCCGACAAGTCGACGTCCAGCTCACCGTGGCCAGGGCGGATCGTGTGGACGGCGGCCACCATCGTCGTGCTGGCAGTTGCGTGGGTCGGTGGATTGGCCACGTTCCATCTGCTGCGTCGACGCCGTCGTCGCAGTCAGGCCCACTCCGATGCCCAGCGAGTCCAAGTGGCCTGGACCGAAGCCACCGAGTCGTTGGCACGCGTGGGGTTCCGACTCGATCCGGTCGAGACCCCGCTCGAATACGCAGCCCGTGTCGAGCGAGCCAGCGATCTCGACGTGGGAGCGCTGTGGCGACTCGCCAACCGGATGACCGAAGCGGCATTCGCTCCGTCCATCAGCGCTGCTGAGGCCGAGCAAGCGGTGGCCGACGCTGTGGCGGTGGAAGCCGAAGTGACGTCACGAGCGACGAGAGCAGAGAAGCTCAAGCACCTCGTCAGCGTCTGACCCGCGGGTCGAACTCAGGTCGAGCCGTCGACCGGTTCAGTCGGGATCGCGGCGGAAACGGCTGCGGAACCGATCGCCGGGCTCGCCCACCGAATCGCGGAGCTTGCCCGAGCGCATCGACTTCGTGACGCTCTCCCAGCCAGCGCGGCCGAGACGCCGAGCGTTGCGCTCGATCACGAATGCGGCGGCGAGCATGCCGAGGAACCCGATGAACGAGATGCCGACGTGGATCGGCAACGTGGCCAACAAGAAGGCCAGTCCGGCCACGAGCCCCAGCGACGCCCACTTGATGTTGCGGAAGGCGTGTCGGTACAACGTGTTCTGCGAGACGCCGCGAGCGAACTCCGGGTCGCTGTCGTAGAACTGTTGCTCGATCTGGCTGAGGATGCGCTGTTCGTGTTCCGAGAGCGGCATCGGCGTACCCCTTTACCCGCGTCTGTGCTGATCATTCCACACGTGTGCCGCTTCGACAACGCGAGTGGACGATCTGTTTGCTTCCTATCGGCCGGAGGTGGGCGGACCGTGAGAGCCAGACACGTCCGATCCGGGCCCCCATTGCTGTTCTCCCGAACGCTTCGTGCGGATCCGACCGCCCTCCGTGAGCGACGCCGGGCCGATGGCGCTCGTTCCGAACCGCCGCCGGATCTCGTCGACCGCGTCGGTGGCTTCGCCCCACCCCGGTGCCAGATCATCGAGGGTGAGCTGACGTTGCTCGGCCACCAACTGCGATGCCGCGACCCCGAGCAGTCGGATACCTGGTGTCGCGTCGATGGCGTCGAGAAGCGACGCCGCGGCCCGCAGCACTTCGTGGCCGGTGTCCACCGGTGCGGGGAGGGTCACGGCCCGGGTGATGAGGCGGAAGTCGCCGAAGCGGACCTTCACCGAGATCGTCCTCGTCGACAGCTGTTGGGCTCGGAGCCGAGCGGCCACTGCGTCACACATCCGCACCAGGTCGACCTGCAGTTCGCGGCGCTCGTGACGATCGCTGGAGAAGGTTTCCTCATGGCTGATCGACTTCAGCTCCCGATCGCTCTCCACCGCTCGTTCGTCGATGCCCGAGGCCAGCCGGTGCAGATGGCGTCCCTGGCCTGGGCCGAGCAGGCGGACCAGCGCCGCCTCACCCGCATCGGCGAGATCGCCGATCGTCGCGATCCCGAGACGTTGCAGCTTGTCGAACGTCTTGGGCCCCACTCCCCACAGGGCTCGCACCGGATGGGCCCGCAGGAACCCCAACAGCTCGGCAGCGGTGATCTCCACCAGTCCCTTGCCCTCGGTGATGCCCTCGGGCCGCGCCACTGGCTTGGCTGCTTCCGAAGCCAGCTTCGCCACCAGCTTGCTGGGAGCCAGACCAACCGACGCCGACAGCTCCAGGTCGGTGGCGATGCGCTCACGGATCGCCCATCCGATGGCCGCCGCGTCGCCGAACAGACGCTCCGATCCCGTCACGTCCAAGAACGCCTCGTCGAGCGCGATGGGCTCCACCAGCGGCGTGAACGACTCGAAGATGGCGTGCACCTGAGCGCTCACCTCGCTGTAGTGGGCATGATCGCCGGAGAGCACAACAGCGTGCGGGCACAGGCGCCTCGCCCGCACCGACGGCATGGCCGAGTGGATCCCGTATCGACGGGCCTCGTAGCTCGCCGCGGCCACGACCCCTCGATCGCCCGCTCCGCCGACGATGACCGGCAGGCCCCGCAATTCCGGCCGACGTTTGATCTCGCACGACACGAAGAACGCGTCCATGTCCACATGCAAGATCCGTCGCCCGGCGGCGCGGGCGCCGGGCAGCGCGTCCGGCTGCGGTCCAGGAGGGTTCAGCTCGGCCACCTCAGCGGCGGGTGACCGACAACGAGCCGCGCTCGGTGCCCAACGCGACGTACGCGTAGTGCGGATCGTGTTGTCCGCTCAGCCATGCCAGCAGTGGCTCGGCCACCCATCGGGCCCCACCGAAGAGCTGATGCTGGCAATCGTCGCGGGGGACGAAGAACGCGTCGATGACGATGCCGTCCGGATCATCGATGGCCACGGCTCCGGTCCAGCGCACCGCCCGATGGGCCTCGACCCGCAGGATCCACCCAAGGTCGGGGGCCTCGATCTCGACGGTGTAGGCCGGACCCGCCCATTCGTGGACCACGATGCCGGTCTCCTCGACCACTTCGCGGGCCAACCCGGCGAGGACCTCTTCACCGTCCTCGATGACACCGCCGGGCGTCGACCAGTCCTGAGTGCCGTCGCGTCGCTGGTTGCACACCATCAACACGTTGCCGTCGGGATCCTCGATCAATGCCCCTGCCACGTACCACCGTCTCACGGGTGCGATTGTCGCACCGAACGAGCCGCAACACACGCGGTTCGTCGACGGTGACGCGCTCGTTCCCAGTGGGCCCGCTCAGCGCACCGGCTCAGCGGCGGGAGCGATGCAGCAACCGGTCCCGGACGCCCCACAACGTGACCAGCCGCAGGGCTTCCACCACGATGCGACCGCTCATCTTCGACGTGCCCCGCACACGGTCGACGAACGCGATGGGCACTTCGACGATGACGCCACCTGCGCGCGAGACGCGATAGGCCATCTCGATCTGGAACCCGTAACCGTCGGCCTTGACCGTGTCGAGGTCGATGTTGCGCAGACAGCCGGCCCGATAGGCGCGATAGCCAGCGGTCGCATCGCGCACCTTCATGCCCAGCACTGCCCCTGCGTACCGGTTGCCCCATCGCGACAGCTTGCGGCGATGCCACGCCCAGTCGGGGATCGATCCGCCCGGCACATATCGAGAGCCGATGGCAAGGTCTGCGCCACCCTCGACCGCGGCCAGCAACGACGGCAACGCGGCGGGATCGTGCGACAGATCGGAGTCCATCTCCACCAATATCTCGAGCCCGTGATCGAGCCCCCATCGGAACCCGGCGCGGTAGGCCGATCCCAAGCCTTGCTTGCCACTACGGCGCAACACCTCGATGTTGCCGAGCTCGACCCCGAGATGCTCCGCCAGGTCGGCGGTCCCGTCGGGGCTGCCGTCGTCCACCACCAAGATCCGCGCATCGGGCACCGCGGCGCGCACTTTCGTCAGCACCTCGGCGATGTTCTCGACCTCGTTGTAGGTCGGGAGGACCACGAGCGCCGGCACGGCGGGCGACACTAGAGGACGATCCCACGCACGATGGCGGGGATCGGTGGTCGGGTCGACGCGTTCGAGCGGCGCGGGAACATCGACGACAGCACCGACGAGGTCCCCGTCCGATTCCGACGGGGATTGCACTGACCGGGACGCTTCGACGCTCGCCATTGCGCTAGACATCGGCAGGTCCTGGGTTGAAAGGAAGAGAAATGTCTCAAGAGGTTGCCGGTTCGCAGAAGGTCCGCGGCGTCATCGCCCGTTCCAAGGGAGCACCCGTCACGATCGAGACCATCGTCATCCCCGCCCCCGGACCCGGTGAGGCTGTCGTGGCCATCCAGGCCTGCGGGGTGTGCCACACCGACCTCCACTATCGCGAGGGTGGCATCAACGACGAGTTCCCCTTCCTGCTCGGTCACGAAGCGGCGGGCATCGTCGAGTCGGTGGGCCCCGATGTCACCGAGGTGAAGCCCGGCGATTTCGTGATCTTGAACTGGCGCGCCGTGTGCGGCACGTGTCGCAGCTGCCGCAAGGGCAAGCCGCAGTACTGCTTCAGCACCTTCAACGCCAAGCAGAAGATGACCCTGGAAGACGGCACGGTGCTGTCACCCGCCCTCGGCATCGGCGCCTTCGCCGAGAAGACCTTGGTCGCCGCCGGGCAGTGCACACCGGTCAACTCCGACGCCCAGCCCGTGGTGGCAGGGCTGCTCGGCTGTGGCGTGATGGCCGGCCTCGGTGCATCGATGCTCACCGGCAACGTTCAGCGCGGTGACACCGTCGCCGTGTTCGGTTGCGGCGGTGTGGGCGACGCCGCCATCGCCGGCGCCAAGCTGGCCGGCGCCACCACGATCGTGGCCGTCGACCTCGACGCCCGCAAGCTCGAATGGGCCCGCGAGTTCGGGGCCACGCACACCGTGAACGCCTCGGAGGTCGACGCTGTCGAGGGCGTGCGGGCCGCGACCGGCGGGTTCGGCGCCGACGTGTGCATCGAAGCAGTGGGCAACCCGAAGGTGCTCGAGCAGGCCTTCTTCGCTCGTGACTTCGCCGGCACGGTGGTGCAGGTGGGAGTGCCCACACCGACCATGAAGTTCCCCGACATCGCGATGATCGAGTTCTTCGGTCGCGGCGGCGCCCTCAAGCCGAGTTGGTATGGCGACTGCCTGCCCAGCCGGGACTTCCCGGCGCTCATCGAGCTGTACCTGCAAGGTCGGTTGCACCTCGAGCGTTTCGTCAGCGAGACCATCGCCCTCGACGCGGTCGAAGAGGCCTTCCACAAGATGGAGCGCGGCGAAGTGCTCCGTTCGGTGGTGGTGCTGTGATCGAACTCGTGACCACCGACGGGATCTTCGCCCTCGACGGTGGTGAGTGGGAGGTCACCAACAACATCTGGCTGGTCGGCAGCGAGCGCGAGGTACTCGTCATCGACGCGGCGCACGACGCCGACGCCATCGTGACGGCCATCGACGGTCGACACGTTCGAGCCATCGTGCTCACCCACGGGCACAACGATCACATCAACGCCGCTGTCGATCTGCGCGAGATCGTCGACGCGCCGATCTTGTTGAACGACGCCGACCGCATGTTGTGGGACGCCGTGTACCCGACCGAGTCGCCCGATCGTTCGATCTCGCCCGGCCAGCGGCTCACCGCAGGTGGCGTCACACTCGACGTCCTGCACACCCCCGGGCACTCCCCCGGCTGTTGCTGCTTCCACGCGGCCGATGCCGGCGTGGTGTTCAGCGGTGACACACTGTTCTGCGGCGGGCCCGGTGCTACCGGCCGGAGCTTCAGCGACTACCCGACGATCGTCGCCTCGATCCGACGTGAGCTGTTGGCGCTGCCCGATCACACGGTGGTCCACACCGGCCATGGTGACTCCACCACCATCGGCGCCGAGCGCGCTGCGATCGAGGAGCTCGTTCGCCAGCTGCCATGAGGAAACTACGGTGAGCGCAATGCCAGATGATCCACGACGACAGCCGCTCTCCGCGCTCCCGTCGACAGCCGCACGGGCCGTGGCGTTCGCCGCCATCATCGTCGGTGGTGTCTGCGGCGGGCTGATCGGCTACGGGTTCATGGATCTCTCCGGGTCGGGCTCCACCGGATCGGCCATCGGCGCGCTCGTCGGAGCAGTATTGGCCGCGGCCGGGGTGGCCGTCGTCGCGGTGCTCGCGCTGCGAGCCATGGGCGAATGGCGTGAACTGAACGACCGCAACAACGATCCTCGCCGTCGCTGAGCACACCGTCGCAGAACACACCACTGGACCGCACTCCCCAGCGTGGTCCGGGCATAGGGTTCGTCCATGACCACCGTCGATCTGCACGAGCTGCGCGATCTGGCAATGCGACTCGCATCGCAGGCCACCAGTTTGGTGATGGATGGGCTACACAAGACCCGAACCTCCGTCACCACCAAGTCGTCAGCGGTCGATCTGGTGACCGAGACCGACAAGGCGTCGGAGAAGCTCATCGTCGAATCCATCCGCGCCGCTCGACCTGGGGACGGCTTCATCGGCGAAGAAGGAACCGACATCGCGTCGACCACTGGGGTGCGTTGGGTCATCGACCCCATCGACGGCACCACGAACTTTGTCTACGGCCACCCAGGTTTCGGCGTCTCGATCGCCGCGCAGCTCAACGGCCACACCGTGGTCGGTGTGGTGCACGACTGCATGCTCGGTGAGCAGTTCGTGGCGGTGCAGGGCGAAGGGGCCACCCGCAACGGCCAGCCCATCTGGTGCTCGTCGTCAACCAAACTTGCCACCTCGCTCATCGCCACTGGGTTCAGCTACGACGCCCGCCGCCGCGTCGAGCAAGCAACGAAAGTTGCCTCGATCATCGGTCAGGTGCGCGACATCCGGCGGCGAGGCTCAGCCGCCCTCGATCTGTGCTGGGTGGCCTGCGGACGGGTCGACGCGTACTACGAGGCCCATGTGAACCCGTGGGACATCGCCGCCGGCGAAATCATCGTGCGTGAAGCCGGCGGGCGCACCGCTCCCCTCGATGCCGCGCATCCCACCGGATCGATCGTGGCATCGGGTCCTCAGCTGTTCGACGCCTTCCGGGCCCTGCTCGAGCAGACCGGGAGCTGAACACACTCAGTTGGTCGCAGCAGTCACCGCATCGGCCAGGTCGGTGGTGTCGAGCACGGCTTGCCACTTGGCGATGGTCTCCTTGATACCCGGGCCGATCGGCTGACCGGGCGTGAAGGTTGCCGGTAGGTTCTTCATACCGTTGATCACGCCGATGGTGTCGTAGTACACGGTGCCCTCTGGATCACACACATAGTCCGGCATCCGCTCGAGCACGGTCCGCATCATGATCTTGAACACCGAGCGGGCAACGTTGGACCCGATGCATCGATGCACACCCAGCCCGAAACTCGTGTGGCGGTTCGGTGAACGGTCCAGAACGATGACGTCCGGGTTCGGGAACATCTTCGGGTCCCGGTTCGCCAGCGTCCATGACACATAGATCCGGTCACCTTCGAGCAGTTGATACCCGTTGTGCTCGTGGTCGCGTGTGATGGTGCGGCCGTCACCGGGAGCCGGCGCGTAGAAGCGGAGGAACTCCTCCGTTGCGGTGTCGATGAGATCGTCGAACTCGGTGCACAAGCGGTCACGCTGATCGGGGTGCTCGCCGAGCCATTCGAGCGAATGCGCGGTGAGCGCCGTGGTGGTATCGAAACCTCCGCCGACCAACAGCCCCAACGTTTCCACGATGCTGGCGTCGCTCAGAGGCTCACCGCACACCTTCGCCTCGATGAGCGCGTTCACCATGCCTGGGCGCGGGTTGATGCGGCGATCGGCGACCGACTCGCCCAGTCGTCGGTGCATGTCCATGTACAACTCGATCACGCGCGGCTTATCGGGTGAATCGCTCTTGGTGTACATGATCGCGTGGGTCGGGTAGTTGTAGATCTCCCAATCGATGAGCGGCAGGCCCATCATCGCCAGCGTCATGATCGCAGGCACCACATTGGCCAGATCATCGACGAAGTCGATGTGGCCGGTCGCGATCTTCTCGTCCAGGCACGCCCGCGTCATGTCCTCGACCATCGGCTGCCAACGTTCCACTGCGGCAGGCGACAGGTACGGATTCAGCGCATGACGGAAGTCCTTCTGCTCCGGCGGATCGAGCTCGAGGAAGCCCGAGCGGACCGGCGCCGACGCGGGAATCGAAATGCCTTGATAGCCACGGGCCGTGCCCTCGATGTCGTGCTCGTGCGAGAGCAGGTCGGACATCCGAGCCAGCTCGAACACGTCGTCGTACCCACTCACGACCCAATGGCCGCCATAGGTCTCGCTGAAGGCCAGTGGGCACCTGGCCTGGAGGTCGTTCTTGATGTTGACCAGTTCCGTGCGGTACTCCGGCGTGTGCCGGTCGTAGTGCACCGGGTTGCTCTTGTCCCCGACCAAGCTCATGGAACCGACCTCCAGATGCGATGCCCCCCAGGCACGCCGAAGCGAGTGTAGGAGTCAGCGCGGTTCGCGCGGGAGACCCAACACGCCTTCACCCAGGATGTTGCGCTGGACCTGCGAGGTCCCGGCGTACACCGTTCCCGAGAGCGCGTTGAGCAGGAAGACGTTGAGCCACGACGCCGTCGAGTTGGGCGCCCCGGGCTCATCGGTGCGATACCAACGCAGCGGCGGATGACCGTCCGACACCAGCCCGGCGATACCCATGATGTCCATGGCGAGCTCAGAGGCCCGTCGGTGGTACTCGCTCCAGTACAGCTTCGAGATCGACGCTGCTGCGCCCAACGCCCCATCGCGCAGGTACTGGGTGAGGATGCGCAGACCCATCGCCTTCATGGCGCCGACCTCGCAGTAGCACCGCGCCAGGCGTTGCCTGATCACCGGATCATCGGCCTTGCCGTACTCACGGGCGAGGTCGACGAGGCGCTCGAGTTCGTGGCGGAACATGATCGGGTTGGTCGCCGCCTCCTCGCCGCGCTCGTGTCCGAGCAGCGCGGTGGCCACGGTCCATCCCTCGTTCACCTTGCCGACGATGTGATCGGCAGGAGTGCGCACATCGTCGAAGAACACCTCACAGAAATCGCTGGTCCCGTTGAGCTGCTTGATCGGTCGCACCTCGACGCCGGGAGCATCCATGCGGCACAAAAGAAAACTGATGCCGCGGTTCTTCGGCGCCGCCGGATCGGTACGGGCCAGCAGGAAGATCCAGTTGGCATTCATGCCGTTCGAGGTCCAGATCTTCTGGCCGTTGATCACCCATTCGTTCCCGTCGAGAACGGCAGTGGTCTTCAATGCCGCGAGGTCCGAGCCGGCGTCGGGCTCCGAGTACCCCTGACACCACGTGTCCTCCCCCGACAAGATGCGCGGGATGAAGTACTGCTTCTGCTCCTCGGTGGCCCACTTCAACAACGTGTTGCCGACCTGCTTCACGGTGATCGTGTCACCGGGAGGGCCGAGGGGTACGCGCGCCCGGGCGGACTCTTCGACCAGGATCACTTGTTCGAGTTTGGACTTGCCGCCGCCGCCGTACTGCTTGGGCCAAGCGATGCCGAGGAAGCCATTGGCCACGAGGAGCTTGCGCCAGTTGCGGGTGAACTCCTCAGCCTCGTCCGGAGCGAGCGCCCCGATGCCTTTCCACTCCGCCGGGAGGTGCTCCTCGATGAACGATCGGACGTGCTGGCGAAAGGCGGCCGCTTCCGGCGAGTCATACAGATCCACGCAGCAACAGTACGGTCACTTCGCGCCGGCTCACCAAGCGACCGGCGGCGCGCTGATGGAAGGGGTCACACATGGCACACGAGACGCGTTGGTTGTTCCACTCGACGGCGATGGTCGCCGACTACGACCGTGCCATCTCGTCATTGGCTCGCCTCGGAGGCCTCCGCGTGCTCGAGTACTCCGAACAACAGGTCCCGGAGGTCGGCCGCCGTGGGGGCATGACCTGGATCGGCGACAACTCGATCGAGATCGGCCAGCCCATCGTCGAAGGAGCGGGAGCCGACAAGTTCGTACGCCGCAACGGTGGCGGTGTGCATTCGATCGCGTTGCAGGTCAGCGATCTGCAGGCCACCACTGAGCACGTCCAATCGCTCGGTGTGGCGATCGCGGCTCGACCGTCGGATGGCTTCTTCTTCACCGATCCGCGCCACACCGATGGCATCTTCATCGAATGGGCGGCAATGGAGATGGTGGAAGATCCACGTTTCGGTGATCCGGCACCGCCGATGACGCAACCGCCGTTGCTCGACGTGCCGCATCACGCGTTCGTCGGTGCGGTGGTGGCCGACCCGCTGGCGGTAGCGGAGCGCATGGCCCGTCTCATGGGGACGCCCATCACCTTCCAAGCGCCCGATGCCTCCCCTGCCGCACCCATGGCCGGTGTGTCGATGGGTGATTGCAGCCTGTTGCTCTATGCGCTGCCGGGCGATCGATCGATGCAGTTGTGGGGCCGCGACTACACCAAGAACCGCACCCACCTCATCGGACTGCGGGTCGACGACCTGGCCGCGGCTGCGTCAATTGTGATTGACAACGGGATCCGCGTCGTTCGTCGGGACGAGGATGTCATCGTGCTCGACCCGTCCGATACCGGGGGCGTCGCCGTGGCGTTGTGCGAATCGCTGCCCCCCGGCGATCCACGTCAGCATGGTCCGATCAGCTACCCATCCGATCGGTAGTGCACATGAACGAACACAGCGAACGGCGACCGATCACCGACGTCCGTCGTTGGCTGATCTGGATCGTGGTCGCCGTGGCCGCGCTCGCCCTCGTGGGCTTGGTGGCGCTGTGGCCGCGCGGAGACGCTCCCGATCTCGGCCGACTCCCGAACACGTTCGTCGACGCCACCGTCACCGCAGTGACGGAGGATCAGTGCGTCTCCGGCGAGGCGGATGCCCTCACCTCCTGCCAACTGGCAACGGTGCAGATCACGTCGGGACCCGACCGCGGACAATCCGGTGAGTTCCTGGTTCGTGCCATCGACTTCTCGGTTCCTCGGATCGAATCCGGCGATCGGGTCGTATTGCTCGATGTGCCCACGTCGCCACCGCCGTACCGCTACAGCTTCAGCGACTTCCAACGGAGCACACCGATGTGGGGTCTCGTTGCGCTGTTCGTCGTGGTGGTCATCGGCCTCGGGAGATGGCAGGGCGTGCGAGCGCTCCTCGGACTGGTGGTGAGCGCTGCGGTGCTCGTCGGGTTCGTCGTTCCATCCATCCTTCGCGACGAACCGGCGATCCTCGTGGCAATCACCGGCACCATCGTCGTGGCATTCGCCGCGTTGTACCTCGCCCACGGGGTCTCGATGACGACGACGGTGGCCCTCACCGGAACGCTCGCCAGCTTGGCCGTCACCACGGGCCTCGCGCTCGTTGCCGTGTCGCTCACCCACCTCACGGGACTCGCCGACGAGGAGGCCCAGATCTTGCGGGTCACCGCCGATGCGCTCGACGTGCGTGGCCTGCTCATCGCGGGGATCGTGGTCGGCGCTCTCGGTGTGCTCGACGACGTGACCGTGACCCAGGTGTCGACCGTGTCCGCGCTCCACCGGGCACAACCCGATCTGGGCCGTTGGGATCTCTATCGTGAAGCAACCAGTGTCGGACGAGATCACGTGGCGTCCACGGTGAACACGCTCGTGCTGGCCTATGCCGGAGCCGCTCTTCCACTGCTGGTGCTGTTCGAGCAGGGCTCGAAGCCCCTTGGACGAATCCTCACGAGCGAGGTGATCGCCGTCGAGATCGTCCGGATGCTCGTCGGCTCCATCGGTCTGGTGCTCTCGGTCCCGATCACGACCGCGCTCGCCGCGGCCGTCGTTGGCCCGGACACCCCTCTGGAAGATGCTCATGGCCATGCCCACGGGGAGTCCCCGAGCCCGCACGACGCACCGCCGGCAGCGGCCCCGGCTCGACCGGCCGCCAGCTGGGACGATTTCGCCCGGCCCGATGATTGGCTGTGGTGAGTGCGGCGCACTACAACGAGCTCAGTGCCGGGCACTGCGAAGACTCAGTGCAGGGCACTGCGAAGACTCAGTGCAGGGCGCTGCGGAGGAACTCGATCAGCTCACCGCGCCGCCGTGCCAGCGAACGAGCCGTTGGTTCGATGCCCAGACCGCGCAGCACCTCCACCTCGGTGGCCACGCCGACGACCGTCGAGTAGGTCGAGAGCAGCAACAAGCGCGGGTCCTGGCGGCGGATGGCGCCGGCGTCCATCTCGTTGGCGAGGAACATGGTGGCCCGTTGGATGAGTGGATCGAGGCGACCCATGAGCTGACCGGCGGCCTTCGGCCCGAGCCGGCTGACCTCGCGGAGCAATCCGAGCAGTTCGGGCCGACGCCCGGCGAGGCGGAACACGGAACGAACGATCGCCTCGATGCGGCCGAAGCCGGGTTCGCTGCGCACCAGCGATTCTTCGAGGACCTGCGACAGCTCTTCGGCCGAGCGGTCGATGACCTCGGCCAGGAGCGCGTCCTTCGACTCGAACCAGTACAAGATCGTCTGCTTGCGAACCCCCAGCTCAGCGGCCAACGAGTCGAGCGATGTCGCTTCGAACCCTCGCCCTGCGAACGCGGAGAGTGCTGCATCGAGGATGCGGTTGCGGGTATCGGCCCTGGCCACGAACGCCATCGTAGATCAGTGCTTCCCTTTTTCTCTACCATTTGGTAGACAGATGTCGTGATCGCCGAAGGTTTGGCCGGAAAGCGGATCGCGGTGACGGGGGCTACCGGGTTCCTGGGCACTGCCGTCGTCGAGCGTCTGCTGCGCTGCGTCCCCGATTGTGAGCTGGTGCTCCTGATCCGGGCCGGACGCCGGTCCACGGTGCAACAGCGGTTGACGAAGGAGATCCTGCGCAACGACGCGTTCGACCGCCTGCGCAGCGAGCTGGGCAAGGACGAGTTCTTCGAGATGGCCGCCCGCCGCGTTCAGGTCATCACCGGCGACGTCGGCACCGACGGACTCGGTCTCGATCAACACGATCGATCCGTCCTGGCGTCTTGCGACATCGTCATCCACTCGGCCGCCGCAGTGAGCTTCGATTCCCCCCTCGATTCGGCCGTCGAAGTGAACCTGTTGGGTCCGACCCGCATCGCCGAGACGCTCAAGTCCCTCGACGTGCGCCCCCACATGGTCTCGGTGTCCACCTGCTACGTGGCCGGCAATCGGCGCGGTGCTGCCCCCGAAGAGCTGGTGAGCGCCGGGCCGTTCCACCTCGACCTGAGCTGGCGCAAAGAGGTCGCCGCCGCTCGCAGACTGCGCAGCGACGTCGACGCCGAGAGTCGTCAACCGAAGTTGCTCGACCAGTTCCGGGCCGAGGCCCGACGTGAGCTGGGTGCCGCCGGCACCCCTGCCTTGGCTGCCAAGACCGAGCAGCGCCGCACCCGCTGGTGCGACGCACGGCTGGTCGAAGCCGGCCGTGCCCGAGCCGCCAGCCTCGGATGGCCCGACGCCTACGCCTACACCAAGGCGCTCGGCGAAGAAGCGTTGATGGAGAACGCCGGGGACATCCCGGTGAGCATCGTGCGACCCTCCATCATCGAGTCGGCCCTGGCCGAACCGCGACCGGGTTGGATCCGCGGGTTCCGCATGGCCGAGCCGGTCATCATCTCTTTGGCCAAGGGACTGCTCACCCAGTTCCCCGGTGTACCCGAGGGAACCGTCGACGTCATCCCCGTCGATCTCGTCGTCGGCGCCATCTGTGCCGTCGCCGCGGCTGGTCCCGAGCGCGCGCCAGCGATCACCCAGGTCGCCTCGGGTTCCTCGAACCCACTCAAGTACCGGTTCCTGGTGGAGTCGCTGCGTTCGTGGTTCGCCGAGCACCCGCTCTATGACGACAAGGGCCAGCCCATCATCATCAAGGAGTGGGACTATCCCACCCGCGGCAAGGTCGACAAGCAGCTGAACCGGGCCGACGCCTGGTTGCGTCGCGCCGAGGACGCGCTGCATCGCTTGCCACTGCGCGGCGCTCAGGCGCAATGGGCCACAGCCATCGAGGATCGCAAGGCCGACGTCGAGCGGGCCAAGAGCTACGTCGAGCTGTACGGCAGCTACGCCGAGTGCGAAGCGATCTACGGCGTCCACAACCTCATGTCGCTCCTCGAGTCGTCGAGCGATGCCGACCGCGCCGAGTTCTGCTTCGACCCGCGAGTGGTGAGGTGGGGCCACTACATCGCTGACATCCACCTGCCATCCATCGTGGAGCACGCGCGAGTGCGGACGACGCCCGGCTCCAAGACCGGGCCGAGCCGCAGCCAGCGCATGCGCACCAACGTGCTCGCCCCCGAGCGCCACGTGGCGGCATTCGACCTCGAGAACACCCTCATCGCGTCGAACGTGGTGGAGAGCTACTCATGGCTCGCCACGCGGCATCTCAACCGACGCGATCGCGCCGAGTTCGTGTTGCGCATGGTGAAGGAAGGCCCGAGCCTGCTCGCCCTCGACCGCAAGGACCGCGGTGACTTCCTGCGCTTCTTCTACCGTCGCTACGAAGACGCACCCATCGAGCAACTCGAACACGACGCCGCGCAGATGTTGTCGGAGCTCATCTTGACCAAGAGCTTCCCGGCCGCCATCCGACGTGTTCGCGCCCATCGCGCCGCGGGCCATCGCACGCTGCTCATCACCGGCGCTCTCGATGTCGCCGTCGAACCGCTCCGGCCGTTGTTCGACGACATCGTCGCCGCCAAGTTGGCTCGCCGCCCGGACGGCACCTTCTCCGGTGAGCTCACCGACGTGCCCCCGACGGGTGAGACACGCGCGCAGATCATCGTCGACTACTGCAAGTTGCACGGCCTCGACGTCGAGCAGTCAGTGGCCTATGCCGACTCCACCAGCGATCTTCCGATGTTGGAAGTGGTGGGCTTTCCCGTTGCGGTGAACCCCGAGACGCGTCTGGCGACCTTGGCCCGCAAGCGCGGTTGGTTGGTGGAGCACTGGGACAAGGCACCGGGCACGCCGAAACCGTTCTTGCCCATCACGGCACGGCCCAAGTCCCTCGGGGGTTCGCGGCGATGAAGGCTCTGCAGTTCGAACGCAAGATCGCCAAGTTCGCCGCCGCGCGCGTGGCCGGCGCGGTGCTCCCGGGGCGCGGCGCCAAGGTCGGACCACTCAGCCTCGGCGACGTCGATCTGCCACCGCTGCCGGGACCGGGTTGGGTGCGCATCCGCCCACGTTTGGCCGGCATCTGCGGCAGCGACCTGGCGACGGTGGATGGCCTCTCGAGTCGCTACTTCGAGGGCATCGTGAGCTTCCCGTTCACCCCCGGCCATGAGGTCGTGGCCGATACCGACGACGGTCGCCGGGTGGTGCTCGAACCAGTGCTCGGTTGCGTGGCTCGCGGCATCGATCCGGTGTGCCCGCAGTGCGCGGCCGGTCATCTCGGCAACTGTGAGCGCATCGCCTTCGGTCATATCGAGCCAGGGCTGCAGTCGGGGTTCTGCTGTTCGACGGGTGGCGGTTGGTCGACAGCGATGCTGGCCCATACCAGTCAGTTGCACTCCGTGCCCGACTCGCTGTCCGATGAGGACGCGGTGATGATCGAGCCGACCGCATGCGCCATCCACGGCGCGTTGGCCGGCCCGATCGAACCCGGTGACACCGTTGCAGTGATCGGTGCCGGCACGTTCGGGTTGCTGCTCACCGCTGCACTCGCTCGTCTGACCGCGGCAGGGACCATCTGCATCGGGGCGCGCTATCCGCATCAACAGGCGTTGGCCCGCCGCCTCGGAGCCCATCATGTGGTCGAGCCCGATCAGTTGATCCGAGTCGTTCGTCGCCTCACCGGTTCACTCGCCGTCGGCGATCAGCTCACCGGCGGGGCCGACGTGGTGTTCGACTGCGTCGGCACGTCCGACTCCATCGCCGAGGCGTTGCGCATGGTGAAGCCACGGGGAACCGTGGTGCTCGTGGGCATGCCCTCGGGCGTCTCGCTGAACCTCACCAACCTGTGGCATCGCGAGACGCGGTTGTTGGGGGCCTACGCCTACGGCGTCGAGGTGATCCGCCACGACGTGCGCCACGAGATCGCCGGGGCCGATGTTCGCTACGAGGCGGGCACGACACGGCGCACGTTCGAGCTCGCCATGGATCTGGTGGGTGCGTTGCACCTCGGCTCGATGGTGAGTGCCACCTATCCACTCAAGGACTACACCGCAGCGTTGGAGCATGCCGCCAGCGCCGGCCGACGTGGCGCCGTCAAGATCGCTTTCGATCTGCGCAAGGAGAAGGAACGCAAGCGATGAGCTATCCATTGAAGAGAGTTCGCTGATGCCCAGACCTGGCTTCGTGTTCGAAGTCGATCGATCGACACCGCCCACGCTGTTCTGGCGCGGCGAGAACTTCTCGCTGGAGAAGCTCCCCGCCGGTCGCAGCCGCATCATCTACCCGCCCGAGCCGTTGCCGGCGATCAAAGATGTCGACGCGGCCATCCGCCACGCCCTCGACAACCCGATCGAGATGGACCCGCTGCGCGAGTTGCTGCGACCGGGCATGAAGCTCACCATCGCCTTCGACGATCTGAGCCTCCCGCTGCCCAAGATGGCGCGACCTGACATCCGTCAGCGCGTCATCGAGGCGGTTCTCGACATCGCCGCCGAAGCAGGGGTCGACGATGTGCACCTCATCGCCGCGCTGGCGTTGCACCGGCGCATGACCGAGGACGAACTGCGTCATGCCGTCGGCGATCGGGTGTACGACGCGTTCGCCCCGCGCGGCTGGCTGTACAACCACGATGCCGAGGACCCAGAGGGCAACGTGACCCTCGGCGAGACACCTCATGGTGAAGAGGTCACCATGAACCGTCGAGCCGCCGAGAGTGATCTGCTCATCTACGTGAACATCAACCTGGTGGCGATGGACGGTGGCTGGAAGTCGACGGCAACCGGGCTTGCCTCGTACCGCTCGCTGCGCCACCACCACAACGTGGCAACGATGCGTGCGTCGAAGAGCTTCATGGACCAGCATCGCAGCGAGCTGCACTCGTCCAACTGGCGCATGGGCAAGATCGTGCGTCAGAACGGTCCCAAGATCTTCCAGATCGAGACGACGCTCAACACCGATACGTTCCCGAAGCCCTTCGACTTCCTGGCCAAGCGCGAATGGGAGTGGAGCCTCAAGGATCGGGCCACCTACCTCGGCACCAAGAAGGCGCTCGATCGCACACCATCGCGTTTGCGTCGCAAGATCTTCCACGACATCGAAGCGCCCCATCAGATGACCTCCATCCAGTGCGGCGAGGTCGAGGCGGTGCACAAGGTCACCACCGAGAATGTGTACAAGCAGCAGTTGATGCACGGCGAGGGGCAGTCCGACATCCTCACCAT
>JBFWVD010000072.1:0-22205 GCA_050246915.1 Acidimicrobiia bacterium | reverse complement strand
ATCGGGGCGCGTCGTCACCATCACAATGCTGCTGTTCTCAGCCCTGAGCGGTGGAAACCCATCAACCATTGGAGTCCTCGCGCTCATCAGTGCAGCTCCTGCCACCATCCTGCTGGCATTCGCCACTCGCCGAACAACCGAGGGAATCTCGCCGTGAGCCTCGTGGTGCAAGGCCTCGTCAAGTGCTTCCAACCGGGCGCCGAACCGGTGCTGAACGGCGTCAGCTTCGTCGTCCAACCTGGCTCGGTCACCTGCCTTCTCGGCCCATCCGGCGTCGGCAAGACCACAGTGCTACACATCATCGCCGGCCTCGCCGACGCCGATGCCGGGACTGTGAATCTCAACGGCTCGGCACTCGAGGGCACTCCAGTGCATCGCCGCCCTCTCACGCTGCTGATGCAACAACCGCAACTGTTCGGGCACCTCGATGTCATTGACAACGTCGCGTTCGGCCAACGGGTTCGCGGCGTTGCACGACGTGCCCGCCGTAGCCGCTCCCACGAACTGCTCGAACTCGTCGGTGTCGACCACCTCGCGAACCGATCTACTCATCACCTGTCAGGCGGCGAACAGCAACGCGTCGCCCTCGCCCGTGCGCTCGCAGTCCAGCCGGCGGTATTGCTCGCTGACGAACCGTTTGCCAGCGTCGACGCATCGCTGCGACGCGACCTGCAGGACCTCATCGCGAGCATCCATCGAGAGCTCGGTACAACGATGCTCATGGTCACCCATGACGTAGATGAGGCGCGTCGAATTGCCGATTGTTGCATTGTGCTCGAGCACGGGCGAGTCCTCACTCAGGGGCATCCGCGCGATGTCCTCGGACGACCGACGACCTCAACGGTGCAGCCGCCCTGGTCTGCTCACCGTCACGTCAAGAACGCCGAACCTCAGAACCTGAAGCCAGCGGAGATGCCGTCACTCGTCGGTGGCAGTCAATCATTCGGGGCGTCACCGTGAACGCTTCGGCACACGCTGGATTCGACGCGTTCTATAACGAGAGCTACGCCTTGGTCGTCGACCTCTTGGCTGACGTCTTCGACAGCACGACGATCGCCCTTGATGAGGCACGTTCGTCGTTCGCATCCACCTACCGCTTCTGGAACAAAATCGGCCCGCGTGACGACCCGCTCGAATGGACACTCACGGACGCATTCTCCCGACAGCGACGCCGATGGACAGACCACTCCAACGACACCACGGGCCCGACAGTCGGTCACTCTGCCACCGTGCTGCGCCGCCACGGCTTCACCGATGCCCAGCTCCGGAACTTCATCGGCCCATCCGAGTCGGTCAACCTCACTGACGACCCCCATTGGCCCACCGAGCACCCGGTCGACCTCGATGTCAATCTGAGACTGGAGACCGAGAAGCGCATCGTGGTCTCACTCGCACGACGTCGAAAGGTGGTCGCCGCTGCGGTCCTCGCGAGCATGGTCGCCATCTACGTTGCCATCGAGATCTTCATCGCGCGCGGCTGATCCGTCACGCGCTTCAGTCACCGCCGCCGCCCGAGGCCGGCGAGAGGTTGCTCCGTCTCACTGGTACTCAAGGCCGCGGTCAGTGAATAGGCCGACAGCCAGTCGAGGAGTGGCCGGTATCGGCCCAGCTCGGTAGTGATCCACGAGATGAACTGCCCATCGCTGATCGCTACGGGGTGTCGGTTCGTGTGGGAAGCGTGAAACCCGTCTCGCCGCAGGAGATCGGCGTTCGCATGATCCTGGGCGAAGGGGGAGGGGACCCGTACGCGGTGCACGTCGCTCAGGTCGCATCCGTCCGCCACGAGCTGGTCGACGATGGTGCGCAGCGTGGAAGACGTCGGGCCAGCGACGGCGCTCCGATAGCGCTCGAGCGCTGCGCCCTCGAGACCGACCTGGCCGGCGCCGACGACGACCGACGTGGCTGTGATCCGGACGATGCACGCCGGTGATTGCCGTGGCTCGCCGTCGCCGATCCAGAAGAGGAAGTCGATGTGGGTCTTGTATGGCGTCTTGTCCGACCCGAAGCGAGTGTCTCGGTTGATCCTGAACAGCGAACGCCCGACCCGAGGATCTCCTTGCAGAGCCGGATGGACAGAGCTGCGCAACGCCGGAACGACAGCGTCGACGAACGTCGCCGCGGGTGTCGCGACGCACCGTCGGTACTGATCACGGTGGGCATCGAAGTAGACGCTCGTGTTGTCGGCGGCGAGACCCTCGAGGACGCCCCAGGCCGCGGCGGGGAACCCGGTGAACGACTTCACCGCTTCTTCTTCACGGGTGCCGGATGTGCGATCGCGACCACGAGGGCCTCGTCGAGCAATCGCTTCCAACTCCTCGATCGGCTCACCGGGACCGCCGACCATTCGCGGAACCGTCGTCCTGCCGGCGCGAACGGGTGGGCCTGACCGGCGGCGATGAGCTCATCGACGCGGGAGTCGGTGAGTTTGACGAGCAAATCACCGTTTCGACGATCGCACGATGCGAAGAAGACGCCGTTCCAACGCAGGCACGGCAGGCCCATCATCGTCGAGCGGGTCACCTCCGGTCGGAGGAGGAGCGGCTCGGCGAGGTCCCAGAACCTGGCCTCACCCGGAAGCGTTGCCTCGTTCATGTCCGCAACTCGGCCGGAGTAGGGACGCGCTGCGTGGCGAACGGATCCGGTCCGGGGACCGAACCCTCGGCCCGACGGCGCAACCGGTCGAGGTAGTGCGTCCAACCGCCGTGGTGAGCGCCCGCGGCGAGGTCGCCGAGCCCGCTGTGCACGAGCCGCAACACCGTCGCGGTCTCACCGATGGATGTGAGGTCGATCTCGACCGTGGTCGAGCCAGGCGGAATCTCGACATCGGCGCGTTCCCATCCGTAGGTGAACACCACCCGTCGTGGAGGGATCAGTTCCACATATGTGCCGGAGCAGGTGTCGCCGTTGGCGTGCGTCCACCGTACGATCCCGCCCGGCCGCGCCTCGAGAGTTGCGTCGTCAGCCATCCACTGCACGAACAACTCGGGATCGGTCAACAGCTCGTACAGAACCTCTGCCGGGGCGTGGATCGTCAGTTCCTGGACGACGAGCTTCACGAGGCCGACCGCCTTCGCCGCTGGACAGGCGCCCGTTCAGCCGTGATCGACTCGGCGGTCGCCCGCAAGCGTTGAAGCGGTGCAGCCCAGAACTCATCGAGGAACGATGCGATCTCGCTGACCCGTTGCAGGTCCGCGCGGTACAACCGACGGTTGGCGTCGACTCGAACGGTGACGAGGCCCGCGTCGCGAAGCAACTTGAGGTGTTGGCTTGCTGCCGACCGCGACATGCCTGCTGCGTCGGCCAGTTCCGTCGCCGGGCGCTCCTGCTCCCACACCAGGCGAAGCATCTTTCGCCGTCCGGGATGCGCGATTGCGCGGAGCGCCTCGTCGGAGACGTCGGGCGTCATGCGCGTCGCCCCATCGCTGCGAGCAACCGATCCTGTGCAGACGCGTCGTCCGGAACGCTGACCGCAGGTCCGACCAGTCCGCTCGCCCGGCCCCGTTCGGGCATGTCCGGGAGGAACATCGAGGTGCACGCCTCCACGAGCTGCGCGTCGAGCGAAGCGTCCTGCCCGGTCGCGGTCGCCAAGTCCCACGTGTGGATCAGCGAGTCCATGAACGTGCCGGCAACAGCGTGGGCGACCGACCAGTCGAAACCGAGCGGCGACACGCACATCCGATCCATCCCGCCCGGGTCCCGAAGCGAAGCGTGCAGTCGCTCGAGTCCCCACTTGTAGTCATCGGCCGTGGTGTTCGATCGGGCTGGCAGCGGTTCGCCAGCGAGCGCCGCCAGCAGGTAGTCGGCACCAGCAACCATGTGGTCGATCAGCTGTTGCACGTTCCAGTCCGAGCATGGCGTTGGGTCACCCAGCTGTGCGGGGGAAACTCTGGCCATCACTACGGCGGCATGCGCCGACGCCTGCTCGAACAGCACGACCGGATCATCTGAGTTCACTTCGCCTCCAGAGATTTAGATCATGCTTAATTTAGGTATCTCTGGAATAGACGTCAAGACCCGCTTTGCTGGAAATGCTTGGGCATCGCCGAATCGTCCGGCGGGGTGTCTCGTCGGGTGCGACGATCGTGCTACCCCCCGCTGCCCGAGCCGCTCGGGTCGGTGCAGTCGAGTACGAGGCCGAATCGGTGGGTGGGTCGGTCGCTCATCGGATCGGGTCCTTCGTGTCGTGGGTCGGCGGTCGTGTTCGCCGTAGGAAGCGCAGTGGTTCGGTGTCGCCGGTGAGGGCGATGCGACGCTCGGGCACGGGGTTGCCGGTCAGCTGGCTGTCGTGGCATCGCATCGCTGCTCGCTGCCGCCGGCGGTCGACCGGGAGCCGGATGTGGATCTGGCTATCGGTTTGCCCGACGAAACGAGCGTCGAACTCGGTGTTGAGGGCGTTAGCGACGTGAGCGTCGAGGGTCCAGGCGAGTACGGGAAGATCGAGTGCGTCGGCGACTGCCATCGCCGCGGCGGTTGCCTGGACGTGGTCCGGTTGGCCGGTGATGCCGCCTTCGTCGAACACGAGGAGCAGGTCGATGTCGTTGGCGAGCGGTTGGATCGCCGCGGTGAGGACGGCCAGGTCGACCGTGGAGAGGTGTCCGTCGGGGTGGTCGAACTGGTGCACGGTGGTGACGCCGAGTTCGTTGGCCGCCGCTGCCAGCTCGCAACGCCGTGCCTCGGCAAGAACGAGTGTGGGGGCGCCGAGCGTGGAGGCCTCGCCCTGTGTGAGGCAGACAAGGTCGACCGATGCGCCCTGGTCGATGAGCGTCGAGATGATCGCACCGAGGCCGAAGCTCTCGTCGTCGGGGTGGGCGCACACAGCGAGCACCCGTTGCGGTGTCGGGGCGATGGTGTCGGCTGTCATGTCCGTGCCGCTTCGGTGGCGCTGTCGGCCCCGGTGGCGGGCAGTTGGATGGTGAGGACCTGGAAGGCGCCGAGTCGCGGAGCGAGGCGACGGCCGATTCGTTCGAGGACGGGTGACCACCGCTCGATCCCCGGTAGTGCGGCTGGTGCGTAGAGGCCGGCTCGAAGGGTGCAGCGACCGTGCTGGGCGCCGAGGTGGAGGAGGGTTCGCCGATCGAGGAAGCGGGCGGTGTTCCACGGGGATTTCGTGAACTGGCGTAGTTTCCAGTAGCCCCACGGGCTGGTCCGGTTCAGTGAACCGACGACGATGCGACCGGAGGGTCTCGTGACTCGGGCCAACTCGGCGAACACGCGAGCGGGGTCGGCGGTGAACTCGCACACGTTGACAGCGAACGCGATGTCGACCGAACGATCCTCGAGCGGGAGTTGGTGGGTGTCGCCGAGCAGGAGTGCACCCGTCGTCCTGGTTCGGGCGATTGTTAGCGCGTCGGGGTCGCGGTCGACACCGAGCACCGTGGCCCCTTCCGATTCGAGGCGCCGCATGAATCGACCCGTCCCGCATCCCGCGTCGAGTACCGCCCGTCCCGAAACGGGCCCCGCCGCGTCGAGCAGCATCCGATGTTCGACCGCGGTTGCGTGGCGACCCCATGGCCGGTCGAACCATGCGTCGTACGCGTCGGCCGCAGCACTCCAGCGCGAGGACGACACGGTGGTGGTCATCGTTGTCAGAACGCAATCGTCTTGTCGGCCCAGAGGGTCCAGTCGGTGACTTCGTCGAGGCTGGATCGGCGGGTGTCGGCGATGAGCATTGCGTCGGTGATTCCGCGGGCGTCCATGCAGGTACCGCACAGTCCGATCTTGGCGCCGTGGCGGGCGGCGGAGGTGAGCATCCGGTCGAGGTGGTAGTAGCCGTTGGGGAGTTGCTGGCCGGCGACGGCGAGGCCGATCGCATCACCGAAGCAGAAGATCTTGACCTCGACTCCGTCGCGCTTGGCGAGGTTGCCGGCCAGGCGCAGTCCGTTGTAGCTGGCTTCGGTGCCGTATGCGGGGCCTTGCAGGATGACGAGGACCTTCATGACATGACCTCCTGTGAGGGCAGTGACTGGATCGGCAGGTTGGCGTGGCGCCATTCGGGGAAGCCGTCCTCGAGGCGGCGCGCGGCACGTCCTTTGCGGCGGAGCAGGCGGACGGCTTCGTCGGCGAGCAGGCAGTACGTGCCCCGGCAGTAGGCGACGATCTCGACATCGTCGGGCAGGCTGCGCAACTCCCGCGCCAGCCGGTCGGCCGGAATCGATCGGGCGCCGGCGATGTGACCCGCCGCGTACTCAGCGGACGGCCGGACGTCGACGACGACGATGTCGCCGGCGGCGAGTCGGGCGGTGAGCTCGGTCCTGCTCAGCTGATCGAACTCGTCGCGGTGCCCGAGGTAGGCGGCAGCGAGCTCGTCGAGCTCTGCGTGATGGGCTGCCGCGACGTCGCGCACTGCGCTCCACAGTTCGATGACGCGGTCGGAGGCGAGCCGGTAGTAGATGCGGTTCTTGTCGCGGCGGGTGACGACCAGGCCGGCGCCGGCGAGGGTGCGGAGGTGGAACGAGGTGTTGGCGAGGCTTTGGCCGATCTCATCGGCGAGCTCCTCGACGTGTCGCTCGCCTTGGGCGAGGACGTCGATCAGCTCGGCGCGATGCCCGTTCGCCAACGCCTTGGCGATGTCGGCGAACCCGTCGAACAACGCATCCTTCGCCACACGGTTGCCCACAACGCCTCCATCTGTTCAAACAACTACTTGACAAGGTACTCTCCTGGTCGCGAGTATTCAAGAAGTTCTTTGAGGAGGAGCGGTGAGCATGCAGATCCACGAGTTCGTCGACGAGGGCCTCGGCCATTCGTCGTACGTGATCGATCTCGACCACGGGACCGCTGCGATCGTCGACCCGCCTCGCTTCCCGATCGCGCACGAGCAGCTCGCTGACACGCTCGGGTTGAGGATCGTGTGGACGATCGACACGCACTCGCACGCCGACTACGTGACCGGCAGCCCGGGTCTCGTGGCACGCCGCGGTGCCGTGTTCGTCGCTCCGGCCGCGTCGCGTCTCGCGTCCCCTCATCGTCCAGTCGTCGACGGCGAGGTCGTCGAGCTGGCCCCGAAGATCACGTCGACCGCGCTGGCGACCCCGGGCCACACGCCCGATCACCACGCTTACGTGCTGACCGATCACGGTCGAGTGGCGGCGTTGTTCTCCGGCGGTTCGTTGATGGTCGGCACCGTGGGCCGGACGGATCTGTGCGGGCCGGATCTTGCGGTGCCGCTGGCGCATGAGATGTTCCAGGGTCTGCGCCGCTTCGACACCCTGCCGGGCACCCTCGCCGTCTACCCGACCCATGGCGCCGGGTCGTTCTGCTCGGCGCCCGGCGCATCGCAGCGCACCTCGACGCTCGGTCACGAACGCGACACGAACCCGTTGTTCTCCATCGGTGAAGAGGACCAGTTCGTCGAGCAGCTCGTTGCCGGGTTCGGCACCTTCCCCACCTACTTCGCACGCCTGCCCGAGCTGAACCGTCTCGGGCCCGCCCGCTACGACACACTGCCCACACTCGCCGCGCTCACACCCGACGACGTCGAGCAACACCTCGCCGCGGGCGGGGTCGTGGTCGACGCCAGACCTGCCGCCGCGTTCTCGAGCGGCCATGTCCCCGGCTCGCTGTCCAACACGTTGCGCCCGGTGTTCGCCAGCTGGCTCGGCTGGCTCGTCGAACCCGACCAGCAACTGGTGTTCGTCCTCGACCCCGGCCAGGACCGCGCCGACCTCGTCCGCCAGTGCCTCGACGTCGGCCACGAACACCTCGTCGGGGAACTCGCCGGTGGGATCGACGCCTGGACCGGCTCGGGCCGGCAGGTGAACACGATCCCGTTCGTCGACGCTGCCGCCATGGTCGGCGGGATCATCGATGTCCGCCAGGCCAACGAGTACGCGACCGGTCACGTCCCCGGTTCGCGCAACGTCGAACTCGGCCAGATCGCCATGGTCGAGCCGAGGGTCGGGCCGGTGACGGTCATGTGCGGCCATGGCGAGCGGGCGATGACCGGCGCCAGCCTGCTCGTCGCCCGCGGCGACCACGACGTCGTGGTGCTGGACGGTGGCCCCGACACCTGGTCGTCGGCCACGGGCAGACCGTTGGCGGTGGGGGCGTGAGCAGCACCACGCCGGTCGCCCGACGGCCGAAGCCGATTCGGCTCGGGTTGCGGGAGAACCTCGCGCAGTTCCTCTTGCTGGTCGGCGTCAACGCCCTCGTCGGCGGGATGATCGGCCAGGAACGCACTGTCCTGCCACTGCTCGCCAAGGAGGAGTTCGGACTCACCGCGTTCTCCTCGACGCTCACGTTCATCGCCGCGTTCGGCATCGTGAAAGCTGGCACGAACTTCTTCGCCGGCACGCTGTCGGACCGCTTCGGCCGCAAACCGGTGCTCATCGCCGGCTGGCTCATCGGCATCCCCGTGCCACTCCTTCTGATCTGGGCGCCGACGTGGGGGTGGGTGATCTTCGCCAACGTCCTGCTCGGTGTGAACCAGGGTCTCACCTGGTCGACCACGATCATCATGAAGATCGATCTCGTCGGCCCCGCCAAGCGGGGCCTCGCGATGGGCTTCAACGAGGCCGCCGGTTACATCGCCGTCGCCCTCACCGCGCTCGCGACCGGCTACATCGCCGACCAGTACGGGCTGCGCCCAGAGCCGTTCTACCTCGGCCTCGCGTACGCCGCGCTCGGCCTCGGGATCTCGACACTGTTCGTGCGCGAGACCCGCGGCCACGCCCTCCACGAAGCGGCCACGCACACCGTCACCGCCGAACACCTCCACGGCGAGCTCACCACCGGGCAGATCTTTCGCCTCACCTCGTTCAAGGAGAAGGCCCTGTCGTCTGCATCGCAGGCGGGTCTCGTCAACAACCTCAACGACGGCCTCGCCTGGGGGCTGCTCCCGCTCTACTTCGCGGCCGCCGGGCTGTCGGTGGCCCGCATCGGAATCCTGGCCGCGCTCTACCCAGCAGTGTGGGGCCTCGGCCAGCTCCTCACCGGCGGCCTGTCCGACCGGATCGGCCGCAAGCCGCTCATCGGCGGCGGCATGCTCGTCCAGGCGTTCGCGCTCGGACTGTTCGCTGCCACCGAAGGCTTCGCCATCTGGGCCGTAGCGTCGGTCCTGATCGGCGTCGGCACCGCCATGGTCTACCCGACACTGCTCGCCACGATCGGCGACGTCGCCCACCCCAGCTGGCGGGCCCGCTCCGTCGGCATCTACCGGCTCTGGCGCGACGGCGGCTTCGCCGTCGGCGCCCTCCTCGCCGGCGTGCTCGCCGACGCGTTCGACATCCCCGTCGCGATCTGGGCCGTCGCCGCGCTCACCGCCGCCTCCGGCATCGTCGTGATCGTGCGCATGTACGAAACCCACCCCCGCCACGACCGCACCCCGGTCCCCGACGACGTCGACCTCGAAAGCTGACACGACCCCGATGCACGAGACCTCACCGCTGCTGCGCGCCAAGGCCTACGACGAACCGTCAGTGTTCGAACCCGCGAACCTCCTGCGCGAAGGCCGACGACAACGAGGTCGCCCCGACATCCCAGTGCCGACGGTGTGCTTGCTCGACCCCGACGGCGACATCGTCCGCCACCTCACCGCCACCGGCCAAGCCCACGAGCACCCCGGCTGGGCCTGCTACCACACCACCCTGTGGACGTTCGACCTCGACGGCACCGAGATCGGTGTCATCGGCTGCGCCGTCGGCGCCTCGTTCGCGGCGCTCATCGCCGAACAGCTCGACGTGTCCGGATGCCAACTGCTGATCAGCGTCACCTCGTCAGGTTCGATCACCGCCGTCGCCGATCCGCCCTACTTCGTGATCATCGACCGCGCCCTACGCGACGAAGGCACCAGCCACCACTACCTCCCACCCGGCGACTGGTCCCACGCACCCACACACCTCCTCGACCGGGTGCGCGACATCGAAGGGCTCACACAGCGGGTGGTCGTCGGGCCGACCTGGACGACCGACGCCCCCTACCGAGAGACACCCACCGCGATCAGCCACGCCGAGACAGCGGGCGCGGTCGCCGTCGAGATGGAAGCCGCCGCGCTCTACGCCTACGCCACCGCACGAAACCGCAACGTGCTCTGCGTCGCACACGTCACCAACTCCATGGCCACCGACGGCGACGACTTCGAGAAAGGCGAGGCCGACGGCGCCCACGCCGCACTTGAACTCCTCACCGCGATCATCGACAGGCTTCGATGACGACCCCCGGCCCAATCGCGGCCCGAAGCCGAGCGCCCTTGCGTGAGGCTGCTGCGCAGGGGCGGCTCGGTGTCGCGGTGGTCGCCGTAGTCGGCGTTGCGCTCGCCGGTTGCAGTGCCGATGATCAGACCGAACGTCAGGCAGAAGTCGCAGAACGCGGCGCGACGGTGATGCCGTTCGACCTCGACGCCACCACCCACACCTTCACCCACGCCGACGACGGCGGCATCCAGACCGTCACAGCGGACAACCCCTCCGACGTCGCGCAGATCGACTTGATTCGCGGCCACATGCACGACGAACGTGACAACTTTGCCCGCGGCGACTTCTAAGACCCAGCAGCCATCCATGGCCACGACATGGACGGCGTCGCCGAACTGCGAGCCGGCTACACCGACATCACCGTCACCTACACCGACCTCCCCGATGGTGCCCAGCTCACCTATACCACCGACAGGGCCGACCTCGTCGAAGCCATCCATGCCTGGTTCGACCGCCAAGTCATGGACCACGGCGCTGACGCGCGAACCGGCTGACGGCGAGCGAGCGGCTTCTCAGCGTGTGCTGGTGACGGCTCGGACAGCGTGTGGCGAAGCCCGGACCGCCTACCCGATTGTGGTGCGGTCCGGGCTGCGCCGGGGAGGATGATGTGTTAGGCGTGTGCGGTGACGCGCTCGGATGCGGGCACGCTGTGGTCTTCGTGAAGCGAGTCAGGTGCAGTCGTCTCGACGCTCGCCACGAGTCGGTGACCGACGCTCAGCGTTGCCGCGATGCCGGCGCAGAACGCGGTGATCATCGCGACGTAGGCGCTGGTGGGTGCTTCGAAGACGTGTTCGGTGATTCGGGCGCCGATGGTCCAGGTGAGCATGAAGGTGATCAACCCGGCGCCGAAGCCGGTGGCTCGGGCTGCGATCCGGTCGGCACGTTGGTCGGCGAGGTCGTCGGTGTTCATGGCGTGAACTTCTGGAAGAAGGTCGGGTAGGTGCCGATGGCTCCCAGGACTCCGAGCGCGAGGCCGATGTAGAACGCCTTCTTGACGTTGACGTCCTTGTTGCGCCACAGCGTCCAGAGCACGATGAGCGACACGAAGTAGCTGAGGGTGGCGAGGGTGGTCTTGCCGGCGAGCGGGCCGACGCCGACACCCCATTCCCATTTCTGGAGCCAGGTCTTTGCGCCGGTGGATGCTTCGGCGAGGACGGTGAGGAAGCCGAGGACGAAGATCCCGATTCCGGCGGAGATCATCATCGCTGCGCCGGGGCCGTCGGGCTTGTCCGGGAGGTTGAGTTCGGCGAGTTCGGGTGCGATCTCTTCGTCGTGGTGGGTGGTGGTGGTCATGGCGGTGGTTCCTTCGGCGTTCATGAGATCGGGGCGACCTTGTTGATGAAGGCTCCGAAGGCGCCTCCGACGACTGCTGCGGCGAAGCCGGCGACGAGCATCACGATCACGGTCATGCGGAGCCACTTGCGGGCCGTGAGTCTGGGGCCGTAGTAGAGGACGAGCAGGAACGCTGAGGTGGCGAGGATGGGTGCGGCCCAGGCGACGTGTTCTTTCCATTCCATCCCGAAGTGGTGCCACTCGGTGGTGTCTCCGGAGACGTTGGAGAGCAGGAAGTCGCGTGGCGAACAGGCTGCTGACGGCAGTTCGAGGCCTTGGCATTCGGCGAAGTCGGCGCTGGCGAGCTTCTCGCGGTACCAGGGGTACACGATCCAGGTGCCGGTGATGACGGTTGCCCATGCGGTGGCTGCCATGACGCCGAAGCCGAGGTAAAGGCGCTTCATGCGCTCCTGGATCCCTGCGGTGGTGATCAGCCCGGGTCGCAGGCTCCACAGCCCGGCGAGCGCACCACCGAATGCGAGCAGGTAGAGGGTTCCGAGGATGAGGCCGTGGATGACGGCCCATGTCTCTCGTGAGGTCAGTTCCATGCGTGTTCCCCCCTGCGGCTCTCTCGGGTCGAGAGCCGGGTCTTGGGAACATTCACACCAGAGTTTCACCCTGCCGGACAGGGTCTTAGTGCCTTGCTCCAGATCCGATATCGACCTTCGATACCAGAGTCGATGTCGGCGCCCGTGGCGGCTGACCTCGAGGTTCGTGCTCAGGTTGGTTCGCCGAGTACCTCGCGGGCGAGTTCGGCAAGCAGCACGCGCCCGTCTCGGAGGGCTCGACGACCCGCCGGCGTGATCGTGTAGACGCGCAGGACTCGCCCGTCGGAGAGCTGCTGCTTCGACTTGAGGAGGCCCTCGGCCTCCATGCGGTGCAACGCCGGGTAGAGGGTGCCGGGGCTGATCTTGTAGCCGTGATGAGCGAGCTCTTCGGCGAGCCAGGCGCCGTGGACGCCGCCCTCGGATGCGTGGTGCAGGACGTGGAGTCGGATGGCGCCGCGGATGAAGTCACGCATGAACGTACGGTACTGCCGAAGGATGCCAGGTGGGAGAGTCCTTCGACCCGAGTTCCCGTCCGATATCGGATCGCGATATCGTCGGCGGATGCCCTCGACGAGCAACACCGACGCAGCGGGTCGACTCGGCGAGGTCGCGCGTCTGTTCTTGCGGCTCGGGGTCCTCGGCTTCGGTGGGCCTGCGGCGCACATTGCGATGATGCGCGACGAGGTCGTGCGCCGGCGCGGCTGGATCGACGACGAAGAGTTCCTCGACCTTGTCGGCGCAACGAACCTGATTCCAGGCCCGAACTCGACGGAACTGGCGATCCATCTCGGTCACCTACGTGCCGGTGGGCGGGGATTGGTGGTGAGTGGGGTGTGCTTCATCGCGCCAGCGGTGGTGATCGTCAGCGTGCTGGCCTGGCTGTACCGCGAGCACGGCACCGATCCGGCGATCGTCGATCTCCGCTACGGCGTGCTGCCCGTGATCATCGCCATCGTCGCCCACGCCCTGGTCGGTCTCGGTCGCAGCGCACTGACCTCCTCGATCAACGCTGTCGTTGCTGTCGCCGCGATGGTTTGCTACCTGTTCGGCGTGCACGAGCTGCTCGTCCTGGTCGCCGCCGGAACGCTGACCGCGTTGTGGGCCGGCCGGCATCGGTTGCGGCCAAGCGCCGCGATGGGGTTGATCGTGCCGATGTTGAACGGCGATGCGACTGCGCCAGCGGCGGTGTCGTTGCGTCGCTTGTTCCTGGTGTTCTTGGAGATCGGCAGCGTGCTCTACGGATCGGGCTACGTTCTCCTCGCGTTCCTGCAACGCAACCTCGTCGACAACAACGGCTGGTTGACCAGCCAACAACTGCTCGACGCGATCGCGGTCGGCCAGGTCACTCCAGGCCCGGTGTTCACCACCGCAACGTTCGTCGGTTGGCAGATCGATGGGCCCGCAGGCGCAGCGGTCGCCACCATCGGGATCTTCCTGCCGTCGTTCGTGTTCGTCGCACTCCTTCGCCGGATCGTTCCATGGATGCGGGCTCGACCGATCGCGCGAGCGTTCCTGACGGGGCTGACGACCGCGTCGCTCGGCCTGATGGCAGGTGTACTCGTTGATCTCACCGAGACCGCCCTCACTGACGTGTTCACCGTCACCGTCGCGATCGCGGCCCTTGGCGTCCTGATCCGGACCAAAGTCAACTCGGCATGGCTGATCAGCGTCGGTGTCGTCATCGGTGCAATGCACATCATCGTGTAGACGTCCCGCACCGCATCCGAACATCGATATCCGATATCGATGACCGATAACAGGTCCTTCGACCCTGGCCCCGAACCGCACACAACTCGTAGCGTGCACCTCGGCAAAGGAGACGATTGCATGGCTGCGCCGCCCGACGTGCCCGAGCAGAACGAGATCGACACCCCGCTGCCGCGCACGGTCAAGGTGCTCGGTGCCGTGAGCTTCGCGCAGGACGCCGGCTCGGAGATGATGTACCCCTTCCTGCCGACGTTCATCACCGGTGTCCTCGGCGCGCCCGTTGTCGCCGTCGGTGTCGCCGAGGGGCTCGCCGACGCCACCGCGGCCGGGATGAAACTCGTCGCCGGCCGACTCGCCGCGTCAGGTCGTCGGCGTCGCTGGATCGCGGCCGGGTACGGATTGGCAACCGTCGGCAAGATGATCGTCTCACTCGCCTTCGTGTGGCCGGTCGTGCTGCTCGGGCGAGTCGTCGACCGCTTCGGCAAAGGCATCCGCGGAGTGCCACGAGACGCACTGATCGCCGACGCTGTGCCGGCACAGGCACGTGGCCGGGCGTTCGGGTTCCACCGCTCCCTCGACACCCTCGGCGCCGTCATCGGCCCCCTCGTCGGCCTCGCACTGTACCGGCTCGTCGGGCAACGAATCCGCCCGGTGCTGCTCCTCGCCGTGATCCCGGCGATGGTCAGCGTCGCGCTCGTCGCCATGGTCCGCGAACGATCCATGCACACGGTCGCTGTCGTCACAGTCGCCTCGCCGACCTCGTCGCGACCTCGTCTGCCAGCCCAGTTCTGGCACGTCATGCTCCCTGTCGGGGCGTTCGCCCTGGTCAACTCCACCGATGCGCTGCTCCTGCTGCGCGCACAGGCACTTGGATTCGGTGTCACCGAGATCGTGCTCGTCTACGTCGCCTACAACATCGTCTACGCAGGGCTCGCCTATCCAGCCGGCAAGCTGGCCGACCGCGTCTTGCCACGATTCGTGTTCGCCTCCGGCCTCGCAATCTTCGCCGTCACCTACCTTGGCCTCGGCCAGACCAGCAGCGCCACCGCCGCGTGGATCCTGTTGCCGCTCTACGGTGCCTACGCGGCACTCACCGACGGAGTCAGCCGGGCATGGATCGCGAACGTCGTCGCCGAGGGACAACGCACGTGGGCACTGGGAGTGCACGGAGCCACCACCGGGGTGGCCGTGCTCATCGCAGGCCTCTGGTCCGGACTTGCCTGGCACGGCACCGGCACAGTCCCGCTCACCGTATCCGGCACCGTCGCGCTCGCCGTCGCCGTCTGGCTGGTCACCGCCGGTCGAGGTGGCCAACCCAAGCCCGCAGACCCGGCACTCTGAGGATCAATCGTGATCCGATATCGGACTGCGATTGCATCGTGCCCGCCGACCATCAGCGGCAGGGATCGTGACGCACCTTGATAACCGTGTGGCAACGAGGTGGAGATCGTGTGTAGGTCGCGTGTTGTTCGCCAGATCGGTCGGGACATAGGGAGGGATCTTGGTCCAAGCCCGTAGATTGTTCGGTGACCGAACAGATAAGGGGTGTGGTGTGGAGAAGTTGGATCGTCGGAGTGTGTTGCGGGGCGGGGCGATTGGGATCGTTGGGATTGCGGGCGGTGTGTTTGTTGGTCGTGAACTGGCCGACAACGGCGCAACATCGTCGGCGGCGGCAGGCAGCGACGCTTCGGCGTCCGGGCCGGCGACAACAGGTTCGACAGTGGGCTTCCGTGGCGCCCATCAGGCGGGTGTCGACACGCCTGGGCAGCAGCACGCGTCGTTCACGAGTTTCGACGTGGTGCAACGGGACCGCGCCGCGGTCGAGGGCTTGTTGGCGACGTGGACGTCGATCGCGGAGACGTTGGCAGGTGGCGGGGTCGTGTCCGACGACACGGGCGAGGCAACGGGGATTGGCCCGGCGTCGTTGACGGTGACATTCGGCTTCGCTGCGACCTTCTTCGACGACCTGTGCGCCCCGGCGGCAGCCCGACCAGCCGGGTTGGTTGATCTGCCGTTGTTCGATGGTGATGCGCTCGAGGACGCTTGGAGTGGTGGGGATCTGTTGGTGCAGGTATGTGCTGATGATCTGACGGTGGTGTCGCATGCGGTCCGTCAGTTGCGTCGGGTCGGGTTGGGTACGGTCGTGTTGCGCTGGCAGCAGAACGGCTTCCTGCCGCACGTGTCGGGACAGACCCCGAGAAACCTGTTCGGTCAGGTCGATGGGACTGCTAACCCGGCGTCGGGTTCCTCGAACCTCGACGAACTGGTATGGGTCGCTGATGGCGGCGCGAAGTGGATGAGCGGCGGCACCTATCTGGGGTTGCGCCGGATCAGGATGAGTTTGACGATGTGGGACCGGATGGGTCTCGCGGTGCAGGAGGCATCGGTCGGCAGGAGCCGTACGACTGGTGCGCCGTTGAGTGGCGGTGACGAGTTCACGCCGATGGATCTCGAGAAGAAGGACTCTTCGGGGGCGCTGGTGATCCCTGCGGACGCGCATGCGCGGGTGGCCAAGGTCGCTGGGCCGGGCATGTTGCGCCGTGGCTACAGCTTCGACAACGGACCGCGTCGGGTCGATGGCACCGCGACGGTCCCGTCGACACCGATGGACCATTCGTCGCACGGCTCGATGGACCACAGTCAGATGGCGGCGATGATGGACGATCATGACGCGGGGTTGATGTTCGTTGCGTTCGTCCGTGACCCGACCGTCCAGTTCGTCGCGGTCCAGCAAGCGTTGAGCGCTTCGGACGCGTTGGGTCACTTCTTGTCGTACACGTCGGCGAGTCTGTGGGCGGTACCCGGAGGCCGGGAATCAGGGTCGATCGCGGCGGGGATCTACGAATGAGCCGTTCACGACAGCCAACACCCGCAGTGCAGGACGCGGCCAGGTTCGAAGCGAACCTGGTGGAATTCATCCGCAGCTTCGGTTTGTTGCAGCCGGATCGCACCCCGTGTGGCCAACCATTGCATGTCTCCCAGGCCCACGCCCTGTCGATCATCGCCGGGACCCCGGGGATCAGCCAGCACGACCTCACCGTCACGCTCGGTCTGGCCAGGGCAACGGTGAGCGAGCTGGTCAGCGAGCTCTGCGAGCGTGGGTGGGTGACACGGGAACGTGCCGACACGGATCGGCGGGTCCAACGCCTGCGCCTGACCGACACCGGTGTGACCATCGCCGGACAGGTCGCGGACGCCCGCCGGGAGTTGATGGTCGGGGTGCTCGACGCCCTCGATCCAGCGGAACGGCCGATGATCATCGACGCGATCGGCCGGCTCGCGATCAGCGCTCGCCACGCTACCGCCCGCACCGCTACCCGATCTTCGATAGGTCAGGGGAGGGCGTCATGAGCGACGTGTTGGCGATCTCTGTTCAAGGGTTGACGAAGTCGTTCGGTGAGCGTGTCGCGGTCGAGGATCTGTCCTTCGATCTGGCCGGCGGGTCGGTCACCGGTTTCGTCGGGGCCAACGGGGCCGGGAAGAGCACGACGATCCGGATGCTGCTCGGCCTGATCCGCCCCAGCGCCGGGACCGCACAGGTGCTCGGGCATCCGATCAGCGATCCGGCCGCTTATCTCAACAGGGTCGGTGCGCTGGTCGAAGCACCAGCGTTCTATCCACAGTTGTCCGGCTACCGGAACCTGCTCGCCCTCACCCGACTGGCCGGCCTGCGAACGGCACGAGTCGACGAGGTGCTCGCCGTCGTCGGTCTCGCCGATCGCAGCAAGGACCGGTACAAGGACTTCTCGCTCGGGATGAAACAGCGCCTCGGTATCGCCGCCGCGTTGCTCCACGACCCGGAGTTGTTGGTCCTGGACGAACCCACCAACGGGCTCGACCCGGCAGGGATCGTCGAGATCCGCGGATTGCTGCGCGAACTCTCCGAGCGGGGCACCTCGGTGTTGGTGTCGAGCCACAACCTGTCCGAAATCCAGGCTGTCTGTCACGGGATCGTGCTCATCCAACACGGCCGGCTGCTGTGGTCCGGGCCGATCGACGATCTGCTCGCCAGCCACGGGGCCACCCTCGTCGCCGCACCCGAACACACGACCGACCTTGCTGGGCTCTCCCAACTGGTCACCGCCGCCGGCTACACGTCGAGCGTGCGCGGTGACCGCCTCGAGATCCGCGCCCCGAGCTCATGGGCGGGCGAACTCAACCGGCAAGCCATGTCCGCCGGGATCACGCTGCGCGAACTGGCGATGCGCGACGCCAGCCTCGAACAAACCTTCCTCGACCTCACCACCACCGGAGCATCGACATGATCGCCGCGTTTCGATCCGAATGGGTCAAACTCACCCGCCGCAACTTCGTCGCCGGATCACTGGCCGCGCTCGTCGGGTTCAGCGTCGCGATCACCGCGGTCAGCATCCTGCGCGCCAACGACACCGGTGAACGCCACGGCCCGATGAGCAAACTCACCCTCGCCACACTCGCCAACCCGAACGGCTGGCTCGCCGGACTCGGCGCTGCCTCTACGTTCCTCGGGCTCGTCACCCTGGCGATCTTCGCCTCCAACGTCGCCGGCGAGTTCACCACCGGCACCATCCGATCAGTGCTCACCGTCGAACCACGACGACTGAAGGTGTTGGCCGGCAAGACCGCCGCACTCGTCTCGTTCCTCGCCGCCGGACTCGCCGTCGCCAGCGTGCTGGTGACAGTGGTCGCGTTCGTGCTCGCCGGCCGTCAAGGAATCGACACCTCGCCATGGACCGGTAGCGGCGCCCTCACCGGTGGCCTGGCGATCTATCTGAACGTGTTCCTGGCGTGCATCGCGTGGGGTGTGTTCGGTGCGATGCTGGCCATGCTCACCAAGTCGTCGGCGATCGCGATCGCCGCCGGCGTCGGCTACTTCCTCCTCGCCGAACAACTCCTCCTCAACTCGCTGTGGTCATCCACCGAGCAGTGGGCACCCGCCAGCGCCATGTCAGCCCTCGCCGAAGGCGGCAACGCGACGATCGGCTTCAGTGCAGCGCTCGGCCTTGTCGCCGCCTACACCGTCGGCGCATACGCGCTCGCCGCCGTCACCTTCACCCGCCGCGACATCACCGCCTGACCGGCATGGCCGACCGGCAAGACGCCCGTCCGGTTTTCGAGGTCGGTCGAATCCGGCGACGGTACCCCGGATGACCGACTATCCACTCGAACCGTCCGCTGAGGCCCGTCAGCCGGCCTTCCGTGTGTTCCGGGTGTTTTTTCGCCTCGGCGCCAGTTCGTTCGGTGGGCCTGCGATGGTCCCCTACATCCGGCGGCGCGTCGTCAACCAACTCGGCTGGGTCAACGACACCGAGTTCCGCGAAGGGCTCGCCCTGTGTCAGGTGGTCCCTGGGGCAACCACGATGCAGCTCGCCGGTTGGATCGGGCTGCAGACCGGCAGCGTCGCCAACGCCGGCGCCGCGTTCGTCGCGTTCGGCCTCCCCGCCGTGACGCTCATGGTCGCGTTGGCTGCCGGCTACCAGCACTGGGGCCAAACGGTGATCGTCACCGCGGTGTTCGCCGGCCTGCAAGCGGTGATCGTCGCGATCCTCGCCAACGCAACGGTCCTGTTCGCACGATCATCGATCAGAGCATCCCGCCACGTCGCCGTCGCGGCCGGTGTCGCCGTGATGTTCGCGCTCGACATCAACCCCGCCCTGGTCATCGTCGCCGCCGCCGCAACCGCGGTCCTGTTCGGCCCCAACAACCCGACCACCCAACCCGACCCACGGCTGTCCCGTCGGAGCCATCTTCCAGCGTTGCTCGGACTGCTGGCTGTCGCCGCCGCCGGTGTGGTCATCCTCGCCGTGACCGCCCCGGGATTGGCTGACCTTGGTCTGCTCATGGGCCGCATCGACCTGTTCGCGTTCGGTGGCGGCTTCGGCTCACTCCCGCTCATGTACCACGAAGTCCTCGCCCGCCACTGGATGACCCCACCGACATTCCTCGACGGCGTCGCGCTCGGCCAGATCACCCCCGGCCCAATCGTCATCACCGCGACCTTCGTCGGCTACATCGTCCACGGCCTCCCCGGCGCTCTCGTCGCGACCATCGGTGTGTTCCTGCCCTCGTTCGTCATCGTCGTCGCCGCCTCTCAATACGTCTCCCGCCTCCGGCAGCACCGACGATTCGATGCCGTCGTGTCAGCACTGTCGTCGGCGTTCGTCGGCCTCCTTGCCGTTACCACCGCTCGATTCGCCATCGCCGTACCTTGGGACGCACCACGAATCGTCCTCGCCACGACAGCACTCGTCGCGCTCCTCGGCGGTGTCGACATCCTGTGGATCGTGCTCACCGCCGCGGCGGCCGCAACACTCCTCCTTTGAGCCGGCGCAAGGGAACACAAACTCCGCGGAGGTCGAACGAGGCGGGGTCGAGTCGAGCCGCAACGCGTGGCCCGCACGCTCACCGTCATTGGTCCGGCCAAGGCCGGTTGCCGCGATGGCAAGGCGCGGGCCGGACCCCTGTCAGGCGAACTTCTCGCAGGCCTCCTGCGACGGATGCCAGATCCAGCCATCGTCTGCGAGTTCAGAGATCGGTTTGGACAGCGGTTCGATCCCGTTGGCGAACTCCTCGTCAAGGACTTCTGTCCACGAGCGCCCGTCGTTGATCTGATCCGCGCTACTCACCTCGACTGCGACGACTCCGATCGAGGCAAGTGACCACGTGGTTCCGTCTCCGAGCACCACGACGTCACCGACGCCCAGTCGGTTGACTTCCCGCCCGGCGAGCACCGAGTCGTCGTTGAAGTCGCGCATCGCTGCGAGTTCGGCGAGCAGCTCCGATCGGACTTGGCGGCGGGGCATGGTGGCGATGTGTCCGTAGACGAGCTTGTCGCCGGGCAGATAGGCGCGTGGGTATTCGTGAAGTCCGACATTGGTCCATGTCTCGTACGGGATCGTCAATCCAGCGCCGCGTCGACTCGAGCGTGGAACCAGGCGCGCGGATCGCAGTTGATGGACTGGAGCGGAGTGGCGGCCTGTGTTCATTGCGTTCAATCTCCCTTGTGGATCAGGCAGGTTCGGTCAAGGCTGATCCCCACCCAGCGGGGCAGGTCCGTGTGACGGGCCGGGGTGACGTGGCCGCCCTTTGGGCGGGTGCGGTGGGTCGGCCGACCGGCGGGCGGCTGTCAATCCGTGAGCACGGGTCCGAGGTTGCGCGGTGCGTTGACAGCCGCCCTTTGTCCGGTCGGCCTCAACGCCCGTACGGGCGAGCCTGGTCGGATCGGAACTTGGGGAAGTCGCCCGATCCGGCCAGGCCACCCGCACACCGCCTGAACGGAGACCGACATGACCAACGACACCCCCACCTTGCAGCTTGCTGTGTGGGATGACCCGCTTGCCGCCAACGGGTTGCAGACCGACACCGACGACGCGCTGATCTATCTTCCGCCGTTCCTCGGCCCGACCTCGAGCCTCGTGTTGCATCGTCTGTCACGATGCTTGACGACGGGCACTGGTCGTGTCTGGTCGATCGAGGATCTTGCCGCCACGTTCGGTGTCGGCGCGTCGCAGATGCGCGCCTCGCTCGCCCGCTTGGAACGGTTCGGGATGATCCGCACTGTCGGCGGCCGGACTGAGGTCCGCACCCGCGTCCCGGCACTCGCCGCCCGCAACATCGAGCGGATGCCTGCCTACCTCGCCGCGACCTGTCCCTATCAGGTCGCCCGCGTCGACGGGCACGCGGCATGACCGCCACATCGGCCCGCCAGGTCACGGTGTGCGCCAGCGCGAAGGGTGGACAGGGATGCACCACCATCGCCGCGGTGCTGGCCGTTCTCGCCGCACAGAGCAACCATCCGACGCTGCTACTCGACACTCGCGGTGATGCCGCTCCGACCCTGGGTGTCTCGGACCCGGCACCGGCCGGCACGTTCGCCGAGGCGATGGCGAATGCCGTCGAACCATGCCGTCACCTTCGCGTCGCCACCATCGCAGGCGACCAGATCGACAGCGACGCGACCAGCGAGCTCGAAAGATTGACCGCGGCAGGACATCGGGTGATCGTCGACACCGGCACCGATCACGGCGTGTTGCACCGATTCGACCCGCTGCGCCCGCAACGCCTGTTGGTGACAAGACCGTGCTACCTGGCGTTGCGACGTGCGATCGGCGTGCCGTTCGTCCCCGATCACGTCGTGTTGATCTCCGAGCATCAACGCTGCTTGACCGAACGCGACGTGAGCCTCGCCCTCGCTCTGCCAGTCACCAGCGTGCCCTACGACCCGGCTGTCGCCCGAGCGATCGACGCCGGACTGCTCGCCGCTCGACTCCCGCGCTGCCTCGCCAACGCGATCGCTCAACTCTCAGCCTGATCGACCGGCCGTCTCGAACCCGAGTCGACGCTCACGGGTTCGAGACGGCCGGCACTGCCGGTGACGTGACCGCCCTGCGGGCGGGGGCAGTGGGTCGGCCGTCCGGCGGGCGGGGGTCAATCCGGGGCGGTCAACTCC
>JBFWVD010000071.1:0-22584 GCA_050246915.1 Acidimicrobiia bacterium | reverse complement strand
CCGAGTTGCGTCGTGGGCGCAAGCGAGGTCTGGTGCGCGTGACACCCGAGCGCATCATGATCAACGAGCGCGTCTGTGAGGGCTGCGGCGATTGTGGTGCCGTCTCGAACTGCCTGTCGGTCGAACCGGTCGAGACCGACCTCGGTCGCAAGACGCAGATCAACCAGACGTCGTGCAACCACGATCTGTCGTGCGTGCGCGGCGACTGCCCGGCGTTCATCACCGTGATCCCGGACGACGACCGAGACGACGTGGCCGCGAGCCGTCCCAGCGCGCCGGCGGTGTCCGATCTGCCGGCGCCTCCGCCCAGCGACCTGTCGAGGACCGTGGCCGTGCGCATGCCCGGCATCGGCGGAACAGGCGTGGTGACGGTCAACCAGATCCTGGGCACCGCGGCACTGCTCGACGGGCTGCACGTGGCAGGCGTCGACCAGACCGGCCTCAGCCAGAAGGCCGGGCCGGTCGTCTCGGATCTGCGCATCGGCCCGTCGGCGACCGCTGTGGCGACCCACCAGGGCGTCGACGTCTACCTGGCCTTCGACCTGCTGGCCGCGGCCGAGCCAAGCAACCTCGCCGGTCTGTCGGCCGACACGTTCGCGATCGTCTCGACGACGCGCACGCCGACCGGCACGATGGTGTCGCACGTCGATGCATCGTTTCCCGAGCTCTCGGCGATCGCGGCCACGGTCGACGACGTGGTCGGGCGCGACCACGTCCAATGGATCGATGCGCAGCGGATCACCACGGCGCTCCTCGGCGATGCTGCCACTGCCAACGTGCTCGTCCTGGGCGTGGCGGTGCAGAGCGGTCACCTCGCGGTGTCACCGTCGGCGCTCGAGGAGGCCATCGAGTTGAACGGAGTCGCGGTCCAAGCGAACCTCGATGCGTTCCGCTGGGGTCGCCAGTGGGCGATCGACCCGGCCTCGGTCGAGCAGCACATCGGCGCTGCCGCTGCCCGCGGTGGTCGTCTGCGCACGCCTCGACTCCCGGTTGCCTCGCTCGACGGGACGTTGCGCGCACTGGTCGAACAACGCGCCGACGATCTGATCGACTATCAGAGCGTCGCCTACGCGCGCCGCTTCGTCGACGACGTCACCGCCGTCGCTGCAGCCGAGCGGGCGGCGGTCGGTGCGCCGGGTGCCTTCACCGAGCAGGTGGCGCGACACCTGTACAAGCTGATGGCGTACAAGGACGAGTACGAGGTCGCCCGGCTGCTACTCGACGATGCCGAGCGCAGCAAGGTCACGAGCGCGTTCGGCACCAAGGCACGGGTCACGTGGAACCTGCACCCGCCGATGCTTCGGGCGATGGGGATGAAGAAGAAGCTCGAGCTCGGTGCGTGGGCCCGGCCGGCGCTCTCGGCGCTGCGCGCCGCGAAGCGTCTCCGGGGGACCGTGTTCGACCCGTTCCACTGGACGCACGTGCGCACGATCGAGCGACAGCTCGTCGACGAGTACCGGGCCACGGTGCTCGAGGCAGCACGTCGGCTCGATGCATCACGACTCGACCAGTCGGTGCGGCTCGCGGCCCTGCCCGACATCGTTCGCGGGTACGAGCAGATCAAGCTGCGCAACGTCGAGGCGTACCACCAGGCACTGCGGTCTGCCCAGCGTGGCCTCGATCTGCAGGTGACGACCGTCGACACCGTTCCGTCAACGATGCTGTCCGATTATTGACGAGCATGGCGATCGTCGTTAGACTCGGCGGCGCGTGGCCGAAATACGCCTGCGATGAATGGGGGTGGAGTTCCTGATGCGCCGGAATTCGCTGACTGAGATCGCACCGACGCGCACGACCACATGTTGACCGTGCTTCGACGGCTCGCGGGCGTAGTTCCGCTGCTGTTCATCATCAGCCTGCTCGTCTTCGGATTGCTCGAGTTGATTCCGGGTGATGCGGCCGTGGTGCTGTCGTCCGACAGTTCGTCCACGACCGAACAGGTCGAGCAGCTGAGAGAAGACCTCGGGCTGAACGAGCCCCTGGTCGCCCGGTATGGAACCTGGGCCGCTGACGCTCTTCGCGGCGACTTCGGTGATTCCCTCGTCTCCGGACAGAGCGTGCGCAGCCTGATCGCGAAGTCGTTGCCCACCACGTTCTCGCTCGCTCTCGTTGCCGGTGCGTTCGCGTTCTTGGCGGCCGTGATTGCCGCGTTCGTGGCCGCGGTGAAACCGCACGGCCTGCTCGATCGAGCGATCACGCTCCTGTCGAGCGTCGCCCTCGCGGTGCCACCGTTCGTGGCCGCGCTGCTGCTCGTGTGGCTGTTCGCGGGCCGGGTGAAGTGGCTGCCCGCGATCGGTTACGTCCCGCTCACCGAGGACCCTGTGCTCTGGGCCAAGCACATCATCATGCCAGCCGTCGCGGTGGCATTCGTGCCGGCATCAGAGCTCGCCCGACAGGCACGAGCCGCTGTCATGGACGTCGTCCAGGCCGACTACGTGCGGACGGCGCGGTCGCGCGGATTGAGCTCGGCCAAGGTGTTGCTGAAGCACGTCGGAAAGAACGCGGCAATACCGTTCGTGACCGTGTTGGGAACAACACTGGGCAGGGTCTTCAGCGGTGTCGTGACCGTCGAGGTCGTGTTCGCGTTGCCCGGGTTCGGACTGCTCTCGTACAACGCCGTGCTCAACCGCGACGTGATCATGATCCAGGGCGTCGTCATGGTCAGTGCCCTGATCGTGATGACCGCCAACCTCGCGGTCGACCTGTCGTATCTCTACTTCGATCCAGTCTCGCGGAGATGACGATGAACGTCGGAGCAGGACGGGTGAGAAGGATCTGGAAGGGCCGGTTCTCGCGCGAGTTGAGGTCGAACAGGGGTGGGATGGTGGCGCTGGCCGTGCTGGCTGCTCTCCTCCTGATCGGGCTCGGTGCGTCGTGGTTCGCACCCCATGACCCGAATGCTCAGGATCTCCTGAACCGACTTGCCGGACCCACGCGCTCGCACCCACTCGGAACGGACGACTTCGGTCGAGACGTCCTCAGCCGCCTCATGAGTGCGTCGTGGATCTCGCTGCGTTCGTCTGGCCAGGCCGTGCTCGTCGCCGCTGCCATCGGCATCCCCGGCGGATTGATCGCGGGTTACTTCCCAGGCATCATCGACGGCATCCTCAGCCGAATCGCCGAAGCGATCATGAGCTTGCCGGGATTGATCTTCGCGATCGCGATCGTCGGGGTGCTCGGGCCCGGCCTGACGAACGCCATGTTCGTCCTCGGGGTCATCATCTCGCCGGTGATCTTCAGAGTGATGCGCGCCTCGACGTCGACCGCCCGGCACCAGAACTTCGTCGAGGCGGCCCGGGCGCTCGGGTGCTCGACGCCGCGACTGCTCGTGCGGCACGTGCTGCCGAACGCGATCTCTCCGGTGCTCGTACAACTGACCTTCGCAGCGGGCGTTGCCATCATCGGTGAAGCGAGCCTGAGCTTCCTGGGTCTCGGCGCGGTGCCGCCGACGACGAGTTGGGGCACGATGATCAGAGATTCGTCACGGACCATCCATCGTTCGATCGTGCCCTTCCTGCCGCCCGCGGCGATGATCACGATCACCGTCATCACGCTCTCGGTCTTCGGCGAGGCGCTGCGCGAGGCGATCGGTGGAGGTCGACGTTGAGCAGCGTCGACACCGACCTCGGTCGACAGGCCGGCAACGCGCACGGTGCGCCCGTGCTCGAAGTCTCCGGTCTCACGGTCGAGGCACGCGCGTCCGGAGCACCGTTGCGGCTCGTCGAAGACGTCAGCCTGACCGTTCGTGCGGGCCAGACGCTCGGCCTCGTCGGTGAATCGGGTTCGGGCAAGACGATGACCGCCATGGCGATCTTGGGCCTGCTCCCACGTGGGATCACCGTGACGTCGGGCCATGCCGCATACGGTCGGTCCGATCTGCTGTCGCTGTCGACGAAGGAGCTGAACGCACTTCGGGGCCGCGAGATCGGGGTCATCTTCCAGGAACCACGACGGAGCCTCAACCCTGCCTTCACCGTCGGCGAGCAGATCGCGGAAGTCGTCCGGCGTCACTCTGACGCGACCCGGCGGCAGGCCTGGCAGCGCGCGGTGGAGTTGCTCGGGATGGTGGGAATTCCTCAGCCCGCTCGACGTGCGCGCGACTACCCGCACGCCTTTTCGGGCGGGATGTGCCAGCGACTGATGATCGCCGCGTCGGTCGCGTGCGAGCCGCGTCTCCTGCTCGCCGACGAGCCGACGACATCCCTCGACGTCACCGTGCAGGCCCAGGTGCTCTCGCTGCTCGTCAACCTGCAAGAGCAATTCGACCTGGGCATCCTGTTCATCACGCACGACCTCGGGGTCGTCGCTGAGGTGTGTCACTCGGTGTCGGTCATGTATGCGGGCCAGGTCGTCGAGCATGCCTCTGTCGAGGACATCTTCCTCCATCCACAGCATCCCTACACAGAGGGCTTGCTCGGTGCGATACCGAGCATCGAAGAGCCCGACGCTCGTCTGGTCGCGATCGAGGGCACGGTGCCCACCTACGCCGATCTTCCCAGCGGCTGCCGGTTCCACCCTCGGTGTCGATACATGCTGGAGGGACCGTGCACCGATGCGCCTCCGCCGTTGAGCGACCTCGGGGGTGAACGTCAATGCCGATGCGTCCGAGTGACATCACTGTCCCTGAAGGGGATCGACGACTGATGCTTGCCTTGCTCCGGGTCGAGGGGTTGGAGAAGAACTTCACCGCGCGTCGGAACCTGCTCGGACGCGTCGTGGCACGTGTACCGGCGGTTCAGGGCGTGAGCTTCGACCTCGGTGCTGGCGAGACCTTGGCGCTCGTCGGCGAATCGGGGGCGGGGAAGTCGACCGTCGGACGCCTGGTCCTGAGGTTGGTCGAGCCGGATGCCGGTTCGGTGCAGTTCGAGGACACCGACGTGCTGGCGCTGCCACGGCGCGAGCTTCGGCGATGGCGCCGACGGGCGCAGATGATCTTCCAAGACCCCTTCACGTCGCTGAATCCTCGAATGCTGGTGGGTGAGGCGGTCGCGGAGGGGCTCGTCCTGCACGAGTCAGGGCTGAGCTATGACGAACGTCGGCTCAGCTGCGAGCAAGTGTTCGAGAAGGTGGGCCTCAGGTCCGACATGCTGGAGCGGTACCCCTTCGAGTTCTCCGGAGGGCAGCTGCAACGGGTCGTCATCGCACGCGCACTCATCACGAATCCCTCGCTGATCGTGTGCGACGAACCGGTGTCTGCACTCGACGTCTCGGTGCGCGCGCAGGTGGTGAACCTGCTGCGCGACCTGCAATCCGAGCTCGGACTCGCCTACCTCTTCATCGGCCACGACCTGTCGCTGATCCGTGTGATCGCGCACCGTGTCGCGGTCATGTACCAGGGCAGGATCGTCGAATCGGCACCGACGGACACACTTTTCCGCCGACCTCAGCACCCCTATACGGTGGCGTTGCTCGACGCCGTCCCGATCCACGATCCACGCCATCGCCGCGTCGGTGCGCAGTTGCAATCGGGCAGTGGGGCTCCGATGCCCTCGCCGGGATGTGCCTTTGCACCGAAGTGTCCGCACGTCTTCGATCGGTGTTGGCACGAGACACCCGAGCTCGTCCACGTCGGAGGGGGCACGACGGTTGCGTGCCACCTGGTGCAACGCGACGTCGACGAGGTCAGCTGAGCCGGATTCGGCAGCACACGACCGCCACCGGGGCCGCCCCAGGCAAGCTGACATCAGAGTCGAACAGTTGACATCAGCGCCGCTTCGAGTTATGGTCGGCCCTGCACGGCTCCGGGGGGAGCGTTGCATCAGCTGGCCGACGTGGCGACATCCCTTCGTCGGCCCTCGAAGACGAACTGGGGAGCCAACATGAAGCGAGTCCTGTCCTTGTTCCTGCCAATCTGCCTCGTGTCGCTCACGGTGGCCTGCGGCTCCGACGACGATGCGACGGATCGGGTCGACGATTCCGCGTCGGCGCAAACCACCGCCCCGGCAGCATCCGAATCGTCCGGGCCAGCAGAGACCACCGGGCCGGCGGACACGACGGGGCCGGCGGAGACCACGGCGTCGTCCGCGCCAGCAGAGACCACGGGGCCGTCGGAGGACTTCGACGAGTCAGCAGATCTGAGGATCCTGTCAGTGATCGCGCCGCGCACGCTGGACCCGCATCAGGAAACCGCGGTGTGGGACCACACGTTCTTCACGATGGTGTACGACCGCTTGCTGACTGTGGGGAACGAGACCGACACGTACGCGCTCGAGCCGATGCTCGCGACCGATTGGACGTTCTCGGACGACGGACTGACGTTGGACCTGAACCTGCGCGAGGGCGTGTCGTTCCACGATGGCACGCCGTTCGACGCCGATGCGGCCAAAGCGAACCTCGACTACGCGATGTCCGAGGCCGCGTCACCGAAGGTGCGTGACTCGTTGGCGGCAGTCGACTCGGTCGAGGTCGTCGACCCGACGACCATCCGTCTGAACCTCTCGAGGCCGACGACGACCATCCTGATGGCGTTGGCGTACGGTGGTGGCGCGATGGTCAGCCCTGCGGCCCTGGCAGACGGGCGTGACCTGTCGGCCTCGACGTCGGGTGCAGGGACCGGTGCGTACGAGGTCACCGAGTGGACGCCCGACGTGATCGCCCGGTTCGAGCGGGTGAGCGAGGACCACTGGGATCCGAACGCGGGTCATTTGAACAGCATCACCATCTCGTATGCCGCCGAGGGACAGACCCGTGCCGCGGCGCTGAGCAGTGGGCAGGCAGATCTGGTGCAGATCGTGACCGCCGACTTGGGCGTGCTGGGCACCGATCTCGAGAACGCGGGATTCGTGGCCCACCCGGTCGACACCGTGTTGACGCAGTCGCTGCGCCTGCGTGGCGTCGGACCGTTCGCCGACAAGCGGGTGCGTCAGGCGATCGCCCACACCATCGATCGGGCGGCGTTCGCGGACGGCCTCTTCGAGGGCAACTGCAAGGCAGCCGACTCGCTCAGCCAGGACGATTCCCCGCTCTACACCGCCGACAATGCGAACCTGTACCCCTACGACCTCGATGAAGCACGCGCACTGCTCGCCGAGGCCGGCGTCGACGGCCTCACGTTCACGGGTGGGGCCGCGAGCGGTGCGACCGGAGAGCGAGTCGCGACGGTCCACCAGCAGGTCCTCGCCGAGGTGGGCGTCACTGCCGAGCTGAGGCTCCACACCACAGCCGAGACGATCACCCTGTACAACGAGGGTCAGGTCGATGGTTCGTGGACCAGCACGAACACCGGCAGTGCCGACGCGGTCGCGACGTACCAAGCGATGGTCAACTGGACGTTCGGTGACCCGGCGATCGATGGTGCGGTCGGCGACCTGCTGGCCGAGGCCGAGGCGACGCTCGACGAGGATGCCAGGCTGGATCTGCTTCGCCAGGTCGAGCACATCATCCTCGAGGAGGGCTGGGTGATCCCGATCTGCCGGAGCAAGCAGGGCTGGTACGGAACGGATCGTGTGACCAACGTCGACTCGATGCCCCTCCAGCGGTCCGGTATCCCGGACTTCTACCGGCTGGCGGTCCTGGCGGATTCCTGAGCCCGATCCCTCAGGCGAGAGGAACCATGATGGACGACTGGGCAAAGAGGGAGGCCGAGTGGTTGGCCGACTCGCCGCGTTGGGATCTCGAACGAGACCTGTTTCGGATGCCCGTATGGCGTATACGACTGAGTCCAGTTGCCACTCTGTGTGGGCTTCAGGCGGTCAGAGTTTCGTAGGGGTGGGGGTCGGTGTTGACCGCTTGTTGGAGGAGTCGGTAGAAGAGCAATCCTCGTGATCGGCTGGTGCGCCGGTTGAATCGGAAGGTGTATTCGTCGAGGTAGTAGTCGAGGTGTTCGATCGATTGGCCTTGGTGGAGGGTGCCGGCGAGCCACCGTTTGAGCAGTGACGCGACTCGGTGAACGGCTGGCAATGCGGAGTGCGCCGATTCGCTGGAACCGATCAGCACGATGCGTTCGTGGGTGAGCCCAAGCCGGCGTGGCAGGTCTTTGAACAGGCGGTCACCGTCGGTCCACACGATCGAGCCTGGGGCGATGTTCGCAGCGACAAAGTTGAAGATGTCGTCCTTGCGGAACTGCGGGTCGATCTGGGCGATCCGGGCACGACCGAGCCCTTTCGGTTCGAGACGTTCGACGGCGATCAGCACTTCAGCTTTGTTGCCATAACGAGGGGTGTTGCGGCCACGAGCACGCCCGCCGACGAACGTGGTGTCGACCTCGACGCTGACTCCTGGGCCGCCAAGGCGGTCACGGTCGGGGCGGACCATCGTGCGTCGGAGCTTGTGCAACCAGGTCCACGCGGTCGCGTAGGACCCGAACCCGAGCACGCGTTGTAGCCCGAGTGCTGACACCCCGTTCTTCTGCGCGCAGATGAACCAGATCGCCGCGAACCAGGTCCGCAACGGCAACTTCGATCGATGGAAGATCGTGCCGGCCATGACCGATGTCTGACGGTTGCAGCTGCGACACATCCACATCCCGCGACTCGTCCGCCACGCATCACGAGCACCGCAGACCGGGCAGACAAACCCGTCGGGCCAACGGATCCCCTCGAGATACGCGCGGCACGCGGCATCGTCGACGAACCATGTCTCGAACGTCTGCCAGGTGCCCGGATAGTCCACCCCGGCCCGAGGGTGCGCACGCTCTTCCACCACAATCAGTGACTCTATCGCACCCGACTGGACTCAGTCGTATACGCCATATACCCGTCGGATTTGGGCGCTAGGCGAGCCAGCGCAACCATCCGACGACCAAGGCCGACTTCGTCAACCCGGGCCGTGCCGACGGCCATGATGTCGATGACGGCTGAAAATTGAGCACTCTTGCCGGTCGAAAAGTGAGCACTCAACGATTGGAGTGTGATCACTTTGGAGGACTGGGCGTTGATTCGGAGGCTGGCGGCCGAGGGGGTGCCGAAGACGCAGATCGCTGACCGGCTGGGGATCTCTCGGAACACGGTCGCGAACCCGGTGGCGTCAACGTCGCCGCCGAAGTATGAGCGGGCACCGGCGGAAGCGACGTCGTTCACGCCGTTCGAGAAGCGGGTGCGTGCGTTGTTGGCCGAGTGCCCGGACATGCCCGCGACGGTGCTCGCTGAGCGGGTCGGCTGGACGGGCTCGCCGTCGTGGTTCCGGGAGAACGTGGCCCGGTTGCGTCCGGAGCAGCGCCGTCCGGACCCGGCGGACCGACTCTCGTGGGTGGCGGGCGACGCGGCGCAGAACGATCTGTGGTTCCCGCCGAAACGGATCCCGCTCGAAGACGGCACGACCGCCCTGTTGCCGGTGCTCGTGATGGTTCCGGCGCACTCGAGGTTCATCTGCGGTCAGATGATCCCGACCCGTCAGACCCAGGATCTGTTGTTGGGGTCGTGGTCGTTGATCGAGGGGTTCGGGCGTGTGCCGCGCCGGTTGATCTGGGACAACGAGGGCGGCATCGGTCGACGGGGTCGGCTCGCCGCGGGGGTCGCCGAGTTCAGCGGCACGTTGGCCACCCGGGTGCATCAATTGAAAGCACACGACCCGGAATCCAAGGGTGTGGTCGAGCGACGCAACGGGTTCTTCGAGACCTCGTTCATGCCCGGCCGTGACTTCACCTCGCCAGCGGACTTCAACGCCCAGTTCACCGACTGGTTGAAGCGCGCGAACCAGCGCACGGTCCGCACGATCCGGGCTCGTCCGATCGATCTCGTTGACGCGGATCGGGCAGCGATGCTCGCGTTGCCGCCGATCCCGCCGACGGTCGGCTGGGTGAATCAGATCCGGCTCGGCCGCGACTACTACGTGCGCGTCGACTCCAACGACTACTCCGTCGACCCGAACATGATCGGCCGGCTCGTCACCGTCACCGCTGATCTGGAACGGGTGCGCGTGCGTCTCGATGGTCGGCTGGTCGCCGATCACGCGAGGGCATGGGCGCGGCACATGACCGTCACCGACCCCGCCCACGTCGCAGCAGCCAAGGTGTTGCGCGAGGACTTCAGCCGCCCGCGCACCGTCGCCGATCACGACCTGTCACGTGATCTCGCCGACTACGACCGGGCGTTCGGCATCGATGGGCTCGACGGCTTCGATGGACGGGAGGTCGCGTGATGGCCAAGCAGCAGACCCCGTCGGACGCAGCCAAGCAGATCCACTACCTCGCCGCCGCGCTCAAGGCCCCACGGATCGTCGAGGCCGCAGGCAGACTCGCCGATCAAGCACGTGATGCCGGCTGGACACACGAGGACTACCTCGCTGCCGTGCTCGAACGCGAGGTCTCGGCACGCAACGCCTCCGGGGCCGCGCAACGGATCCGATGGGCCGGGTTCCCGGCCCGCAAAACCCTCGACGACTTCGACTGGGACCAACAACCCGCCGTCCGCCAGCAAGTCGCTGCGCTCGCCTCCGGCGCGTTCCTCACCGAAGCCCGCAACGTCGTGCTCCTCGGCCCGCCCGGCACCGGCAAAACCCACCTCGCCACCAGCCTCGGTGTGATCGCCGCCCACCACGGCCACCGCGTTCTGTTCGCGACAGCGGTCGATTGGGTCGCCCGACTCCAAGACGCTCACCGCCTCGGACGGCTCCCCGCCGAGCTCGCCCGGCTCCGCCGCTACGGGCTGATCATCATCGACGAGGTCGGCTACCTCCCCTTCGAACAAGACGCCGCCAACCTCGTGTTCCAGTTGGTGTCATCGCGCTACGAACACGCCTCGCTCGTGCTCACCTCCAACCTGCCGTTCTCCAGCTGGGGCGGCGTGTTCGGCGACCAAGCCGTCGCCGCCGCGATGATCGACCGGATCGTTCACCACGCCGACGTCCTCACGCTGAAAGGCGCCAGCTACCGGCTCCGCAACCGCGGCATCGACACCCTCCCCAGCATCCGAACCGGAGCTGGCGAGCCCGACGCCTAACATCAACAAGCAACTACACCGCGCACTTTTCGACCGGCAACACCGCGCAGTTTTCGACCGTCACCGACACATGAGATCCTCCCCGTAGGCGGTCACGGGTAGTTCCCCGGGGGTGGCCGTGTGTTGGCCCCGGGGGCGGTCATGAGATTCCCCACAGCATCCGCGTTGTGGTGGTCCTCCTCGCAGCAAGTTGCGGGTTCTCACACTTTGCAGCTGGCCCACGAGGAGGACCGGAACTCTCATGTACTCGAAGGAGAAGCAGTTGGAAGTCTTGGAGGCGTACGACCTGACGAAGTCGTTGCGCACGGCGGCCGCGTTGTGCGGTTGCGATCATCACACCGTCGCCCGCTACGTCGCCGCGAGAGCGGCCGGGTTGGATGTCGGCGGGATCGAGCGGGGCTCGGTGACGGACCCGTTCGTGGACAAGATCACCGAGTGGATCGACCGCTCGGAAGGTCGCATCCGCGCCGACGTTGTCCACGCCAAGCTCGTGCCGATGGGCTATCCGGGGTCGGAGCGCACGACCCGCCGGGTCGTGGCAGCGTTGAAGGAGCAGTGGCGGCGCGGCTCGCATCGGATCTATCGGCCATGGATCCCTGAGCCGGGGTTGTGGTTGCAGTGGGACTACGCGGCCGGCCCGATCGTGGAGGGCCGCCGGGTGGTGCTGTTCTGCGCGTGGCTGGCGTGGTCGAGGTTCCGGGTCGTCGTCCCGTTGCGGGACCGCACGATGCCGTCGGTGATCGCCGCGCTCGACACGACGTTCCGGGTGATCGGCGGGGCGCCGACCTATGCGCTCACCGACAACGAGAAGACGGTGACGGATCGGCACATCGCTGGGATCGCGGTCCGCAACCCGCAGATCGTCGCGGTCGCCCACTACTACGGGCTGACGATCGCCACCTGCGTGCCGGCGGATCCGGAATCCAAGGGCGGAGCGGAATCGACGGTCCGCCTGGCGAAAGCGGATCTGGTCCCCACCGATCACAACCTGCTCCCGGACTACACGTCATGGGACGAGCTCGTCGACGCCTGTCAGGCGTTCACGGACAAGGTCAACACCCGAGTGCATCGGGCGACGAACCGGCGCCCGGTCGACCTGCTCGCCGAGGAGCGGGCACATCTGCACGCCGTGCCAGCCGATCCGTTCACCGCGGCGTTCGGGGAGACCCGAGCGGTCGGGTGGGCATCGACGTTCAACTACCTCGGCGCCCGCTACTCGGTCCCGCACGACTGGGTCGACCAGCGGGTGTGGGTCCGCCTCGAGGGTGACACCGTGATCGTGGTCGCGTCGCCGGCGACCGGGCCCGTCGAGATCGCCCGTCATCGTCGGGTCCCTGCTGGCCAGGCAAGCATCATCGAGGCGCACTACCCGAACCGGCGTGACCCGCTGTTGCGTGAGCCCAAGGCCCGCACCGGCAGGGAAGCCGCGTTCTTGGCGCTCGGGTCAGGGGCGGCGACCTGGCTCGTCGAGGCCGCCGGTTGCGGGGCACGCTCGATCGAGACCCGCATGGCCGAAGCGATCGAGCTGGCCAAAGTGTTCGACCCCGCCCGCGTGGACCGCGCCCTGGGCGTCGCCGCGGTCGCGTCACGGTTCGCGCCCGGAGACCTGCTCTCGATCCTGTCCACACCCGTTGCCACCGAGGTGATGCGCGCATCGGAAACACACTCATTGCAGCCCGGCACCTCGGTCTGGTCACGCATCACCGGCCCCACCGAACCAGCCGCCACCGACGACGAGGCACAGTCGTGAGCGGGCGGACACCAACCCCGATCGAACTCACCGTCAGCCCCGAACTGCTCGAGATCGATCGCCTCACCCGGCGCCTCCGCATGCCCCACCTCCGCGCCGCCGCCGGCGAGCTCGTCCGGACCGCGAAAGCCCAACGCTGGGACCCCGCCGAGATCGTCCGGGTGCTCCTTGACGAAGAAGCCCGCGGTCGAGACCACGCCACGATCGAGTATCGACGCCGCAAAGCAGGGTTCCCGTCCGGCAAGACATTCGACACCTTCGACCCCGCCCGGTTCTCGATCCCACGCGCCGCCCAGGACGCCCTTGCCACCCTCGAATGGATCGAACGACGCGAGAACCTCGTCGTCGCCGGACCATCCGGCACCGGCAAGAGCCACTTCTGCGAAGCACTCGGACACGCCGCCATCAACCACGGTCTCACCGTTGCATGGTTCGGCATCGAGCAACTCGGCGGCCTCGTCGCCCGTCACCGCGTCGATGACTCCATCACCAAAGCACTCAAGCCGATCCTGCGTTGCGACCTCGTCATCGTCGACGACATCGGACTGCTCCCCGTCGCCGACGACGCCGCCGAAGGCCTCTACCGACTCATCGACGCCGCCTACGAACGACGAAGCATCGCGATCAGCTCCAACCTCCACCCCTCCGGGTTCGACGAACTCATGCCACGCACCATCGCCACCGCACTCGTCGACCGGCTCATGCACCACGCCCACGTCCTCGTCACCACCGGCGAGTCCGTCCGGCTCACCGAAGCCGCCAACGGCAAAGGAGTCAAACCACTGACCTGACCCAACCAACCGGGGAATCCGATGGCCGTCCCTGGGCCACCCACACGGCCATCCTCGGGGCACACCCCCGACCGCCTACGGGGCGATCCAACTGACCGTTGACAGGCCGTTCACCGGAATTTCGCGTCAGCGCAATCACCGACGGTGAACTCCTTGGTCGACTGCTGCCGCCGGGAGTCGAGATACAAGGCGAGCCGCGACTCGAGGTCGTTGTGGCACATGTACAGGACGCCTACTGGCTGGCCGGCCACGACTATCACTCGTTGATGGTTCGTGTGCCAGTCACTGTCCGTCGTGACGATCCACCGGTCGACGCATACTATTACCAGGTGAAGTGGGACTCGTTGGCCGACAACGTCGTGACCGCTCGAGACGACATCGGTTGGCCATCGTTGTGGGCCGAGGTCGGTGCACCGGTCCGGACTGGGCTCGACTCGTACACCATCAATGCATCGTGGCGTGGCTTTCGGTTCTTCGACATGGAGGTGCGCGACCTCAGAGCCCCGACCACCTCGACCCGAGACGAGTCGTTGGTGCAAGTGACGTACAAGTACGTGCCGGTGGGCTACGGACCTGGGGCGGACACGAGCAAGCTCATCGTGAACGACCTCGCAGTACTGGGCAAAGTCGGCGTCGGTCCAGCACGCCACGACCGGACGCACCCAGAACGAGGTCAGTGCCCGGCGGGGCACCGGACACTTCGTGTTCCATCAAGCCCGTTGGGAGGACTTGCCCACGCAGTTCCATGTCGTGAACACGCTGGCCGCACTGCCTCTCATCGAGGTCGTGGCCGCTGAGTTCCGTGATTCGCCGTACATGTAGCCGCACGGATGTCCCGACACCGTCGACGGCGGGCCGCATTGTCGTTCATTCCGCGCTCGTCGATCGGGATTCCACTGTATCCATTGATGGACCGTGTGCGCCGCCGAACGGCGATGCTGACGAGTGTGTCGATGAGTTGACACCCTCGAACCAGTGCGCTACATTGTCGTCGTTGGGGGAGCGAATGTGCATCGCACAGAGGGCTTCACGTCCACGATGATCGCCCGCCCTGCACCTGGAGCACCTCGCTACGTGAGGGGAACAAGTGCAGATGAAACGGTATGTCACAGCGGTGATCACACTCGGGTTGACGGCAACGCTGATCTCGTGCAGTTCTGACGACACCTCCGAGCCCACGGGGACGTCATCGGATGCCACGACAGTGGAGACCGACGATGCCGCGCCGGACACCACCGTCGGCGCCGCGCCGAACACCACCGCGGGAACCGACGACACGGCGTCGAGCACTCCCGCCGAGCCCGCCACTGCGTACGATCGCGATGCCGAGCTGCAGATCGTCGCCGTGATCCCACCCCGCAACCTCGATCCCCATCAGGAGACCGTCACCTGGGATCACACCTTCTACTCACCGGTGTACGAGCGCCTGATCGCCGTCGGCACCGAGACGGACACGTTCGGGCTCCGACCGATGCTGGCGACCGAGTGGTCGTTCTCTCCGGACGGCCTGAGTCTCGAGCTCGAGCTCCGCCAGGGGATCACCTTCCACGACGGGACGCCCTTCGACGCCGACGCCGTCAAGGCGAACCTCGAGTACGCCAAGTCGACGAAGTCGTCGACCAAGGTGCAGGATTCGCTGGCCGCTGTGGACTCGGTCGAGGTCGTCGATGCCGACACGGTGCGGCTGAACCTCAACAGGCCGTCCGTCGGCATCACCGCCGCATTGTCGTCGGGCGCTGGTGCCATGGTCAGTCCACAGGCCCTGGCGACGGGCGTCGACCTCTCGGGGACGACGCCGGATGCCGGAACAGGACCGTACAACGTGCTCGAGTTCACGCCGGATGTTGGTGTCACGTATGAGCGAATCGATGACAACTACTGGGATCCGAATCAGGCCAACATCAAGAAGATCGTGCTCACGTTTGCAGGCGAAGGGCAGACGCGAGCGGCTGCTCTCCAGGCCGGACAAGCCGACCTCATCCAGATCGTCACGGCCGACCTGGAGACGCTCGAGTCCGGTCTGGTGGACGCGGGCTTCGTGTCGCACGGGATCGACACAGCACTCGGTCAGGCGATGTGGCTGCGGGCCGACGGCCCGTTCGCCGACAAGCGGGTCCGTCAGGCCATCGCGTATGCCTTGGATCGCGAGAGCTTGGTCGACGGGCTCTTCGCCGGGAACTGCAAGGCGAAGGGCGCGATCTATCAACCCGGATCCGACGTGTACGACGAGGCGAACGCAGACCTCTACACCTATGACCCCGACAAGGCGCAGGCCCTGCTCGAAGAGGCCGGGGTCGACGGCTCGCTCGAGTTCAGTGTGGCCGCCGGCAGCGGCGCCACCTACGAGCGGATCGCCACGGTGCAGCAGCAGAGTCTCAAGGACATGGGTGTCACATCGTCCATCGAACTCGTGCCCACATCACAGTCGCAGGTCGTGTTCCGCGACGGGACGGTCAACGCGATGTGGACAGGCGTCACACAATCGTTGTCGCCAGTGTCGACGATGTCCGGCATCGCCGCGAACACCATCGGCGATGCAACGATCGAGGGCAAGCTGAACGACCTGATCGCACGTGCTGACGCCGAGCTCGATGACGATGCGCGCTGGGAGCTGCTCCGTGAGGCGGAGCACCTCGTGCTCGACGAGGTCTGGGTCATCCCGCTGTGCGAGAGCCGTCAGGCGTGGTTCTCCACCCCGAACATCGTGAACGTCGACAACATGCCACTCGTCAAGACGGGCATCCCCGATCTCATGGGCCTCGGAGTCGTCGCGGACTGATCGAGATCGGACTGATCGAGATCGGCGCATCGGCTCGTCGGCTCATCCACGAGTCACCGTCCCTCGACGACCCGTGGCATCACCTCGACGGCGAAGCGTCGGTACGCTCGCTCGACGCCGTCGGACCCACGCCGTTCCGGGCCGACGGTGAAGTGCACCCGCCGCAGTCCCAGCTCGAACAGCTCGTGCAGCCGGTCGCAACACGCGCCGGCCGGACCGACGATCGCGTATGCGTCAATGAAGTCGTCGGTCAGCGCGTCCGCCTGCGTGCTGCCCGGCACGCCGTGGGCGCGCATGTCGTAGCGAGCTCGGACATCGGTCAGCACTGGTTCGGCATCTCGTGTGAACGGTCCCGTGGGCGAGCCGTGCATGACGGCCCAGCGGGCGTCGTCGCGACGGTCGCCGCGATCATCGCGCGAGCGGTGTCCGCGTCGTCGTGCAAGCCGACCACGACCGACGCGCCGATGTCGAGCAGCGCAGGATCCTTGCCGGCCGCGGCGCATGCGTTGCGGGCGCGATCGATCGCCCACCGGACTCGTCTGGGGTCCGCGCCGACCGAGAACGTGACGCGGTCACCGACCGCGGCAGCCATGTCGATGGTCTTCGGGCCGGTGGCGAAGACGTTGATGGGCACGGGATCCTCGTCACCCGGCAGCCACTGGATCTGGCTCACTGCGGGGCGACCGGACAGCGCGAGCGATTCGACGACCGGGAGGTCGCGGCCGGCGCGCGGCAGGCATGCAAGCGAGTCCTCGAAGGACACCTCGCTGCCGGCACCGTACGCGCGCAGCATCGACACGTATCGAGCCAACACTGCGAGCGGTGCCGGAGCGGCGCCGAGATGCGCGAGCGCAGAGTCGCCTGTGCCGATGCCGATCGAGACACGCCCTCGGGACGCAGCCTGGAGCGAGCCGGCAGCGGCAGCCGTGACGGCGGGGTGGCGGGTGATCGGGTTGGTGACGAGCGTGCCGAGCTCGAGCGTCGACGTCGAGCTGATGCCGAGCGCCATCGCGACGTAGGGATCGCCGTAGCGGTTCTGCGAGTCGCCGAAGTTGACGCCATGGAACCCCTCGCCTTCCCGCCGCCGGCACAGCTCTGCTGCGACCACCGCGTCAGGGACGTGACCGACCCAGAGCTGCCGGGCCGGAACGTTGGCCACGTTCGCAGCGGCGCCCTCAGACATCGATCGAGTACACGCGCTTGGCGGTGTCGTGAACGAGCGCTCGCTTGTCTGCAGTGCTGTGGGCCGCGGCGAGCCGCTTGGCAGCGTTCCAGAACACGAGGTAGCTGTACGCGCCGCGGTCCACCGGGAAGTTGCTCTCGAACATGCATCGTTGCGGCCCGAGGGCCTCGATGCACACGTCGGTGAACTCCGCCATCGCTGTCGCGATGTCGTGCGAGGACGGTGGAACGGCACGTTCGTGGAAGTCGAAGCCGAGCGTTCGCATCCCGATGGCTCCGAGCTTGACGACGACGTTCTCGCATGAGCCCAGCTCGCGGATCAGTTGCGACCACTCGGCCATGACCTCTGCTCGTCGCCCGGCGTAGGGGCCGGTCAGGAGAGGCATCCCGAAGTGGTTGAGCACGATCGGCAGCTCGGGGAACGCGCGGGCGAGGTCGCGCACGTCGCCCAACTGGTTGAAGTAACAACCGGCCTCGAAGATCAGTCCGAGACGATGCAGGGTCGAGATGCCGGCCCGGAACCGCCGATCGGCCATCATCCCTGCCACGTTCCGACGACCTGATGGCTCGGGTTGACTCTCGATCTGCGGGTGGAAGTTGGTGCTTTGGCGGATGCCCTTGAAGCGCCCGTCAGCGACACGCATGTGCTCGCGCAGGACGTCCTCGACCGCGTCACCGAGCAGGAGGTCGGCGTGGCCGATGATCGCTGCGTTGACCCGCGTCGGTCCATACCGGCCGCCGGCTGCCATCGCGGCGACCCCGTTCGCATACTCCGTCTCGCCGACCGAGCGCATCTCCTCCGGTCCGTCGGCGCGCAGGAACGATCGGCACTGCACGTACACCGTGGCACGGATGTCGTGACCACTCGCGAGGTCGGTGCGCAGGTCGTCGTACAGGTAGTGGAGACCGTCAGTTTCGTCGTACTGATGGACGTGCGGATCGATGATCGCGAGGGCGGGCTCGAGCACCTCTTCGACGTGCAACGCAAGCCACTCGTCCCGAGCCACCACGAAGCCTCGCGATGTCACGACAGGTGGACGGACCGGCCGGGCCGGCTCGCCGACGCCGTCAGGCACTCTCGTCCTCGAGTCGCAAGGTTCGGGCGAGGTTGTCGTGGAGGACGGCCTGGAGGGCTTCGGCATCCAACGCCGGGAACGCACGAAGTGCGGCGGGCGTGCAGAAACCCGGTGCGCCGGCGTTGGAGTACAGGTTGCTGCCGAAGACCAGCCGTTGGCTGCCGAGGGTGTCGAGGAACTGCTCGAGTGCCATCGGACCCCAGATCATCGCGGTGTCGAAGACGATGTTGGGGTGCTGCTCGGCGAGGGCGATGCACTGGTACGTGTGCACGTACGAGGACATGCCGTCGAGCACCACGATGCGAAGGTCGTCGAGACCTCTGAACGCTCGTGTCAGCAACGTCGGCGACTCGAACGCGGACTCGGCGTACGAGTGGAAGAACACGACCATGTCCAACTCGGCGAGCAACTCCAGTTGACGACGGATCCACGGATCGTCGGCCGGCACACCTTGGAGGCGGGGATGGTACGCGAAGCCGATCGCGCCGGCATCGGACAGGCGCTGGATCTCGTCGAGCGAGGCCGGCCCGTACTGAGGTTCGACGATCCCGACCCCACCGAGGAACCGATCTGGGTTCTGCTCGACGCAGCGCATGACTCGGTCGTTGGCGTGCGCGGTGTCGGCGATCCCGTTGACCCGTGGATACGAGTTCGTCGGCATCAGGATAGCGCGATCGATGCCGAGCGCCGTCATCTGCTCGATGCGGTGGTGCCGCTCTGCTTCGAGCCACCCGTCGGCTGCATCGGGTGGATATGTCGGATCGTGGAGGAGCTCGGCGGTCCGTGTGCCGTGGTGTTGGTGGGCATCCCACACGTCGAACATGCCGTCGATAGTGCGGCGTCGGATGTGGTGTGTCAACTACGACGTCTGATTATTGACGTTGACGACGGGCAGGATTACGATCCGATCAGGGAGATGGGGCCACAGTGAGGTGGATGCCGATGGCTCGTGCGACGAACAGTGTGCTCTCCGACGATGTGCTGTCAGATGACGTGACCGAGCGCGAAGCGATCATCGACGCTGACAGCCACGTCACCGAGCCCGCCGACGTGTGGGTCACGCGCGTTGCCCGGCGGTACGTGCCGCACGTGCCGCACGTGGTGCGCTCTGACGACGGACGTGACGTCTGGATGCTCGACGGCGTCCAGATCGGTGCAGTGGGTCGAACAGCCCCGGCCGGATGGCCCACGTATCCGGCCGACTCGCCGGCAACGTACGACGACTGCCATCCGGCTGCGTTCGATGCCGACGCGCGGCTCCGCTACCTCGACGACGAGGGGATCTGGGCCCAGGTGCTCTACCCCAACATCGCCGGCTTCGGCGGACAGAAGTTCTTGACGATGAAGGACGCCGAGCTCCGTCTCGCATGCGTGCGCGCGTACAACGACTTCCTCGTCGAGTGGTCGGGGCGCGACCCGCGCCGCCTGATCCCCATCGCCTCCACGCCGTTCTGGGACGTCGACGCGACGGTCGGCGAGATCTCGCGCTGCGTCGCGTCGGGCTTCCGCGGTGTCCTCTTCACCGGCGAGCCGCAACGCTTCGGCTTGCCGTACCTCGGTGATCGCCACTGGGACCCGTTCTGGTCGATCGTGCAGGAGACCGGCGTGCCGGTTCACTTCCACATCGGCGGTGGCGAGGACGAGGGCATCCTGGGCCGCACGACTGCCCGAGGGCTGGCTCACGGGAGTGCCAACACCTCGGCCTACAACGCCGTCGACTTGTTCATCAAGAACGGCGTGCAGTGCTGCGATCTCATCACGAGCGGAGTGCTCGCCAGGTTCCCCGGTGTGAAGGTGGTGTCCGTCGAGAGCGGCATCGGCTGGATCCCATTCGTTCTCGAGGCGGCGGACTACAGCTTCCTCGGTGCCACGCAGGCGGGCCGAGTGCGCACCGCCGACCTGCTGCCGTCCGAGCTGTTCCGCCGGCAGGTGTACTGCACGTACTGGTTCGAGCAGATCGCTCCGACCCACCTGCTCGACGAGCTGCCGATCGACAACATCCTCTTTGAGACGGACTTCCCGCATCCCGCGTGCCTCTACGGCAACATCCGCGAGACGATCGCCAAGGGCCTGTCGGGCACCAGTGCCGAGGTGCGCAGGAAGTTCCTGTGGGACAACGCTGCCGCGCTGTACGGCATCGAGGGCCCCAGCGTGTCCGGCGCCAGCCTCACCAGCACGGCCCTGTAGCGCCGGCTCGCATCGATGTCGCTGGGCCCATCGGACAGGGAACCGGTGCTCGTCTGCCGCGGCCTGATCGATGGTCGCGTGCACGACGGTGAGATCGCCGGTGATCGCTTCGTGATCCTCGCTGGCGATCCGGTCGTCGAGCACGTGCGAACGGGCCGGTCCCGCCCGTTGGCGGACGTCGTGATGATGGCGCCGAGGGATGACCCCAGGTTCGTGATCGTGATGGGTGGATTCCTCGCTCCTGGCACGTCCCGTCCCGCGGACATGAAGCCGCGCTGGATCCCGAAGGCACCCAACTTCGTGTCGGGCGACGGCGCGGCGGTCGTCAGGCCGGCGTCGCTCACCGGCCCGTTGCAGGTCGAAGCAGAGCTGGCAGTGGTGATCGGCGCAACCGTGCAGCGCGCTGGCGTGGACGAAGCGCGTGCCGCGATCTTCGGATGGACCGTCTGCAACGACATCACAGCCCCCGAGTTCGGCGCGACGGGCGACTGGTCAACGGGAAAGTCCCTCGACGGGTTCGCCTCGTTCGGGCCGTGGGTTCGCACCGACCTCTCCGAGGAACGCGTGCTCGACGGTCTGGCGATCACGGCGGTGGTGAACGGTCAGCTCCGCCAGTCGGGCAGCACAGCGAACTTCCGATTCACGCCCAGCGAGATCATCAGCGACATCAGCCACCGCATCACGCTGTTCCCCGGTGACATCGTCTCGTTGGGGACGCCGCCACCCCCTGCTGACGTCGTGGTCGGCGACGATGTCGTGCTCGAGGTCGAAGCAGTGGGACGGCTGCGCAACCACGTGATCGCCGACGGGTAACGATGTTCTCGACTCGAACGTTCGATTATTGACGGTGATGATGGAACGAGCTACAGTCTGCAGCACGCGGTCAAAGCCGAGGGGGTCGGATGCGGGTCGAAATCATTCCAACAAGGTGCACGAGCCAGCGAAAGTGCTTTCGTCTCGTGCCCGAGTGGTTCCGTGAGGACGAGTACGGGTTCCCGTGGGTCACCGCCAACGAGGTGCCGCCGGAGTTCGAAGAAGCGGTTCGGAAGGCAGCATACGCATGTCCGACCAAGGCGATCGTGATCGATTCGCCGTGAGCGCAGCTGGGAGGTTGTGATGGTGCAGGTAGACGGTTTGGTGTTGCCGACGCGGACGTACGCGCCGCGTCAGTTCGAGGCCGGCGACGAGTTGCCCTCGGACGACTACCGCAAGTTGTTGGTGAAGTTGGTGCTGGACACCGGCGAAGCGGGGCCACCGGAGTGGTTGCAGGCATTGATCGACACGTTCCAGCGGATGTTGCGATTGGCGCCGGACGTGCCGAGCAAGTGTCGGGCCGCTGACTTCCTGAGTGACGAGCTGCGGCACTGCATGCTGTTCGATGGCCTGCTGCGCGGGCTGGGCGAGGAGCCGCAAGAGGACGGCCTGACCAGTCTCGAGTTGCTGCACGTGATGACTCGGAGCAGCACATGGCCCGAGTACTGCATGTTGAACGCGTTGGGCGACCGCGCTGCTGCGTTCCAGATCGCCGACTACGTCAACTCCAGCTACGCGCCCCTGGCGCGAGTGTGCAAGTCGGTGGCGCGCGACGAGCGCGGTCACGCCGTCATGGGCGAGATGCACTTGCGAGCGCTGTGTGCCGGAGCCACCGGGCGATCCGAGGCGCAAGAACTGTTGGGATCGTGGTATCCGAACGCGTTGGACATGTTCGGTCGTTCCGACAGCGGTCGCCAGTACCGGTTCATCCAGTACGGGTTGAAGGAGACGCCCAACGAGGTGATGCGGCAGCGATATCGCGCCGACCTCGAGCCGATCCTCGAGTCCTGCGGCCTCGAGATCCCCGATCCACTCGCCAACCGCCGAGTCGTTTGAGTGAAGGACATGCCACGGTTCGTCTCCGCAGACGACCATGTCATGGAGCCACCGAACCTCTGGGTGGATCGCC
>JBFWVD010000070.1:0-22658 GCA_050246915.1 Acidimicrobiia bacterium | reverse complement strand
CGCTCGTGATCTGGATGACCTTCACGTTCCGTTCGAGGCCGAGGAACTGCACGTTGGTGCGCAGGGCGCGGTACGACTCGACGGCGATGTCGTCGGGCTCGCTGAGCGCGATCGGGCGTTCGTCGGGCGGCGGCTCGAGCGGGATGACCGCGAGCAGCGGGAGCTCGCTGCCGACCTTGTTCAGGTCTTCGGGGTGCTTGATCGACTGGTCGAAGTAGTCGATGAGGAACGCTGCGCCGAGGCCGAGCAGCAGCCCGACCACGAAGGCGAGCACGCCGGTGCGCAGCGGTGTCGGTTCGAACGGACTGGTCGGTGCGATCGCAGGCGTGATCAGCTCGGCGCTCTGCACGGTGAGGGCGGAGTCGACCTGGTACTGGTCGAGCGTCTGCTTGAACGTGCCCTGCTGGTCGACGAGGATCCTTCGTTGGGCCTCGAGCCCGGTGTCGTCATCGTCGGTCGACGCGTCGATCTGCTGGTCGAGGTCGTCGATCTGCTCCTGCAGCTCGGTGATCTTCTTCTGCAGCTCGGTGCTGGCCGCGGTGAGGCTCTCGATCTTCTGCTCGCGTTTGACGTCGTTGTAGGCCTCGACATAGGTGTTGGCGAGCCGGGCCGCGGTGTCGGGGTCGCTGCTCTCGACGCTGACCTCGACGATGTCGGTGTCGCTGGTGGCCGAGCCGTTCACCTCGGGCGGATCGGTGGTGACACCGAGGATCTCCTTGACACGCTGATAGACGACCTCGCCCTCGAGCACGGAGATCTCGTTCTGCACGTTGCGGTCGTCGTCGATGTTGCGCTGCTCGGTGTCGAAGACGCTGCCCTTCGAGTCGCTCTGGATGAGGACGTCAGCCGTCGCCCGGTACATCGGTGTCTTGCTGACGGACAGCGCGACTGCCGGCGCGACCGCAGCAACGATCCCGAGCAGTACGAACCACTTGCGGCGACGCACCACCCGGAGGTAGTCCCGCAGGGTCATCTCTGGCCGGTCGCCGCTGCCCATGAGTGGCGAGAGGTTATCTCACAGTGCCGCGATTTGGTAGCGCGACGGAGGGCCCACACATGCGCCACTGGAGCGGTCTTTGTTGCTCGTCCCGACGTGATTCCCGATGGAACGTTCAGCAATCCATCCCGGCGCCACACATACCCACGATGTGCGCCGGATCGCCCGATTGAATCTGAGATGAGCGCTCCTCCACGTTCATCCGAAGGAGTGAGGTACCGGGACGCGTCTGTCTGCAGCATCTGAGCTGGCAGGCAGGCACGGTGGAGGTAGGTCGGTCGGCCCATTGCCGCGAGGCGTCGCCGTGGGCTACTTTGAGCGACGTTGCTGCGGTCGAACCTGCTCTCTTCCGTGGTGGTCTTCGGCGGACAATCGAGGGCGGTAGTTCGACTCTGGACGGAATTTCGATCATCGAGCAGCGACGCCCATTTCTCTGTATGTGTGACGAATCGATGACACCATGACAGACCACGTGGCGCTCGTCGCGGGCGCGCGGCCGAACTTCATGAAGGTCAAGCCGGTGCTCGATGCCCTGGAGCCACACGGTGTCCCGGTCGAGTTGATCCACACCGGCCAGCACTACGACCCGCAGATGAGCGACGTCTTCTTCGACGAACTGGGCCTCCGGCACCCCGACCACCATCTGAACGTCGGCTCGGGAAGCCACGGCCAGCAGACGGCGGCCGCGATGGTGGGTTTCGAAGCGTTGCTGCAGCGGTCCGTGCCCCGAGCGGAGGTCGTCGTCGGCGACGTCAACTCGACGGTGGCCTGCGCGCTGGTCGCGTCGAAGGCGGGGGCCCTCGTCGTCCATGTGGAAGCGGGTCTGCGCAGTCGCGACTGGTCGATGCCCGAAGAGATCAACCGGGTGGTGACCGACCGTTTGAGCGACCTGTTGCTCGCGCCCTCACCCGATGCCGTCGAGAACCCTCGCAGCGAGGGGTATCGCGACGATCAGATCCACCTCGTCGGCAATGTCATGATCGACACCCTGCGGAGCAACGTCGACCGAGCGCGTGAACGCCGCGTCGCGGAGCGTCTCGGACTGACCGGCCCGTACGGCGTCGTTACGTTGCACCGGCCTTCGAACGTCGACGACGAGCGAGCACTCGCGTTGCTCGTGGATGCGATTGGTGAGGTCGCGCAGCGCTGCCCTCTCGTGTTCCCCGTGCACCCCCGCACGCGGGCCAAGCTGTCGGGTGTGTTGGTGCCGCCGAATCTCCATCTGGTCGAGCCGCTGGGCTACCTCGACTTCCTCGGTCTGCAGGCCGACTCCTCTGTGGTCATCACCGACGGCGGTGGCATCCAAGAGGAGGCCACCGCCCTGGGCGTTCCCTGTCTGACCGCACGCGAGTCGACAGAGCGGCCGATCACAGTGAGCGACGACACCAATCGAGTCGTGGGGACCAACCCCGTCGACCTCGTGAAGGCGGCGCATGAGGTGCTCGACGATCCGCCAGCCCCTCGCTGTCCGGCCCTGTGGGACGGCCACGCTGGCGAGCGCGTCGCCGACGCCATCATCGACATGATTCGGCATCCACGGTGGCCCAGGCCGACGGAGGCGCGATGACCGAGTCACGCCGCCTGGTCGTGGTCGGTCAGGGCTACGTGGGGCTGCCCCTCGCGATGCGCGCCGTCGAGGTGGGCTTCGACGTCGTGGGCTTCGATGTCGACCAACAGAAGGTCGAGGGCCTGGCAGCGGGTAGGACGCACATTGACGACGTGACGGATGCAGATGTGGCCGCGGCGCTGGGCACTGGTCGGTACCGGCCGACCTCGGTGATGCACGATGTCGCAGGTTTCGAGGTCGCCGTCATCACGGTTCCGACGCCCCTGCGCGATGGAGCACCCGATCTGTCCTTCATCGAGTCCGCCGGGCAGATGCTGGCAGGCCACATCCAGCCGGGCTGCACGGTCGTCCTCGAGTCGACGACCTATCCGGGCACCACCGAAGAGGTCCTGGCGCCCATCCTCGAGGCCGGCTCGGGGCTCGCCGCGGGACGCGACTTCCGTCTCGGCTTCTCCCCGGAGCGCATCGACCCTGGCAACGCCGTCTGGAATTTCCGTACGACACCGAAAGTCGTATCGGGAATCGACGACGTGTCGTGCAAGGCCGTACAGGACTTCTACGACCTTCTCGTCGATCGAACCGTGCCGGTCAAAGGCACCCGCGAGGCCGAGCTCACCAAGTTGCTGGAGAACACGTTCCGTCACGTGAACATCGCGCTGGCCAACGAACTCGCGGTCCACTCGAACGAGCTGGGCATCGACATCTGGGAGGTGATCGCGGCCGCGAGCACCAAGCCGTTCGGCTTCATGCCCTTCTTTCCCGGCCCGGGTGTGGGCGGGCACTGCCTGCCGATCGACCCGTCGTACCTGTCGTGGAAGATCGAACGCCACTCCGGGGCGGTGTCACGTTTCGTGAAGATCGCCAACGACGTGAACGATCGCATGCCGGCATACGTCGTGCAGCGCCTCTTGCTTGGTCTCAATCAGCGACAGAAGTCGGTGAACGGATCGCGGGTGCTCGTCCTCGGACTCGCGTACAAGAAGAACTCGAACGATGCTCGCGAGACCCCGGCGACGGGCGTCGTCGAAGGTCTGCTCAGGCTGGGCGCAGACGTTCGCATCCATGACGCGCACGTCGGCGCCCACTCGTTCGACGGACGTGTGGCCCGCGTGGAGTTGACGGCGACCGAGTTGAACCAATCCGACGTCGTGGTGCTCGTCACCGACCACGACGACATCGATTACGACCTCGTCGGTCGGCATGCGCCGTACGTGTTCGACACTCGGCATCGCATGCGGGGCTCCAACGTGGAGCACCTCTGATGAGGATCTACCTGTCGCCGCCCGATGTCGGCGACGCCGAGCGAGCAGCGCTGCTCGGCGCCTTCGACAGCGGCTGGGTTGCCCCGGCTGGCCCCGACCTGGCGGCCTTCGAGGCCGACATCGCCGAGCTCACCGGCTGGGAGGGCGCCGTCGCGTTGTCGAGCGGAACCGCCGCACTGCACCTCGCACTCCTGGCGCTTGGCGTCGAGCCGGGCGACGACGTCTTCGTCTCGACCTTCACGTTCGCCGCGACGGCGAACGCCATCCGGTACTGTGGGGCGAACCCAGTCTTCATCGACAGCGAGCCGACGAGCTGGAACATGAGCCCGGTGCTGCTCGCCGAGGCCTTGTCCGACGCGCGCCGCCGCAACCGGCTGCCGTCGGCAGTGTTGGTCGTCGACCTCTACGGTCAGTGCGCCGACTACGAGCCCATCGTCGCCGAGTGTCACGAGCTCGGCATTCCAGTGGTCGCCGACGCTGCCGAAGCGCTGGGCGCGACGTACAAAGGCAGGCCCGCTGGAACGCTTGGTGACATCGGTGTGTTCTCGTTCAACGGCAACAAGATCATCACCACCAGTGGGGGCGGAATGCTCATCTCACCGTCTCCGTCGGTAGTTGATCGCGCCCGGTACCTGGCCACGCAGGCGCGTCAGCCAGCTGCGCACTACGAGCATTCGGAGGTGGGCTACAACTACCGGCTGTCGAACGTGCTTGCGGCGCTGGGGCGCGCTCAGCTCGCGCGTCTGCCGTCGTTCATCGAACGCCGCCGCCGAACGAATGCGATGTACCGCGAGCTGCTCGCCGGCACCTACAAATGCGAGTTCATGCCGGTGCCGTCGTGGAGCGGCTGGAACGGTTGGTTGACGTGTGTCACCCTCGGCGATGGCGACACGGCGCGACGGGTGCACAGCGGGTTGCTCGCGGCAGGAATCGAGTCGCGCCCGTTGTGGAAGCCGATGCATCTGCAGCCGGCATTCGCCGAGTTCGCATGCCACGTCGACGGCACGAGCGAGTCGTTGTTCGAAAAGGGCTTGTGCCTGCCGAGCGGCAGTGCCCTGACCGACGCCGAGGTGTGTGAGGTTGCCGAGATCGTCCGTTCACACGTCAAGCATCGAGTTCACCCATGAACTCTGGCATCGTGGCATGTCCTTCTGCACTGACCCCACCGCGGGTCAACACCGTCTTCAATGTCATCAACATGATCTTCAGGTCGACCAACAACGAAGCGTTGTCGACGTACCAGACGTCGAGTGCGAGCTTGTCAGGCCACGTCAGCGCGTTGCGACCCCGCACCTGCGCCCATCCCGTCAGGCCCGGCTTCACGTCGAGGCGGCGCCGTTGCTCGTCGGAGTACCGCGCGACGTACGCCATCGGCAGTGGGCGTGGGCCGACAAGGCTCATGTCCCCTCGCAGCACGTTCCAGAGCTGCGGGACCTCGTCGAGGCTGGTCTTGCGGAGCAGCGAGCCGACACGTGTGAGACGATGGCCATCGGGCAGCAGATCACCGTTGGTGTCGCGTTCGTCGGTCATCGTGCGCAGCTTCAGCACCTCGATCGGCTCGCCATGCTGCCCTGCTCGTTCCTGCCGGAAGATCACTCCTTTGCCGAGGCTGCGTCGAATGGCGGGTGCACACACCGCGAGGACGATGGCGGCAGGGACCAGGGCGACACCCGCCAGCGCGACGTCGAGCACTCGCTTGATCGCTCGTAACCCTCGGGAAGTGTTCTCCATCTCGCCTGTCAGAGTAGGGCCCGAGCCATGACGGAAACGGGACGCCGCCGTTTGGTGATCGTGGGCGCAGGAGGATTCGGCCGCGAGGTTCTCGACATTGTCGAGGCGCTGCAAGCGGCCGGCAAGCCATGGGCCTTCCTCGGGTTCCTCGATGACGGCGACGTTCGGCACGACCGGCTGGAGCGCCGCAGGGCGGCGCTGCTGGGTACGACCGCCCAGATTGCCGAGATCGACGCCGAGTTCGTGATCGGAATCGGCAGCGCCGCCACCAGGCGAGTTCTCGCCGACCGCCTGAGGTCGGCTTCAAAGGTGTCTGCGACCTTGGTTCACCCATCCGTGACATTCGGCGGCGATGTCCGATTCGCCCCAGGGGTGGTGGTGGCGGCGGGTGTTCGCCTCACGACGAACATCGAGCTCGGGGCCCATGTGCACCTGAACCTCAACTCGACCGTCGGTCATGATTGTGTGCTTGAGGAGTTCGTCACAGTCTTTCCGGGGGCGACCATCAGTGGAGATGTCACGATACGCGCGGGGGCGACGATCGGCACCGGTGCCAACATCCTCCCCGGCGTAGAGGTTGGTGCCCGGGCATTTGTAGGTGCCGGTGCTGTTGTGACGAGGTCTGTGCTAGCCGACACAACGGTTGCGGGCGTGCCAGCCAAGGGGATCGGCTGAAGTGACGCAAATCGCACGAGATCGAGCGCTCTTGACGAGAGAGCCGAACAAACCATACCGCTTGCTCTATCTAATAACAGATGAGGTAAGCATTATGTTCTTGCGGGCTCAATTGGCTCATCTCGCGCAGAACGGATATGAAGTCAGCCTTGGCACGAACCTAGGACAGAAAAGTCAGGGTAGACTCCCAAGGTTTGTGAAATTTCACCATATAGCATACTGCCGCCAACCAAGCGCGATGAAGGATATTGCCGCACTCGTCGCCACGATTAGGCTAATAAGGCGTACGCGGCCAGACCTGGTAAACGCCTCCACACCTAAGGCCGGTCTGATCGGCCTTCTCGCAGCTCGCGTATGTCGCGTGCCAGCACGCGTCTATGTCGTCCGAGGGTTCAGATTCGAAACGATGGTCGGATGGAGACGTCGCGTGTTTCGGCTTGCCGAGCGAATCGCACTGAATTGTGCAACGAACATCATCTTTAACAGTCCGAGTCTGCGGCGTGTCGCAGAAAGCAACAAGCTTACCAGCCCAGGAATGGGGCACGTATTGCGGAACGGCGTGAGCCCGTCTCGACTTGGAGAAAGACCGTCGCGGACGGTTGCGCGACATGAACTTGGGATTCCTGACAGCTCATATGTGATCGGCTATGTTGGCCGTCTCACCCGAGACAAGGGCACCGACGACCTAGTTCAGGCATTGCGACTGCTAAACGATGATGCCGTCCACCTACTTCTAATCGGCGCATTGGAGGATGGAGATCCCATTCTCGACGTCACGTTGGCCGACATACAGGCTAACCGACAAATTACCTGGGTCAGATGGATGGACGATCCACTAAGAGCATATGCGGCTATGGATGTACTCGCGTTTCCGTCCTATCGGGAAGGATTGCCGAATGTCCCGCTGGAGGCCGCCGCTTGCGCGCTGCCAGTCGTCGCGTACGCCGCCACAGGCACAGTCGACGCAGTCGTCCACGGGGTCACCGGCCTTCTAGGGCCGATCGGGGACCTGACGATGCTCGTGAGTCACCTCAGAAGGCTACAGAACGACCGACAATTGGCAGAATCCTTAGGAAAAGCAGGCGACACGTGGGCCAGAACGACTTTCGATGAAGGGGAAGTTGTGACTGAGCTTGCGAACCTCTACCGGCTCTGGCTTCCGGCCAGATAGGAAGTCATCCAGTTCATTGTGGTGACCAGACCGTCGCGAAGGCTAACGGGGGCAACATCCGGGAAGAGCGAGTCCAACAATCTGCTGTCCGCTTGGCTATGTAAAACATCTCCAGGGCGCGCGTCCTCGTACTCAATCCGCAAAGGGCGGGCCACCACTCGCCCAATTTCTGAGGCCAAATCGTTGAGCGACGTACGGCTTCCAAACGCCAGGTTCACCGGCCCTGGGCACGTCGTACGCGACTCAATTGCCCGTAAGATGACACGAGCTACGGAGCCGACATAAGTGAAATCGCGCGTCTGGGCGCCGGTGCCGAAAATTCTAAGAGCAGAGTCTCGCGCCGCTGCGTTTAAGAAGGAAGGGACCACTGCGGCATAAGCGTGATCGGGGCGTTGCCGAGGGCCGAACACGTTGAAGAATCTGAAGGCTAGGACACCCAGTCCGAAGCACCGCTGCCAGGTGAGCGCATGGTTCTCAGCTGCGAGCTTGCCAGCAGCGTAGGGGCTCATAGGTAGGGGAGCGAGACCCTCGTGCTTCGGGAGAGACTCGTTGGCGCCGTATACCGAGGACGAGGACGCAAAGATCAAATTGCGGACGCTTGCCGCGCGGGCAGCCTCAAGCACGCTCAAGGTTCCAGTGACGTTAACATCGTAGCTAGCGCGGGGGAGAAGCAGAGATCGGGGCACTGAGGGAATCGCAGCCAAGTGAACGACCGCCTCGCACTGGGCGATGGCCCGAGACAACAGGTCGGAGTCAAGTATCGACCCCTCGACAAATTCGCAACCGGTGTGAAGATTCGACGGGTCACCAGTCGAGAAGTCGTCGATGCCAACCACAGGGTGTCCACTCTCGAGAAGCGCAGCGGTAACATGGTGGCCTATGAAGCCGGCACAGCCCGTAACTAAGACTCGCATTGGAAAAGCATATCTGCGTGTAGCCTGGTCGCTGTTACATTGCACCTGAAAAATAGTTGTGGCCATCAGCAGTTGTGATGTCTTGTGGCCGGAGGCTATATGAGAGTCGCACTAGTCGGGGGGATCTTCGGAAAGGACAGCGCCTACCAAGCGGCGATCACCTCGGCGCCGGAGATCACGCTGGCCGACGGCCTCGCCAAGAGGGGCCATCAAGTAGTCCGTCTCGGGCATGACGACCGGCTACCAGATGATGTAGAAATCATACATATCCATCACTTCGGCTCGGCCTTGTTGCGGGCAAAGATGGTGAGTCGGACGCCCATCGTGTTTACGCTGCACGGATCAGTCAATCACCCACCTATCGCAAGACGCATGACGATCGCGACGAGGGTGTCGGACGCATTCGTTGCGCTCACGCCGGAGGAACAATCTCTGTTGGAAGAACGGAACGTTCGCAGTGTATTCATACCGAACGCTGTCGATCCCGAGATCTTCTTTCCCGAGGTCCACAAGGTGAGGGGCGAGCACCTGCGGATTCTCTTCGTGGGCCAACGCACGAGAGCAAAGGGGTATGTAACACTACTGAATGCCCTGAGTCGGACTAATGATCTCCTCACGGTGATCTCTCATGTTGAGGTCGGACGCGAAACCGATGAATTGAATAGGCTGGAGTCGAGTCTCAACCTCGGAGGCCGAATAACGCATCTCTGGCGTCAACCGCCCGCAGTCGTTGCGGAGGAAATGAGACGGGCGGATGTCCTTGTTCTGCCGAGCTTTCACGAAGCGCTCCCGACCGTCGTAACGGAGGGACTATTCTGCGGTCTTCCTATCGTGGCTACCGATTTGCAGGGTATCCGGTGGCAGTTGGACGGCCGCGGGCTCTTGATAGAGCCTGGGTCGACGGACGGCTTAGAGCTGGCTCTTGCCAAGCTCAGGGACAATTACGAGACCTTCCGAAGAGAGGCCACCAATTATGTTCAAGTGGCGCGAACACGATTTGCAGTGGACTCGATGGTGGAGGCGCATGCCAGGTTGTATGACGAGCTCTTGCAGACCACGAGCGCTCGAAGTCTCCATGGACCCGTGGTCAGGTCTGGTCTGGCAGCAACAGACACTGCCGTCCGAGCCATCTTGAGGCTGATGCGGCATGCGCGTCGCGCGGCAGGCCAGGTCCGGCTTCCTCGATGAGGATACTTCACGTCGGTCTTCCCAATCTGCCGGTTGATTCGGCGATTGGAGGAGCGGTTGAGCGCCGGATGCGGGTGCTTTCTCAGTCCCAGGCGCGCCTTGGGCACGAGGTCATCGTGGTGACGCCAGAACGCGGAGAATTCTCAAAGATCCCACGGGTGGAATTTAGTAGCGACGTTGAGTTGGTACGTGTTCGCTGCCCCCTAGGGAATTACCTGGGACAGATCCATCTCACCGGGAGGGCTGCCTGGCTCGCCCGCAGACGTTCGTGCGACGTGGTGCACGTCCACAACGCGGTGGCGGGAGGAATCTGGGCGCGAATGTCGGCGAGGCCACTCCTACTCTCACTAGATTTCGCGACCTACAGGTTTGACCAGAGCCTACTGAGAACGTTTTGGGCCGCACAGATCGGCGGCTTCAGCCGGCTACTCCCGGTTTCCAGCTCTGCCGCCGAGCTCGTCAGATCCAAATGGCCCGCTCTTCCTAGTGAGGTTCTCTTTAACCCTGTGGATGAGACTCGCTTTCGGCCTAAGGATGGAGCCGCGAGCAGTCTCGATGAACCCTTTCACTACGGATATCTCGGCAGGGTCTGCGAGCAGAAGGGTGCTGATATCCTGGCGAACGCTTTCCGGATTGTCAGTGCTACCCTCGGCAAGGAGGTTAAGCTCTCAATCGCCGGTCCCGCCGACCGCTTCGGAAACATTGAGTCTAATGACTACGTTGAGGACTTGCGGCGCGTGGGCGCGCGCGTGCTCGGAGCAATCTCAGACACCGAAGTGCCGTCATATCTCCGATCGCTTGATTGTCTCGTAGTGCCGACAAAGAGAGATGAGCGATTCGGAATGGTGGCTGCGGAGGCCATGGCCTGCGGCACCCCTATCGTTTCGTCTGGTGTCGGCGGTCTGACCGAGGTCGTTGATACTGCTGCCGGAATTAATGCCGAGCCGCACGCAGACGCGATCGCGCAGGCCATGATTGAGATGTATGTCCTCAGAACGCAGTCTGAAGGACGCATCGACCCGAGGGCTTCGAGTCGGCGTTTCTGGGGACGGACTGTAGCGGAGAAGTCGATTATCATATACGAGTCTGCAATAGGTGGGTCGCACGAACGAGATTTGCGTCACCGTGGTCATGCGTGAAACCATGGTGCCTGCGACGTGAGCGATGGGGACCGGTGCGCCAACACGCGAGCGAGTATCCGCGCCCAACTCGCGCGTCCGAGCCAACTTGTTCTCGCCTCCGCAGTCGGCCGGCTAGCCTCGCTCGCTGCGCTGAGCGTTCTGGCACGGTCGCTCCCATCACGAGACTTCGCAATCGTCGCACTAGCACTTTCGACAGCCGCCCCGATCTCACTGCTCGCGTCACGCGGGTACCCAATTGCTGCCACGCGGCGGGCCGCCGAGCTCACTCATCAAGGGCAGCCGCTCGGTCCGCTTCAGACGGTCGTTGACTCCTGGACAAGAAGAGTCATCTTCCTGTTTATCCTGTTAGCGCTGTTGGTGGTTGCCTCCAGCCTCCTGTTCGTGGACACGCCGTCCGCCAAGCTACTCACGGCAGGCCTCGGGGGTCTCTGCCTTGCGGCGATTGCGGTTCGGACTTCGATAGACGTCGCCTTCCTTAACGGCGTACATATGGCTCACGCCGCCGGAGTGGTACTCGCTGGACGGAATCTTGTATGGCTCGTTGTCGTCGTGGCCGTCGCAGCCTCGGGGCAGGCCGGCAGCGTGCCGATTCTCGTTGGAACATGCCTGACAGACGTCGGAACATCGATTGCGCTCCGCCGTCTGCGACGTCGAGGCGACCTTTACGGCTCGCCCCGCGCGGCCGGTGAAGCACTAAAGTTGCGGCGCTTCGCCGGCATCGCCTACTTGGACTCGATTCTCGTCAGTTTCGCTCTCTGGGGTTCACAGGCGGCGATCGGGGCCCGCAGCACACTGTCAGAGTTCGCAGTCTTCACCGTTGCGCAGCGGTGGGCACAAGTTGCTCTCTTCGTACCTGCCGCAGTTGCGCCGATGGTGCTTCCCGCAATGACAAGAGCGACCCTCTCGGCGGATCGGACAGCGATGCGGCGAGTTCTCATAAAGTCAGGACTGCTTGTGATCTCTACGAGCGTCATTCCAGCCATAGGAATCGTCGGCCTTGCGCCAAAAATCATGTCAATTGCCGGAAACGAATATGCACCTCACGCAGTGGTTCTAAGAGTCCTAGCAATCGGAGCCATCGCGGTCTCGCTCAACACCATCTTGAGTCAATGGCTCGTGGCGACGTCTCAGCTCAAACTGTGGCTCGCTAGCGATGTTGCGCTGGCGAGCGTCCTGATAGCTGCGTCCATCGCTGCGGGCGACTCGTTGACGGCCAGGACGAGCGCGGCCATCTTTGGGTCGGCATACGTCGTTAGCTGCATGATCGCAGGAGGCGGGTGGGCTCTAGCGGCCAGACGTCCCTCCGTCGCACGAGCGAAGCCAAACGTCTAGTTTCGCCGGATCCACCACCCTAGGCGAGAGTTTCGAGCCCACCACAGGATGTTCAGAACCTCGGTGACGAGTACGCTGTGACCGAGAGATCGGGCGAGCTGACTTCGAGATCGGCCCACGGTGCGCGCTGCGTGCCATGAGATCACACCACGATGGGTCTCCTGTTCAGGATGAACGCGATAGGCGGTAAGTGACTCGGCCAGATTATCTAAGTCGTTCTCGACTGCAACCCTCAGCCAAAGATCGTAGTCCTCGACCTTCGGAAGGTCTGTTCGATACCCACCCTGCTCAATGACCGAAGACCTGCGCATCAACACGGATGGGTGGATGAACTGGTTCTTTCGCAATAACGCTGCCTTCAGCTCATCCACACCCGATAGCGGAGCGCGGGTACCCACGGGGTTTCCGTGGCCATCAATCACGGTCGCCGCCGAGCCGAGAACCGCCAGACTAGGCCGCGCCTCCATTTCGGCGACCTGTCGCACAAGGCGATCTGGCAACATTTTGTCGTCTGCGTCCAGACGTGCCACGTACGTTCCCTCAGCGCACCGGAGCCCCGCCATAAGGGCTGAACCAACCCGCCTGTGCGTGATCTTAACGATACGCAGCCTTTCGGGAGGTATTTCGGAACGGGCAATCAGCTCACTCTCGTCGGTGCACGAGTCGAGCACTACCACGCATTCCCAAGTGGGGTAAGTCTGCGCCGCTACGCTAGCTAAAGCTTCGGCAAGGTAGCGCGCCCCATTATGCACTGGAACTAGGACGCTGACTAACGGCGACTCGGCCACGACACGGACAGACATAATCTTGGCCGTATCCTACAGTGGGAGCGAGTCACCCATTCGCCATACCAGGGTGGGCCCGTCGGCGTGTAGACTGCCTGATGAGGTACAGTGATGGACGAAGGCCAGAGCAGTCGAGCGCTTACGCAGGCAGCCCATGGAAATGCGTATTGTCACGACCCTTCGCCACCGAGCACCGCGTTGTCTCGCGTCTGCCGCGTCCTGCCGCCGTCTGTGACAAGGCCGCTTCGGCGGCTCCGGGACACATGGAGAGTCAGACGGACGAAGCCTGAAGTTAGAGTGGTTGCGGGTGTTTCGATACGGATTGTGGGGGTTACCGCGTTCGAGAACCGCGAGTACTCCGAGGAGTTGGTTGTCTTCAACTCCCTACTTGACCAGGTAACTTGCGTTGTCGACATTGGTGCAAATGTCGGGTACTTCACACAGATCGCACTCGGCCGCGGCGCTGAGGTGGTCGCTGTTGAGCCCAATCCCGAAGCCATTGGCCAGCTGCTCCGTGGCCTGATTAATTGTGGATGTGATACGTCAAGGTTGACGGTACTTCACGGAGCAGTCACGCATCGGTCCGGGCTAGGCCTATTGCATGGTGGCGGACAGGGTGCCTCACTCGACCCTGCGTGGCTTGAGTCGCGCGGTCACTATTCAACGGTGACCCCATTCTTCTCTCTCGCGCAGGTTCTCTCGTTGCGAAGCTCCAATGGCCGCGCGCTTCTTAAGATCGATGTCGAGGGGCACGAGGGGCCCGTGTTAGATGGGCTTGAGTTCGCGATCGAGCGCACCGGCGCGACTCGGCCCTTTCTGTTGTTCGAGCGTGGTCGCGCCTGGAACCCCGTGGTTCCAGAGGAGGACGAGGTTCTCCGCAAGCTGTGGCGGTACAATTATCGAATTTTCGCCCTGAAGGAAGATGTCTCCATCATCTCAGCGGAGTCGCGTTCCCCCGCCCTTGTCGACCCTCAGGCCACCGATGGAAGAGAGATCAATTTCTTAGCGGTCCCTGACAACCTCACGCTGCATGTCAACGTCAGCGGAAGGGGTCTTGTTCCGTTCGAGCAAGTTCGAGCGCCGGTGGACTTCCGAGCGTGACAAATGCCTGAGGATACCCTTCCCAGCCAGATCGAGATAGGCGGCCCCGATCGAACGCGGAATGGGTCGCCTGCAGCGCATCGGGAGGCTTCCACGGGCGGCCCCACCAGACTTGCGGTACTCTTGCTCATCAGCGGGCTAGGAGCGGGACTTAGCTCCGACATCGGAACCGACATCTGGCCGGAGGCGAGCCTCTGTCTCGGAGCGGCGGCCCTAGCGGCGCTGTGGCCGATTGCGCGTGCGCCTCTTATTCGTCCGCTCGCCATTATCCAGTTGGTGTTGTTCCCTATACTGATTGCAGGCGGGCGACTGAAGCGTGGGCAGCTGCCGAGCATTCCCGCGGAGCCGGTGCTTGTACGAGCGCAATTCGTGACCGTTGTCGCCTGGTGTGGCTATGGGATCGGATGCGTGCTCGCGCGAAAGGCCGGTCGCTCCGCCAACGGGATGGCTCTCGCCCGGTCACGATTCGGTTCTGGAATTTGCCTAGCGCTGGGTACGGCTGGACTCGGCTTGAAGTTCGATCTATATGGAGCCGACTGGTGGCGATACCTTTGGGGCGAGGCCTCAAGGTCAGAAGCGGCGGCGCCGTCCACACTGCCGGCAGTCTTTGTACTTCTGGCGTCACCACTGCTGGGACATTTGTGTGCAACGGAGCTGCTGTCCCAGGTGCCTGTGAAGGGCGCGAGGAAGATCCTGAAATCTGTATCGCTCCTCGCAGTCATGGTGCTGGCGTTCGCCAGTCCGACGTACAACCGAGCCAGCCTCTTCTTGCCGCTTGCGGCCTGTCTTGTCGTGGCAGTCCGCCAGTCTCGCGCTCCGATGGTAACTCGTTGGTCTGTGTCTTTGCTGGCGGTCTTGGCGGGGCTCTGGGCGTTCTCGCTCGTTGGGGGTGTCCGAGGGCAGGAACGCAGTGATCCCGTCTCAACGCTCCAGGTTTACGCAGGCGCGCCTCAGTACCTAGCCTTTGTGTTGCAAGAGGACTACTCGGTTCGTCCGTACAAGTGGGATTTGAGGAGTCTTGGAAGGTCCGTGGTATCGCCGATGCCTGTCATCGGCGAGTCCTCACGCGGTGACAATGGAAGTGCTCGATTCAATCGGTTGATTTACGGCAGCGATGTTGCACGCGACCAAATTATTCCCTTCCGAAGCGAAGTATTCTTGTCGCTCTCGGCGGCCGGCGTTCTGTCCGTATTCGCGCTTCTCGGGTCGGTTGCCACGCGGCTCATGGGTCGGACTGCCTCAGGTGCTTTGCATCGGAGTTACCTCTTCTCGTATCTTTGCATGTTGACATTGTATGCCTTTATCGGTTCGGTGGAGGTTGTTAGTCAGCTTGCGATCTATAGTGCGTCTTCCGCTACTCTGTGTGCTTTCCTGCTGGGCGGCTCCATCGGACGGCACCCAACGGAGCACACTGCGCAGCATCGTGACTCGAATGCCTGACCTCTGTTATAGGGCGGTGCTAGCGGATGTGGTTCACGAAGGATGGATGCCGGCCCGACGGGCGGCTCAATTCCATCCGGAGTATCCGCTCTTAGCAGCGGAGCGAAACCGCCTGGATCGCGGTAGATCCAGGAGATGCGAAAGCGTGCTCACGGTCCTACGGTGCTCCACATCGGCGAACCCGTTCGGATCGCGACGGTGGCCGAACAATTCGGCGCAGCAGCACACGCCACCCGCTCGACATCGTCTACACCGGGCTGCGACCGGGCGAAGAGCTGCACGAAGACCTGCTGGCCAAGAACGAGGTCGACCTCCGACCCATCCACCCGCTCATCACACACGTGTGCGTGCCCCCACCGTCGATCGACGATGTGCAGTGGCTCGCAGGTGGCGAGTCGACTGCCGTCGCGCTGGAACGCTTGGGACGGCACTCGGTGTCGAGCTACGAGCGGCAACCTGCCCGCTGACTCGTCGGGTCTACCTACGGCGGTCAGGTCACTCGAGCCACGAAGTACACCACCGACGCGCCGAGCGAGCCGCCGCATGCGATGCAGATGAGAAACCTACCAACCGCTCGTGCTACGTGCGGCACAGGGACACGGTTCATGTGAACGAGCAGGTCGTTGCCGGGTGTGCGCGCCCGCTCCCTGCAGGGTCGGCGAACTAGGTTCGATGCGCGTGTCGGGCCCGAGAATCAAAGTCCGTGGCCGAAACGTCTGGCTGGTGCTCGGCATCGCCGCGGCGTCAGGCGTCGGTGCCGCCACCGCCGGTTGCTCGCCAACGGGCGAGACTGCGCTCGATGTGGTACTGGTGTTCGGGGGCGTCGCTGCCGTGGTGTGGAGCGCCGCAAGCGCACCGTGGTGGGCAGGTGTGGTTGTCGCAGCCCTCGCAACGGCGTTCGCCCGTGACTCGTGGAGCCTCGGGCTGGGAGCGGTCGCGACATGTGCCGGACTTGCGATCGGGTTGGGACGGCGAGCATTGCCGTGGTCGCGTGCGCTCGTCGCTGGCCTTGCGTTGCAGGTGTTGGCCCGACTCGGAGCGGTCGGCTTCTTCGGACTGACCTCGTCGATTGCGATCGTTGCGTCGGTAGCGCTGACCGTTCTCGGCGTCACGCGGCGGCCACGCGGCGAGCGCCGGGTGATGTGGATGGTCGGCGCCAGCGTGGGTGGGTTCCTCGTCCTCGCTTCGGCCGGATTCGGTATTGGAGCGCTGCACGCTCGGGCCGACCTCGAGTCTGCGAACCGAAGCGCGCAGGAGGGCCTCGACCTGATCGGCGAAGGTCGATTCGCCGAAGCCCAGGTGTCGCTCGATCGCGCTCGCTTCTACTTCGACCGGGCCGACACGGCCTTGGGGCGACCGTGGACCCAACTCGCCAGGGTCGTGCCCGTCGTCGCCCAGCACCGCGCAGCAGCTGGCGATCTGGTGGACGAAGCATCGCAGCTCACTGACGCCGCCGCACGGGCGCTGAGCGAGATCGATGTCGACTCGCTCCGCCTCTCCGGTGGGCGCATCGATCTCGGCGAGATCAGCCGACTCGAAGCGCCGCTGGAGGAGCTGAACGCCGCCGTGGACGCCCTGTCGAATGCCATCACCGACAACGAAAGCCCGTGGCTGGTGCAGCCCCTCCGCGACCGCCTAGGTGAGCTGCAAGCCGACGTCGAACGTCAGCAGGAGCGAGGCGACGACGCTCTCGCCGCGGTGCGCCAAGCGCCAGCGATGTTGGGGGCCGAGGGGCCACGGGTGTACTTCGTTGCCTTCACGACACCCGCAGAAGCACGCGGGCTCGGCGGATTCATGGGGAACTGGGCCGAGGTCACGATCGACCACGGCGTGATCTCGTTCACTGGCTTCGGGCGCACCACCGACCTCAACCGGGGCGGCGATGTGGGGACGAAGACGCTCAGCGGACCCGATGACCTGCTGGCCAACTATGGTGAGTTCCTGCTCGACGATCCCGAGACGCGGATCGTCGGCCCCGAGGCGTGGTCAAACATCACCGCTTCCCCTGACTTCCCAGCGGTCGCGCAGGTGATCGCAGAGCTGTACCCACAGAGTGGCGGACGGCAGATCGATGGGGTGTTCGCGATAGACATCGAAACGATCGCGCGGCTCATGCAGATCACCGGGCCCGTGGCCGTGCCCGAGATCGGCCGCGAGCTCGATGCGCAATCGGTCATCCCCTATCTCATGCGCGAGCAGTACCTGCTGCCTGTCGACGAGGCACGTGTGGACGCTCTCGAGACCGTGGCCCGCGAGACGGTCACCCGGTTGCTCACGGCCACACTCCCCGCACCTCCCGATCTCGCCGATCTGCTCAGCCCGATGGCGCAGCAGGGTCGGCTGGTCGGTTGGGCCGCTCGACATGAGGAGGAAGACGTTCTCCAGCGGATCAACATGTCCGGTGCGCTCCCCGAGCTCGAGAGCGACGGCCTGGCCATCACGTTCAACAACGCGAACGGCAGCAAGATCGACGATTTGCTCGACGCGCAGGCCGACTACTCGGTGGAACCTGACGAGACCACCGGCGAGGCGACCGCCACGCTGACACTGACGCTGACCAATAACGCGCCGGCCAGCGGCCTGCCCGACGTGATCATCGGCAACCTGGTCGACCTGCCGAAGGGGACGAACTCGACGTACCTGTCCGTCTACACGCCGCTCGACTTCACCAACGCGACGGTCGACGGCGAGTCCTACCCCTTCTCCGTGAACGAAGACAACGGCTACCTCGTCCTCAGCGCCTTCGTCGACATCCCACCGAAATCGACGATGGTGGTGGAGCTGTCACTCGTGGGAGGCCTCGACCTGAGCGACGGCTACTCACTCGTGCTGCGCACGCCGCCCACGGCCCGGCCCTTCCGAACGACGGTGACCGTCGACGGGACACGGTTGGCGGAGACCGACGGAACGCCAGGCGTCAGCCGCTACCGACCTGCGCTCTGAGCGCCTGCGAGATAAAAGAGTCAGGCGGCGACGCGACGACCGCGGCGGCGGATGACCGTCACGCCGCCCAGGCCCGCAGCCGCAGCCCCGGCGACCAGCACCGCCTGCTGCATGCGGATCGACGACGCATCGTCGGATGACGAGTCACTGACGAGCGGGATGCCGATGCCCGAGCCGATGTCGGTGATGCCGTTCGCACGCGCCGACATGCCCGTCGAGAGGTCGTCGAACGAGGCGATCAACGTCTCGTCCACTTCGCCGGCGCGGTGGTACTTGTGCTTGCTCCGCACCGTGATGCGAGTGAACGCCGACTTGCCGCACGCAGTGGCCTGGATGTTGTAGACGCCGGCCTTGTTGAGCTTGACCCGTGCCCAGGCCTTCCCCTCGCTGTTGGTGCGCGCGGTCTTGATGATCCGCTGCGGCCCGGTGAACTTGATGACCATGCGGCCCCACGGGCAGAACTTCGAGGCGAAGACGTTCGTCGACTCACCGGCCTTGATGGGCGCCGGCCAGACCGCAACCATCGGCTTCTGGACCGGGTAGTGCCCGCCGCCGTGCGCGAGGGCGTTCGAGGGGGCGGCGAGAGCGACAGCTGCTGCGGCAACCGCTCCGACTGCGAACTTCCTCATCGACTTCCGCCTTCCTCTCTCACGGTCCCGCACCGGATTGCGCAAAACAATAACATCTCTTGACTTCCCGTGCTAGGGCCTTTCAGCACTGACACCATGGCTGTCATCGGCTTCTCGATGGTCATTGGGATGCGGTCCTTCATGGCGTGTGAGCTGGGCTGATGCGCCTGTCGGTGTGGCGTGGTAGGGCTTGGATGCTCGTGGCCCGTTCGGGTGCTCTTGACCTGATAACTGTGCATTTCGAACAATTGGCCGTCGAACGCCGACTTCGTAGCGACTTCACGACCACGGAGCGCGACCGTCAATTCATCGGCCACCGGCAACAAGACTTGAACGCGGTCACCTCGCCTAAGGTGAGCGCATGCCGTCCGTGGGTGATGGGGTTGCCAGCCGACCGTTGCGCATCCTGGTCGTCTGCACAGCGAACATCTGCCGCTCGCCGGTGGTGGCGATGTCGCTCGCCAGGGCCCTCGCCACTCGGGGCCACGACGTGATCGTCAGCTCAGCAGGAACACACGGAGGTCTGCTCGAGGTCCCGGTCGACACCCTCCGTGCGGCCGCCGAGGTGGGCCTGCAGCTGACCGACCACCGGTCACGGGGCTTGACCCGACAGACGATCGCGGAGGACGGTGCCGACCTGATCGTCACCATGACGCGAGAACAGCTCCGGGCCGTGGTCGGCCTCGATCCGGGAGCGTGGAAGCGCACCTTCACGCTGAAAGAGCTCGCCCGGCGAGGGATGGACGCCGTCGGTGAGCCTGACGTCACGAAGTGGATGGCTGCCGCCGCCGCTGGGCGCAAGCCCTCGGACATGATCGCTGCAGCAGAGGTCGACGACCTCGCCGACCCGTACGGATGCTCGTTCGCCGAGCATCGACAGATGGTCGCCGCTGTGGAGATGCTGACACGGCAGATCGCGCAGATGGTTCCAGTCAGCCAGCCAGGGTCATCGGCAGCAGCCAATTGAAGGGTTCGCACGGTGGCCATCACCCGACCTCGGCGAGAACGACAGCTCTCCGACTTTCTGTACGACCGCTTCAGGTTCGCGATGAAGTGACGCCGATCCGCCCCCGTGACCAGGTGCTTGTCACGAATCGCAACGCGGATCTCGAGCCTTCCGTGTGGTTTCCGAGTGTGCAGTACGTTGGAGTCGATGTGCCGGACACAATGCAAATGAACGCCGGATGAAGTCGCATGGAAGCAGAAGAATCACCCTTTTCACGGTGACTGAGAGGGATTACAGTCCTCGCCCAGTGGAGGTTTCAAGGGTGGCGGCCCGGTTCGACGAGACACCACCCGGCGGAGTCCGCAACGTCAGGTGGGGAAGGCCCCTCCTTCAGTTCGCTCTCGACTCAGTCGGATGGGCGGCGGCGCTCGTCCTGTCGACCATCCTTCGTTACGACTTCCACTGGAGCCAGGTCACCTGGGACGGCCTGGCCGCCACCGTGCCGCTGGCGATCACTGCCCAGGGTTGTCTCGGCCTCATCTTCGGTCTCTATCGCCGGCGGTGGCGCTACGGCAGCTTCGACGAGGTCACCTACCTGGCCTGTACCGCCTTGGCGGTTGGCGTGCTGCTCACTTGCGTGGTGTGGATCCCCAACGGCTCGATGGTGCCGCGGTCAGTTCCCTTGCTCGCGACGTGCATGGCGCTCACTGCGATGATGACAGTTCGCTCGGTTCGACGCATGCACCGCAGTCACCGCAACCGGCCGCTGCTCGGCAAGCCGATCGTCATCGCCGGAGCCGGCGAGGCAGCGGTGTTGTTGGTGCAGAACCTGCTGTCGTTCCCGAAGGGTGCCTACCGCCCGGTAGCGCTGCTCGACGACAATCCATTCAAATCAGACCTTCGAGTGCAGGGAATTCGGGTCGAAGGCACACTTTCGGACCTCTCGAAGGTCGCCAAGCGCCACGGAGCCGAAGCCGTCCTCTTGGCCATCCCAACGGGTGGCTCCGAGTTGATCCGTTACATGAACTGCCTCGCCCGAGAGGCTGGGCTACCGCTCCTCGTCCTGCCGCCGGTCGCCGACATGTTCGGCGCGCCGACCAGTTCCGACATCCGGCCGGTCACCGAAGCCGACCTCCTCGGCCGCGACATGGCCGACATCGACCCCGACGCGGTTGCCCACTACATCACGGGCAAGCGCGTGCTCGTCACCGGGGCCGGGGGCAGCATCGGCAGCGAGCTCTGCCGGCAGATCGCCCGGTTCGAGCCGTCCGAGCTGTACATGCTCGACCGCGACGAGAGCGGTCTGCACGCAGTGCAGCTGAGCATCGAAGGTCGAGCGCTGCTGAACACGCCCAACCTCGTGCTCGCCGACATCCGCGACGAGCAACGGCTGATGGCCGCGTTCCGGCGCTTCCGGCCCGAGGTCGTGTTCCACGCCGCGGCGCTCAAGCACCTCACCCTGCTCGAGCTCGCACCCGACGAGGCGTGGAAGACCAACGTGTTTGGCACCGACAACTTGCTGCGCGCCGCCGAGAGCGTCGGCGTCGAGCGGTTCGTCAATATCAGCACCGACAAGGCGGCCGACCCGACGAGCGTGCTCGGGTGGTCGAAGCGGGTGACCGAACGGCTGACGGCGCACCACGCGTCGTCCAAGACCGGCACGTACGTCTCGGTGCGGTTCGGCAACGTGCTTGGGTCGCGAGGCTCGGTGCTGACGATCTTCCGCGCCCAGTCCGAAGCCGGAGGCCCGATCACGGTCACGCACCCCGACGTCACCCGGTTCTTCATGACCGTGGAAGAAGCGGTGCGGCTGACGATCTACGCCGGCGCGATCGGCGAGCCCGGCCAGGTGATGGTGCTCGACATGGGTCAGCCCGTGCGCATCGCCGCGGTGGCCGAGCGGTTCGCCACCCAGCACGAGCCGCCGCTCGACATCGTGTTCACCGGCCTGCGTCCCGGCGAGAAGCTGCACGAGGACCTCATCGCCACCGACGAAGCCGACGTGCGGCCGATCCACCCCCTCATCACGCACGTCCCCGTGCCCCCGCTGTCGATCGACGACGTGCGCTGGGTGTGCGGCGGCGAGCTCACCTGCGAGACCCTGCAGCGCGTCGTCCTGCACGGCATCGGCGCCAACCACCAGACCGCGTCCTGACGACGACGATCAGCCTGTCGCACGGGAGTCATGACCCGGGCCCATCGCTCAGCTGGTGAAGTACCCCATCACGTCGGCGACGAGATCGATGTCGCCGCTGTTGTTGTAGATCGCGACGGCGCCTCCACCGAGTCGGGCCAGCACCATGTTCGGAACGATCTGCCCTGTCACTGCGTTGAGGTTCGAGGCCAGCGGACGCTCGGTGCCTCCCGGGTACACCGTGACGAAGGTGCCGTCGGAGGGGGCCACCGCCGTCACGTTCAGCACCACAGCCGTGACGCCGTCAGCCGGCACACCGTGCTGACCAGCCAGCGCCAGCGACAGTGACCCCCGACCCAGTCGTCCCAGGGCAGCACCATGTCCCTCTCGTGTGTCGAGCGCACGAGCGGGCGACATGGTCAGGTACTTCGCATCGGCGCCGGCCGTGAAGCAACCGAGCACGTCGACGACCACATGCGTGCTGCCCGAGTTGTTGTAGACGTGGACCCTCCCGTCGGCCCCGAGCCGGCACAGCACCATGTTCGGAACCGTCTGGCCTGCGACCATGTTGACACTCGACGCGAGCGGCCGCGGTTGCCCGCTCGGCCACACCGTCAGATAGCTGCCCTCGGTGGGCCCGGTCGCCGTGACGTTCAGCGCGACTGCAGTGGCGTCGACGGCGACACCGTTCGTGCCCGCGA
>JBFWVD010000069.1:0-23066 GCA_050246915.1 Acidimicrobiia bacterium | reverse complement strand
AGCGAAGGCCGGGGGAAAGATCGGCCCCCCGCCAGGCAGGTAGACGTAGTGCCGCGCAGCCTTCTTGATCCCAGGGTGTGCGTCATAGCGCTGACGGGACGAGTGGTCGAGGAGTGGCAGGACCTGATTGCGGCCCGCCTCGTGCCACCACAGTTCGATCAGTTGCCGGTGTCGTTCCGGGTGGACGCTGGCGAGGTCGTGCGCTTCCGCGAAGTCCGTATCGAGATGGAAGAGCGACCATTCATCGGTGTCGAAGTCATGCGATCCTGGAATGAGCGCCCGCTCGATCGCCTCGTTGCTGACGTGATTGGTGGTGACCTTCCACCCTTCGTGATAGAGCGCCCGGGAACCCTTCATCTCGTAGTACTGAGTGGTGCGGGGGCTCACTGCAGTCGAACTGCTCAAGGTCGGAAGAAGGCTGGCGCCGTCGATGCTGTCCTGGGTGACCCCATCGAGGATCTCGGGTGCACTGATTCCGACAGCGTCTAGGATCGTCGGCATCAGGTCGACGGCGTGCCCGAACTGGCCCCGTATGTGGCCGTGCTCAGCCCTGGGGATGCCGCCCGGCCACCTCACGATGAGTGGGACGCGGACCCCTCCGAGCCATGTGTACTTCTTGAACAGCTTGAATGGGCTGTTACCGGCCCACGCCCAAGCCCACGGGTAGTTGTTGAAGGTCTTGAAGCCGCCCAAGTCATCGATCTTCGCGATGCGCTCCGCGATGTCGGAGTCGCGGTCGGCGAAGTCGATCATCCCGCGCGGTCCGCCGTCCCCGCCGGCACCGTTGTCGGACAGGAGCATGACGATCGTGTTGTCCAACACGTCGAGAGTGGTGAGGAAGTCGATGATCCGACCGATCTGGGCATCGGTGTGGGTGAGGAATCCAGCGAAGACCTCCATCATCCGCGCGTACAGCCGGCGCTCGTCCTGAGAGATCTCCTCCCACGGCTGAACCCAGGGCGGCCGCTCGACGAGCGTCGTTCCGGCCGGTACCACACCCAGGTTCAGCTGACGGGCGAAGGTCTCCCTTCGTGTTGCTTCCCAGCCGTCGTCGAAGGTGCCGCGATACGGCTCGACCCATGAAGCCGGCACGTGGTGGGGCGAGTGCCCCGCGGCAGTGGCGAAGTAGAGGAAGAAGGGCTTGTCAGGTGCGGCCTGCTGCTGGTCTTGCACCATCCGGATCGCCTGCGTGGCGAGGTCCTCGGTGAGGTGGTATCCCTCTTGGGGCGTCGTGGGTTGCTCGATGACGGTGTTGTCGTGCACCAACTCGGGCGTCCACTGGTTGGTCATGCCGTCGAGGATCCCGTAGAAGCGTTCGAACCCCATCCCGAGCGGCCACCGATCGAACGGACCGGCTGCGGTCTCCTCGTGCTGCCGCGTCAGGTGCCACTTGCCGACCGCCATGGTGTTGTAGCCCGCATCGCGCAACACGCGAGCGACCGTGCCCGCCGATCGGGGCAGTCGACCGATGTATCCCGGGTAGTTCATGGGGGTGTTGGGCAGGGCTCCCATGCCGACCTTGTGATGATTGCGACCCGTCAACAAGCATGCGCGGGTCGCCGAGCACACCGCGGTGACCGAGAAGTTGTTGTACCGCAACCCAGCGTCGGCGAGACGGTCGATGTGTGGGGTGGCAATCGGGGCGCCGAAGCAGCCCAGCTGACCGAATCCCACATCGTCCAAGACGATCATCACCACGTTCGGCGCACCTGCGCCGCGCGGACTTGTTGTCTCCATCACGTTCCTCACTGGTCGGGTTGTGGGATCGGCCGAACAGCATCGGGGCCCTCGTCGGCCCTCGGCGTCGTCCGGCGAGTGACTCGTCCCCCCACAAGCATTGTGACGATAGTATGTGTTCGCAAACGTTGTCAAACACTTGGTTCAAGCAGTCGATTGAAATAGGCTCCCGCAGATGGAAGCTCATCTCGATGTCAAGCGAATCTCCGGGGCCCTGGGTGCAGAGGTCGACGGCGTGCAACTCCGCGACCTCGATGACGACACGTGGGCCCAGCTGAGAAAGCTCTGGCTGCAACATCTCGTCCTCTTCTTCCCGGAACAGCACTTGACACCTGCCGAGCACGTCGCGTTCGCGCGTCGCTTCGGCGACATCGAGATCCACCCCTTCGGCACCAAGCTGGATGCGGAGCATCCGGAGATCATCGTTGCGGACAGCGACTTGGGCGCTCGTACCGATCTCTTCCACACCGACGTCACGTTCAGTCCCACCCCGCCGATGGCCTCGATCCTCAGCATGAAGATCCTGCCGCCATACGGTGGCGACACGATCTGGACCAATCAACACCTCGCGTACGAAGCGCTCGCGCCAGCCATGCGCAGCTTCATCGATGGATTGACGGCGACGCACAACGCCTCGTTCTTCGGCCATCCCGAGATCGAAACCAGACATCCCGTCGTCCGCGTGCATCCCGAGACCGGTCGGAGGAGCCTGTTCGTCAACAGAGGGTTCACCCGGCACATCAATGAACTCGGGAAGACCGAGAGCGATGCTCTCCTCGATCTGGTCTTCCAAGTGTCGGAAGAACCGCCCTTCCAGTGCCGCTACCGCTGGACCGAGGGCACGATCGCGATCTGGGACAACCGCTGCACGCAGCACTACGTCGTCAACGACTACTCAGGGCGCCGACGGATCGAGCGCGTCACCGTCCTCGGTGACGAACCGAGCGGTCCAGCGCGGCAATGGGAGGACGTCGAGACTCGCCGCACCCGCGTCGCGTCAACCCCGACGGAGATCGACGAACGAGCGAACTCGATCGCGCTCGTCACCTCGTCCTGAGCGACCGTCGCTCGGCAGTTCGCGCTCCGACCAGCGACAACCTCGCGACATGTCGATGCAGAAGAACCTGCCCGCTGCCGGACCTCAGTGCTTGAGCTCGTGGAAGCGGGAGAAGAACGGATCCGAGCGGTCATTCCTGCCGATGAGCATGTGCTCGGATCCCACGTGGGCGGCCCACGCACGCTGGCCGGCCGGAATCGAGATCTGCCAGTCGAACACGGCGTCGCGATGCTTGATCTTCCATCCGCTCTCGGTGTGCACCACCCAGTCGAAGTAACGGCCCACGCCGATCCGGTCGAATCGAGGTTCGATCTCGGGAGGCGTCGTGGAGGTGCACATGTGGTAGCTGTGCACCCGCGCATGCGCCTCGTCGTCCAAGTACACGAGGACGTCGCAGATGAAGTGGGCCATGATCTCGCCCTTCGGTCGCCCAGGTGCAGTTCCTGATCGCGTCGCCAAGAACTCCTCCATGGTGCCGTGCCATCCCTCGTGCGTGGTGGTCGCGTCGGCTGTGAAGGAGTCCATCTGTGACGGATCATGCCGGTCCAGCATCCGCGCGCGGTGATACAGCAGCTCCGTGATCTCCTGCTTCGCAAGGAGCGCTCGCACCTTCTGTTCCAGCGCTGCATCCATCTCAGTTGTCACTTCGCATGGGTGGAGGTGTCGACGCCGGGCCGGCTGGTGCGGGAGCGAACTCCTCGAGAGCGTTCCAGTCGAGTCCATCGGAGTCGACATCGATGGGGTGGATGCAGACGTGATCGGCGCCGGCGTCGTAGTGCTCCCGTATCCGCTCCCACACACGCTCCGCGGATCCCCACGGGATGACGGCGTCGAGGAACCGCGGCTTGCGCTCGTCGATCTCGGTGGCACTGAAACCCTGGCGAAGCCAGTTGTTCCTGTAGTTGGTCGGATCCTTGTACACCTCCAGCGCACGACTGATCGCCGCGCGCGCCTTCGTCGCGTCCGACCCGACGACGACGTTCTGTCCGACGCACAGCAACTTGTCCGGTCCGAGGATCGCTCTGGCCTCAGCAGTGTGCGCAGGTGTCGTCAAGAATGGGAGAGCGCCATCGGCGTGGTCGCGGGCGAGCTCCAGCATCCGCGGCCCGAGTGCGGCGAGTACCCGTGGAACCGGTCGATCCATGGGCGGACCGAGCCATGGCGCAGCATCCATCGCGGCGAGGTAACGCCGCATCGTCTCCAACGGCTTGTCGTAGGACAGCCCGCGGATGTCGACGACGGTCCCGCGGTGACCGACCCCGAGGCCCAGGATGAAGCGACCATCCGACTGTCCCGCAAGGGTTCGCGCTGACTGCATCATCGTCCCCGGCGACCGCAACCAGATGTTGGCGATGCCGGTCGCCACGTGCAGCCGCTCGGTGCTCGCTCCCAACAACGCCAGTGTCGCCAACGGGTCCGTGCCGAACCCTTCGGAGATCCACAGCGCGCCATAGCGCAGCGACTCCACACGGCGCGCGAGTGCGATCGCGTCTCCCGCGGGGAGGTGACCCACATACGAGAACACCCCCAACGGTCCGATCGCGGACCGCACCACATCAACCTCGCTCACTCAAACCCACCTCTTCGATGGCAGTCACCAGGTCACTCCTCTCATCCCGACGCCAGTCCGCCCTTGACGAACCCGTACGTGTCGCGTCCATCGAGCCACTCCTGTCGGTTCGCCGCCTTGTGGTACACCCGGTCACTCTGCCCCAGCGAACCTCGGTGGAACTGCTCGAGTGGCGGGTAGTGCGGCTTGTCGCTGTCCCACACCGTCTGCCAGTCGATGACCTGGCGCCGGTACGAGATCTTCCACACACCGTCGACCCGATCGAGCGTGTCGAGGAAGCGCCCTCCGAGGACTTGGATGTAGTGCGGGTCGTCCACGACGGCGGGCTTCTGACCGACCATGAGGACGTAGTGCTCGGCATAGGCGACGTCGCCGTCCAGCTCGATCTGCACGTTCCCGAACAAGCGCCACACGGATGCCATCTGCTTCGCACGTCCGCCCTTCGACCATTCGGATCCGAGACCGAGGAAGATCCCGTGATCGTCCCATCCTTCTTCGTGGTACATGGCGACCTTCGCATCTTCGTCGTTTCGATCTGCCCAGCGCGCGTACCCCTCCAGCAGCGTCCGGATGTCGCGCTCGTCGATCAGCGTCTGCAGGTCGGTCATGCGGATCTCGCTCCCGTCTCGATGCCAAGGCGAGTTGCTGATCTCGCACCCTTCGCCGATGGCCGTGAGATTAGTTAGCACTCGCTAACGATGTCAATGCCCCCTTCTCGGCAACAGCGGCGCGTCGAGCGCCGGATGGCTCGGTCATCGGGACATGCTCACTCCACCTCACTGGGCAAGGGGCGTGAGCCGTGGTCCAACTCGCCAGCGTCGCCGCGCACCTGCTCTGATCCTCCGACTGTGCGGCTCTCACCGATGCGTGCGGCGCCCGCCACCACGTCGTTCCGTCGGGTGATGACGAGGACGACGATGCCGGCGAACGATGAGGTGATGGCGCCGACGAGCAGGGCCACTCGAGCGTTGCTGACTTGGGCGATCCAGCCGGACAGGGACGATCCCAAGGCGTAGCCGCCGACCACGAGCATCGTGAAGATCGCCATCACCCGACCTCGCATGACGTCGATGGCTCCGAGCTGCAAGGCCACGACGCCGCCGTTGAACACCAACATCGAGGTCGTGCCGACCGCGAAGGCGGCGAGGGCAGCGATGAGCACCGACGGTGCAAGCGAAAGCCATGCGGACGCGGCACCGAACGCGATGCAGAACTGCGCCAGTGCCCGGGGAGAGACGACGGAACGGCGAGCCAGCCACAGCACACCGAGCAACGAGCCGCCGCTCATCACCGCCATGAGCAGGGCGAGCGTCGACGACGAGCCGCCGAGGTCGCGCGTCGCGAGGAGCGGGAGCAGCACGTTCCAATTCATGCCGAGGAGGGTCGTCGCGACCAGCATGAGGAGGATCAAGCACGCCGACCGATCCTCTCGGATGTAGCGGAACCCTTCGGCGATCTGACCTCGTGCACGCGGGATCGGTGGAGAGCGGTGCATCGCCTGCGGGTCCATCGCGACCAGTGCTGCCACGACGGCGACCGACGACATCCCGTTGGCCAGGAAGCACCACGCGATCCCGATGCTGTCGACCAGGAGACCTGCGACAGCGGGACCGACCAGCTTGGCTGCTTGGTTGAGCGCGCCGTTGAGGCTCACCGCGTTCGCAGCGTCGACCTGGTCCACCAGCTCCGTGACGATCGTCCGTCGTGCGGGTCCGTCGAAGGCATAGGCGATGCCGCCGAGCGTGGCGAGGCCAAGAACCCACCCGAGAGTGACCCGCCCGGACAGGACCAGCCATCCGAGCCACACGGCGCAGAGCATCATCGTGGTCTGGGTGACGATCAGGAACCGGCGCTTGTCGAGCCGGTCGGACAGCACACCTGCCCACGGCCCGACGACGAGGTTGGGGATGAAGCTGAGGGACACGACGAGGCCGAGCACCGTTCCGCTGGCCGTGAGGTCGAGGACGAGGAGCGCCATCGCCACGACCTGAGCGAAGTACCCGACTTGCGAGATGCTCTGGCCGATGAACCACAGCCGGAAGTTCCGCTGGCGGCAGGAGCGAAACGTCTCGTCGAGGATGGTCGCGAACTTCGCTCGCATCGTGTCAGGCACAACGGCGGGGCATCCGCCCGACGTCGATCTCGGAAATGCGCCCGCCTCCACCTCTCCCGGTCATCCGATCAACGACTCCACGGCTCACGTCGCCCCCGCTCTATGATAGTGTGCGTTCGCTTGCATCATAAGCAACGTTCTCGAGGACGCGGTGCTGGCCGCCGAGGGGAGTCAGGATGGGGAAGGTTCGTGTCATCGTCGAGTTGCGCAGAGCGTGTGCGGCCGTGGTGTCGCCGGAGGTGACGTCGTGAACCGCCTCGAGGGTCACGTGGCGATCGTCAGTGGTGGCGCGCGCGGAATGGGCGCTGCCACCGCATCACGCTTCCTTGCCGAAGGCGCATCAGTCGTCGTCGGCGACATCCTTCCCGGCGTCGAGGACAAGTACCTCGGCGACGCACCCTCCGACCGGTTCCGATTCCAACACCACGACGTGACCAGCGAAGAGAGCTGGGCCGCCGTCGTCCAGACCGCCACCAGCAGCTTCGGACGGATCACCGTACTGGTCAACAACGCGGCCATCTTCGACCACACCCCTGCCGAACTGGTCCCTCGCGCCGTGGTCGAACAGAACATGCAGGTCAACTACATCGGGCCTCTCCTCGGCATCCAGGCCGTGATCCCCTCCATGCGCGAAGCCGGCAAGGGTTCGATCATCAACTTCGCCTCCGCCCAAGCGATGGTCGTCCAAGCCCTCGGCACCGCATACGGCGCCTCCAAGATGGCAGTGCGCGCCATGACCAAGTCAGCCGCCCTCGAGCTCGGCCCCGACCTGATCCGAGTCAACTGCGTCTGCCCCGGCGTCACCTACACCATCCGCCACGGCGACAACCAGCTCACGTCCGTGTTCGAGAACATCGCCATCCAGCGCATCTGCCAACCGGAGGAGATCGCCGCTGCCTGCCTGTACCTCGCATCCGACGAATCCTCCTACGTCACCGGCTCCGACCTCGTCATCGACGGAGGCATGAGCGCCGGCCAGTACATGCGTGGGACCGCTCATGATGCGTACATCGCAAGAGGCGCGCGCGTGAGTGCGATCGGCTCCCTGTGACCGATCTGGGTTCCCCTGTGACTGATTCGGTTTCACGGCTCTCGGCGGTGGTCAGCAACTGAGTACCCGCGTCACCGATCCGCGGCCGGTTCGTGAGCGCTCTCGACAGCGGAGGCGGTGCGGATCTCCCGGAGGTCGAGTGCGTCTGGCTCGGCGACGCGAACAGCGATCCGCCAGACGCCGTCGGTCTTGCGCAGCTCGTCCAGGTACCTCCCGTAGACACGGACGAAGTTCTGGCCGTCGGCGCTCGCGTCGGTGCGCTGGAAGTAGCTCCGACAACGAGCGCGGTCACCGTCGACGTCCACGATCGAATTAGTGACCACGTGCTTGTGGGTATACCCGGGTGCGTGGGTGTGCTGGCGGAAGAACTCGAGGATCTCGTCTAGACCGGTGTAGCGGACTCCCCCGGGCACCAGCCGACCCCCTCGTGTCGGGTAGTCCGGCGGCATCGGCCCAGGGATGCGTATCTCGAAGGTCGCGTCGGTCGTGAAGCACCCCACGAACTGCTCCGTGATCCCGTAGTCGAGCGCCTCCGCATATTCGTACAGCACTCTCAGAACGGCAGCTCGATCGGCGAGTCGTTCGATCTCCATCGGGTCCAGGCCTTCCACGTTCATCCCACGTCCACGGTTAGCTCGTTCAACCGAGGCATCACCCTCTCGGCGAACAACGTCAGGCTCGACCAACTCGCCTCCGGGTCGAGCCCCGCGAGCAACGGGTGCAACACGACCATCCCATCGGGCGCCAACCCACGGTACATCTGGATGCAGGCCTCAGGTGTCATCACCATGTAGTTGCCTCCGCTGCGAATGTCTTCGGCGCTGATGTGTTCGTCCTGGAACATCGCGGGCGTGTTCGACTGCTGTCGTGCACCAGCTGAACGCGCCAGCTGCGCATATGACACCGACTCATGGAGCGCGTGCGGGAGGACGACGTTCCAATCGCGCTCGGGATCTTCACTGACGAACGTGAACCGTGGACTGACGAAGGGCTCGACCACGTAGCCGCGTGGTGCAGTCACACCCGGCGGATGTCCCTCCCGTTCACATTCGGCGCGGTACTCCTGCTCCAACGCGGCGTTCACCGGCCAGAACCCATCGGCAACGCGAGCAGCCCGGCGAGCAGCGGCGGCGGTCATCCCACCAAGGAAGATCGGTGGACGAGGCTGACGTGCTGGACGCGGCGTCACTCGAACGGTGCGGCCACGGAACTGGAAGGGCTCTCCGGTCCAAGCGTCTTTGAGCACCTGCACGATCTCCGACATCGCTGCACCGCGCTGGGTCACGTCGCGACCGAACATGGCGAACTCATCGGGCGAGTAACCGGCGCCGAGCACGACCTCCACTCGACCACCGCTGATCTGATCCAGCACCGCGAGGTCCTCGGCGATGCGCAAGGGCTCATGCAGCGGTGCGATCAATGCCGCAGGGCTGATCAACATCTTCGCTGTCGACGCGGCGATCGCCGTGCCGAGGATCAGGGGCGAGGGACAGTAGTTGTCATCCGTCCCGTGGTGCTCGAGCAGGAACACGCGCTCGAAGCCCCACGTGTCGGCGGCGCGACATTGATCGAGACATGCGCGATACAGCGACTGGAGCGGAGCGCCGAAGTCCGGGGCCCGAAGATCGTACTTCAGCGCGTAACGCATGAAGACGTCTCGATCGAGGGATGATCTCGTCGGAGCGGGGTCATCAGGGCTCCATGTCCAGGAGACGGAGCGATCGCTGAGCCATCGCTCGAATGCTCGGCACCAGGCGCTGCATCCGCGGATCGGTCGATTCGCCGCGCTCGAACCGAGCGACGAGTTGCCGCTGCACCACGGCTGTCTTCCAGGCAGCAAAGGCTTCGTACCACGAAACTCTCTGCACGTCTGCGCCCGTCTCATCGGCGTACGTCGAGATGATGACCCCACGCGAGGGCATGCCGATGGTGCGCGCGTTCTTCGGGTACGCCGTCGGAGCATCTGCATCGTCGCTCGGATCCGGCCAGTAGTTGAGCAGGATGCCGAGGTCGATCATCGGATCTCCGAGCGTCGCTTGATCCCAGTCGAACACCGAAGCGACCCGATCGGGGTCCGCTGGATCGAACTGGCAGTTGTCGAGCTTGAAGTCGTTGTGCAGGACGACCGCTGCATCGGAGGTCGGCATGGACTCGACAAGCCGATCGGCAACCCGCTGCATCTCCGGAAGGTCGGTCGAGGCCACGGCCTCCCACCGCTTCGTCCAGCCGTCGAGTTGACGTCGGACGAAGCCATCGGCACGGCCGAGCTGGTGGAGCCCCGAGCGTTCGACGTCCACTTGGTGCAGGCGTGCCAGCGCCACGACCACCGCTCGTGCGATCCGCTCCGCTGCGCGGTCGTGGTGCGCCATGGAGGTCGGGATCGAGTCCCAGACCCCCACCCCTTCTCGGTACTCCACCACCAGGAAGGGCGCCCCGATCACCGTTGCGTCATCACAGTAGAGATGCGGACAGGGGGCAGGCGGGTACACCGGCGCAAGGCCCGACAGCGCCTGAAACTCGCGACCCATGTCGTGCGCACCTCGAGCGATGCGTCCGAAAGGCGGACGACGAACGACGAGCCGTGTCTCGCCGATCGTCACGAGGTACGTCAGGTTGGCGAAGCCCTTGGGGAACTGACGAACCGAGAACTCGCCGCCGAGCGAACGGATCTCCCGACGGAGGTACTCGTCCAACGCCTGCCAATCCTGCTCTTCACCCTGCCGAACCGGGACGTCTTGCGGGCTGTCCGACAACGAGAGATCAGGCGTCATCGCTGGACGCCCGTCAGATGTGGCCGACATGTCCAGTCGATCGGACGAGCGATGCGCGCCGGACCGGCATTGCTCCTGCCTCTGGCGCGAGTTCTGGACATGAGCCGACACGTGACCACTCGTTCTCCCTGCTCAAACGCTTGAACACGTTCTAGCGGAGTGTATGCTTACTTGTCCAATGGCGGCCCAGTGGAATTCGACGCCAGAACCCGTGCACGTGGAGTCTCCAGTCGAGGCGTTGAGTGCACAATCGAGCGTGCCGCGAGTGATCGCCGCGATCACGGTGATGATGCTGGTCAGTGCGCTGCCATTTGCCCTGACCGGGCCAATGGCCTCGTATATCCAGGACGACCTGCGCTTCGACGATGCGGTGCTCGGATTGGTGTTGGGCGCGCACCCGCTCGGTTTGGCACTCACGTCGCTTCCGGCGGGCTACTTCATCGAGCACGTTGGGGTGGCCCGCGGTCTGCGTGCATGCTTGTTGGTGACGATGTGCGCTGCGGTCATCGCTGCGGCCAGCACCACGTGGGTCGCGCTGGCGCTGAGCCTCTTCCTCTGCGGCTGCGCGGGCGTGCTCGCAGACATGGTGAGTGCGTTGTGGGTGTCGCGAGCTGTCCCGCCCGCACGCCACGGCTTCACGTTCGGGTTGAGGCAGGCGATGTCACCGGCCTCTGCGATGATCGGCGGCGTCGCAGTCCCGGCGATTGCGGCGACGATGGGTTGGCGTTGGGCGTTTGCGGGCGTCGCAGTCGGCACCCTCGCGACTGGCGCGTTCCTGCGCCGGATGAAACCGCCAGTGCACGCTCGACGCAAGCACGACCGCGGCGGTGACGTCAAGCTCTCAGCTCTCATGATCCTGGGTGTCAGCGTGTGCCTCGCACAGACTCCGGTCTTCTTCTTCATCGGCTTCACCGTGAAGGCGGCGACGAGCAGCGGGCTCTCACCAACGGCGAGTGGCATCCTGTTCGCCGCGAGTGCAGCGCTCGGCATCGGGTGCCGGGTTGCACTCGGCGTGTTCGTCGATCGCAGCTCGAAGAACGTCATCAACGTCATCATCAGCTACCTGATCGTGGGCTCGATCGGCTTGGCCGCCATCTCGACCGGGAACTCGTGGGTGATCGTCTTCGCGTGCCCCCTGAGCTTCGCGTCACTTTGGGCGTGGCAAGCGCTCGTCTACGTCTTCATCCTTCGCACCAACAAGACCGCGCCGGCGTTCGCCGCCGCCGTGATGGTGGTCTTCTTCGCTACCGGTGCATTCGCCGGATCGGTGACGTTCGGAGCCATCTCCAACCACTCGATCCGCGCCGCGTGGCTGTCAGCGGCAGCGATGCCGATCATCGCGATCCCGTGGATGGTGGCCGCGCGCCGACACTTCGGAAGCGCCTGAGAACTCGCTCCACACGATGCACGCCTTCCAGCGGATCGCACTCCGTTCGTTTCGCCGATGCGAGACGACGTTGTGAGTATGCGCTTTCGCGCAGGCCGGCACCCGATAGGATGTGCGGATCCTCGGTTGCGTGCCGCGAACTCGCAAGAGGCTCCCTCCGACCCCACAGCAAGGAACACCAGATGGCCCCGACGAGCCCGAAGCAGACTCCGACCCGTGTGAGGTTGACGGGCCAGGCCCGCCGTCAGCGCATCTTGGACGCCGCTCGAACGGTCTTCATGCGCAATGGGTTCGAGGGCGCTCGGACCAAGCAGATCGCTGACGAGGGCGGCATGGCGGAAGCGATGATCTACCGCCACTTCGACTCCAAGGAAGAGCTGTTCGCGGCAGCCGTCGTGGCTCCTTTCGAGCAGGTCGTCGAGCATGCCTTGGCGGATGCTGCGGCGTTCCCGAGCATCAGCGGACATGACCGTATCGAGTACAGCGATCGCCTGCATTGTGAAATGCACGAGGCCATGCGCGGCCTCGTTCCGTTCCTAGGACCGGCGTTGTTCGCGAACCCCGAGTCCGGACTGAAGTTCTACATGGAGCGGCTTCTCCCACTGTGGACGGCCTATGAGAACGCGATCGTCGGATTCCAGAAGAGCCATGAACACCGTGACATCGATCCCGTGATGTTGAGCCGGATGATGATCGGCCTCCACATGGGCCTGGCGATCGATGCCTTCTATCGAGGTGATCACTACGACCCACGTGCGTTGGGTCGCGAAATCACCGATCTGGTGCACCGCGGGCTGAGCGGGCCGCCCGTGCGCCGTGCGGCGGAGGTGTCGAACGAGAAGGCGGCGCCGAACCAGAAGGCGGCCTCCAACGAGAAGGCGGCCTCGAACGGCAAGGCCGCGACGATCGGCAAGGCCGTCAAGAAGACCCCTGCGAAGAAGCTCAAGACGCGCGCGGGCTGAACGCGGAGTCGTCCAGGCGGTCTCGGACGAAGAGAGCACCCGGTGTAGCGATCGGTCGGCACCTCCCGGCTCAAGCCGGCTTGGCGAAGTTCCTTTCCCACCGGTGCCGCTTGAAGATGTCGCGTTGCGCCGTGCTCAAGCGTGCGCCGTCGCTGATGGACGTGTTCCGCTCGACGTGATCGCGAGTTCGCATGCCGACGATCACGGTTGACACCTCGGGAGAATCGAGTACGAAGCGCAGGGCGAGCTCAGGCAAGTCCGTTGGAGCAACCCCGAGGTCGGCAGCCAAGGCTGTCGCGCGGCGTTCGACCTCTGCAGCTCTCCCGCCACCGAAGTACATGTTGCGGAAATCCCCTTCGGGAAACGTCGAGCTCGCGGTGATGCGACCGGTCAGACCACCCTCGTCCAACGGCACGCGGACGATGACGCCGACGTTGCGCTCGGCACACAGCGGTAGCAGCTCTTCGGCGGCCGCTTGTGTGAACGCGTTGTAGACCACCTGGATCGTGTCGACCTGATCAGTCCGCACGAGCTCGAGCGCGTTCTGCGGTTGGTAGTCGTTGACGCTCACCCCGAAGAAGCCGATCTTGCCCTGTTGCTTCAGATCGCCGATCGTCTCCAGCCAGTCTCCGCGTCCCACCCAATCGTCGTCCCAGACGTGGAACTGGAGGACATCGAACCTGTCCAGCCCGGATGCACGAAGGCTCTCATCGAGGCTTGCGCGGATGTGCTCACCGGGGAACATCTCCATGGGATCCGTCCCTGGTGGCGGAGGGAACCCGCGAACCTTCGGCGGCACCTTGGTCGCAACGATCACACCGTCGCCCTGGTGCTCGCGAACTACTTCGCCGACGATGCGCTCACTCTGGCCGTACACGCGCGCCGTGTCGATGAAGTTGACGCCCCGGTCGATGGCGGTGTGCAACGCGGCCAACGACTCCTCCTCGCTGGCTCCGATCCAGCTCGATCCCCCGATCCCCCATGCTCCGTATCCGATCTCGGAGACAGACAGACCTGTGCGGCCCAACGTTCTCTGCTGCATTCGGGTGCGCGCTCCTTCGCTCTCGCCGACGACCGGCTCGCGCAGAGTAGCGAGGCCCCGCCGAGCTGTCAAATAAGCACTTACTTCTAGGGGTTGCGCCCGCGAGTCGACACTCAGGCGAGCTGTGATGCCGCGGGGTCGAGCCACGAGCGTCATTCGGTTCCGCGGAACCTCACCTTCGTCGAACGACACACCGGCGGCATGACGAGCCACAACGCCGATCAAGCGCCGGGCAACCCAGCTGCAGAAGCGTCAGGACGGGCCGGAGAAGTTCAGACCCGCAGCGGCGGTGGAGGGTCCGACGGTGGAGCCGTGATCGTCCTCGTAGCGGGTGAGCTCGGCGCGCCCGACGACGTGCCAGTGAACCTCATCCGGCCCGTCGGCCAACCGCAGCGTGCGCTGGCTCGCGTACATGCGAGCCAGCGGCGTCCACTGCGACACGCCGGTGGCGCCGTGGATCTGGATCGCCTCGTCGATGATCTCGCAGACCCGCTTGGGCACCATCGCCTTGACCCCACTGACCCACACGCGCGCCTCGGCGTTTCCCATCACGTCCATCGCCTTCGCCGCGCGGAGCACCATCAGCCGCATCGCCTCGATCTCGACGCGCGCCTTGGCGATCACCTCGGTGTTCTTGCCGAGGCGGGCGAGTGGCTTGCCGAACGCGCTGCGGTTGAGCCCGCGTCGGCACATCAGCTCGAGGGCACGCTCCGCGGCGCCGATCGAGCGCATGCAGTGATGGATCCGGCCCGGCCCGAGGCGCAACTGGGAGATCTCGAATCCGCGTCCCACGCCCCAGAGGATGTTCTCCTTCGGAACGCGCACGTCGGTGAAGCGCAGGTGCATGTGCCCGTGCGGCGCATCGTCATCACCGAAGACCGCCATCGGCCCGAGGATCTCCACACCCGACGTCTCCATCGGCACGAGGATCTGCGACTGGCGCTTGTGCGGCGGCCCGTCCGGGCTGGTCTGCACCATCGTGATCATCACCTTGCAGCGCGGATCACCAGCGCCGGAGATGTAGTACTTCTCGCCGTTGATCACCCACTCGTCACCGTCCAGCACCGCACTCGTGTGGATGTTCTTCGCATCCGACGATGCCACGTCGGGCTCGGTCATCGCGAACGCCGAGCGGATCTCACCGCTGAGGAGCGGCTCCAGCCAGCGCTTCTTCTGCTCCGGCGTGCCTATCCGCTCCAGCACCTCCATGTTCCCGGTGTCCGGCGCGCTGCAGTTGAGGCACTCCGACGCAAGCGGGTTCTTGCCGAGCTCGACCGCGATGTACGCGTAGTCGAGGTTGGACAGCCCCTCACCGGTCTCCGCGTCGCGCAGGAAGAAGTTCCACAGGCCGTTCGCCTTCGCCTTGCCCTTGATCGAATCGAGCAGCTCGAGCTGACCCTCCCCGAAGCCCCAGTGCTCGGCGCGACCTTCGCCGAGCCGGTAGTACTCCTCGGTCACCGGCTCGATCTCATTGACGATGAACGCCTTCACCGCCTCGAACAGCGGCACCGCATGCTGGGACATCGCCAGATTGAGCGCGTCGTCGGTTGCGAGTCCGGAGTGCATTCCAGGAGCGACCATTACGAAGACCTCCGAGGTGATTGGTTGCAAGTTGCGGGTGCCAGCGAAATCACCGGGGCCCGCCATCGACGTTCAGCAGGGCGCCCGTGGTGTAGGTGCTTGCGGCGCTTGCGAAGTAGAGCGCAGCCCCGACGACTTCACCTGGTTCACCACCTCGCCCGAGTGAGTAAGTGCGCTTCGCTCGCTCGGTGAAGGAAGGGAGGTCCCATGCCTTGCTCATGTCGGTGAGAAACGGCCCGGGAACGATGCAGTTGACGCGCACCTTCGGTCCGAAGGTGCGCGCCAGTCCGACGGTGAGGGTGTTGATGGCTGCCTTGGCAGGGCCGTACACGAGCTCCTTCGGGCCTGGCCGCTGCGACGCGAGCGAGGAGACGAAGATGATGGATCCGCCGTCGCGCTCCACCATCTTCGTGCCGACGATCGCGGAGAGCCGGAACGGTCCTTTGAGGTTGACGCCCATGACCTTGTCGTACAGCTCTTCGGTGACCGCGACAGGCGAGTCGTACAGGAGTGACATCCCGGCATTGTTGACGAGGATGTCGATCGTGCCGAACTCTTCGAGGACGGCGGCCGTCAAGTCGTGTGCGCCGTTCCATGATCCTGCGTGATACGCCACGGGGAGCGCCCGTCGGCCGAGGGCGCGCACGTCACGGGCCACCGCCTCACAGTTCTCCAGGTTGCGGCTGGCAATGGCCACATCCGCTCCACAGGCCGCAAAGCCGAGCACCATCTCGCGCCCGAGCCCTCGAGAGCCGCCCGTGACGACGGCCACCTTGCCGGTCAGATCGAAGAGCGATGTGACGCTGTCAACCACCGTGCCACCTGTTCATCGTCGTTCGCGAGCTCGGTCGCAGTAGCGACTGTCGACACTCCTGCGATGTGATACGTGCACATCTCTTCCTCTCCGCTCAGGTTCGACGCAGCAATGTTCCGGTGCCGAGGCCGCCGCCACAACACATCGTCACGAGAGCGTGCTCGCGATCCGTACGCTGCAACTCGTGCACTGCCTTGGTGATGAGTGCCGTGCCCGTCCCTCCGAGAGGGTGCCCGTGCGCGATCGCGCCACCGTTCGGGTTGACCCGTTCCATATCGGGCCAGAGCTCTCGTTCCCAGGCCAACACCACTGAGGCGAAGGCCTCGTTGATCTCGAACACGTCGACGTCGTCGACCGTCAGCTTGTTGTCGGCGAGCAGCTTGCGCGTCGCTGGAATCGGTCCTTCGAGCATGAGCACGGGATCACACCCGACGAACGTCACGTCGACGACGCTCGCCATCGATCTCATGCCGAGCGCGTCCGCACGCTCTCTCGTCATCATCAACACGGCCGACGCACCATCGGCGATCTGGCTCGACGTACCCGCCGTGTGCACGCCATCGGGGCGGCCGGCCGGCTTGAGTGAGGCCAGCCCTTCGAGCGATGTCGGACGCAGCCCTTCGTCACGTGTGAGGTTCACTCCCTCTCCGAGCGGCACCTCGACGATCTGCGTATCGAAGCGACCCTCATTCCAGGCCTTGGCAGCGCGGTCTTGCGATGTCTTGCCGAACGCATCACACATCTCACGGGAGATGGCCCACTTGTCGGCGATCCGCTCCGCCCCCTCGAATTGCGTGGTGAACTCGTGGTGCTGCCAATAGGCGCGGTTGATGGGCTTGCCCACATCCGGGTCTTTCGGGGTCGTCGCTCCCATCGGCACACGACTCATCACCTCGACTCCGCAGGCGAGTCCAACGTCGATCACGCCACCTGCGATCAGACCGAACGTCAGTGTCGAGGCCTGTTGAGACGAACCGCACTGCGAGTCGATGGTCGACGCAGGAACGCGCTCCGGAAGACCGGCACTGAGCCAAGCGGTTCTCGCAACGTTCATGCTCTGCATGCCCACTTGACCGACGCACCCTCCGACGACTTGGCCAACGATCGTCGGATCGACGTTCTGTGCGTCAAGAACGGCTCGTTGGACGAGGCCGAGAAGGTCGAGAGCGTGCGAGCCGCTGAGTGCACCACCACGTCTGCCGAACGGCGTGCGCACGGCAGAAACAATGACCACTTCACGAGGGGTCCGAATCATGTCAGACATGCTCGCAGATTTGTATGTCTTCATACAACCCGACCGAACGGATCACGTCGTCGGCGTTCGATCGGAGAACACTCGGAGAAACTGCTGCCGCATCTCAGCGGGCGTGGCGGGCTCGAGCCCCATCGACTGCACAATCTCCACTGCTCGACTGACGACGTCGGCATTGGTCCAGTCGGGATACAAGGCGCCTGCGTCGCCGATTCCGACTCGTACGTGGCACCCACGAGACAACGCCTCGCGGAGCATGTTCTCGTACGCGTGTCGAGTCGGAAACTGGAAGCCGACGAACGACACCTCTGGACGAGCTTCTACCCTCGCCTCGGAGACGAAGGCGTCGAGGTTGGCGACCGTCGCAGATGGTCCGATCATCGTCTCCGCGAAGATGTGCAGCTGCACGAAGGTCGGGTCCGGAAGGACCCCAGCCCGCATCGCACACGATGCCCAACGAGCATCCGCGAAGTCGTAACAGCAGAACACCGGCGACAGTCGCCGGCGAAGCATCTCTGCCAACACTCTCGGCGTGTTGTACGTGCCGGTCCTATCGACGGTCCAATCGTCTCCGATAGGCATGAAGCGACCTTCAGCAGAAGACCACGCTGGACGGGACCCAATCCGGAATGCATCGAAGCAGCCGAACTCGAGCCCAGCGCCGTCAGGCGGATCGTCCACCAGCTCCCACTGATGCGGAAGATCATCGAGGTCAGTGGGGTCTGCAAGCGTGCTGTATCCCGTCGTCCACATGACGACGTCACACATGCTGGCGGTCAGGCTCAGCGCCTTTCGGTAGATCTGGCTCCCGCGCATGTCTTGCGACCCGTCCGCGCGTCGAGCGTGCACGTGCACGCCGGCAGCTCCTGCGGTCGCGCAGTCAGCGGCAGCTTGGGCGACCTCCTCCGGTCCGTAGGGAACGTGTGGTGCGACGGCTTTCGAGACTGACTCGTTCAAGCCAACGGTGATCAGAACCTTTCCACGATCGAACAGGCTCGTTGGCACCATCACCCCTCCATCAGGCCGGCCGCGCCTAAGTAAGTATATTCTTACTTCACGGTGACCGTCCAGCCCTCGAGATCAGAGTCGCGCGTCGAGCTTTGCGAGGTTCGCCCGGATCTGCTCGAGGGTCATCGCCAAGCTCTTGCGTTCGTCTCGACTGATGCCTGATCGCAGTTGCTGCCGTAGGACCGTGTCGATTTGGAGGATGCGCCGCACAAAGGGCCTCGACTTGTCCGTCAACGACAGCAGACGGATCCGTCCATCGGTCGGGTCGGGCGAACGACGGACCAGTCCCAGGCCCTCGAGCTTCTCCACGATCGTGCCCGCAGCGGCGCGCCGCATGCCGATGCGGTGAGCCACTGCTGTTTGGCTCAGCGAGCCCTCTTCCGCCAGGAGGGCCAGAACGCTGGCCTCAGACTGGTTGAGCCCGGTCTCCTGAAGCGCGTCATCGTAGGCGCGGCGCAAAGCACGCGACGTCGCCATGAGTGTCGACTCGACTCGGCGCCAGCTGGGCGCATCCAGCTCGTGCCCGACGACGAAGGTCGACGAGCCCGTTCGGGGCTGGCGCTTCGTCGGTTCTGGTACGGCCGAGGTCATCCTACTCAGCGACCGGGCTCTCGGAGAGCGGCGCGAGATGCGGAAGCGTCGTGCCGTCGATGAGCATCGGGTGACGGACCCGACGGATGCGACCGAAAGCGGTGGGAACTTCATCGTACAAACCGTTGTGAAGAGTCTGCTTGTCGACGAGGTGCTCGTCCGGGGTCAGGACGCGCGTCGCCGGTACATCAGCGTCGCTGAACCGTTGCACGCACTCGTCGGACGTCAGCAGTCGAGTCTCGGGTTCGGCGAGTCGCACGAGCTCAGCGATCAGCTCGGCCCCGGAGCCGATCGCTTTCAGTTTGCTGATCCACTCGGGATGACCGAGGCACGAGACGGCCGCAGCGATTTGCCGGCCCTGCACCGGAGCGATGCACACGTGCCCGTCGACGGTCCTCAGAATGGCAGGTGTCGGGGGCGGCGTCACCGGTCGCAATTCGTCATCGATGAACGTGCGCTCCTGGAAGAGGTCTGGGAAGTTGAAGTGCGCCATCGCGTCGAGCATTGCGATCTCGACATGTCCACCCAGCCCAGTGCGGTCGCGACGAACGAGCGCGGACAAGATCGCCTGCACGCCATACATCGCCGTGATCTTGTCCGCGAGGTACGAGCGGAGCACCGTCGGACTTTCGGTTCTCGATTCGAGGACGGACATCCCGCTCGTGGCCTGGAGGATGGTGTCGAACACCGGACCAGCTGCTCGCGGGCCCGTGGCACCGAACCCGCTGATGGACACGAACACGAGTCGCGAGTAGTCCCTCACGAGCTGCTCGGCGTTCAATCCGAACGACTCTGCCACACCCGGGCGCCAGTTCTGGACGAACACATCCGTGTCCGAGAGCATCGCCCGGAGCGCTTCCTGGCCTGCCGCGGATTTCAGATCGAGGGACACAATGTCCTTGCCTTGGTTCACATTGACCCAAGCCGCGCTGAGACCCCGATAACGGTGGTAGAAACGCCGGAACGGGTCACCGCGCGGCGGCTCGATCTTGACGACGTGTGCTCCCAACTGAGCAAGCATCAGAGCCGAAAACGGCGCAGTGATGTATGCACCCGCTTCGATCACGCGGATGCCGGCGAGCGGCAGCTCGACCGCGACGCCCGCCTGAATCTGCTTCTCGGAGTTCTCGTCCAGCGACCTGCGCGATTCTGACGATGGTTCCATCGCTTGCCTCCTGCACCTCGATGTCTGTGGACTGGTACGTCACCTGTCCGATGCATCATCGTCGCATCTTGTATGGAAGCATACAGATACGTATGATGCCATACAAGGCTCGCGCGTGGCGGGGTCACGTCGAGCGATCGCGATCCCCACGCAACTCGGCCACGAAGCGATTGCCGGACTTGTACTGCGCGCTACACGATCGAAAAGCAGCATGCTCGGTGAGCCGGACTTCCATCGATATCACGCGCGAGCGACGGCCCGGCGCAGTGCAGCCAACAATTCCTCGCGACGACTCGTGATCCGCTCGATCGGGGCGGAATAGCCGATGGCCGCGACCACTGAACCGTTGCAGGATCGAACGGGTACTGCGATACCACCGACGTCCGGTCGCCATTCACCGATGTTGACGGCGAAGCCGTCCTCTGAGATCTGAGCGAGGTGCGATTCGAGGTGTCGCGGGTCCGCGATCGAGCGCTCTGTAGGCCGCAGCAGCGGGCCGCCAAGCACCCGTTCGCGCTCGGTCGGTGACGCGAATGCGAGCAGGACCTTCCCAGTTGCAACACAATGGGCAGGGGCGCGTCCGCCCAGTTGCGTGTACGCCCGGACCGGGTGGCTGCCCTCGGCCTTGTCGACATAGAGCACCTCGCCGGCCTCGTACACGGCCAGGTGCACCGTGTCGCCCAGTTCGGCCAGAGACCGCACCGTCTCATGCCACGCGTCGACCAAGTCCGAGCTCCGGTCGGCCTGCGTCGCGACCGACCAAGCGCGCCTCGTCAAGGCATAGGTGTTCGTCCTGGGCTCGAGCGAAACCCATCCGCACGAGACGAGAGTGGCTGCAAGACGGTAGGCGGTTTGCCGCGGAAGATCGATCTTCTGCGCCAGCTCACGTGCGGTGCGAGGACCGTCCGCGAGGGCCTCGAGGAGCGCGAGACCGCGATTGAGGGTCGTCAACACGGAACGATCATACATCACTATGTGATGTCCATTGACACAATAGTGATGTTTTCGCGATACTCGGCGAGCGATGTCACATCCCGCCTTGATCGAAGACCTCGCACCTGTCGCGAGCTGCCACCAGCGGTCGCCGAGTCGCAGCCGACGGAGCGCCCCGCATGACTGCTCGGGGCGGCCGGAGATCGCCGGGGTGGCGCCGGCGGGACTGACCTGAGCGAACTGGAGCGATTGAAGAGGACCGAACGATGGTGATCGGATTCTGTGCCGATCTTTGGTGCCCATCAGGCGCTCACCGGAGACACGCCGCGTGACGGCGAGCCTGCGCGGCCCCTTGAGCGGTGTCAGGGTGATCGAGCTCGGTCACATCGCGGCCGCGCCGTTCGCGACCATGCTGTTGGCTGACCTCGGTGCCGACGTGGTCAAAGTGGAGTCGCCCGAAGGCGACGGGATGCGTGGGTGGCCACCGTTCGTCGACGCCGGCGGCGAACGGCAGAGCCTCAACTTCGTGTCGCTGAACCGCAACAAGATGGGCGTGCGCGCCGACCTGAAAGACCCTGCGCAGCAGAGCGCCGTGTTCGAGCTGTGTCAGTCCGCTGACGTCGTCGTCGAGAACTATCGCGCAGGCGTCCTCGAGCGCTTGGGGCTCGGGTATGCCGCTGTCACAGCTGGTCACCGAGGGCTCGTGTACTGCTCCATCACAGGCTTCGGACTCACGAGCCCATACCGCGACCGAGGGGCGTTCGATGTGATCATCCAGGCGATGAGCGGCCTGATGAGCGTCACGGGCGAACCGGAACGACCGCCCTCCAAGTGCGGGGTGCCGGTTGGTGATTTCGTTGCTGGGCTCTATGCCGCGTTCACGGTCGCATCGCTCTTGCCACAGGTCAGGGAGAGCGGCCACTCAGTCCATGTCGACTGCTCGATGCTCGACTGCCTGCTCGCCGTGTCCGCACTGCAGACCAGCGAGTACTGGGGAACAGGGCGCACACCGGTCCGACTCGGTTCGGCACATCCCCGAAATGCGCCCTACCAGGTCTTCGCAACCGCTGACCGCCCTCTCGCCATCGCCGCGGGCACGGAACGGCTCTGGGAACTGCTGTGCGAAGTGCTCAACGCCGAACACCTGACGCATGATCCGCGCTTCACCGATCAGCTTGCTCGCGCGAAGCGCCAGGCAGAGTTGGCGGACTCGATCGAGTCGATCCTGCGAAGACGGTCGTGCACGGAGTGGGTCGCTGTGCTGGAGAGTGCGGGCATCCCATGCGGGCCGGTCAACACGTACGCCGAGATCCTCGAGGACCCGCACGTGCTCTTCGGGGGATTGCTGGACGAGGTCGAGCTCGCTGGCGGCTGGCGAACTCCAGCGTTCCTGTACCCCGTCAGGATGTCCGGTCGCTCTCCTCGGACGACCTCGCCGCCGCCTCCCACCGGTGGCAACAGGCTCCTCGACGTTCTCGAATCATGGAGGAACTGAGATGACCATCGATGCCCGTGTCAGCGAGTTCATCGACGATGTCGCCGGCGCCGTCGACGCGAAGCTGGACGAGGCGGAAACAGCTGCGCGCGTCGCTGAGGGACTTCGGCGCTTGCTCGCTTCGCCCGTTGTTGTTCCCCCTGGATTCGACATGCCGCGCTCGGATCAGTATGCGATGTATCCGCTCCACGTTGCCGATGACGGCTCATTCAGCGTCGCTGTCGCGGTCTGGGGCGTCGGTCAGCGAACGCCGATCCACGACCACCTGGCGTGGGGCGTCGTCGGAGTTCTCTCGGGGGTCGAGCGAGAACAGCGATACGAGGCGCGCATCGGCAGCGGCCCGGTCTTGATCGAGGAACGGGATCTGCGCGCCGGAGACGTGGTGGTGTGCTGCACGTCGGACGACGACGTGCACGCGGTGTCATGCGGCGGTGAGTCCAACGTCGTTGCGATTCACGTGTACGGCACCGACATCGGAACCGCTCTCCGCCACTCGTACGACCCGGATACGGGCACGACCAAATCTTTCATCTCACA
>JBFWVD010000068.1:0-24221 GCA_050246915.1 Acidimicrobiia bacterium | reverse complement strand
GGAACGCGATGCGCACCTGGTACTTCACGTAGGGATCGTCGACCTTGATGGCCCGCAGTGAGTGCGAGAGGTGCTCGTGCGGACCCGACACCGGTGACGACGTGGGCTCCGGGATGTCCACCTCTTCCAGTTCGATGCCGAGGTATTCGGCCATGGTCTCGATGGCGTGGAGGTTGGTCTCGCTCACCCAATGCGCGTACGTCATGTAGTCGGTATCGAGCACCGGTTTGGCCAGCGGGCCGTGGAACGACAGCTCGTTGGTGAGCGTGAAGTAGAGGTGGTGCCATTGGATGGCGGCCATGTCGACGGGTTTGCCGGTGATCTCGGCGTAACGGGCGTAGATCTTGTTGAAGTCACCGAATCCCAGATCGGTGTCGCGCATACGCCACGCGGCGAGGTCCATCATCGGATCACCGAGATGGCCGGCTTCGACGTCCATCACGGCCAAGAAGTGCTTGCCGTCGTGATGGAACTGACCGGAGTCCCACACCACCGGCGACTCTCGATCGGACACCGGCATGGGATGACGCTTCAGCCAACCGAGCACGAACTCCATCAGCGGATCGGGCCGCACCTTGGTGGCTCGGAACACGCGATCGAACTGACGGGTACCGACGTAGGCGGCGTCGGCCGGTGACGTGCCCCGCACGATCCCTGCTTCGGCGAACGGTTCCACCGGCAAGGAATGGATGCGAGCCATGCACTGCAGGTACTCATCGACGATGCGATCGCGATCCTCGGTCTTGACGCCCTTGAAGTGGGGCTGGCCGGGCACCACCGACATGGCATAGGCCTTGGGGTTGTCGCACCAGCCGATGACGTGGGGGACCGGGATGCCCTGGGACTCGAGCAGGCCCTGGAACTTCATCTCGTGTTCGAGGGGGAAGGCCAGCGGACAATCGGCCCGTTCGCCGCGGATGACGATCTTCTCGACCGTGCCGCCCCGGTCGATGTCGACGAACCACATCGGCCGCCAACGCGGCTGTCGTTCCCACGACACCACCTTGCCGCCCATCTCCGCTTCGATCCAGGAGATCACCCGGGCGTCATTGTCGTTGGAGCCGCTTGCATCATCGAGTCCCGCCATGGCGCAAACCTTACCGAACGCGCGTTAGGCCCTCAAGCATCCGGGTCGGGGCACCGGCGGTAATCTCGACCCGGACCTCCTGGGAGCACATCGATGAGTCAGACCGACACGCGCACAGAGGTGATCGCCGCCAGCGGACGGCTGTTCGCCGAACGGGGGATCGCTGGCACCACCATGCGGGCCATCGCCGAAGCGTGCGACATCCAAGCCGCTAGCCTGTACCACCACTTCGAGTCCAAGGACGATCTCGTCGCCGAGATCATGAACGCCAGCAGCCGCCATCTGGTCGGTCTGTACGAAGCGATCGCCGCGGCCGACCTCGATCCGATTGCTCGGTTCGAGGCGATCATCCGGGCGACGCTCGAGAACTTCACGCAGCATCCCGACGCGGCGCGCATCTTCTACGACAATCCGAGCTACTACGCCACGGCCCCGAGCCTGGAACAGGTGCGCAGCGAGGCCCGATTCAACGACCGGGTGTGGGTTGCCACCATCGATGCGGCCATCGCCGCCGGCGTACTGCGTTCCGACATCAAACCGTCCCGTCTCAAGCTCCACCTGCGGAACATGATCTGGTCGTCAGCACGCGGGATGCGTCGGGGCCGCGCGGCGACCGACGAAGACGCCGATGACATCGTGACGTTGCTCATGTACGGCTGCGTCGTCGGCTCGTTGTCGGACTAACGCGCGTTAGCTACGCTGCCCGAGCCGCGAGCAGCCGACGCTGGATCGGCCGGGATGGGGACAGACCATGGCATGGGATTTCGAGACGGAGCCCGAGTTCCAGGCGCAGCTCGACTGGATGGATCGGTTCGTGCGCGAGGAGGTCGAGCCGCTCGACTTCGTGTTCGCCCACTACAACGACTTCAGCGACCCCAATCGCGAGAAGCTCATCCGGCCGCTGCAGGCCGAGGTGAAGCGCCGCAAGCTGTGGGCGTGTCACCTCGGTCCTGAGCTCGGCGGTCAGGGGTTCGGACAGCTCAAGCTGGCGCTCATGAACGAGATCCTCGGCCGGGCAACTTGTGGTCCGGTGGTGTTCGGTTGCCAGGCGCCCGATTCGGGCAACGCGGAGATCCTCGCTCACTACGGAACGCTGGCCCAGAAGGCGCGGTACCTCGAACCGTTGCTGAACAACGAGATCGCCTCGTGCTACTCCATGACCGAACCGCAAGGTGGCGCGGATCCGGGCGTGTTCACCTGCGCCGCAACGCTCGACGGCGATCACTGGGTGATCAACGGGGAGAAGTGGTACTCGTCGAACGCGCGCTACGCCTCGTTCATCATCGTCATGGCGGTCACCGACCCCGAAGCACCGACGGCTCGACGCATGTCGATGTTCATCGTGCCCAAGGAGACACCGGGTATCGAGACCATCCGTGATGTCACCGCCGGTATGGAACGCAGTGGTGGGCATCACGCCTACCTGCGCTATCGAGATGTACGCGTTCCGCTGGACCACATGCTCGGCGAGCGCGGCGACGGCTTCGCTGTCGCCCAGGTCCGTCTCGGCGGAGGTCGCATCCATCACGCCATGCGCACCGTCGGCAAGGTGAAGTTGGCCTTCGACCAGATGTGCGAGCGCGCGGTGTCCCGTACCACCGCAGGGTCGCGTCTGGCCGACAAGCAGCTGGTGCAAGCGATGATCGCCGACTCGTGGCTGGACATCGAGCAATTCAGGTTGCTCCTGCTGCGCACCGCGTGGAAGATCGACAAGGCCAAGGACTACAAGGCCGTTCGCGGCGACATCTCGGCCATCAAGGCGCTGATGCCTCGGGTGTACCACGACGTGTTCGCACGGGCGATCCAGATCCACGGTTCGCTCGGCATCTCCGATGAGATGCCCTTCGGTGCCGGGCTGCTCGAGTCGTTCCACATGGGGCTGGCCGACGGTCCCACCGAGGTCCACAAGATCACGCTGGCCAAGCAGATCCTCCGTGGCTACACGCCGACGACCGATCTGTTCCCCGACTACGACCTCATCCGTCGGCGCGAGGCGGCCATCGAGAAGTACGCCGGACAACTCGAGCGAGAGATCGGCGACCTCTGACATGTCTTCCACCGAATGGAGCAACCCGCGATGAGCACATTGTTCGATCTGACCGGCAAGGTGGCGGTGATCACCGGGTCCAGCAAGGGCATCGGGCGAGCGATCGCCGAGCGCATGGCCGAGCACGGTGCCAAGGTCGTGGTGTCGAGTCGCAAGATCGACGCATGTGAAGAGGTGGCCGCCGGCATCCGAGCCAACGGCGGCGAGGCGATCGCCGTGGCCTGTCACGTCGGGAAGCGAGAAGATCTCGAGTCGTTGGTGGCGACCACGATGGCCAAATGGGGGCGCATCGACATCCTGGTTCCCAACGCCGCCATCAACCCCTACTACGGGCCGTCGCTCGAGTTGCCAGAGTCGGTGTTCGATCAGGTCATCAACGTGAACCTCAAGAGCATCTTCTTGTTGTGCAACATGGTGCTCCCGCAGATGGCTGAGCGCGGCGAAGGCGCCGTCATCTGCATCTCGGCGCTCGGCGGGCTCATCGGCTCCGACGTGCTGGGCATCTACGCCATCTCCAAGGCCGCCGAGATGCAACTCATGCGCAACCTGGCGGTGGAATGGGGCCGCAGGGGCATCCGGGCCAACACCATCGCTCCGGGCCTCATCAAGACCGACTTCGCCAAGGCCCTGTGGAGCAACCCCGACCTGCTGGCCAAGCGCACCGCCGATGTACCCCTCGGTGGCATCGGCATGCCCGACGACATCGCCGGTGCCGCCGTGTTCCTGGCATCGAAGGCCGGTGCGTTCATGACCGGCCAGACCATGATCATCGACGGTGGACGGTACGCCGGCACCCCAACGCCGCCACGGCAGGCCGACGGCGAATGAGTTCGACCGACGCGTCCCTCGTCGAGGTGCTGCCGGCGCATCGCTTCGACGAGGAGGTGCTGCGCCGCTATCTGAGCGGTCGCTTGCCCGGCTTCGACGGCGAGATCGCCGTACGGCAGTTCCAAGGTGGGCAGTCCAATCCCACCTTCCACGTGCAGACCGACGCTGGCGCATACGTGTTGCGCAAGAAGCCCGGCGGTCAGCTGCTGGCCTCCGCGCACGCCATCGATCGCGAGTTCACCGTCATGCGTGCGTTGGCCGGAACCGGCGTGCCCGTGCCGCGCGTGGACCTCTACTGCGATGACGCCGAGGTGATCGGCCAGGAGTTCTACGTCATGGAGCACATCGCCGGACGGGTCCTGCGCGAGACGCTCCTCCCCGATCTCGATCCTTCCCGCCGAGCCGGGGTGTGGCTCGAGACGGTCCGGGTGCTGGCCAAGGTGCACCGCGTCGATCATCGGGCGGTCGGTCTCGACAGCTTCGGACGGTCCGATGGCTACATCGGTCGGCAGGTGAACCGATGGTCACGCCAGTACGAGGACTCCAAGGTCGAGGACAACGCCGACATGGATCGCCTCATCGAGTGGCTCCGGACGCACGACGCACCGGCCGACGAGGCCTCGATCGTGCACGGCGACTATCGCACGCACAACGTCATCTTCCATCCCGACGAGGACCGCATCGTGGCCGTCATCGATTGGGAGCTCTCGACCATCGGACATCCGCTCGCCGATCTGGCCTACTGCTGCTTGCCCTATCACCTCGCACCGGACGACACGATCGGGCTCCGCGGCTCGGACCCCGCCAGCGTCGGTCTGCCGAGCGAACGTGAGTTGCTCGAGGCGTACTGTCGCGAAGCGGGTCGCCCCGATGCCGGGGACTGGAACTACTTCGTGGTGTTCGCCATGTTCCGCATGGCGGCCATCAGGGCGGGCATCTTCAAACGTGCCCGATCGGGCAACGCCGCCAACGCCGACGCGATGGCGGCCGGACTTCGTTATCGGATCACTGCGACGCGCGCTTGGGCGCTTGCGCAACAACACGATTGACAGGGGAGCAACATGGACACCGGTCAGTACTGCGGGTTCAACGTCACCATCGACGGGCCTGGCATCACCACGGTGACGTTCGACCAGCCCGATCGGATGAACGGACTCGATCGCAACGTCAAGCGTGATCTCATCGAGATGCTCACCCAGGCCAACGTGGACAAGCGCGTGCGCGTCATCGTGTTCACCGGCGAAGGCCGGGCGTTCTGTGCCGGCGATGACGTGACGCCCAATCCCCAACGCGGCGCCCCGACGAAGGTGGCGATGCTGGACTATCCGGCCAACCCCGAGACGGCGATCGAGACGTACGACTCGCTGCGCAACACCTCGCAGCGGCTCATCCAGATGATCCGCAACGTCAACCGCATCACCATCGCCGCGGTCAACGGGTTCGCCATCCAGAGCGGGTTGTCAATTGCGCTTGCATGCGATTTCAAGGTGGCGGCGCGCTCGGCCAAGCTCGGGAGTGCCACGCTCCGGTTCGGCTATCTCCCCGACGAGGGCGGGCACTGGTTGCTCGTCGAGCATCTCGGCATGGCCAAGGCGATGGACTTCGTGTTGCGCAAGCGCATCGTCACTGCCGATGAGGCACTGCAACTCGGGTTGCTCACCGAGGTGGTCGACGACGCTGACCTTTCCGGACATGCGCGCGCACTCGCCGAGGAGTTGGCCAACGGCCCCCAGGTCGCCATGCGGATGGCGAAGCGGGCGCTGTACATGGCGGGCGGAGCGTCGTTCGAGGCGGCCTGTGACGACATCGCGACGAAGACGACGCTGTGCGATCACCATCCGGACGCCAAGGAAGGCAAGGCGGCTTTCGCCGAGCGCCGGCCCGCGCAGTTCAACCGCTGGCTCGAGGACTGAGGACATCTCGATGGTGGAACATCTCTCGCTCTCCGACGCCGTCGAGCGTCATGTCCGCCCCGGCGATGCCATCAGCATCTACTACGGCCACACCCGATGGACGGCCGCAGGACGCGAGGTGGTGCGGCAGTTCTGGGGTCGCGATCCGGGTTTCGAGCTGCAGTGGTTCTCGATGGGGACGTTGGGCGCCATGTTCTTCAGCGGAGGGCTGGTCCGAAAAGTGGTCACCGCCTACTCCGGAGACGGGTTCCCGACCGCTGGCCCCAGCCCGATCTACACCAAGGCGTATCGCAGCGGTCAGGTCGAGGTCGAGCACTGGTCCGGTCTGGCGATGGTGCAGCGCTATGAGGCCGCCGCCCGTGGTCTGCCCGCCATCGTCACCGGCTCGATCGCCGGATCGACGATGGAGAACAACCCGGCGTTCCATCGAGTGGAGACCGAGTTCGGTGCGGTCGGGTTGCTCCAGCCGCTGGTGCCCGACGTGGTGTTGATGCATGCGCCCGTCGCCGACCGTGCCGGCAACATCGCGTTGGCCGGTCCACATCTCGAGTCGATGTGGGCAGCCTGGGCGGCGCGGCGCGGTGCGATCGTCACAGTCGACAAGATCGTCGATGATCTCTCGCCGTATGGCTCCATGGTGCACCTGCCCGGCTATCGGGTGTTGTCGGTCAGCGAGGTGCCATTCGGCGCGCATCCCGGTGGCAGCTTCGCTCGGGGTCTCCCGGCACCGAGCTACGGCGAGGACATCCCGTTCTGGATCGAGGCGCGCAACGCTGTGCGCGGCGACTGGGACGGCTGGGTGCGCGAGTGGTGCCTGGACGTCCCCGATCAGGATGCGTACTTGGCCAAGATCGGTCAGCAGAAGCTCGACTGGTTGTCGGCGCGGTCGAACCCGGAGTCGTGGCGCGACGACGAGGCCGCGCACCCGGTGGACGAGGTCTCGCCGGTGTCGTCGGCCGAGGCGGCGGCGACCATCGCGGGCCACGAGCTCGAGCGACGCATCCACGCCATCGACTGTGATGCAGTGCTGGCCGGTGCGGGCCTGTCCAACCTGTCGGCGTGGATCGGGGCCGGCGCGGCGCGCGACAAGGGCCACCACGTGCGTCTGGCCGCAGAGGTGGGCATGTACGGCTACATCCCGACTCCGGCGGATCCGTACGTGTTCAACCATCGGGTGTTCCCGAAGGCCGAGATGCTGGCCGACATGTCCACCGTTCTCGGTCTCATCGTGTCGGGCCCTGGCACCCGCTCGATCGGCATGTTGGCCGGTGCGCAGGTCGATCGGTTCGGGCACGTCAACTCGACCGACATCCCGGGCACATCGTTCATCGTGGGAGCGGGCGGCGGCACCGACGTCGCCTGCGGTGCGGACGAATGCATCGTGGTGATGCCGGCGCGTCCCGAGCGCACGCCGCGCGATGTCTCGTACATCACGAGCCCCGGGCACACCGTGCAATCGGTGTGCACCGACCTCGGCATCTTGCGAAAGCGCGACGGCGAGATGCACATCTCCGCGGTCCCCGAGGGTCCAGGAACGATCGACGAGCGCGTCCGTACGTTCCGGTCGAAGCTCGGCTGGGAGGCGCAGATCGATCGCCAGGTGACAGAGATCTCCGCACCATCGATCGCTGATGCCGTGGCGCTACGACGGTTCGATCCCCAGCGCCTCTACTTGGCCGAGTGACCGCACCCGCCGCATCGCCCGGCGATGGGGCGCGTGCGGCGATCGGTCATCTGGTCACGTCGGGCACGACGCCGTTGCGCCAATCGTCGAGCAGACCACTGGCCATGCCGACGAGCGAGTTGGCATCCACGAGCACGTGCTGGGTCGCGCCGAGCATGTCGCGCGCGCATCGGCCCATGGCGCTCGGGTTGCGAAGGCCAGCTGAACCCGACCACGTGTAGCACCAACGAACGACGTCGGCGGCGACGTTGGTGGCGTAGGTGTTGGCCTGGATCATGCGTCGCTGCTCGGCGTCGCTGGTCGAGCCGGTCTGCTCTGCTGATCGCAATGCTGCGCTCACGGAATCGAAGAACAAGCAGCGTGCCGCTTGCAACGAGGCCTCGTGTTCGGCGAAGTCGTGGAGGAACAACTGCTGATCATGGATTCCCGGGAACCCCGGGCGCCGCTTGGAGTAGGCGATGGTCGCGATCTCCTCGATGGCGCGCAACGCGATGCCGAGGCCGATGGCGCCGTGGCCGAGCGAACCCAACGGCATGAACCCGAGTTGATACGACGGATCGGTGCGCGTCGGATGGGCATCGGAGATGGAGTAGCCGAACGTCTCGTCCACATGCTGTTCGGGAAGGTGGTAGTCGAAGCTCCCGGTGCCGGTGAGGCCGAGCACATCCCAGTTGCCCTTCAACTCCGCTTGCGCACGGGGCACGTAGAAGGCCCGGATGTCGGGCTTGCCGCTGGCCGTCTTGCGGACCTTGCCGTCCTCGCGCACGAACACACCAGCGCCGATCCAATCGGCGTGGCCGATGCCGCTGCCGAATTGATAGTCGCCGCTGATCGTGAAACCGTCGCCATCGGGGACGGCCGATCCGCGTGGCGCCAGCATCCCGGCCACGAGCGGAAGCCCGTTGGCGAACATGCGCTCGGTGGCGGCGGCAGGCAGGAATCCGACGGCGTTGGTGACCGCACACGAGTTGGCCATGTACGACCAGCCGATCGATCCGTCGGCCGTGCTCATCTCCTCGACGGTGCGAAGCCACGCCACGATGTCGGCGCCTCCACCGCCGACGTCAGTGGGCACCGCACACCAGAACATCTCGGCTTCGCGCAACGCCTCGACGACCGTGCGGTTCAACGTGCCCGTCGACTCGACGGATGCTGCTTGCTCGCGCACCATCGGCAACAGGTCGCGCACCCGGCGCACCGCGGTGTCGTTGGCCGTCGCTTGGATCGACATGCGGGATCCCTCACTCTCGGGTTGTTGATGCTCAGTCACGGGGGGAGTCCCATGACGAGGCGATGAGGTTGCGGTGGATGGCCGACGAGCCCCCGGCCAAGCGCAGCGAGTTTGCTGCACTCTAACGTTCGTTAGGAGGTGGTCCCGCTCGAGCGATCGAGGCGTTGTGCCCCCATCACGTGTGGTGGCTACGGTTCGAGCGGGGTGGCCGATGCGTCGCACGGATGGGGATTGTCGATGACGGTGGAGGGGAAGAGGCGTGTCTGAGGTCGTGTCATATGGGCGGCGCTTGAGTCAGATGGCCGCGATGCGTCCCGACCAGGCTGACCTGACGATCGTGGATCGCGAGGGCCACGAGACCCGGGTGGCATGGAGGGTGCTCGAGTCGCGCGCCAACCAGATTGCCAGGGCCCTCGAGGGCCATGGCGCGTCGACGGGTTCGATCATCGCGTTGGCCCTTCCCACCTGTCTTGATCACATCCTGGTCACCATGGCGACGTGGAAGATCGGTGCGACACTCCTGCCGTTGCGACACGATCTGCCGCAGTGGGAGATGGATCGTCTGGTCGGGGCCGCCGAGCCGCTGGTGCTCATCTCCGACAACCACAGCGCGACCTTCACTGTCCTGCGTCGTAGCGACCTGGACGCCACCACGAGCCTTCCCGACGATGCCGTCGAGGATCGGATACCGCAGACGCTGTACCTCGGCGCCAGTTCGGGTTCGACCGGACTGCCCAAGCTCATCGCCGCGCCGTTCCCCGGGGTGGTCGCCATCGATCCCGACGCGGTGTCCTATGCCCAGACCTCGGCGATCTTGGTGGTCTCGCCGCTCTATCACGTGAACGGTTTCCTCTTCTGCGCTCCACAGTTGATGGAGGGCACGAAGGTCGCGGTGATGGAGAAGTTCGAAGCGAAGCTCGCCGTCGAGCTCATCGAACGGCTGCAGATCTCCATGACGATCATGGTGCCGACCATGCTGCAGCGCATCGTTCAGCTGCCCGATCTGGACAAGGCGTCGTTCCGCAGCCTCGAGCGCGTGGTGATCGGCGGAGCCAAGACGCCTGATTGGGTGATCGACCGATGGCTCGAGCTAGTACCAGGGCGCGCGCTGAACTTCATCTACGGGTCGACCGAGCGCATCGGGTCGGTGAACATGAACGGCGACCAGTGGCGTGAGCACCGGGGTGCGGCCGGCCGGGGTTCCGATTGCGAGGTGTCCATTCGCGACGCAGAGGGCAACGTGGTGCCAAATGGAGAGATCGGTGAGGTGTTCGTGCGTCCTCTCGATCCGAACCGACCGCTGTTCCGATACCTCGGCGCGCCGATGCCACCGATGACCACCGACGGCTTCCTGTCGATCGGTGACCTCGGATGGCTCGATGACGACGGCTATCTGTACATCGCCGATCGCCGCACCGACATGATCATCACAGGTGGCGCCAACGTGTTCCCCGCCGAGGTGGAGGCGGCGCTCAGCGAGCACCCGGCGGTGGCCGATCAGGTCGTCGTGCCGGTGGCTGACCCCGAATGGGGTCATCGCGTGCACGCCATCATCGCCCCGGTCGACCCGGGGTCACCGCCGTCGGCCGAGGAGTTGCGTGAGTTCTGCAAGTCGCGGCTGGCGTCCTACAAGGTGCCCAAGTCGTTCGACTTCGTGGCGGCCGTGCCCCGGACCGAGGCCGGCAAACTCAACCGCACGGCGCTGGGCAAGTCGGTCGACGGCAACGCCTGAGCCTCCGGGGTGAGTGCTGTCGGAGATCCTGGTCGAGCAAGCGTCAATAGAGACTGACGCTGCTCGTCGCTGGGCTGTCGATCGACGCGAGCGTTGGTCGATGCCTGATCGAGGAGCGCTACGACGCGATACGCGATTGCCGGTGGCCGCCTGGGTGTCGGGACCAACGACCCTCCCGCTCCGCCCGTGTCGACCCTAGTGTCGACAGCTGCGTCGACAAGGGTTTCTGGGCTGGAGGGGGTCGGTCATGAAGGTGCCGTTCACGTGGAAGCCAACCGGTTGGTTCATGATCGGTTGGAGCGCGGAGTATCAACCGGGCACGGTGAAGCCGCTCAAGTACTTCGGCAAGGACTTGGTGGCGTATCGGGACGACGACGGCGATCTGCACGTCCTCGATGCCCATTGTCCACATCTCGGTGCCCATCTCGGTCACCGCGGACGTGTCAACGGGAGTTGCGTCGAGTGCCCCTACCACGGTTGGGGTTTCGGGCCGGACGGGGTCAACAAGTACATCCCCTACGAAGATCGGCCCAACGTGTCCAAGAGCCTCAAGGCGTGGCCGGTGAAGGAGCAGCACGAGTGCATCTACGTCTGGCACGATCCTGCCGGTGGTGCGCCCCGCTGGGATCTGCCCAGTGTGTTCGACGCCCATCCCGATCTGCCGGGCAATCCCGACGACTTCTACCGCGCCTATCCCGAGATGTCCGTCAAGTACGACCGTGAACCGGTGCATCCGCAGATCCCCCTCGAGAACGCGCCGGACTCGATGCACTTCAAGTACGTGCACCACGCAACGGTCGACCCGGTCCTGCTCGAGTACGGCACGGACGGCAACGTCTTCAAGGGGACGGTCGGATGGCCCGACGCCAAGGACCCCAGTGGCGAGAAGATGGCGCTGAAGATCCACGCCATGAACAACGGCGTCGGCAACACGCTCAATGTCTTCGAAGGTGCCGCCAACTATCGGCTCATCTTCTGCGTTACGCCGGTCGACGACGAAACCAGCGACATGTTCTATTCGATCTGGTGGCCACGTGGCTCCGACACCTCCAAGACCGTGCCCGCAGAGATCCGGCGTGAGGTGGAGCGAAAGTTCCTCATCACGTTGTACGACGATCTCGAGATCTGGCGCTATCAGATCTATGTGGAGCACCCCGCGCTGGCCCAGATCGACGCCAAGCCGTACGGCGCCCTGCGCAAGTGGGCGCGGCAGTTCTACGAGGTCGAGCCCGTCGGCTGAGATCGCCCCGATCGGGCGGCCACCACCGCCGCCCACCGCCGGCCACGAACTGGCAACGATGTTGACAAGAGCTGGCGCGAACCGTCGGTGTACGTTGGGCCGGAACAGGCCTTCGGCCACCGATCCTGGAACCAGCACTCGAGACACGAGGAGAACTCAGCTGTGACGCTTCAGCCGATGAAGGGTGTGCGCATCCTCGAGGTTGCTCAGTTCACGTTCACACCGGCAGCCGGCGCGGTGCTGGCCGATTGGGGTGCCGACGTGATCAAGGTCGAGCATTCGGTGAACGGTGATGCGCAACGCGGGTTGCGCATCGGCACCGGTGGCGTGGCCGCTGGGAAGTTCCAGCCGCTGATGGAGCACCCCAACCGGGGGAAGCGCAGCATCGGCTTGTCGCTCGACAATCCGGCCGGCCTCGAGATCCTCTACGAGCTCGTCGCCAAGAGCGACGTGTTCCTCACCAACTTCCTGCCCGACGCCCGACGCCGTCTCAAGATCGACGTCGAGCACATCCGGGCCATCAACTCCAAGATCATCTACGTGCGTGGCAGTGCCCACGGCCCGCGTGGTCCCGAGTCGGAGTTGGGTGGCTTCGACGGATCGACCTTCTGGTCACGCGCCGGCAGCGCCATGGGGACCACCCCGTCCGACGCGCCGCGAGTGATGAACATGCCCGCAGGCGCGTACGGCGACTCCATGGGCGGTATGACGATCGCCGGTGGCATCGCCGGCGCGCTGTTCGCTCGCGAGCGCACCGGTGAGACCTCGGTGGTGGACGTGTCGCTGCTCAGTGTCGGCGCATGGGCGACCGCGTTGTCGGTGAACAACGCACTGTTGACCAATGAACACCCGGCCGTGGCGCCGACCGACATCCCGATGTACGCGCCGGTCAATCCGCTCGTCGGCAACTTCCGCACCTCCGATGGTCGCTGGATCAACTTCACCATGCTGCAGGCCGGTCGCTACTGGGCCGACCTGTGTCGCCACATCGGCCTCGAGCACCTCGTCGACGACGAGCGCTTCAACGACGGTCAGCGCATCATCGAAAACGCTGCGGCGGCCGGCGATGCAGTGGCAGAGTCAATCGCGAAGCAGACCTACGCCTACTGGCTCGACAAGCTCAAGACCCTCGAAGGGCAGTGGGCTCCCAACCAGGACGCGCTCGAAGTGGGCAACGATCCGCAGGTGCGGGCCAACGGTTACGTCGTTCCGGTCGTCGATGCCGACGGGAACGCCCGTGAACTCGTGGCCAGCCCGGTGCAGTTCGACGAGACGCCGTTCACGCTGACCCGGGCCCCGCAATTCGCGGAGCACACCGACGACATCATCCGTGAGCTCGGTCGCGACGACGATCAGCTCATCGAGTTGAAGATCATCGGCGCCATCACCTGACGTCGAGGCCCGTGAACACAACGGTGAAACACCCATCTGCCTAACGACACCCCGAACGCGTGGAATGATCGGCGCGGTCTCGAACAAGGGCCCCGCGAAGGGTCGACGCGAGCGGCCACCGTCAGAGTTGGAGCACGCGCGTCGGTCCACCATCGAAGCGCTGGCACTCGTAGTGGCGTGTCATCGATGATCCCGCGGGTCCGAGGGCCATGTGGGTGCGCAGGTTGCGCTTGTGGAACAGCACGGTCAGCTCGGCGTCGTAGCGACCGACGGCGGCATCGGCCATGGCGAACTGCTCGAGCTCGGCTTGGCCGTCGAGCCAGCTCGCCGGGCGATGTCCGAGGAGTTGGTGGAGATCGTCGAGATCGGCCTCGTCGAGCTCGTCACCGATTTCGCTGCGTCGATGGAGATGACGGGCCATCCGGAACGCCAAGCGCAATTGATGTTGCGTCTCCTGGTCGCCGGTGGAGATCGAGCCCAATGCTCCGACCAGTTGTCCGAAGGTTGCGTCGTCGCGAGTGGGTTGGATCTCGGGAACTGCCACCTCTGGCAGATCGATTCCCAGGTACTCGCCGAGGAAGTCCGTCGTCATGAGATTCGTCTCGGAGTTCCACTGCATGAAGGTCATCAGATCGGTGTCGGCGTTGGGTGCCGCCACCGCCGCGCCGAACTGCAGCTGATTGCCCATGCACGCCGCGAAGTGATGCCGCTTGATGGCCTCGAGATCCACCGGCGTGCCGGTGAGCTGCTCGTAGCGGGCGTAGATCTTGCCCATGTCACCGAAGGGGATGAGCGTGTCACGCATGCGCCAGATGGTGATGTCGCAGAGTGGATCGCCGACGTGTCCGAACTCCAGGTCGATGAGGGCCACGAGGTGACCGTTCTCGTGATGGAACTGACCGGAGTCCCAGACGCTGGGCGCGAGTCGATCCTTTCCGTCCGGGATGTGTCGCTTGTGCCAGCCGATGCAGAACTCGGCGAAGGGATCGACATGTCGCTTGCGCTCGCGATAGCGGCGCTCCATGTTGCCGTGACCGGCCATGGCGGAGTTCTCGCCGGGACCGGGATGCGTGATTCCTGCGGCGATGAACGGTGTCGGGTCGAGTTGATGGAGTCGGGCCAGCTGCTGGATGTACTCGTCGACGACCCGGTCGCGATCGACGTCGCTCACACCTTGGAAGTGATTCTGTCCGCTCACGCGTGACATCAAGATGGCATCGATGAACCCGGGCGTCTCGATGTACGCGATGAGATGGGGGACCGGGAAGTCGCGCTCCTCCATCAGCGAGTGGAACGTGTACTCGTGCCGGAGCGGGAATGCCTCGGAGTCGGTGCGATCGCCGCGCAGCACCAGTGGGATGATCTCGCCGTCGCGCTCGAGGTCGACGAACCATGTCGGTCGCCAGCGCAGTTGCCGTTCGATACGCACGACCCTGCCGCCCATGTGATCGGTGACGATCTGGGCTGCTCGTTCGGTGGTGGGAACGCTCATGAGGTCATCATCGCCCATCCCGTGTGGAGCCCTTGGCCGCCGAGGATGTCATCGTGCCCAGTGCGCGAGCAACGCCGGAGCGGTGTCGGCCATCGAGTTCAGATCGACGAACACGTGTTGTGTGGCACCCGAGATGTCACGCAGACAGCGACCGAGTGGATGGGGGTTGCGCAGCCCGTCCGAACCGGACCAGCTGTAGGCCCAACGCACGACGTCGGCGGCGACATCGGTGGCATAGGTGCACGCCTGGCGCATGCGCTGCTTGGCGAGAGGGTTCACCGACCCGGTCGCCGCAGCCTCGTCGTAGGCATCTTGATAGCTCCCGAAGAAGAGCCGCCGCGCTGCTTGCAGCGAGGCTTCCTTGGAGGCAAAGCCGTGCTTGAACATCTGCTGGTCGCAGATGCCCGGGTTGCCCGGCCGTCGTTTGGTCTGCGCGAGGGTGGCGATCTCTTCGAGCGCGCGACCGGCGATGCCGAGGCCGACTGCGCCATGTCCCGAACCACCCACCGCGCCGAGTCCGAGCTGGAAGTTGGGTCCGGGCCGTGTGGACGGCGGGTCGGGAAGCTCGAAGCAGAAGTTCGACGGGACGAAGCGATCGGTGACCTGGAAGTCCACACTGCCGGTTCCGCCCAGCCCGAGAACGTCCCAGTTGCCCATGAGTTCGACCTCACCGAAGGGGAGGAAGAACGCGCGGATGTCGGGCTGTCCATCGGGTCGGGAGACGACCTTGCCGTTCTCGCGGACGAACGCACCGACGCCGACCCAATCGGCGTGATGGATGCCGCTGGCGAAGCTGAGGCGGCCGGTGACGTGGAAACCACCGTCAACGGCAATTGCGGTGGCCTTCGGGGCCAGCACCCCGGCGAACATCGGGCGCGCCTTGGCGGCAAAGATGGCATTGCCACCCGAGCGGGGGAGCATGCCGCACATCGGCAGCATGTTGCAGATGGTGATCATGGCCGACCATCCGGTCGAACCGTCGGCACGTGCGATCTCCTCGAGCACCAACAGCGCGGTGACCACGTCGGTATCCGCGCCGCCGTAGTCCGGGGGCAGCATGGGCCAGAACAGATCGGCGTCTCGCATCGCGCTCATCACCGGTTCCGCTACGCGCCCGAGGCGCTCGGTCTCTTCCGCGTGGTCGCGCACGATGGTCGACAACGATCGGGCCGCTTCGAGCCAACTCTCGCGGTCAGTGACGTGGGCACGCGCATCGGTCAAGGCCATGACGAACCGTCGCACGCAGGCCCAGAGGCAACAAGCGTCAAGTGCATATCTGGATCCCTGATACCAGTACTCCCACTACTAGCATGACCTCATGGCGGAGCCCCCGACACCCTCTCCGAGACCTGGTCGCGAGTCGGTGGCCGACGAGGCTCGTCGCTCGGAGCTCGCTGCGTACCTGAAGGCCCGACGCGCTGCCCTCACCCCTGCAGCCGCCGGTCTGAGCGGAGCCGGTCGACGCCGTGTGCCTGGACTGCGTCGACACGAGGTCGCCGATCTCGCCGGCATCAGCGACACCTGGTACACGTGGCTCGAGCAAGGTCGTGACATCCGGTTGTCCTCGGATGCCGTGACTGCGCTGGCTCGCGCATTGGGGCTCGAGGGCGAGTCGGCTCGCCATCTGCGCCGACTGGCGGGGCTCGGTCTCGATTCCGTCGACACCCCTACGACATTCGATCCGGTGTTGCTCGAGTTGCTCACGCAGTGGGAGCCCACCCCGGCGTACATCGCCAACGGTCGACTTGATCTGCTGGCGTGCAACCGCGCCTATCGCGCCGTGCTCGTCGACCTCGAAGCACTCCCGGTAGAGGAGCGAAACGCCTTGTGGCTGTTCTTCGCCAATGACGACATCCGGATGCGACTGGGCGAGTGGGAGGACGAGGCGGCCGACGTGATGGCCCGGTTCCGAGCCGAGAGCGCCAAGTCGCCCGGCGATCCGCTGTCGGCAGATCTGGTTGCCCGGTTGATGGATCGCAGTCCGGAGTTCCGGGCGCTGTGGCCGTTGCACGACGTGCGGCGTTTCAGCGGCCATACCCAGCTCATCGTCCACCCGTCGGTGGGTGAGATCCGCACGCGTCTGGTGCAGTTCCGGCCGGTCGATCAGCCCGGTCTCATCGTGATGCTCCACCACCCGGTGTCCGAGGTCGATCGGGAACGCCTGGTGCGTGTGGTCGATGCGTTCGAGTGATTCGGCTCCCGATGCGGGAAGAATCGGAGGGACACGGAAGCGTGACCGATCGGGTGCGACCGCTACGTTGACGAGGCGGATCGGCAACGGTCGTGTTCATGGGGGAGTGCGTACGTGATCGACAACGGGGCTGAACAGATCTGGCCATTGTTCGAGGCGCGGGTGTCGGCGACGCCCGGAGCCCTGGCCGTGGTGGACGAGACCGGCGCAGAGCTCACGTGGGGCCAGCTCTCCGGGCGCGTTGCCGCCATTGCTCGGGGCTTGGAGCGGATGGGGGTGGGGCGCGGTTCGACGGTGTCGTGGCAGCTGCCCACCTGCATCGACGCCATGACCTTGGCGCTGGCACTGTGCCGTCTGGGCGTGGTGCAGAACCCGATCATCCCGATGTACCAGGTTCGCGAGCTGCGTCTGGTGCTGTCGCAGGTCAAGCCGTCGCTGGTGTTCATCGATGTCGATGCGAGTGGTTCCCCGGTGCACGGTCCGGTGCAAGAAGCGTTGACAGGCTGGTCGGATGGAGTGATCCCGAGGATCGTGACGTTGGCCGATCTCGATCTCTCCGAGGGCGATGTCCCGCCACCGACGCCGATCCACGCAGGCGATCGTGCATGGTATTGCTACACCTCGGGATCGACATCGGCTCCCAAGGGCGCCATCCACACCGATATGGCGCCGCTCACGGCCGGGCGTGTCTTCGCCGACGCCATGGAACTCACGCCAGACGATCGTTACGCCATCGTGTTCCCGTTCGCGCACATCGGCGGCATGTGCAACGTGGTGTCGTCGCTGGTGTCGGGCATGGTGCTCTACGCGACCCGCAAGTTCGATCCGGAGGTGACCATCCCGGCACTCGAGGAGTTCGGCCACACCATCGCCGGAGCCGGTCCGCCGTTCTTCAGCATGTACCTCGAGAAGCAACGGCAGATGCCCGCCGGGGTCTCGATGGCGCCCACGCTCCGGGCCCTCGCCGGTGGCGGTGCTCCCACTCCGCCGCGACTGCACACGGGATTCGACGAGCAGCCCGGGTCGCTGCCGATCTGCATCTCCTACGGACTCACCGAGGTCCCCATCGCGACCGCGGCGTCGCCGTGGGACCCGCTCGAGGTCCGCTCGACCACGGTGGGACGGCCGTGGCGTGGCATGGAGATCCGCGTCGTCGATGGAGACGGCAATGATGTGTCAATAGGAGTTGACGGCGAGGTACTTCTACGAGGACCCCAGATGCTGCTCGGCTACCTCGACGAGTCGTTCAATGCGGCTGCCTTCACCGACGGTTGGTTCCGCACCGGGGATCTCGGCCACCTCACTGGCGACGGGTACCTGTCCATTGTGGGCCGCATCAAGGACGTGATCATCCGCAACATGGAGAACATCGCACCATCCGAAGTGGAAGACCTGCTCATCCATCATGCGAAGGTGCGCGAGGCCTCGGTCATCGGCCTACCCGACGAGCGAACCGGCGAGCGGGTGTGCGCAGTCGTCGTGCCCCGTGACCCGTCCCTGACACTGGTCGAGCTGACGCAGTGGGCACGGGCCGAGGGACTCACTCCGCAGAAGCTCCCCACCCAACTCGAGTTGGTCGACGAGCTTCCCCTCATCGGCTACGGGAAGGTGGACAAGAAGGCATTGCGCGATCGCTTCAGCGGTCACTGAGGATTGCCATGAAGATCGGCATCATGTTCGCCAACGGAGCGCGTGGAGCCGAACCCGAGCACGCTGCGGTGTTGGCACGTGATGCCGAGCGCTTGGGGTTCGAATCGCTGTGGGCGGTGCAGCACGTGGTCATGCCCATCGGTCACGCGTCGTCGTACCCCTACTCCGACTCGGGGACGGTGCCGGGCGGCACGGCCGTCGCCATCCCCGATCCGTTGGTGTGGCTGGCGTGGGCCGGGGCGCTCACCTCCTCCATCACTCTCGCCACCGGGGTGCTGGTGTTGCCGCAACAACATCCTCTGGTGGTGGCCAAGCAGGTGGCGACGCTCGATCGCCTGACCGGTGGTCGGGTCGTCCTGGGACTCGGGGCCGGATGGTTGCGCGAAGAGTTCGACGCTCTCGGCGCGGAGTTCGACGGGCGCGGGTCGCGCATGGACGAGGCCATCGAAGCGATGCGCCGTGCGTGGATGCCGGGCCCGGCCGAGTTCCACGGTGAGCAGATCTCGTTCGGCCCCGTCGACGTCGAACCCAAGCCGATCCGGTCCGTACCCATCGTGATCGGCGGGCACAGCCCGGCCGCAGCGCGTCGGGCGGGACGGCTGGCCGACGGATTCTTCCCCTTGGCCTGTCAAGGTGACCGCCTCGTCGAGCTGGTCACCGCTGTTCGTCGCGCCGCGCTCGACGCTGGGCGTGATCCGGCGGCCATCGAGGTGACCGTCGATGCGCCCAAGAACCAGGCGGACGCTGAGGTGCACATGGATCTGGGCGTGACGCGCGTGGTGGTGAACGCGCCGCACGTGTCGACCGGCGACCTCTCGTCCGGGCTCGAGCAACGCCTCTCCCTGGTCCGCGAGCGCTTCGCCAACACCTGAGTGCACCTCGCCTCTCGCATACCTGCGACACCCTCACAGCGCCCGATCGTTGGACAGACAACATGACGTTGCGGCGAACCGGCAAGGCCGTGATAGACGAGACGGAGGGGAACGATGACAGGACCATCGGAGAGCGAGACCGAGAGCGAGATCGATTGCGGTGCTCTGTTCCGGCGGGTGGGCGGAACGTTCGTGCCGAGCGCCTACACGACCGGTCCCTGGCGGACCGATGCCATGCATGGGGGCGCCGCCAGCGCCCTCATGGGAGTGGTGGTGGCAGAGGCATCCGAACCAGATGAGACCGTGGCACGCGTCAACGTCGATCTGGAACGGCCGGTGCCGTTGTCCGCGCTCACACCGCTGGTTCGACGGCGCACGGTGAGCAAGCGCGTCGCCAAGGTGAGCGTCGAGTTGTCGGCCGACGATGTGGTGGTGGCCCGTGCCGAGGCGCTGTTGCTGCGTGGCACGGGAGCAGACGGTGAGCATCACCAGGTGTTGCCGCCGCAGCTCACCGAGGAGCATCGGCAGCAACGATTCGAGGACCCGCCCCACGGACTTCCGATCATCTACAGCCGAGAGTCCATCGAGATCCGCCAGGTCAGCGGGGGCTTCGGCGATCCGCTTCCCACCATGGCATGGATGCGGCTGACGAGACCGGTGATCGCGGGCGAGCCCAACGCAGCGTTGGCCGAGCTGCTCGCCGTGGCCGACTTCGGCTCACCGCTGGCTCAGACAGCGGGCCCCCGCCTGGTTGCGGCTTACATCAACGTCGACGTGAGCGTGTCGTTGGCGCGTGCCCCTGTCGGGCCGTGGTTCTTCCTCACCGCCCAGCGGCGATCGAGCCCGTCAGGCATTGCGCTGGCGAGCGCCGAGGTGGCCGATGGCCACGGTGCGTTCGCCACGATCAACCAGAGTCTCCTCGCTCAGCCGTTTCGCTGAGCCCGATCCGCTGAGCGAGCGAGGCCCCAGTCCGCGCTGTCAATCCTTCTTGCTCGTGAATTTGTGCACGATGGCCTGGTGCTCGGCGTTGTCGAACGAGCGGAATTCCTCGGAGAGCGCGTACTCCAAGATGCCCGCAACGGCGCGGGTGATGTGCATGTTGATGGCCTTCTTGGTGCTCTGCAGCGCGTGCGCGGGTTGCTTGGCCAACGTCTGGGCCAGCTTGAGCGCTTCATCGAGGAGCTGATCGTGGGGAACCACCCGGCTGGCCAGCCCGAGCGACACGGCATCCTCGGCGGGGATACGCGCTCCGGTGAACAGATACTCCTTGGCGCGCGACAAGCTCATGAACAGCGGCCACGTCGGAGCGCCACCATCGGCCGCGGTGAGGCCCACCGACACATGTGGATCACAGATGAACGCCTTGTCGCTCATCAGCACGATGTCGCTCAGCACTGCCAAGTTGCAGCCCAGGCCGACGGCCGGCCCGTTGACCGCCGCGATGACCGGCAGCGGGCATGCCACCATCTCGCGCACCAATCGGGCGGCACCTTCGATCTCGCGTTGACGTTGCTCCTGATCGGCGTGCAGCTCGAGGAAGTGGTGCATGTCGCCACCGGCGCTGAAGGCCTTGCCCGCACCGGTGAGCACGATGGCCCTGGCATCGGGGTCAGAGGCGATGTGGAGCCACACGTTGATGAGAGCGGTGTGCATCGCATCGTTGGTCGCGTTGAGGAACTCGGGCCGGTTCATCGTCACGAGACGCACCGAGCCGTGCGACTCGATGAGCAGTTCTGGCGCGAACGGATTGTCCATGGTTCCCCCTCGTCGTGCGGCGGTCTATCCGCCGAGCAGAACCGAGAACCTATTCGGAGCGCCGGTCACAGCGCCCGTCCAGAGCTTGCTCAGCTCCCGACGACGAGCACCAACAGCACGTCGTTGGTGTTGTGGCTCTCCAGGTCGAACTGGCCGGACTCGCTCGCGGTGAAGGCGATCTTGGCCGTCTCACCCTTCTTCGCGTCGGTCTCGATGTCATAGCCGTGGAGGTGGTACGTCTGGTCGGCGGCTGGATCGGTCAGTTCGATGGTCACGGACGTGCCCTTGGGGACGCTGACCACACGAGTGCCTTTGGACGTGGCGAAGTCGTCGCTGCCGACCGTGACCTTGATGTTTGCCGACTTGTCGGCGGCCAGAACGGCGGGGGTTGCGGCCGCGCTGGTGGGGGTGGGCTCGTCTGCAGCATCGGTGGCGTCGCCGTGATCGTGGTCGCCGTGGGCCTCGGTCGCCTCGGTGTGATCGTGGTCGCCGTGGGCCTCGGTCGCCGACGAGGCGTCATGGGCCTCCGTGGCGCTCGAGCTGCTGCCGCCGTCGTCCCCGCACGCCGAGAGGGTGAGGAGCAGTCCCGTCAACATCGCGGTCCCGACAAGTCTGATCTGTTTCGCCATGACGGGAATAGTCGCTCGTGCACTCGGGTGGGTTCCCGAGGAGTTCCCGTCGTGCTTCTCCCAGTCGTCTTCGGGGCGTGACCGTGAGCGCTGCAACGAGTGCGGAGCGGACGTCATGCAGTTCCTCCGGGCGGAAACCTCAGCGGGAGCGAGGTCAGATGGAACGTGCCCGAGGGCCAATGGATGACCGGTGTGGCATCGCCGTCGATCTCATAGTCGGGGATCATCTTGTTGAACTCTTCGACGACGAGACGCAGTTCGCGCCGTGCGAGGTGTGACCCGACACATCGATGGATGCCCGCCCCGAAGCTGACGTGACCCCGATCGGCGTGGTCGAGATCGATGTCGTCGGGGACCTCGCGTTCGTCACGGTTCGCAGTGGACAACAGCATGAAGATGTACGACCCAGCCGGGATGGTGGTGCCGAACACGTCGACGTCGGACACCACGATGCGGGGGCTGAACGGTGCGGGGCTCTCCAGCCGGAGGACCTCTTCGATGAAGGGGGCGGTGAGCCCTGGTTCAGCTGCGATGCGCTGGCGCAGATCGGGGCGGGTGGCGAGCGCGTGCATCACGAAACCGATGGCTCCGGTGACGGTGTCGAGGCCGGCGAGGGCGAACATGAAGCACAGCCCGAGGACCTCGTCGTCGCTCCACGCATCGTCGCCGCTCATGGCGAGCACCGTGCTCAACGCGTCGTCGGTGGGGTTGGCACGTTTGGCCTGTATGTACTCGCGCAAGTAGCTGAACAGCGCGTTGGCCCCTTCGGCCTGCTCTGGTGTGGGAGCGGTGCCGGCCGTGGCGCCAGATGCCTCGACCATGAGTCGCACCCAGCGATGGAACTTGTCGCGGTCAGCGAGCGGCAGGCCGAACATCGTCAAGATGACTTGCGTCGGATACAACTCGGCCAGGTCCGCCATGATCTCGCAGCGGCCCCGATCGATGAATCGTCCGATGATGTCGCGGACCTGCTGACGCAACTCGTCATCGATCTGGTTGATGACCCTCGGGGCGAACATCGGGTCGAGCATGCGCCGATAGCGCACGTGCTCGGGTGGGTCGATCTCGAGGGGGATCAGCGGAACCGGACTGCCCAGGTTGTCGAACGCGTGAGCGGAGCTGAAGATCTCGGGATGCTGATGGACGAACCGCACGGCCCGCGCCGTGGTGATGAACCACAGCCCGTCGCGCTGGTACACCTCGCCGGGCTCACGGAAGTACCGCCATCCCTCGGTTCGGCTCACCGCCATCGGCGCAGAGTCGAAGAACCCTGCCGCCGGAGCGCTGCTCTCCATCTCGATCGCCATGGCAACCGTCCTCCCCATCCGCGCTCCCCAGCGCGCCCGCAACTCTCACTGGCGCTGCTGCCGGCGTCAAGCGCTGAGGCGCGATCGAGGGGCCGACCCGTCGGTGCCCGTGGTGCTCCACCTTGCCCCGGGATGCAACACTGAGAGACGGGGGATCGATGGGGACCGAATCGATGCATGCTGAACGATCCGATTTCGCTGACGATCGGGTGGTCACGGTGTCGTCCGGGTCGCTACGCGGCGAGCGCTTCGACGGGGGACTGGTGCTCAGAGGGATCCCGTACGCCTCACCGCCGGTGGGTCCTCGGCGTTTCCGTCCTCCCGAACCGGCCGAGGCCTGGAGCGGTGTGCGCGATGCGACGGCGTACGGCGACATCGCGCGGCAGATGGCGACGCCACTCGAGGCGTTGAACGGCAATGACCTCCGGGCCCAGAGTGAGGACTGCCTCAGTCTCAACGTGTGGACGCCGGCATGCGACGGGGGGCGCCGTCCGGTGATGGTGTGGATCCACGGTGGGGCGTTCCTCACCGGTAGCGGAGCGACGCCCACCTTCGACGGTTCCTCATTCGCCCGTGAACACGACATCGTCGTGCTCACCATCAACTATCGCCTCAACGTGTTCGGCTTCTTGCACCTCGGCGGCATCGATCCGAGCGAGGTCGGGTCGGGCAACTGTGGCTTGCTCGATCAGATCGCCGCACTCGAGTGGGTGAAGGAGAACATTTCTCGGCTCGGAGGTGATCCGGCCAACGTGACGTTGTTCGGTGAATCCGCTGGTGCGATGAGCGTGGGGATCTTGCTGGCCACACCTGCGGCGCGCGGGCTTTTCCGCAAAGCGATCCTGCAGAGCGGAGCCGCATCATCGACCGTCGATCTCGAGACCGCCCAGCATGCCGCCGAGCAGCTGCTCGCGCGGTTGGGGCTCTCCACCGACGCTGACCCGATCGCCTCGTTGCGGGCACTTCCTGCCGACGATGTGCTCGCAGCCTATGTCGACACGGTGCGGCACCTCTCGGCGTCGATCCCTCCGGAGCGGGCCGGGTTCCTGTTCGCTCCCGTCGTCGACGGTGCTGTGCTCCCCGTCGATCCGCTCACGGCGTTGCGGCAAGGCGCCTCGAGCGATGTCGCGGTGATGATCGGGACCAACGCCGATGAGATGGAGGTCATGCG
>JBFWVD010000067.1:0-24262 GCA_050246915.1 Acidimicrobiia bacterium | reverse complement strand
ACCGCGACGGATGGCATTGCCCACCGAATAGCCCGACACCAGCGTCGACACCGGGATCTCCTCGAGCAACAGGTACACCAACTCGCCGCGCTGGGCAGCGGTGTCATCATCGATCACGGCACGAAAGCCGGTGGTCGCTCGCTTGCCGACGAGAGCGCTGAGATTGTCGATGACCGGACTGGACTCGATGTCCTTCACGATCGCTCCGCCCTCATAGGCCAGCTCGACCCGGGTGGTGGCGCGGTTCACGACCTCCGCTGCGCCATCGAGATGGGTGACGAGATCGCGACCAGTGCCCACGAGGATGAAGCGCTCGTTGATGCCGTTGGGGCGGAGGGAATCGGTGGTGGTGGTACGCCGCACGGAACCCGGTCGACGCGCTGGGGTTCCCGTCGTCGGCTCGTGCGTACCGTGACGCGGATCGATGTAGCGATCGCGGAACTTCACCTGGATGTCCCCGGACGCGTTGGGCATGGCTTCCCCCTGATTGCTGCGCTGATCAGAGCGTAACGGTGTCCACGTTGATCGGCGCCATGTCGCCGTAGCGATCGCCGGCCGCCGCGCCGAGGGGCGCAACTGCCTCGATTCGAGCGAGATCGTCTGCGCTCAGCGTGATGTCGCTGGCGGCGACGTTTTCCTCGAGATACACGCGGCGTTTGGTGCCGGGGATCGGAGAGAGATCGTCGCCCTGCGCGAACAACCATGCCAAGGCCAACTGACCGGGCGTGGCACCCTTCTCGGCGGCGATCTGCTTCACCTTCTCGACGAGGCGCAGGTTCGCCGCGAAGTTCGCTCCCTGGAATCGGGGGTTGTGACGGCGGAAGTCGTCAGGTGCGAAGTCATCCGGGCTGGTGATCTGACCGGTGAGGAAACCGCGGCCCAGTGGGCTGTACGGCACGAGCCCGATGCCGAGCTCCCGAGCGGTCGGGACCACCTCGTCCTCGATGTCACGGCTCCACAGGGACCACTCCGATTGCAGCGCGCTGATGTGGTGTGTCGCCTCGGCGCGGCGCAGGGTCGCGGCGTTGGCCTCGGAGAGCCCGAGATGGCGGACCTTGCCGGCAGAGACCAACTCGGCCATGGCTCCCACCGTCTCTTCGATCGGAGTCGTCGGATCGACGCGGTGGAGGTAGTACAGATCGATCACGTCCACGCCGAGACGGGCAAGCGATGCGTCGCACGCGGACTTGACGTACTCGGGCTTGCCGTTCACCCCGACGCGTGTGCCATCGGGTTTGCGCATGATGCCGAACTTGGTGGCCAGCACGACCTTGTTGCGACGTCCGGCGATGGCTCTACCGACGAGCACCTCGTTGGTGAACGGCCCGTAGATGTCGGAGGTGTCGAGGAACGTGACGCCGAGATCGAGCGCTCGGTGGATGGTGGCGACGGACTCACTGTCGTCACCTGCTCCGTAGAACTCCGACATGCCCATGCAACCCAGACCTTGCTGGGACACGGTCAGGTCTCCGCCGAGTGTGATGGTCTTCATCGCTGCACCGCCTTCTTCAGTTGGCTGCCTGGGCAAGATCTCGGGCGTCGATGAGCAGCGCGCGCACCAGCCGATCGAATCGATCGCCCTTGGCCTTGGGGGACAGGCCCTGGATGGCTTCGGCAACCTTGTACTCGATCATGCAGGCCATCCGGAACTTGCACAGCACGTAGTAGTAGTCGATGTGGGACAGATCGCGGCCGGTGCCCTCGGCGTAGTACGCCAACGCGTCGTTCTGATGAGGGAAGTTGACCGAGTCGAAATAGCTCTTGCGTCCCGAGCCCGGACGGTCGCTGCGAAGGCTCTGGGTGAATCCGGCCAGGTCGAGCAGCGGATCGCCGATGGTGGCGGTCTCCCAATCGATGATGGCGACGAGTCGCGATGGGGGACGGTTGTGGAACATGACGTTGTTCAGCGCGTAGTCACCGTGCATCAGACCCGGGCGCCACGTGTCGGGAACGTTCGACCGCAGGTAGTCGGCGACGTAGTCGAGCCCCTCGAGATCTCGTGGCTCGTACTTCGAGTAGCGCTTGGGATAGGTGTCGAGTTGGCCGAGCCAGCGATCGGTCTGACGCTCGAGGAACCCATCGGGCTTGCCGAAGCCACCGAGACCGGCGGCCTCGTAGTCGAGGTTGGCCATGGCGATCATGCCGTCGACCATCGCGTATCCGAGGTAGTGCTGATCGGCGCCTCCCTCCCAGCCCGGGACGTACAACGTCACGTCGTCCTCGGTGATGGTCGCTGACCAGCCGTCGACCTTGTCCATCACGTAGAACGGCACGCCGATGACGCTGGGGTCGGCACAGTAGGCGTGGAAGCCGGGGTGCGGCACGGTCGTGCCGTCGAGGGCGGCGAGGATGGTGGCCTCGCGCTCGATGGTCTTCGCTCCTTGCGGCGTGGCGGCTACCAACGGCGGCGAACGGAACACCGTCGTGCGGCCGTGGCGCTCGACGCCGAGCACGACGTTGGTCGACCCTCCCGAGATGACCGACAACGTGACCGGTCCGGTACCCAAGTGGGGCGCGGCCTGATCGAGCCATGCGGTGAGCTGGGCGACATCGATGGAATCGAGCGGCGATGGTGACATGGTCTCGTGTTCGTTCCTTCCGTGCAGACCGTCGCCTCGACGGACCCGTTCTGTACTACTACGTCCCCGGCATCGCGACCCCCAACGACCGGCTCCCGACGACCGGTGCGCAACTACGATCCACTCTCGACTTCGGAGGACTCATGGCGGATACACGGTGCTTCATCGACGGTGAGTTGGTGGATACCGCCGACAGCTACGACAACATCGACCCCTCCTCGGGGTCCGTGATCGGATCGGTGGCCCGCGGCGGTGAGGCAGAGATCGACCGAGCGGTCGCGGCAGCCCGGTCTGCGAACCGGGCGTGGCGCAAGGTGAGCCCGGAGGACCGAGCCCGGCTGCTCACCCGCTTCGCCGACGTCATCGCGGACGCTCGTGAGGAGTTGGCGTTGCTCGAGAGCGAGGACACCGGCAAGCCACTGTCACAGGCCCGAACCGATGCCGATGTGTGCGCCCGGTACTTCCGCTTCTATGGCCATGCCATCGACTCGTACTACGGCACGTCGATCCCGTTGCGCTCCGACCTGCACGTCTACACCCGGCGTGAGCCGTTCGGTGTGACGGGCCACATCGTGGCCTGGAACTACCCGATGCAGTTGCTGGCGCGCGGCATCGCCCCGGCCATCGCCACCGGCAACTGCGCGGTGCTCAAGCCCGCCGATGAGACACCTCGCGCCGCGGTGCGGCTGGCGCAGTTGGCCGTGGGCGCCGGGATCCCCTCCGGGGTGTTCAACGTGGTGACGGGCATCGGCATCGAGGCCGGTGCGGCGTTGACTGCGCACCCGGGCGTCGATCACGTGGGCTTCGTGGGATCGACCGTGATCGGTTCGGCCGTGGCCACCGCGGCGGCCGCACGGGTGGCGCCGGTGACCCTCGAACTCGGCGGGAAATCAGCGCATCTGGTGTTCCCCGACGCCGATCTGGAGCGAGCCTCCACCGTCATCGCTCGGGCCATCTTGCAGAACGCTGGGCAGACCTGTTCGGCCGGCTCGCGGGTGTTGGCCCACGCGTCGATCCACGATGATCTCGTCGCCCGGGTCGCGGCGCGATTCGCGCAGGTGTCGATTGCTGCGGGTCGTGTCGACCCCGACCTCGGACCGCTGGTATCGCGCAAGCAGCAAGACCGTGTGATGGGCTACGTGAACAGCGTTGATCGGTCGCAGATCGTGACCGGCGGTTTCGTGCCCGACATCGAAGGTGGGAGCAACGGTGCCTTCTTCGCACCAACGCTCATCGCCAACGTCGATCCGATGGCGCCGATCGCCCAAGAGGAGGTGTTCGGCCCGGTCATCGTGACGGCGTCGTTCACCAGTGAGGACGAAGCCATCGCACTGGCCAACTGCACCGAGTACGCGCTCCTCGGCGCGGTGTGGACCACGGACATCTCCCGCGGTCATCGGTTGGCCGCCGAGATCGAGGCCGGGCAGGTCTACATCAACACCTACGGCGCCGGCGGGGGAGTGGAACTCCCGTTCGGTGGCTTCAAGAAGTCGGGATACGGACGTGAGAAGGGGTACGACGCCCTCGATTCGTTCACCCAAACCAAAACGGTGATCGTTCAACTCTGACGGCCTCTGTGCGTCGGCCGCTCCCGTAGTGTCACCTCGATAGACAAGGGGGACGCGACATGGCGCCACTGGACACACCCGACCTCGAGAAGCTCTTCGACATGACGGGAAAGGTCGCGCTGGTGACCGGGGGGAGCCGAGGCCTGGGAAAGGAGATGGTGAAGGCGTTCGCGGCGCGCGGGGCCGACGTCATCATCACCAGTCGCAAGGTCGACGCCTGTGAAGCAGTGGCCGCAGAGATCCGGGAGTCGACGGGGCGGCGGGCCTTGGCCTATGGCTGCCACGTCGGTCGTTGGGACGAGATCGAGGGGCTCGTCGAAGCGGCGTACGACGAGTTCGGCAAGGTCGACGTGCTCGTGAACAATGCGGGTCTGTCACCCACGTACGCCGACATCTTGGACGTGAACGAGAAGTTGTTCGACTCGGTGAACAACATCAACTTCAAAGGACCGTTCCGCCTGTGTGCTCTCGTCGGCTCACGGATGTTCGCCGGCGATGGTGGTGTGATCATCAACGTGAGCAGCACCGGGTCCATCCGCAACCATCCCACGATCATCCCGTACGCCGCGTCGAAGTCGGCCCTCAACTCGCTGACCGAAGGATTCGCCCATTACTTCGCCCCGAAGGTCCGGGTGAACACGTTGATGTCGGGGCCGTTCCTCACCGACATGAGCAAGGGCTGGGACATGGAGGCCAATCTGGCTGCGCAGAAGCAGTCCGCGGCGCTGCAACGCTTCGCCGAGCCTCACGAGGTGGTGGGCACGGCGTTGTTCTTGGCCACCAACGCGTCCAGCTACACCTCGGGTGTAGCGGTGCGGGTGGACGGCGGCATCTACTGAATCCGATCAGCGGAAGGCCGCTATGACCTCGGTGCCGAAGAGGCGAACCATGGCGGAGATGGACTCGTAGTCGCCCATGTACGAGAACGCGGTATCGGCCGGCAATCCCATGGCGAACGCGACATGCATGTGATCGCACCCGGTGAGATCGCGATAGCGCTCGGTCTGACGGATGATGTCCTCGGGCGCACCCCACAGCAGCCGGTCGTCGGCGATCTCGGCGGTCACATCCTCGCCGGCGTCGATGCGGGCGAGCAGCGCCTTGTTCTCGGGGTCCTCGGCCGCTTCGCGCAGGTGGGCCATGAGCCCACCGACATAGGTGGGCAGCACGTCTCGTTCGATGGCGGCTCGGTCGGTGCCGATCCACACGTAGCGGCGCAGGAACCAATCGGGCGACTTGCCCAGCTCGGCCCGCCGGGCCTTGTACACGTTGCTCCATCGGATGGCATTGGCCATCGTCTCGCTCGGGCTGCACAACCATGCGTCGCCGAGGCGCGCCGCTCTGTCAACCGAAGTTGCCGCGCCGCCGGCGACGTAGAGCGGCGGGTTCGGGCGTTGCACCGGGCGCGGGTACACGGTGAGCTCCGGGAACGACCAGAAGCGGCCGTTCCACGAGATGTTCTCCTGTGTCCAGGCGAGACGCATGATCTGCAGCGCCTCGTCCATGCGGGCCCCGCGTTCGCGCATGGGAACCTGCAATGCCTCGTACTCGAGATCCCACCAGCCGAGCCCCACCCCGATCGAGGCCCGTCCGCCACTCATCTCGTCGATGGTGGCCACCTGCTCGGCGACCCTGATGGGATGGTGGAGCGGGAGTTGGAAGATGCCGGTGCCCACCTTGAGCCGCTCGGTTCGTGCCGCGATGGCGGCCATCAAGGTGAGCGGATCGCTCGGGTACCCCATCTGGAAGTGATGGTGCCCGATGGTGATGGTGTCGAAGCCCATCTCCTCGGCCAATGTCGCCAGATCGAACATCTCCCGCCACGGCGACGGCTCACCGAAACGACGGAAGAACGGCAACGACAACGAGAACTTCATCGGTTTCGTACCCATGCGACCACCCCCGACGGCAGACAATACGATGCCATCCATGGCTGCTGTCGAAGTCGAGACGCTCGAACCCGGGATCGCCCTCATCACGTTGAACCGACCAGATCTGCTCAACGCCATTGACGGCTCGATCCTCAATGGCATGGACGCGGCGCTCGACGCGTTGAGCGAGCCGGGCGCGTACCGGGTGGCCATCTTGACCGGAGCCGGACGTGGCTTCTGCGCCGGGGCCGATCTGAGCGGGACCGGCGAGGAATGGGTGAAGCCGGCCGCGGCGCCCTACAAGACGATGTACGACTCGCAGGTACGGCTGACCGATCAGTACACCCGGCTCTACGAGCTCCCCATCCCGGTCGTCGCCGCGGTCAACGGGGTGGCGGTCGGTGGTGGCTTGGCTTTCGCGCTGCACAGCGACATCCGCATCGCTTCGGAGAAGGCCCGCTTCGCATCCATCTTCATCAAGGCGGGCCTGTCGTCGATGGACATGGGCACGAGCTATCTCCTGCCCAAGATCGTCGGAGCCGGCGCGGCGCGCGAGATGATGCTCACCGGTCGCATCATCGACGCCGCCGAGGCGTTCCGCATCGGTCTGGTGCACGAGGTGGTGCCGCACGACGATCTCATCGACGCGGCATTGCGCATGGCTCGTTCCATCGCGGTCAACAACCCGTTCGGCGTGTGGCAGACCAAGATCGGCCTGAATGCTGCGCTCGATGCACCGAGCCTGCGATACGCCAAGGAGATCGAGAACCGGACACAGATCCTCACGGGGTTCACCAACAACCCCGAGGAAGCGGCCCGCGCCCATCGCGAGAAGCGCGACGCTGTGTGGGACTCGATGTGAACAAGCCGATCGGCCGGGTGATGCCACAGGTGGGCGACGCGCTACCTGACGATGACGAACCGATCGAGGACGAGCGCGAGATCATGGCATCACGCATCGCCGGCGTGCACGGCGACATCGATGTCTCGAGCGTGCAGTTCGACGGTTGCCGCATCGACCGCGCCAACCTCACCGGAGCGCAACTCCACCAATCGAGCCTCGTCGATTGTGTGATCGATGGATCAGAGCTGTCGGGGCTGGTGCTCGACGAGTGTGATCTGCGGCGCGTCGAGTTCCGCGACTGCCGGATCTCCGGCGTGCAAAGACAGGGCAGTCGATTCCGCGATGTCGCCTTCGTTCGGTGCAAGCTCGACGGCGCCAACTTCCGCATGAGCGAGCGATCATCCCCGTCGAACTGGCGGGCCGAGACTTCCTCGGAACGTCGTCGTGGTTCCGTCCTCGCTCACCTGTCGCGCCACGAGATAGCCGGTCCCCATCCAACCTCGCCGCAGCCACTTCCCGAACGAGATACGTGTGCCCGGAGTGCCGCATGCCGCAGGCATGAGCTTCACACGCTCCAGCGCTTCCATCACGCCTCGCGGCGACAGCGGCGTGGCGGTGGCCAAGGCCCGTCCGATCACTCGTCCACCGTCGTGCGCATACAACGGTCCGTAGAACTCGGGCCGACGTCCATAGCGGGCCTGGAATCGATCGAGGAACTGTTGGCCGGTCTCGTTGCGCTCGTCGTATTGATCGAGCCCGATCCATCCGGCGAGGTTCGCCATCCATTCTCGTCGGTAGTAGGCCAAGACGAAGGCGGTGTTCGTGTACCGGGGAACGTGCCAACCGATCGATGCCATCGCGTCGTTGATCCCCCACAGCTCGAAGCCATTGCCGAGACACACCAGCGCGTCGGGGTTGGCATCGCGCAACGTCGATACAGCGCGGACCTTGTCGGTCTCCGTCTGCGGGACACGTACTTCAGACACGATCTCCACACCCTCGACCGGGCAGGCGGCGCGAAACCCTTCGAGGTATTCGTTGCCGATGAGCGATCGCCCGACGAGAACACCGACGGTATGGATCGAGTCCTGCGCGAGGATGTTCACGAGCACAGGTGGCTCCTCGGTGAGTGAACCGTTGTTGAGCGCGAAGCACCACTGCCCCGGCCAGTTCTCCGAACCGGCCCACGACAGGGTCGGCACGTGTCCAACCGACTCGATGTGTTCGCGCAAGGTGACCGCGTTCTCGGAAACGCACGGCCCGAACACCACGATGCAGCCCTCGTCGACAAGCTCCTGCCATGCCTGGATGACTTCGCGCCCCTCGCCACGGGGGAGGCCGTCGGCGACGCGCACCACCATCTCGATGCGTCGGTCGAGTTGATCCTCGACCTCGTCGAAGGTGAGTCGCAGCCCGTCGACGAAGTCGCGCCATAAGTTGTACGGCTCGACGGCGGGATCGGTCCACCCGAAGTCCGCCCCGGCATCGCCCAGCACCCCCACCTTGATCGGTTTCACCTCGCGCACGATGGCCCCCTTCGCCGAACCAAGCGTACGCCGGTCGGCTCGAGCGGTGGCCCTGCGTCGCTACAGTCGGTGATGGGGCACGGAAGGGGGTGTGATGGATCACGACGATGGTGCGCCTGGCAACGCAGCGACGGTCACTGCATCTGTTGCCCACGCCCGTCGTGACGCAGCGGGGTCGGCGCCGGGCAATGCCGATCTCCTGGCTGCGGACGTGCTCGAGATGCACGACGTCGAGATCACCGATGCTCGACCGATCGCCGCCCGCCTGGATATCGATGTCGACGGATTCGTGCTACGGGAACGGCCCAGTGGCGTTGCCAACTTCTTCGACCTCGACCAGATCGAGTCGCGCTATCTCGGCGAGACGTTGGCACTGGTGCACGAGCTCAGCGGCGCGCGCGACATGGTCGTGTTGGAGCACGTGATCCGCGGACCTCAACGACTGGCACGAGAGCATCCCGAATACCCGCGCCACATGCTCGGGTGGGGACTCAAAGCGCATCTCGATGCCGACGAGGCCACCTTCCGCACATGGGCGGCCAACGTGTGTGATCCCGTCCTCATCGAGCGATGCGGCCGCGATGGGTTTGCCGTGTACAACACCTGGCGATCGATCAATCGAGTCGAGAAGATGCCGATGGCGTTCTGCCACGCGGCAACCGTGCATCACGACGATCTGGTCCCTGCGTTCTACGACGGACGATTCCCCGGGATGGTCGAGGCGGAGTACTACCCGGCGATCTCCTACTTCCACATCGCTCGTAACCCTGCCCATCGCTGGTACACGTTTCCGGCCATGGAGCCCCACGAGGTCGTGGTGTTCAAGCAATGGGATACCGACGCGTCAAGAGCGCGATGCGTGCCGCACACCGCCTTCGTCGATCCGACCAGTCGACCTGACGCCGCGTCGCGCATGAGCATCGAAGTGCGCGTCTTCGCACTTCGATGAGGCACACGAAGAAGGTTGAGGCACATGGATACGGGGCTCGCAGGTAAGGCCGTCGTCGTCACGGGCTCGACGGCCAACATCGGCAAGGGCATTTTGCTTGCCTTCGCCGAGGAGGGATGTCGTGTCGTCGTGGTCGGTCGCGACGAGATCGCCGGGCAACGAGTGGTCGATGAAGCGCTGCGTCGCGGGGCACCCGAGGCGCTGTGGCGACGCACCGATGTGGTCGACCGTGTCGATGCGGCCGGTCTGATCAGCGACACTCTCGAGCGGTTGGGGGCGATCGACGTGCTCGTCAACAATGTCGGCGGCAACACCGCGGTGTCACCGTTCGTCGACAGCACCATCGACCAGTGGCGTTACGACATCGATCTCACGTTGATGAGCACGCTCAACTGCACACATGCGGTGTTGCCCCACATGCTCGGGCGTGGCGAAGGCCGCATCATCAACATCGGATCGATGTCCGCGCTGATCGGCGATCGCTTCATGGCCGTGTACTCCGCGGCGAAAGGCGCGGTGCATTCCTTCACGAAGGTGCTCGCCCTCGAGGTCGGCAAGAGTGGGATCACCGTGAATGCGATCGCTCCGTACGGCACCATGCCTGAGGACCCGTTCAACGACACGAGCACCGGCAGCCGCTTCCAACCCGAGACGGGCCTGTTCCCGCGTGAGCTGGTCGCGCAGCCCGAGCTGGTCGGGTTGATCGCCCGCGACACGGCATTGACGCGGCCGCATGCCAAGCCGTCGGAGATCGGCGCCGCCGCGGTGTACCTGGCATCGCAAAAGGCTGCGTTCGTCACCGGTCAGGTCCTGCAGGTCGACGGCGGCGTGCAGTTGCCGTGACTGCCTCACCGGCGATGGAACTGCGGGTCGGCGAGCGGACCGTGCGCGTCTCGAACCCCGATCGGGTGTATTTCCCGGCCATCGGTGCTACGAAGCTCGACGTCATCAACTACTACCTCTCGGTGGGCCCTGGCATCGTGAACGCGCTGCGGCAGCGCCCCTGCATGTTGCATCGCTTCCCCAAAGGCATCGCGGGCGACAAGGTGCATCAAAAGCGCGTGCCGTCGGGCGCTCCGCCTTGGGTCGAGACCGTGCGCGTCGATTTCCCACGCTATGGCCAGCATGCGGACGAGCTGAGCGTGAGCGAGCTGGCCCAGGTGATCTGGGCGGTGCAGATGTCCACCGTCGAGTTCCATCCGTGGAACTCGAGATCGACCGATGTCGAGCGACCCGACGAGTGGCGCATCGATCTCGACCCCATGCCCGAGTGCCCGTTGTCATCCATCCGGGCTGTGGCCCATGTGGTGCACGAGGTCCTCGACGAGTTGGGCGCGGTTGGTTGGCCCAAGACGTCAGGAGGACGGGGCATCCACGTCTATGTCCGCATCGCCCCCGCCCACGGGTTCAGCGACGTGCGTCGCGCGGCCTTGGCCTTTGCCCGAGAGGTCGAACGACGCGCGCCGGATCTCGTGACGACGACGTGGTGGCGCAAAGACCGCGACCCGCGCGCCGTGTTCGTCGACTACAACCAGAACGCCCGTGATCACACGATGGCGAGTGCGTACTCACTGCGCGGGTTCGCCAACGCTCCGGTATCGACACCGATCAGGTGGGACGAGATCGACACAGTCGAGCCGGGGGACTGCACATTGCGCACCGTGCCCGGTCGCTTCGCAGAGTTGGGAGATCTCCATGCGGGCATCGACGATGCCGTGTTCGACATTGCCGAGCTGCTGGAGTGGGCCGAGCGTGACGAGCGCGCCGGCCTCGACGATTCCGGTCTCGAGGATGGTGGCGGGCCCGACGGCGAGTCGTGAGTGATGGCGGCACGCGGATGACGATCACCTCGACGTTTCCCTCGGCGGAGGCCATGCAGCAGCCGGTCGACCTGACTCGGGCCGCGAGCGCGTTGTTAGGGTCGCTGCCATGGCACCGATCCCCCTCGAGACTCGAACCGTCTGGGACATCGCGCGGGCGCGCGCAGATGCGACGCCCGATCAACTCGGGGTCGCCGACCTGCATGGTCATGAAGAGACCATCGGGCAGCTGGTAGCTCGCGCCGAGCGTGTCGCTGCCGGGCTCCACGAGCTCGGGATCGGCCCCGGAACCCGCGTGAGCTGGCAGCTCCCGACCATCCCGGATGCGGTGGTGGTGCTGCTGGCGTTGGCCCGGTTGGGTGCGGTGCAGAACCCGCTGGTTCCCGTGTATCGAGCACGCGAGGTCGGGTCGGTCCTACGCCAGTTCGAGCCGCAATGGTTCATCGTGATCCCGCAATGGCGTGGATTCGATCACCTCACCATGGTCAACGAACTGGTCGCCGAACACGGCGAGGTGAACGTGCTGGCGCTCGACGGCGCACTGCCCGAGGGTGACCCGACGACGTTGCCGGCGCCGCCGGACTCGGCTGAGGAGGTTCGGTGGATCTACACCACATCGGGCACCACGGCCGAGCCGAAGTGCGCACGCCATCGTGATCGATCTCTGGTGATGGCTGGGCGCGCCAGCGCGACCACCAACGCACTGTCATCCGACGATGTCGCGGCCATGCCCTTCCCCATCGCCCACATCGGCGGCATCAACAACCTGTGTGCCTACCTCTTGGTCGGCGTGCCGCTCGTGTTGCTCGACCCTTTCCTGGTCGAGACGGCAGCACCGGTGATGCGTCGGTACGGGGTGACGGTCGTGGGTGGCGGTACGGCGCACTACCTCGCGTTCATCAACGCGCAGCGCGAACACGGCGACGAGCTGCTGGTGCCGACGCTGCGGTGCATCGTGGCCGGCGGTGGCGCGAAGGCTCCGGAGATCTTCTACGAGCTCGAGTCCGTGGTGGGCGCTCGCGCCGTACACGGCTTCGGCATGACCGAGTGCCCGTACCTCACCTCGGGGATCGTCACCGACACCGATGAGCAGTTGGCCAACTCCGACGGTGCACCGGTGCTCGACAACGAGGTGGTGTTGCGCGACGCCGCCGGCAACGATGTGGCCACAGGGGAGATCGGGGAGGTCTACGTCAGATCCCCATTGCTGTGCGACGGGTATCTCGATGCGGACATGACGGCGGCGGCGTTCACTGCCGATGGCTTCTATCGCACCGGTGATCTCGCGATGTTCCGTCCCGACGGGCACATCCGCGTGACGGGTCGCATCAAGGACATCATCATCCGCAAGGGTGAGAACATCAGCGCTCTCGACGTGGAGCTCGTCGTGCGCGATCTCGCCGGCGTGGGCGACGTGGCGGTGATCGGGGTGCCCGACGACGAGCGGGGTGAGCGAGTGTGCGCGGTGATCGAGCTGACCCCAGGAGCGAGCGCGCCAAAGCTGGAGATGTTGCGCCAGCACTGCGTGGCCAAGGGGCTCATGATGCAGAAGATCCCCGAGCAACTCGAGGTGGTCGACGCGCTCCCACGCAACGCGTTCTTGAAGGTGATCAAGCCCGAGCTGCGCAAGCGGTTCTGCTGACAGGGGAGGACCATGAGCTCCGACATGATCCGGATGAACGACGCGCTGTTCGACTACATGCGGTCGGTGTCGATGCGGGACCGACCGATCCTGGCGGACCATCGCGCCGAGACGGCCAAGAACCCGCGGGCCACCATGGCAGTGTCACCACTGCAGGGACAGTTCATGGAGATGCTCGTCCAAGCGTTGCGACCCATGCGCATCGTCGAGGTCGGCGTCTTCACCGGATACAGCTCATTGGTGATGGCCATGGCATCGCCGACCGATGCCCATCTGTGGTGCTTCGACCTGAACCAAGAGTGGACCGCGGTTGCCCAGGACTTCTGGGAACGTGCCAGCGTCGATCACAAGGTGACGCTCCGTCACGGACCGGCCGTCGAGTCGCTCGAGGCTCTGCTGGCCGAGGGGCACCGGGGCACCATGGATCTGGTGTTCATCGATGCCGACAAGGGCAACTACTGGCAGTACTGGAACCTCGGTCTCGAGTTGCTGCGTGACGGCGGACTGCTGATCGCCGACAACACGCTGTTCCAGGGGTTTGTCGACCCCGACGTCACCGAGTCCGAGGTACGCGCCCGTTTCGCCGGACGACCGCCAGCAGTCATCGATGGCATCGTGCAGTCGACGCTCGACATCAGATGGTTCAACGAGTTGGTGGCCAACGATGATCGCGTGACGCTGTCGATGGTTCCGGTCGGTGACGGGATGACCTTCGGAGTGAAGCGTGCCGAGCAGCCCAGCCGGTCCGATCTCGACGATCTCGCCGGCGCGTATCGCGCCTTTTTCGCTGCCGCCGGTGCCGCAGACGGCGCCGAGGTTGGCACGGTGATCGATGGCAACGGGTTCGTGGACCCGCCCGCTGGCGAATGGTCGGCGGCTCAGGTCATCGCCCACATTGCCCTCAACGATGCCGGCCTGATCGCGGTGAGTCGCGCCCTGTTGCACGGGGAGGTCACGATGTTCGACAACGCCGCGGCCACCGATGTGGCCCGCCTCGACGCGTTGGCCGCTGGTCGTTCCATCGACGAACTGGTGCAGTTGGGTCGAGCGCGCAGTGAGCAGCTGCTTCATGTGCTGGGCCGGCTCGACGACGAGCAGCTCGACACCGCGGTGCCGTGTCGTCTCCTCGACGGGGGCCGGATCGGGTTCGAAGGATCGATGCCGTGGCGACAGTTGGTGTTGCAGATCCATCCCAACGTCCACCTCACTGGCCACACGGCCCAACTCAGCGCTCTACGGCGTTGACCGACAGCCTCCGACGGATCGGTGCCTTCGTTGCGCCCCGGGACATCATTGTTAGTGTCGAGCCATCGCCCGCGCGCGACGATGGCCGGGGTAGCTCTCCGGGGAACAGGAGCTTGTCGATGACGGCGATCGCCGTGGACTCCAAGACGTTGTGGGACATCGCCTCGGAGCGTGCCGCGTTGTCGGGAAATCGGCGGATGTTGGCCGATCTGTACGGGGCCGAGATGACCTTCGGCGAGGTGATCGCCCGGGCCGAGCAGGTGGCGGCAGGCTTGTACGCGCTCGGCATCGGGCCGGGGACCCGCGTGAGTTGGCAGATGCCCACCTGTCCCGACGCCGTCGTGCTCATGCTCGCGCTCGCCCGCTTGGGTGCGTGGCAGAATCCGCTCGTCACGGTCTACCGGGCGCGCGAGATCAGCTCGGTGCTCGACCAGTTCCAGCCCTCGTTGTTCATCGTGATCCCCGAGTGGCGGGGATTCGATCATGCGGCAATGGTGCATGAGCTCGTTGCGGAGCGCCGCGATGTGAACGGCGCCCCCATCAACGTCCTGGCGCTGAGCGAGCCGCTGCCCGTCGGTGATCCGGCGACGCTGCCGCCTCCGCCATCATCGGCAGAGGACGTGCGCTGGGTGTACACGACGTCGGGGACCACCGCACAGCCCAAGTGCGCCCGCCATCGCGATCGCTCGTTGATCGCCGCCGGCGAGGCCATGGTGCACATCGGATCGCTCACCGAGGCCGACATCGGGTCGGTTGCGTTCCCCATTCCCCACATCGGCGGGATCATGGCCCTCAGTGGCTACTTGATCGCTGGCGTGTCGTTCTTGCTGATCGATCCGTTCGTGCCCGACGTGGCCGCCGCGGCGATGAAGGCCCACGGCGTCACCCAGGCCGGGGGCGGCACCGCTCACTACATCGCCATGATCAACGAGCAGCGGAAGAATCCCGATGTGCCCATCGTGCCGACGCTGCGGGCGATGATCGCTGGCGGCGGTCCCAAGCCGCCCGACGTCTTCTTCGACCTGCGCGACCTCGTGCACGCGCGCGCCGTGCACGGACTGGGAATGACCGAATGCCCGTACCTGACATCGGGTGTGTACACCGACACCGACGAGCAACTGGCCTATACCGACGGGTTGCCCTTGCCGGGCAACGAGATCATCCTTCGCGATGGCGATGGCAACGTCGTGCCCGCCGGCGAGGTCGGTGAGATCTACGTCCGATCGCCGATGCTGTGCGATGGATACCTCGACGCGGAGATGACGGCGGCGGCGTTCACTGCGGATGGCTTCTATCGCACTGGTGATCTCGGCCGCTTCCGCGACGACGGGCGCCTGCAGGTGACCGGTCGGGTGAAGGACGTGATCATCCGCAAGGGCGAGAACATCAGCGCGCTCGATGTCGAACTCGTCGTGCGTGAGTTCCCCGGCATCGCCGACGTCGCCATCATCGGCGTGCCCGACGTCGATCGGGGCGAGCGAGTGTGCGCGGTGGTGGAGCTGTCGCCCGGCGCCACGGCACCGACGCTCGTTGCGCTGCGTGAGCACTGCGTCGCCAGGGGGCTCATGACGCAGAAGATCCCCGAGCAGCTCGAGGTGCTCGAGGCACTGCCCCGCAACGCGTTCTTGAAGGTGATGAAACCGGAGTTGCGGAAGATCTTCTGTTGAGATGCTGACCTGAGGGGGACGTCATGGCTACGGGTTCCGGGGACACGGGATCAGGAGTCATAGCGCGCGACGGCTCGCCGACCGGGCTGGTGGTGCAGTGGTTGGAGGCCAACGTCGGCGGCACCGTGTCGGCCATCCGACCACAGGCGCGTTGGCGGCCCATGTGGTACGTGGACCTCGAGCGTGACGGCGAGAACGTGGAGCTCGTGGTGCGCAGCGAGCGCCCGGACGTGAACGTGTTCCCCCTCGATCACGAGATGCGTCTGCACCGGACACTGAACGAACAGGGGATTCCGATCCCCAAGGTGCACGGCTGGATGGATCGGCCTCGCGCCTACGTGATGGACCGCGTCGAGGGACGCCCCGATTTCGACGGGGTGAGCCTTTCCGATCGTGACGCCGTGGTCGACGACTATCTGCAGGTGCTGGTGCGCATGCACTCTCTCGACGTCACGCCGTTCGTGGAAGCTGGCATCGTGCGAGCCGAACGCCCCGAGGACCAAGGACTCGTCGAGATCAACCAACTCGAGCAGGTGTACCGGCAGCACAAGAATCGGCCCAACCCGTTCGCGGAGTTCGGCATCTCGTGGGTGCGTCGTCATCGACCGATCACCAGCGGACGCCAGAGCGCGGTGGTGTGGGACAGCGGACAGTTCATGCACTGCGACGGACGCCTCGTATCGATCATCGATGTCGAGCTCGGACACATCAGCGATCCGATGGTGGACCTCGCCGGTTGGCGTCAACGCGAGAGTGTGCTTCGTTGCGGGGACTTCAACGCGCTCTATGCCCGATACGGTGAGCTGTCGGGCGAGGCTGTGGACATGCGATCCATCCAGCTGTTCCACATCGCCTCGACGCTCTGGAACGAGCTGCCGTTCGCCCACACGTTCCGTCATCCCCAGCCCGGTGTCGATTACATGACCAACCTGCAGTGGGCGAACGAGACCAACCTGTACTTCACCGAAGGCGTGTACGAGTACCTGGACCTCGAGCCACCGACGGTGGAAGTTCCCGAGCCGACCGTGCGCCAGGTGTCAGGCGCGCATCACCACCTGGTGCGGACGCTGCGCGAGCTCGAGCACACGCGCCACGCCGAGATGGGCGACGACGGCACTGGCGATTTCGTCCACGGCGATCGACGAGACGTGCTCGGCTACAAGTTGCGCACCACGTTCCGCTTGGCTCGTCACCTGGAGCGATACATGGAGATCGGCGACGCGGTGGAACGAGCCGATCTCGATGATCTGGCACCGGTGCTGGGCCACCGCCCCGACAACTGGTTGGAGGGCGAGGCGCAGCTCGAGCAGTTCGTCATCGCCGACGCCAAGACCGGCGAGCATGATCTGGCGTTACTCGACCTGTTCCACAAGCGATTGACGCGCGCCCAGATGCTCAACGGGCCGTTGGGTTCGGCGATGGCACGCCACAACCCGATCCAGATGTTCCGGAGTTGACCCCGGGATGATCGACGATGTTCAGTGAGCGGCGATCATCTCGGTGCACAGATCGCGGTATGCGGCGGCGATGTCGACCTTGCACGGTCCGGTGACCGACCGACGGCGGGTCGGATCGGCCCGTGTGCCGGCGGGGCTGCCCGGCACATACTTGGACACGATGGAGCCGGGCTTGCCCGACATGTCCGAAGCCACCGCGATCCAGTCCTGAGCGGTGATGTCGGTATCGCCGCACCAGTTGGTGATGAACGCCGGTGTGCTGGCGGCATCGAGCAGCGATTCGAGCTGATCGATCATGTCGAGCCAATGGATGGGCGTGTGGATGTTGGGGTCAGAAGGTGCAGTCATCGTCTGGCCGTTCAACACCGAGGCGACATGCATGCCGGGGAACGAGATCGGCCCGCCGAAGAACGTGTTGAGCCGTGTGATCACTGTGCGCAGCCCGTAGGCCCGAGCGCAGTAGCGGGCCACCGCCTCGACCCCCATCTTCGATGCCGGGCTGGTTGCCGCGTACGCCGTTGCTCCGCGACCGATGGCATCGGTCTCGGTGTACGCGTGATGGGGATCTTCGATGGGGCTGTAGATACCCATGCCCGACATGACCAGAGCGGCCTTCGCCTTGCGACAGTGGTGCAACAGCAGACCTGGGCCTTCGACGTTGGTGCGCATGGCCGCCTCGAGATGCGCGAGGTCGGCGCGGAACCACGACAGGTGCAGCACGTAGGTGAAATCGTCGGGTAGTTCACTGAAGTCGGCGACGCCGAGGTCGACCGATCGGGTCGTGATCCCGGCAGCCTCCAGGTCTTCCCGCGGTGACAGATCACGGCCCGGGTCGCCACCGGTTGCCGGCTTGTAGTTCTCGACCGCCCGATCGCCGGCCAGTCCGAAGCGAGCGATGCCCCACACCTCATTGTCCTTGGCCAGATGACGAGCGAGTGGCTGTGCCACCATCCCACTCACACCGCTGATGAGGATCTTCTCTCCCTGGATCATCGCTGTTCTCCGTTCATGTGCTCGTCAGGACTTCCGCTCGATGGGTACGTCGAATCTGTCGATGTAGAAGGCGAACCGTCGGCGAAGGGCGTCGGCGCTGTGGCCGAACTCCTCGGCGGTATAGGTGTGCTCGCCGTGCTTGGTACGGGGATGGTCGTCGAGCCATTGCTGCACCGCTTCGCGCGAGCCGTCGTCGTAGCTGAGCCCGGCATGGTTGCTGATGCGTTCGAGCGTCGCGTGCGGATCGCTCATGAGATCACGGAAGTACACGTCGATCGAGTTCTCTTCGACGCCGGGCGTCGAGTTGCGAAAGGCGATGCCACGATGAGCGACCATCTCTTCCAGCATCGCCCATTCGCGACCGAACAGCTGTGGGTCATACGCGGGGTTCTGCGAGCGATAGAAGCTGGTGAAGCTGATGACCGACGGGATGACCACGCCTGGATCGCGGTGGGTCCAGACGAACTTGGCGTCGGGGTACTTGGCGTGCAATGCCTGCAGGTTGATCATGTGCTTGGGGTACTTGAGCACCCATGTGCCCGGCACCTGCCATTGCAGATGCTGCAGCATGCGGTGGTGGGCTTCGAACGCCGGCGCGTAGTCGGTGTTGAAGAGCCAGTCGCGGTAACTCGATGCTTCCCACATGGCCGTCCACGCTTGGTTGATGAAGCTCCAGTCCATCAGGGCGTTGCATTGCTCTGGTCGCATCGCGGCGAGGGGATGGCGCTGTTGGAACTCGACGGGCAACTGATCGACGATGGCCTGTACCTGAGCGACGCGCGGGTCGGTGGTGAACGTCTCGAGCCGCGGCGGTGGCGACGGCATGCTCATCTCCCAGAACATCGGCGTGCGAGCCCCGTTGATCTGGGCCATGAGAGCATGCAGGTGGGTAGAGCCGGTGCGGGGCAGTCCGATGATGAACACCGGAGCGACGATCTTCTCATCGGCGATGGCCGGATTGTCGTTGCGGTCCTTGACCAGACCGAGCCGCTTGGAGAACATGCTCACCACGAGGTTCTCGGCGTTGGTGATGCCCTTGGCATCGAGCTTGGCATCACGTTCGAGCGAGGCGAGCAGCACGTCGAGCGCTGGCTCATAGGGGACGTCGCCGAGGTCCTCCAGTCCGGTCTGGGCCTTGGCCCTGGCAAGCAGCGCGGACTTGTCGAACATCGAACTCATCGCATCCCCCGTGTCTGTTGGTGTCGATCGTCAGCCCATTGCTGACGTCAATAGCCGGCGCGGGATCGTACCCGTCCGCTACGCCGGGTTCACCTTGGGCCGGACCACGCCGGCGGCGCGTCGTTCGCCGAGCAATGTGGCCGCTACAGGATCTGCGGCGGCCACAGCGGCGACGGTCAGCCCGGTTCCGAGTCGCGAGCGGCGCGCTCGGCATCACGTGCAGCCTTCTTGATCATCAGCTCACTGGCGATCTCGAATCCGTCCGATGCCCGTGCCACGCCCGCGTAGGTCGCGAGATGGACGAACAGGTCCACGATCTCGTCGGGGGTGACGCCGAGTGAGAGGGCGCCACCGAGATGGCCACGAAGTTTGTTGGACCCCAGCGTGGCCAAGATGGCGACGGTGAGGAGGCTACGAGTGCGATCGTCGAGGGCCGTTCGTGTCCAGGAGTCAGCAAAGGCGTGTTCGTTGCACAAGCGTCGGAAGTCGGCGGCACTCTCGGGCTCTCCGGGGAGTGCGTCGACGGAGAACGCGGTGCGGAACAACCGGTAGCCGGTCTCGTTCGCCAGGTTGATGCGATCGTCGTCCATGAGCCGTGACCGTACTCGCCGAATCGGTAGGGTCCGTCGAGAGGGCCCGGCGCGAGGCGCAGCGTCCTCTGGGGGGAGCAATGGGGAATGTGGAGCTCGTGGCGACGGGCTATGGAACGGTCGAGGGCCCGACGCTGGCCAGTGACGGCAACCTCTACTTCGGCGATGTGCGTCACGGCGGCGTCTACCGACTTTTGCCCGACGATTCGGTCGAGTTGGTGTTGGCCAAGCGTCGAGGGGTCGGCGGCATCTGCGCCCACGCCGACGGGGGTGTGGTGGTCTCCGGTCGTGATCTGTCGCACATCATCGATGGGCAAAGCCGGCTGATCTACTCGCGAGATCAGGTTCCCGCTTCGTCGGGACTGTCGGCCGGCGGGTTCAACGACATCGGCGCCGATCCGAACGGTCGCATCTGGGCCGGTGTGCAACGCATGACGGCCGACGGCGACTACGGGCCGGGCGCCGTGGTCCTCATCAGCGCCCAGGACCACGCCGACGTCGTGTACGAGGGGCTGCTGCCCAACGGCAACGCCGTCAGCGTCGACGAGCAGTACCTGTTCCAGATCGACTCTCGGGCGAAGAGAGTGTTGGTGTTCGACCTCGCCCGACCGCTGAACGGTGTGGTGCGGGAGTTCTCGACGGCGCAGCTGCCCGGAAGCCCCGACGGCTGCGCGGTCGATGAGCACGGAGATCTGTGGATCGCGTTTCACCACGGAGGCTGTGTCGCATCGTTCTCGCCAGAAGGTGCGATGCTGGGCCGCATCGACTTCACGACGCCCACGGTCACCAGCGTGTGTTTCGGCCCAGCCGGGAGCGGGACGCTGTACGTGGTGACCGATGACGAGACCAACGTCGGCCCGGGCGCGGCGACGTCGCCGAACGGCTCGATCTACCGCGTGGACGTAGGCGTGTCCGGGGCCGTGGTGCACGCCGCTCGCGTGTAGCGTCGACTCATCGGTGCTGCTCGCGAAACCCAACAGCACAACATCGTTGTCCTCATCCAGGAAGGTGTTCTCCACCATGCTCCCAGCGATCCCGCCCGCCAAGACGGCTCAGGTCCAGCGCTTCCTGCATGTCAATTTGAATTGCACGAACCTGGAGCGCTCGAAAGAGATCTACACCTCGTTGTTCGGCATGCGGCAGATCATGTACACCGAGTCGACCGACGGCGACGCGAGCGCCATGGGCATCGACATCCCCAGTTCGAGCCGGGTTTCGTTCCTCTACGACCATCGTGGTGCTCGTCGCAGCCCCTCGCTCGAGTTGGTCCATTGGACCGCTCCGATCGTGTTCCCGAAAGGGTACGAGCGACCGAACCACATCGGCATGCAGTCGGTTGCCTACACGGTTCCGGCGCTCGACACCATCGTGGCTGGGGTGAACGGCTTCGGACTCTCATTGGGTTCGATCACTGGTGACGGGGTGAACGCCACGTTGTTCCGAGATCCCGATGGTGTCACCGTCGAGGTGTACGAGGATTCCTCCGTCGAGAAGGCGACCGGACTCCATGCCCGACTCACCGTGGCCGATCTCGATCGCTCGCGCGCTTGGTACGAGGCGATCGGGTTCGAGGCAGACGGCGCAGCGGTCGAGCGCCAGTGGAACTGGGCCATCCCCGGCGGCGACACCATCTCGGCGCGAGTGAAGACCCAGCGGGTGGTGATGCCCTTCGATCCGTCCTACGGGCTCGAGTTGACCCAGTGGATCGATCCGGTGTCGGAAGGGACCCCGAACCTGGGCGCGTCGGACCAAGGGCTGTACCGCATGGCACTTGGTGTCGAGAACTCGCGCGATGCCGCGACGGCGTTGCAGGCCGCCGGTTGGCCACACGCCAATGATCCCGCCCGTTTCGTGCTCGAGGGAACCCCACTGCCTGACCTGTGGATCTCCTTCACGCGCGATGCCGACGGCATCACGGTGGAACTGGTCGAGCGGCCGATCGAGTCGTACAAATGAGTGATGCGCTCTGATCACCTGGACCGACTCCGAGGGGATCGTGACGGCCACGATCGATCGTCCCGAGCGTCGCAACGCATTGTCGCTCGCCACCGTGCAGGAACTGCTTGCGTGGCTGACGACGCCCGGGGAGGCGCGACCGCTGGTGATCGGCTCGACGGGGACGACGTTCTCGGCCGGCTTCGATCTACAAACTCCTCAGGACGGAGCGGCGTTCAAGGCGTGCATGGATGAACTGCTCCCGGCGCTCATCGCCCACAGCGCTCTCACCGTTGCCGCACTCAATGGTCCGGCGATCGGCATGGGGCTGATGCTGGCCGCCGGATGTGATGTGCGTGTCGCTGCGGCGACAGCGTGGATCGAGATGCCGGCCGCCAAGCTCGGCTACACCATCGATGCCCGTTACGTGGCTGCTGTGCGCGATCGGATGGGGGAAGCGACGGCGCGGATGTTGTTCGTGGCGTCGAGGCGGATCAGCGCCGAGCAGGCGCTCGCGTGGGGTGCGCTCCACGCGATCGCCGACGATCCGGTGAGCGTGGCCGAGGAATGGGCCCGGCACACGACGCGTCTCGATGCCGATGCGATCACCGGACACAAGCGAGCGTTGCACCGCTGGGGCTGAGCCGCCGCCGACCGATTTGGACCTGCTGCGCGCTCGACCCTCAGCGCGACCGGGTCAACAGCATGCATCCCATGTTGGGGACCGCACCGTTGGCGACGACGGCCACCTCCGCCCCGGCGACTTGGCGATCACCGGCTTGGTTGCGCAGCTGCAGGCACGCTTCGTGCAACAGACCGAGGCCGTGCAACCGACCGGCCGCCAGTTGTCCGCCGCTGGTGTTGAGCGGCAGGACCCCGTCAAGAGCGATGCGGGCGCCGCCGTCGATGAAGTCGCCTCCCTCGCCACGGCCGCAGAACCCCAAAGACTCGAGCCAGCACAGTGCGAGAAAGCTGAAGCCGTCGTAGAGCTGCGCCACATCGACATCGCTCGGTCGCAGGTCGGTCTGCGCCCACATCTGGGCTGCAGCGCGCGCCCCGAACCACGGATCGGGAAGCTGATCACGGAACGTTCGCGGTCCCGCCGCAGATCCGAACGCGACGATGTCGACGCCGCCGTGAGGAGCATCCGGTACCGCGTGTTGGGCGGAGACGACGAACGCCGTTGAACCATCGCATGGAACGTCGCAGTCGTAGAGGCACAGCGGATCGCTGATCATGCGGCTGCTGAGGTAGTGCTCCATCGTGAGGGCATCGCGATAGATGGCCTTCGGATTGAGTGCGGCCTTGGTGCGTGCCGACACTGCCAATGCGCCGAGCTGCGTGCGGGTCAGACCGAACTCATGCATGTAGCGACGAAGATGCAGCGCGTACCAGTTGGCGGCCGAGGCCACGCCGTAGGGGCTCAGCCATTGCATGGGCCCCTCGGCTCCGAAGCCGATCGCACCACGATTGCTCGGAACCGGGGGTGCTGTTCGGTCCTTCGAGTCGCCAGTGTCGGGTGCAGCGCGACCAGCGGCACGTGCCGACCCCTCGGTGACGGTGCGGTATACCAGTACATGGCGCACGAGCCCACGGCGGATGGCCATGTCGGCGTGCATGATGGGCGACAGCTGGCCGGGTACTTCGACGCCGGAGGTGTACCAACCCAGCTCGAGGCGAAGCGCGTCCTGCACCTCCGCCAGCATTGGGCCGGCGAACCCCGGCGTCCCCACTCCGCCGCCGGGATAGGCGGCGAGGCCGTCGATGTCGCGGGGGGACAGGCCGGCGTCGGCGATTGCTTCGAGCGTCGAGTCCACTGTGAGGCTGAGAGCAGAGCGACCAAGCCGGCGGCCGACGGCGGACTGTCCGATGCCGATGATGGCCGTACCGGCTCCCGCGTCGGATCGCTGGGCGTTGGCGTCGACGAGGCTCATCGATGCTCACCCTCGCATGGCGGTACGGAGGGATCAATCGCGGTGCGGCACTGGGCGCCGCCCCACGCACCAGCGCCGAGAGCGCCGACACCACCGAGCAGGACCGCGACGCGGGCACCGAACCAGTCGGTGACTTGACCGATGATCGGACCGCCGATGGGGTTGGTGCCGAGGAGCACCATGGCCTGGAGCGCGAGCACCCGGCCACGCATGGACGGCTCGGCACGCGTCTGGATGATCGATGTCGCACCGGTCATGAACATGATGCTGGCAAAGCCGAGGGTGATCGCAGCCACCATGGCCGCGATGAGACTCGGCGCCGCCGCGAGCAGCAGCAGAGATACACCGAAACCGTATGCCCAACGGACGGCGAACTGCAGGTCCGCGTTCGGGCTGCGCGCCGTGACGAGCGCCGCGGCGAGAGAGCCGACGCTCAGCACCGTGTACAGGGCGGTGTAGGTGC
>JBFWVD010000066.1:0-25112 GCA_050246915.1 Acidimicrobiia bacterium | reverse complement strand
TCGGCTACGTGAACGAGAGCCCGGCCGGCCGTCTGGTGCGCGATGCGAAGCTGTACACGATCGGTGCTGGCACCAACGAGATCCGTCGGATGCTCATCGGACGGGAGATCCTCGGCCACTACGAAGCAGGGCAATCGTGAGCGGCGCCGACCGTCCGGCGCGACATTCCGGCCGTTGGTACGAGCAGCTGCCCGTCGGTCTCGTGGTCGACCACGCCATCACGCGCACCGTCACCGAGACCGACAACGTGTTGTTCACCACCATGACCATGAACCCGGCGGCGATCCATCTCGATCATCACGCCGCGCTCGACACCCCGTTCGGTAAGCCGCTGGTGAACAGCTTGTTCACCCTCGGCCTCGTGGTCGGCATCTCGGTGCACGAACTCACGCACGGCACCACCATCGCCAACCTCGGCTTCAGCGAGGTCACCTTCCCCAACCCGGTGTTCGTGGGCGACACCATCGCCGTGCGATCCACCGTGCTCGAGGCCCGGCTGTCGGCGTCCAAGCCGGGGCAGGGCATCGTCACCATCGAGCACCTCGGGCTCAACCAGGACGACAAGATCGTGTGCAAGTGCACGCGTCAAGCGCTCATGCGCTGCACCCCGGAGGCGTGATGTCACCCGATCCGCTCGCCAACGCCGAAGCCGCCGCCCGCTTGGCCGCCAGCGCGCGCCGCTCGTGGCTGTTCGTGCCCGGTGATCGATCCGATCGTTTCGCCAAGGCGGAGATGAGCGGTGCCGACGTGGCCATCGTCGATCTCGAAGACGGCGTGTCCGGACCGAACAAGGCATCGGCGCGCCAGCAGGTGGCTCAGTGGTTGGCCACACCGCGACCCGATGGTGGTGCCATCCGCGCCGTGCGGGTGAACGCGCTCGACACCGACGACTACGTCGCCGACGTCGACGCGCTGCGAGATGCACCGCGCCCCGACGTGATCGTGGTGCCCAAGGCCGAATCGGCCGAGGACATGGTCACCGTCCTCACCAGTTGGTGGACGGTCGACGGCCACAACGTGCGGCTGCTGGCTGGCATCGAGACCGTACGCGGCGTGCTCGCCGCCGGCGAGATCCTCGCCGTGGAGGGTGTCGACTACTGCTACTTCGGGGCCGAGGACTACATGGCCGACCTCGGGGGAGTGCGTAGCGAAGGCGGCATCGAAGTCCTCACACCCAAGTCGCTCGTCGCCATGCACGCCCACGTGAGCGGCGTGTGGGCGCTCGATTCCATCGTGACGCGCATCAACGATCTCGATCTCGTCGAGCGCGACGCTGTGTTGGGCAAGTCGCTCGGGTTCAAGGGCAAGATCTGCATCCATCCCTCGCACGCCGGCCCCATCAACACCGTGTTCTCATCGGGCGGGGGATTCTCCGCCGGTGCCGGACTCGAATGGGCCCGCAAGGTGGTGGCCGCCGCCGACGAAAAGGGTTCTGGAGCGTTCTCGCTCGATGGCCAGATGATCGATGCTCCGCTCATCGCGCAGGCTCGAAGGATCTTGGGCTCTGCGGGCTAAGGTCGTCTCGGTCATTGCTGGGGGCTATGAGCGAGCCGCTGTGCACGAGCGGCCTGAGCGTGTGGAGGGAACCGTGAAGTTCATCATTGGGTATCCGGAGATCACCGGCAGCGCGGGCGATCTGCTCGACTCGGGCGACATGGGACCGCTGGCGGCCGCGTCGGAGAAGGCCGGATGGGAAGGCTTCGCGCTCACCGAGCACCCGATCCCTGGCGCCCGCTGGCTCGACACCGGTGGCCACCAGACCATCGACCCGTTCATCGGCCTGTCGTTCGCCGCGGCGGCCACCGAGCGCATCAAGCTGCTCACCTACCTCACGGTCGTGCCGTACCGGAACCCGTTCATGCTGGCCAAGATCGCGGCCACGCTCGATCGCTTGTCGCACGGACGCCTCATCCTCGGCGTCGGCACCGGCTACCAGAAGTCGGAGTACTTCGCGCTCGGCATCGACATCGACGAGCGCAACGCGCTGTTCGACGAGGCACTCGAGGTGATGCCGTTGGCGTGGAAGGGCGAGCCCTTCAGCTACAAGGGCATCCACTTCGATGCACGTGACGTCATCGCCAAGCCCGTGCCGGCGCAGAACCCCATCCCCATCTGGATCGGCGGCAACGCCAAACTCACATTGCGCCGCGTCGCCGCCAAGGCCCAGGGGTGGATGCCGCTCAGCGGACCGCCCGAGTTGGCTGTCACCGCCAAGACCGCCCACATCGCCACCATGGACGATCTGCGCATCAAGATCGATCAGCTCAAGGAAGACGCCGGCGGTCGCCACATCGACATCGCCCACTCATACATCGACTGGTCCATCCGTGATCTCGGTGTGGATGTGGAGCGTCATCGCCAGACCATCGCCGAGTATGCCGACGCCGGCATCGAGTGGATCCATGTCGAAGCGCCTGCCGGCACTCCGTCCCAAGTCATCGAGTGGGCGCAGGGCTTCGGCGAGACGTATATCACCGCGAAGTAGTCATCACCGACAACAGGGCTCCACGCCTTGTGATCGCCGTTTGCGCCCGCCGTGGGCCGATCGTGCCATCAGAACGGGAGCGGTCACGGGCCCTGACGTGTTTTGGCGCCTCCCAGCGCGGGGCGGTTCAATGATCGAACCCCCTGCGACTGGAGTGCCGTGCCCCTCGACTTCTCAGCCACCGACTTCACGCTGACCGGGCTGCGCCCGTTCCCCTCAGCGATCACCTCGGTGGGCACCGGGCCCGACGGCACACGCGTCAACAACGGTTGCATCATCTTGTCGGCCGGTAACGCCAGCGTGCTCCACGACGCCCCCCGCCTCACCATCGGGCTCACCAAGGCCAACCTCACCCACGACATGGTCGTCGAGTCCGGCGTGTTCGTCATGCACCTGTTGTCCGGTGAGGCCGATCATCTCGGCGCGTCGCTCAACATCCTCATGGCCCTCGGCGGCAGCTCGGGTCACGACGGCGACAAGATGAGCGGCCTGGCCGTCAAGGAAGGCGAGACCGGTGCGCCGATCCTCCTCGATGCGCTCACCTACCTGGAGTGCAAGGTGTTGCGTTCCATGGACGCGGATGAGAACACCATCTTCCTGGCCGACGTGGTGGCGGCTGAGCGTTTGCGCAAAGGCCCCAAGCTCGATGTGGGCAAGGCGTGGGGAAACCTGCCGGCGGAGTGGCTCGCGGCCTACGACAAGAACCATCATCTCCAGATCGAGGACGCGCGAGTCCGACGCGGGCTCAACTAGTTTCGACGTCGACAGGGGAGCCGCGGCGTCGCGAAGCGACGGATGCATGAGCGACGGGGGTCGGCGATGTCGGAGTCATTGGAAGCGCGCATCACGCGGATGGAAGACCTGATGGCCATCCATCAACTGTTCATCGACTACGGCGCGCATCTCGACGCGGGACGCTTCGACGAGTACGGCAAGCTGTTCGCCACCGATGGTGAGGCACTCATGGGTCCCATGGGTCGGGCCAAGGGTCCCGAAGCCATCACCGCGCTCATGTCCGGCATCTTGGGCGACAAGGTCGGCAACACGTACCACATCATCTCTAGCCCACGCGTCGATCTCGACGGCGACGCCGCTCATTCCGAGGTGATGTGGTCGGTGGTGACCAAGATGCCCGATGGATCTGCCTCGCTCACCGCTGTGGGACGCCACGTCGACGATCTCGTCAAGGAGAACGGCGCCTGGCGGTTCAAGAAGCGCCGCGGCTACGTCGATCTCCCCAACGTGATGCCCGACATCAACAAGCCCTGAGTGCGCTCCGCTTCCTCACCTCGGGACGTGTCTGCCTCGCCGAGTGCGCTCTGCTTCCCCACCTCGGGACGTGTCTGCCTCGCCGGGTCCGCTCCGCTTCCCCAGCTCGGGACGTGTCTGCCTCGACGAGTCCGCTCCGCTTCCTCACCTCGGGACGTGTCTGCCTCGACGAGTCCGCTCCGCTTCCTCACCTCGGGACCAACGTCCCAGATGTGTGCGGGGAGGGTGTCCGACAGGCGTCTGAAACACAACTGACCGGTTCGCTGTGATCGACTTGTCACCATGACCAGTTGTCCTGTCGCTCATGGTTATGACCCGTTGGCACCCGACACGGTTCGCAACCCGCACCCGGTGTTGAGCAAGCTGCGGGCCGAAGGGCCGGTGTTCTATCTCCCCGAGCTCGATCACTATCTCGTGACCCGCTACGAGGATGTGGAGACGGTTCTGTACGACCGCGACACGTACTCGGCGGCCAATGCATCGAGCCCACTCAACCCGGTGTGCCCGGCAGCGCAGAAGGTGCTCGACGATGGGGGGTACCGTCGGGTCCCGACGTTCAACAACGCCGATCCGCCCCGGCACCCGATCATGCGCAAGGCAGTACTGTCGTGCATGACACCGCGACGACTGCGATCGCTGGAGCCGCCGCTGCGTGACTACGCCACCGCGTTGATCAAGAGCGTCAAGGACGAGACCGTTCTCGACTTCATCTCACAGGTGGCCTTCCCGTTCCCGGGCTACGCGGCGTTCACGCTCCTGGGCTTCCCGCCGGCCGACACCGATCAGCTCAAAGCGTGGAGCGAGACCCGCGTGCTGCTCACCTACGGGCGCCTGTCGGAGGCCGAGCAGGTGCGCGTCGCCGGCGACATCGTGTCCATGTGGCAGTACTGCGAGCGCCATGTGGCTAACAAGGCCGCCGACCTCGGTGACGATCTCACCAGTGATCTCATCCGGTACTCCAACGACAAGCCCGATCTGGTCACGCACTTCGACATCGTGAACATGCTCTATTCGATGGCGCTCGCCGGCCACGAGACCACCACCAACACCATCGGCAGCGGAGTGTTCGCTCTGCTCCAGAACCGTGAGCAGTGGGACGCGCTGGTGGCCGATCGATCCAAGATCGCCAATGCCGTCGAAGAGATCCTCCGCTACGAGGGACCGGTCATCAACCATCGCCGCATCACCACCTGCGAGACGGTGCTCGGCGGCGTCGAGCTCCCCAAGGGGGCGCGGGTGATGATGTGCTTCGCGTCGGCCGATCGCGATCCGGCCATCTTCGACAATGGCGACGACTTCGACGTGAGCCGGGAGAACGCCGAGCTGCACCTGGCCTTCGGCAAGGGCGCCCATCTGTGCCTGGGCGCTGCGCTGGGACGCCTGGAGGTGCAGATCGTGCTGGAGCTCCTCACCGAGCACATGCCCGGCCTCGAACTCATCCCCGGTCAGGACATCGTCTACAGCCCCAACGCCTTGTTCCGCAGCCTCACCAAGCTCATGGTCGCACCACGCGGCCTGGCCGCCGCAGGCATCGCCGGCTGAGGAGCACACGCTCGCCTCCACCCCAACGTCGTTGAAGCGCCGCAGCAGCATGGACGGACGCGGGCGATGCGCGACAATCGCACCAGCAGGCAAGCAGGAACGGAAGTGCCCATGACCGGATGCCCCATCGCCCACGGCTACAACCCGCTCGAGCAGGACGTTGTCAACAACCCGTATCCGGCGCTGGAAGCGTTGCGCGCCGAAGGGCCGGCGTTCTACATACCGGAGTTCGACCACTACGTGGTCACCCGGTACGAGGACATCGAAGCGATGCTGTACGACCGCGACACCTGGTCGGCGTCGATCGCGTCGAGCCCCTTGCGGCCCATCTGTCCGGCCGCGCAGAAGGTGCTCGATGACGGCGGCTACAACCGTGTGCCCACGCTCAACAACGCCGATCCGCCCCGGCACCCCAACATGCGCAAGACGGTGCTGTCGTGCATGACGCCGCGGCGCATGCTCGGTCTCGAACCGGCGCTACGCACCTATGCCGAGAACCTCGTGAAGTCGCTGAAGGACGAGCCGATCATCGACTTCGTCTCCAAGATCGCCTTCCCGTTCCCCGGCTACGCGGCCTTCAGCCTGTTGGGTTTCCCCGAGGAGGACACCGATCAGCTCAAGGCGTGGAGCGAGACGCGCGTGCTGCTCACCTACGGCAAGTTGACCGAGGAGGAGCAGGTCCGCGTCGCCGGCGACGTGGTGTCCATGTGGCAGTACTGCAAGCGTCACGTGGAGAACAAGGCCGACAACCCCGGCGACGATCTCACCAGCGATCTGGTGAAGTACGCCGACAACAAGCCCGACGACGTCGTGAACCGCTTCGACGTGGTGAACATGGTGTATTCCATGGCCCTCGCCGGCCACGAGACCACGTGCAACACCATCGGCAACGGCGTGTACGCGTTGCTGAGCAATCGTGATCAGTGGGAGCTGTTGGTGCGCGACCGCTCGCTCATCCCCAGCGCCACCGAAGAGATCCTGCGTTATGACGGGCCGGTGGTGAACCAGCGCCGGCGCGCCAAGATGGACACCACCATCGGGGGAGTGCCCATCCCTGCCGACGCCAAGGTGATGATGAACTTCGCCTCCGGCGACCGCGACGGTTCACTGTTCCCCGATGGCAATCGGTTCGACATCACCCGCGACAACGCCGAGTTGCACCTCGCCTTCGGCAAGGGCGCTCACCTGTGCCTGGGCGCACCATTGGCCCGCCTCGAGGTGCGGATCATCCTCGATCTGCTCATCGATCACATGCCCGACATCGAACTGGTGCCCGACCAGGAGATCACCCACATCCCCAACGCCCTGTTCCGTGGCCTCACCAAATTGCTGGTGGCACCACGCGGGCTCTCCTATGCACAAGCGAGGTCATGAACATCATGGCAATGTCCATCGAGCCCGAGGTCGATGAAGAAGCGTTCCAGCGTGTGCAGCGCCTCATCAAGGTGTCTGCGCTGAAGGGCTCGCCGATGGAAGGCGACTCGTGCGGCAACTGCCTCTACTACCTCGATCACTCCGACGATCTCTCGTTCTGCTGGCACGAGAAGTTCCAGACCCTGGTCGGCAAGGACTGGTGGTGCCACTGGTGGGAGATGCTCGACCAGTGATCGTCCACTGGGCGGCCATCGCCCGTTGAGGGCAGACTGACGAGCGTTCGACTTCGAGGGGAGAAGCATGCAACTCAAGGACAAGGTCGCCGTCGTCACCGGTTCGGGGAACGGCATCGGTGAGGCCATCGCCCGACGGTTCGTCGCCGAGGGCGCCAAAGTCGTCATCACCGACATCGACGCCGACGCCGTGGCACGCGTGGCTGCATCATTGGGCACGGTCGGCTTGGCCGTGGACATCACCGTCGAGGACAACGTGAAGAAGGTGGCCGATCTGGCTCGCTCCACGTACGGCGAGATCGACGTGTGGCACTCCAATGCCGGGTACGCCGGACCGCCGCAGCCCGGTGATCTGCAAGAGGACAAGTACTGGGACCTCGAGTGGAAGCTGCACGTGCTGTCGCATCTGTACGCAGCACGCGAGGTGCTGCCGTCCATGATCGAGCGCGGTGATGGCTACCTGCTGCAGACCGCGTCGGTGGTGTCGTTGTCAATTCAACCTGACAAGGCGGCGTACTCGGTGACCAAGCACGCCGCACTTGCGTTGTCGGAGTGGCTGGCGGTGCACAACCGGCCCAAGGGCATCAAGGTGTCGTGCTTCTGCCCGGGGCCCATGCTCACCAACATGTTGCTCTCCAACGGCTTCCCCGACGATCACCCGGTGCTGGGCATGGCGCTCACCCCCGATCAAGTGGCCGATGTCGTCACCAAGGGCATCGCCGCGGAGAGGTTCATCATCACCACGATGGCCGATGACGAGAAGGTGCTCATCGAGAAGGGCACCGACTACGACGCGTGGCTGGGAACCGTCACGCAACGCATCGCCGACATGAAGTGAACTCGAGCGCTCTCGGCGCCGGTTGAACCGGCGCCGAGAGCGCTCAGCACTGTCTGGACGGGTACCGGTTCAACCGGCGCCGAGATAGGCCTCTTCGAGCAGTTCGGGATGCTTCTCGACCTCACGGGCTTCGGTGTGCAAGATGCACTTGCCGTGGCTGAGCACCATCACTTCGTCGGCCACGCTGAGCCCGAGCTGCACGTGCTGCTCGACCAGGATCACCGAGGACGTGCCGTCCTCCACGATCTTGCGCACGATGGGCAGCAGCGACTCGATGATCACTGGGGCAAGTCCCATTGACATCTCATCCACCAACAGCACCTTGGGTCGTTGGATGAGACCGCGGGCCATGGCCAGCATCTGTTGCTCACCACCGGAGAGCGCCCCAGCCTTCACGTCCCATCGCTTCTCGAGCGCGGGGAACAGATCGAGCATCGTCTCGGCCTTCGGCGCTCCCTTGGAGCGCGCCAACTCGATGTTCTGCTGCGTGGTGAGCGTGAAGAACAAGGCACGGTCGTCGGGAACGAGCACCACGCCACTGTGGTTGGCCGTGGTCGGCTGCCCACCGGGGATGAGTGTGCCGTTGAGCGACACCGTGCCGGCGATGGGCGGGAGCAGTCCGGCGATGGTGTTGAGCATGGTGGTCTTGCCGGCACCGTTGGGGCCGACGACAGCCAGCACCCGGCCGGGCTCGAGGTTGATGTTGATGTCGCGCACGGCAACGATGCGGCCGTAGCCGGCGTCGAGGTCCTTCACTTCGAGCAAGCTCATGCTTCCGCTCCCGTCTCGTGCTTGGCGTCGTGTGACGTGTCATGGGTCGAGCCGAGATAGGCCGCAGCGACCGCCGGGTTCCGACGCACCTCGTCCGGGGGACCGCTGGCGATGAGTCGGCCGAAATCGAGCACGTTGACCTGATCGCACAGGCTGAACACGAGTCCGACGTCGTGGTCCACGATGAGGATCGTGATGCCGCCGTCGCGCACGTCGCGCAGGCGATCACCGAGCCACTGGCTCTCGGTCGAGTCGAGACCGGCAGCGGGCTCGTCGAGCAGCAGCACCGTGGGTTGCGCCACCAACGCACGAGCGATCGACACCAGCTGCCGCTGACCTTGCGAGAGATCACCCGCGGCCTTGTCGCGCAGATCGCCGATGCCCAAGATGCCGAGCGTCCGCTCGATCACCTCGGCACCAGCAGGCCCACGCGCTTTGAGGCCCACCATGATGTTCTCGAGCACGCTGAGATCGTCGTACAGCTCGATGGCTTGGAAGGTGCGGCACAAGCCCACCTTCACCCGCTCGTGCGGCTTCAGGCCGGCCAGATCCCGCCCGGCCAACGAGATGGCCCCGGTGGAGTTGGCAAAACCGCTGATGGCGTCGATGAGGCTCGTCTTGCCGGCGCCGTTGGGCCCGACGAGTCCGACGATGGAACCGGTGGGCACATTGAAAGTCACGTCGTCGACGGCTTGCACACCGCCATAGGCGACCGACGCGCCCTTGAGCGACAACAGATCGGGGCGCTGTTCGGCGCCCTCGATGAGCTTGCCCACGACGGTCGGCGCAGCAGCCGCCGTCGCCGTGGCGCTACCACCACCTCCACGAGCAGCCAGCTTGGCGGCCTTCTTCGCTGCTCGAGCATCGGCGCTGATGTGGATCGGGGCCACGATGCCCTCGGGGTTGAGGATGACGGTGAGGATCAACAGCACGCCGGTGATCACGGGATACCAATCACCGAACTCCAGCCAGCGATCCATCGCCACGAAGGTCACCCCATTTGCGGCGGTGACGCCGGCGAGGACACCGCCGGAGACCGACGTGATGCCGGCGAGGTACACCGTGCCGAAGAACACGAGCCCGCGCAGTGTCGCGAACGAGTCGAACGAGACCCGGCCCTGTCGATAGGCCAACAGGGCACCACCGAGACCGGCGATGAACGATGCGATGGCGAACGACTGGAGCTTCACCTTCACCACGTCGATGCCCGACGCCGCGGCGGAGCGCTCGTTGGCCCGCAGCGCCAACATCGCCGACCCCAGTCGACTGCGACGCAACAGCGCCACTGCGACCGCCACGCCAGTGAGGACGATGAGCGTGAGGAAGCCGAACTCGAGCCGCGGGAAATTGTCACCGGTCCCGATGCCGAGATCCCATCCGAACAGCTCGGGGGACTTGACGACCTTGCCGCCCTCGCCGATGAAGTCGGGGTTGCGGAACCAGAACGCTTCGATGGCGTTGGCGAACGACAACGTCACGATGGCCAAAGTCAGACCGCGCACACGAACTGCGGGAAGTCCGACGACGACGCCGATGACCGTGGCGGCGAGCGCCGCCATGATCGGGGCGATCGGGAACGGCACTCCCCAGCTGTCAGCGAACGTGCTGAGACTGAACGCCGAGGTACCGGCCAATGCCAGCTGGGCGAGGGACACCTGACCGGCGTACCCGGTCACGACGACGAGCGACAGGGCGATCACGGCGAAGATGAACGTCATGATGAACGCGGCGCGCCAGGTGCCATCAGTGAGCAGGAGCCCCAAGGCCCCCACCGCGAAGCCCACGATGGTCGGCGTGGTGATGTTGCGTGGACGCGGGGCGCGCCCCAGGGACTGACGGATCAGCGTTCCGCGCTGGGGGAGTGCCTTCCCTGATGCCACGAGGGCCACCAAGATGATGATCAACGGGATCATCTCCGGCACACCGGCGGCGGGGATCCAATCGAAGTCGAGCTTCCACGCTTCGACGTCCGACTGCAGCAGGCCAACGCCCAACCCCATGAGCACGGCGGGGAACAACCCCTGGAATCGTCCGACCGTTGCCGCGGCGAGGGCCGGCACGATGAAGAGCGTGTAGATGAGCGGCGTCGACGGGGTGATCGGCGAGATCAAGATGCCGGCCAAGCCGGCGACAGCACCGCTGATCACCCAGTTGGCCGCAGCGATGCGCTGTGGGCGGATACCGGTGACCACAGCGCCCTTCTCCGATTCGGCCACAGCGGTGGTGGCGATGCCGAAGCGGGTGAACTTGTACATGGCCCCGACCGCGGCGGCCACCACGACGATGGTGACCGCGAACCACAACCGCTCTTGCGAGAGCGTGACATCGCCCCACAGCTCCCACTTGGCTTTGGGGAAGATGTGTTGCACGGTCACTGGACGGGTGCCGACGCGGATGACCACCATCTGCTGGGTCACATACAGAATGCCCAGCGAGGCCACAGCGGACGCCAAAGGTGGCGAGTTCCGCAGCGGCCGGAAGATCACGAGATAGAGCACCAGGCCGAGAAGGCCGCATATGGCGAGCGAAACAACGATGGCCAACAACATGGGCCATTCGCCGCCGAGATCGATCTTGGTCGGCAGACCCGGGATGAGCACGAGCAGATCGCCGTCGCGCCACAGGAACCCGAAGGTGTAGGCGCCGTAGAGCGCCAGTGAACCCGACGCGAAGTTGATCACCCCGGAGCTTCGATAGGTGACAACGAGGGCGAGAGCCAGGACCGCGTAGACCGCGCCGTTCCCCAACCCCAAGAACAAGAACTGGATGTGCTGGCTCAACTCGCGGCCCCCAAGCGTCGTGTCGATCTTCGAACGGTGTTGCTGGTGTTGCGGGTGTTGCTGGTGTTGCAGGACCGTGTTGACGGACCGTTTTGACGGACCCTGTTGCCAAGAACGGGCCCCCGGAACCGGCTGGCAGCCGTGTTCCGAGGACCCGTTGCAGTCCAGCTCACGATGGTCGTATGAGCTGATTGTTCGACGTGGTCGTCGTGCTAACTCACTTCGTGGCGGCCTTGGCCAAGAAGGCCAAGATTGCGTCCACTTCGGCGCTGACGTCGAGTGCCTTGTACGACACGAAGTTGGCATCCTTGTCGAGGGTGGTCTCGAGAGTTGCCGACTTCGGACAGATCGCCGGGCCACCGGCGAACGACTTGCCGTCGCACTTGAAGGTGTTGCCCTCGGTGAGCGGCAGTACCTGCTCCGGCGCAGCCTTCATGGCAGCGTTGAAGGTGTCCTTGTTGATGTTCTTCGGGTCGATCTTGCCGCCGTTGGCGCCGAGGAACATCGCCCACACGACTTGATAGGCCCAGCCGCGCACGCCGGAGACCTCGGGGATCTTCGAGCCGTACTTCTTCATGATGCCCTGGTACAGGTCCCAGTCAGCACTCTTACCGGCGGGAAGGCCCATGGCCACGCTGGCCTGCACCTTGAGGCTGGTCTTCACCTCAGCCGGAAGGGGCTCGTAGACCTTCGAGCTCACGCAGTAGTCAGCGGTCTGGATGGTGCCCTTGTAGCCGGCATCATTGAGAGCGGTGAGTGCGGTGAGGCAGAAGGTCGGATCGCCGACGATGTTCACGAGGTCGGGGTTCTTGGTGAGCATGGCCGCGACCTGCGAGCTCATGTCCGGGGTTCCCGGTGGGATCGACACCAGGTCGAAGGTCATCCCTGCAGCTTCTGCAGCAGCCTTCACCATGGCCTGGGGATCGACGGCCGACGGCATGCCGATGACCATGGCGGCGATCGCCTTGGCCTTGACCTGCTTGGCGAAGGCCACCGGGGCGGCCAGCGAACCGGCAAGCCCGTTGACCATCGTGTAGGTGCTCTTGGCATCCGAGGTGACCCGGACGTCGTTGCAAGCCCCGCAGATGTAGGGGATGCCCGACGGGTTCACGGCGTCCCACAGCACGCCGGAGCGGCCGGAGGTGGCCAGCAGGACCGCGTTGACCTTCTCTTCCACGAACTTGTTGCCGCAGTCGGTCGCCAGCGCGTTGTCATCGAGGCTCTGGCACTCGACCAGCTCGATCGGCCGGCCCGCGATGCCGCCGAGGCTCTTGTTCATGTAGGCCACGGTTGCCTGTGCGACGACCCAGTCGTCGGTGTTGTCGACCGCGGCCGACTTGCCGTCGTGCATGAAGCCGATCTTGACCGGCTCGCCCTTGGCCTCGTTGACCACCGCGAGCAACTCGTCGGCGGTCTTGGCGCCGGCAGCTGCGGTTGTGGCGGTGCCGCCCGCTGTCGTGGCCGTACCAGCAGCCGTGGTAGCCGTGCTGGCCGCGGTCGTCTCCGCGGCCGCGGCCGTGGTCGATGCGCTGTCTCCGCCGTCATCGCCACATGCCGCTGCAATGAGCGACAGGGCGATGGAGGCCGAGAGCAGACGCACGACAGTTGTCGTGCTCTTCTTCATTGAGTCTCCCCCGAGTGAGGTGTTGATGAATCGGGGAGTTGGTCCCCGACCGTCGGATAATCTTTCACACCTGTCAGAACGGGGCAACGATGGTCACATCACTTGTGGTGACGACCGTTGAATGGTAGGCGCTCGGGCGGGGAGCCCGAACACCCACCCGAACGCCCCCCGGCGATGACCGTGACGAGACGGACCGATCAGGAGTTGGCGATCTCCTGCTCGAGGATCGACGCGAACTTCTCCCGCGCCGCGGCAGCGCGCGCGGGTACGTGCGTGTCGGGGAAGAACGGGTCAGCGGCGGGGCGGTAGTTCTTCAGCAGCTTGCGCGCCAGGTTGTCCTTGTGGACCTCGGTGGGCCCGTCCGCGAGGCCCAACGAGATGCCGCTCTGGAACATCGCGCCGAAGGGCATCTCATTGGTGACGCCGAGGGCGCCGTGCAGATGCAGCGCTCGATAGGTGATGTCCATCACTGTCTTGGGAGTGGCCACCTTGACCCCGGCGATGTACTCCCGGGCCTTGTCGTAGCCGTGCTGATCGCACTGCCAGGCTGCAAAGAGCACCTGCAACCGGAATTGCTCGAGTTGGATCCAGGAATCGGCGAACGCGTGCCGGACAGACTGTTGATCGGCGAGGGGATTGCCACGGCTCTTTCGGGACACGATGCGCTGGCCCATCATGTCGAGCGCCTTGCGGCACACCGCCACGCTGCGCATGGCATGGTGCAGACGGCCGCCACCGAGGCGGGTCTGGGCGATCTGGAAGCCGCCGCCGACTGGCCCGAGTAGGTTCTCCGACGGGACGCGGCATTCGTTGAACTGCAGATAGCCGTGCGAGCCCTCACCGAACGGCTCGTCGTAGAGGCCGACTGAGCGGATCAGGTCCATGCCCTTGGTCCCCTTGGGGATGAGGAGCATCGACGAACCGCGGTGCACCGGCACCGACGGGTCGGTGATGACCATGGCGATGACGAAGCTGGCGTACTTGTAATTCGAGGCGAACCACTTCTTGCCGTTGATGACCCACTGATCGCCGTCCTTGACGGCGGTGCAGTTGAAGTTGAAGGGATCAGCGCCGCCCTGGGGTTCCGTCATGGCGTAGGTCGAAGAGATGCGGCCCTCGAGCAGCGGCTGCAAGTAGGTGGCCTTCTGCTCCTCGGTCCCGTAGTGAGCAATGATCTCGGCGTTGCCGGAGTCGGGGGCCTGGCACCCGAACACGCTGGACGCCCACGGCGAACGGCCGAGGATCTCGTTGATGAGGGCGAGCTTCACATTGCCGAAGCCCATGCCGCCGAGATGGGGCGGAAGGTGCACGGCCCACAGACCACGCTCCTTCACCTGCTCCTGTAGCGGCCGGATGAGCCGCTGAGTCTCTTCGTTGTGTTTGTCGTACATGAGCGAGTGGGTCGGGTAGAGCGCGTCGATCGGCTCGCACTCGCGCAGCACGAAGTCGTCGATCCAATCCAGGTCTTTCTGGAATTCGGGTTCGACGGAGAAGTCGATGGCCATGGTCAGTTCCCCCCTGAGGAAGCTTTGGTTGGTAGGTCGGTCGACGTGGAGAAGACGCCGAGTTCGTTGAGATGGTCGATGAGGTGTTCGCCGGCGCGGGTCCACATGTCGATGGCGACAGCAGCGGCGCGCTCGGCGTCGCCCGCCTCGATGGCAGCGAGCAGCTTGCGCAACCGTGTGCGATTGCCCTGAGCAGCATCGGGCACGTTGGTCATGTAGTAGTCGCCGGGCGTGAACTTGACCATGCCTCGGATCACGCGCCGGAGGCGGATGTTGTCAGCGGCGTGGTTGATGACGCGTATGAACTCGATGTTCAACGCCGTTCGCTCGGCTGTGTCGAGGGTGTTGCGCATCGATCGCTCCAGCTCGCGCAGCTGTTCGATGACTTCCGGATCGCGCTTCTCGGCGACGCGACGCACGGCAAAGCCCTGGAGCACCCCGTAGAGCTCGTAGTGATCACGCACGGTCTGCGGACCGAAGGCCGCCACGAAGGTGCCCCGCCGTCCATCGATATCCACGAGTCCGTCATGGCCGAGCTCGATGAGCGCTTCGCGCACCGGTTGACGGCTCATGTTCAGGACATCCGCGATCTCCTCGACCGGCACCTTGTCACCCGATCGGAGCACGCCGGTGAACACGAGCGTGCGGATGTAGTCCGACGCGATCTCGGCGGCCGACGGCGGCTTGGTCATCGCCGGGCGGGGGAGGGCGGGGCGGGCATCGGACATATCTTGTATGTTACCTACAACATCTATGCGTGTGGGCAAGATTTTGCTCGGGAGGCAACGTGACGAACTCTCTACCCCAGGCCCATCCATCGGTTCACATGGGTGTCGACCTCACCGACAAGGTGGTGGTCATCACGGGAGCAACCCGTGGTCTCGGACGCGAGATGGCCTTCGCCATGGCTCGTTGCGGAGCCGACATCGCCGTGGTCAGTCGAAAGCTCGACGCCTGCGAGACCACCGCCGCGGAGATCACCGCCGAGACCGGGCGCCGGGCATTGCCCTTCGCCTGCAACGTGAGCACCTGGGATGCCATCGAGCCAACGGTCGAGTCCATCTTCGCGGCGTTCGGGCGCGTCGATGTGCTCGTCAACAACGCCGGCATGTCGCCGCTGTATCCGAGCCTGCACGAGGTGAGCGAAGCGCTCTTCGACAAGGTCATCGGGGTGAACTTCAAGGGCCCGTTCCGCCTGTCGGCACTGGTCGCCCATCGCATGGTGGCCGATGGTGGCGGCTCCATCATCAACATCTCGTCGGATGCGGCCAAGACCACCAACGCAACGATCGTTCCCTACGGCGCGGCCAAGGCCGCGCTCAACAACATGACGATGGGCTTCGCCCTCAGCTACGGGCCCACCGTCCGGGTGAACTGTGTGATGAGCGGCCCGATCCGCACCGACATCGCCGCCGGTTGGGACATGGAACACGTCGACAAAGCGGTGCAGGCCCACGCCCTGCGCCGGATCGGAGAGCCCCACGAGATCATCGGTGCCGTGCTCTACTTCGCCGGCGACGCCTCGACCTTCACCAGCGGCGCGGTGCTCGCCGTCACCGGCGGCATTCCCTGATCGTTGTTGACGGCTGTCGCACGTAGGCTCGGGCCATGAGCCAGATGCCCGGCAACCATCCGCCCGTCGGCGGCCCCATGGGGGCCCCATCCATGGACCAGCCGGTGGTGTGCACTTTCCCACTGTCGTTCCAGTGGCAGGTCGTCGATCCGTTCCTGTTCTGCGTCCATCATCTCGACACGTACCCAGCCGCCAACGGCAACCTCGGCCCGGCCGCATCACTCGAGGGGCGCGACATCGGCCAGGACTTCGAGGGCAAGGACGGCTGGCGGATGTACCACGGCGACAGCGTTCCCGGCTTCCCTCGCCATCCCCATCGTGGGTTCGAGACGGTGACCTTCGTCCGTCGAGGCCTGGTGGACCACTCCGATTCGATGGGGGCCACCGCGCGCTACGGGCGCGGCGATGTGCAGTGGATGACCGCCGGTGCCGGTGTCGTGCATTCCGAGATGTTTCCGCTGCTCGACAACGACGCCCCCAACACCACGGAGCTGTTCCAGATCTGGATCAACCTCCCGGCCGCGGACAAGATGGCCGATCCGTTCTTCGCCATGTTCTGGGATGCCGACATCCCGCGCCACATCGTCACCGACGATGCAGGACGGCGAACGGAGATCACGGTGGTGGCCGGCGCCGTCGAGGGTGTCACACCCTTGGCGCCGCCGCCGGCGTCATGGGCAGCGAAGCCCGACTCCGATCTGGCCATCTGGCACCTCGACTTCGAGCCGGGTGCGACATGGACGATGCCGCCCGCGGCCGGCGGCATGTCTACCTCTCGAGTCCTCTATCTCTACGAGGGTTCGTCCCTCTCGATCGGCGAGCGCGTCGTTCCCGCTCCCGAGGCCGCGGTGGTGATGGGCCACCTGCCGATGTCGCTCACCGCCGGTGATGGGGGAGTCAAGGCGCTGCTCCTCCAGGGGAAGGGGATCGGCGAGCCGGTCGCCCAATGGGGTCCGTTCGTGATGAACGATCGCGACGGCGTCGTGCAAGCGATGGAGGACTACCGGGCCACCGGCTTCGGAGGATGGCCGTGGGGGTCGGACGACCCGGTGCACGGCGCCGATCCCACGCGCTTCGCGCTACGTCCCGACGGATCGCGCGAGACCGCCCCGCAGTGAGGGTTCTCGTCACCGGAGCGCGCGGCAAGGTCGGCCGCCACACCGCCGCCGCGTTACGCGCCTGCGGGCATCGGGTGCACCTGACCGACATCGTGCCGGCGCCGTACGGGCCCCAGCCCCGCGGCACCTTGCCCTACATGCGGGCAGATCTGACCGACTATGGCCAGACGGTCGGCGTCATCACGCGGTGTTCGCCCGATGTGATCGTGCACGCCGCTGGCATCCCGGCACCGGGTAGCGACCCGGCGGCCACCTTGTTCGCCAACAACACCCTGGCGAACTTCAACATCGTTGAAGCGGTGGCGTCGCTCGGTGTCCGGCGACTGGTCTACATCTCGAGTGAGACCGTGCCCGGCTACGTCACCGCGCTCCGCCCCTTCATGCCGGACTACTTCCCGGTCGATGAGGCACATCCCGTGCGGCCTCAAGAGGCCTACGCACTGTCGAAGGCCATGGGCGAGCAGTTGTGTGACGCCCTGGTGGCTCGATGTGACGCGACCGCCGTCTCGGTCCGCCCATCATGGGTGCTGGCCCCATCCGACTATGACTTGGCGGTTCCCGCGTTGCAGAGCGCACCGGTTCGACCACACTTCAACGGCTGGGCGTATGTCGATGTCGACGACCTGGCCGATCTCATCGTGCTCGCGGCAACGGCCGACACGGCCGGACACGAGGTCGTGTACGGGGTGCAACCCGACAACCTCCTGGGGCGACCCTTTGCCGAACTGGTGCGGGAGGCTTATGGCGACACCGCACCACCGCTGCGTCCGTTGCCCGACCCGAACTGCAGTGGCATCAGCTGTGCCAAGGCATTGTCGATGTTCGGTTGGGCGCCGAAGCACTCATGGCGCGATCGGCTCGGCGGCGATGCCGTCGACTCCGACTCGCTCACCAGCGAGACCTGAGCGCCTCGATCAACTCGCGTTGCACTCCGGCCTCGGGTCCGGCCATCGGTCGAGACGCGGCCACGAGGGCCAGGGCATCGGGCGGTGACGCACCCATCGACATGAGCACGGCCACGGCCAATGTGCCCGCTCGTCCGATACCGGCGCCGCAGTGCACCAGCACCACCTCACCGTCGACGAGTCGCTCGCGCACCTGTTCGGTCAATCCGACGGCGTCTTCGACATCAGGAGCATGGAGGTCGGCGATGGGGTGCCACACGGCCCGCCGAGGTTGATGGGCGACGAGCCATTCGATGTACCCCGGATAACGCCGCTCGATTTCGTGAGCCTCGTTGAGGCACACGATCACGTCGCCCTCGATGCGGGCCAGGGCGCCTTCGGGATCGGGGCCGACGAAGTGCTTGCCACACAGCCACAGCCGACCCGATGCCCCCTCCACTGGGACCTCGTCGATGCCACCGTTGCGATGGCGCTCGGTGAAGAAGGACATGCCAGGACCGTATCGGGCAACACGACGGCCGGCCCATGTGACCGAGGTCGCCCGCACTTCATGCGTTCGACCACTTCTGACGCTGTCGTCATCTGTACCATCGCCGCTGTCACTTCCGACAAAGGGAGCCCGAATGACAGCCCTGGACACTGCCCCGTTGAACGTCGACGTCGCGTACGGCCTCTGTGATGCCGACCAGCACTACTACGAAGCGCTCGACGCCCTCACCCGTCATCTCGACCCGAAGTTCCGATCCGCGGTCAAATGGGTGGACATCGAAGGGCGCAAGACGCTGCTGATCAACCAGAAGCTGGTCACGGTCATCCCCAACCCGACCTACGACCCGGTCGGTGTGCCTGGCTCACTGGAGCAGTACTTCCGGGCCGCGAACCAGGCCGGCCGGGAGATCCGCGACATCATCTCGATGCAGTCGATCCAGCCCGAGTACCGCGATCGCGACGAGCGCATCAAGCGCCTCGATGCCCAGGGCGTCGACTTCGCATGGTTGCTCCCCAGCCTCGCCCTCGGTCTCGAGGAAATCCTGTCCGACGACCCCGATGTGCTCTATCCCATCTTCACCGCACACAACGACTGGCTCGATGAGGACTGGGGCTTCAACCGCGACGGTCGTCTGCAGACTGGACCGCTCATCTCGCTGGTCGACCCGGTACGGGCCGAAGCGGAGACCAAGCGGGTACTCGAGATGGGCGCACGATTCCTCACGTTCCGGCCCGCCCCGACGCAGGCGATCACGAAGTACCGATCCATCGCTGATCCGCTCCACGATCGGGTCTTTGCCATGATCGCCGAGGCGAACGCCGTCGTCACCATCCACGCCGCCGACTCGGGCTACGGACTCATGCTCGAGCGTTGGGGCGAGGCCTCCAAGTTCGCCGGGTTCAAGTCCTCGCCCCTCACCGAGGTCATGAGCATCCACATCGAGCGGCCAATCTTCGACACGATGGCGGCGATGATCTGTCACGGGTTGTTCGATCGCCATCCCAACCTCCGTGTCGCCTCGTTGGAGTTGGGGGCGGCATGGGTGCCTGAGTTGCTGCGCCGGCTGCGGGTCACCTACGGCAAGACGCCGCAGCTGTTCGCGCAAGATCCGGTCGAGTCGTTCCGCGAGCATGTGTGGGTCGCGCCGTTCTACGAGGACAACATCGCCCCCCTCGTCGACGCGATCGGAGCCGACCGGGTGCTGCTCGGCTCCGATTGGCCCCATCCCGAAGGCCTGTCGACGCCTCGGCATTGGATCGCCGATTTTGCCTCCCTCAGCGAGGACGATCTGCGCAAGGTGCTGCGCGACAACTTGCGGGGTCTCGCCGGCCTCTGAGCGGCAGTTCGACTCGTGTCGTCAACCCTGGTTGACACGCGCTGGGCTCCCCGGTCAGTCCAGCCGCGCTCGTGAACTCGGGGCACTTCGATCTGTGTACGAGAAGGTACGTCAGCCGTACCTTCTCGTACCGAGAAGCGGCCATCTCGCGTCGCCGCACCGCGTTCGTCCGCTGCGACGGCCGAACACCATTGGGTGCGCGTCAGAAGGCGGTGCCACCGTCGATGTTGATGAGCGCTCCGGTGAGATATCCCGCTCGCGGCGACAGGAGGAAGGCGATCAGCTCGCCGACCTCCTGTGGCTTGCCAGCGCGGCCCATGGCGATGTCGAGCTCCCATTCGTGCTTCATGACCCATTCGAGCGCCTCCTCGACCGGGATGCCCTTGGCCTCGGCCAGCTGGTGGCGGATCTCCACCAGCGCCTCGGTCTCGATGGCGCCGGGGCACACGCAGTTGGCCCGCACACCGTTCTTGCCGTACGTGCGGGCGATGGCCTTGGTGAGCGTGGCCACTGCGGCCTTCATCGAGGTGTACGGGATTCGGGCGTGCTCTGGTGCGCGGATCGAGAAGGCCGACGTGGTCACGATGGTGCCGCCGCGCTCCACGAGGTGGGGGAGCGCGTGTTCGACGATCCGAGACGTGCCCAGGAACACGTCCCTGAACACGGCGTCCCAATCGTCGTCGGAAATGGTGATCGGCTCGTGACCGAGGATGCCGGTGTGCACCGCGACTCCGTCGAGCGCACCGAACGCGCCGACGGCATCCGCGACGATGCGGGCCGCATCCCCTGATCGAGAGACGTCGCCGACGACCGCGACGACGCGCGAACCCGGAACGCCGGCTTGGAGCCGTTCCGCTGCGGCCGCCGCACGCTCGGCATTTCGACCGACGATGGCCACTGATGCGCCGTCAGCGGCCAGCACCTCGGCCGTGGCGTACCCCATGCCCTGCGTGGCTCCGACCAATAGATACGAACGTCCCGCGACTCCAAGATCCATTGCCGGAGTATGTCATCTGCGGGCGTACGCCCAGCCCGGACTGCGGAGCACGAACGACACGCGATCGGACCAGTTCGTGGACCGAGCAACGTCAGTCACGATGTCCGCAAACTCATGGGTGGCAATGCGCAGCGGGTTGAACGTGTCGATGTTCCGGGTGAGCCCGTACACCACGGGATCGGACGGCAGTTCGCGCTGGAACGTCCGGAACAGGCGATCCCACACGATCAGCACGCCGCCGTGGTTGCGATCGAGGTAGCGCTTGTTGCTCCCGTGGTGCACACGATGATGCGACGGCGTGTTCAACACCTCCTCGGCGGCACCGAGGTCTCGGACCAGATCGGTGTGGATCCAGAACTGGTAGAGCAGATCGAGGGCCCCGGCACGCTCGACGATGTCGGGCCGGACCCCGAGCCGCGACAAGATGCCGTAGGGGAAGAACACACCGAACGACTCGGCCACTGGTTGACGCAGCGCCGTGGAGAGGTTGTACCGCTCGCTCGAGTGATGCACGACGTGGTGCGCCCACATCAGCCGGACCTCGTGCATGGTGCGATGGTTCCAGTAGAAGCCCAGGTCCCACCCGACGAGGGCGACCGCCCACGCCAACAGCCCATTGCCCAGGTCTCGTCGCACGCCGGTTCGCCATTGGCGGATGGGGTCGGCGAGATGAGCACTGGAGGCCGACACGACAACGACGGCGGAGGCCACGGTGGTCACACCGCCCACGGCGGCGACCTTCACCGCGACCCGACGGAGGTCGGCGCGGCGCGTGCGACGAGCGATCTGATCGGCCGCGGTCGTGATGGCAGCCGCACCGACGGTCGTGGCCGCCAGCGCCATACCGTATCGACCTCGTCGAGGCACCAACGCCCTCGCCATCCGACCGGTCACGAGGGGCACGGTCAAGCTGGCCACCCCCATCGCCAAGCTGGCGGCGGTGTCACGTCGCTCGTAGTCCGACGGCCGAGGACCGTCGATTGCCGCTCGTCGACCCAGCGCCCGACGCTCGATCGCCATCGCGCCGAAGTAGGCGGGGATGGCCAAGGTGGTCAGCTTCACTGCGGTCCCTTCAGCGCACGACGCCCACCGCAGTCTGCCAGCCCGAACGCGCCGCTGCGGTCACCGCTGCGACAGAGCGTCATCATGTTGGAGTCATCTTCACGACAGTGAACATGAAGGTTGCCGCCCAGCCTTACGACGTCACCCGCGGCGCCGAATGTCCGGTTGCCGAACGAATCATTCGGTCGACGGGCGTGGTCGAGGAGGAGAAATGCCGGAACGTGTTGCTGCGTTGGCCGCCGAGGTGGCGGCCATCGCTCATGATCGAGTTTCCGAGATCCAGGACGTCACGGCGCGCACCAAGCTGCTCGCCATCAACGCCCTCATCGAGGCGGCTCACGCCGGGGAGCAAGGGCGAGGATTCGCCGTCGTTGCCCAGGAGGTCGGTGACGTCTCCATGGAGGTGAAGGAGATCTCCAAGGCGCTGTCAACCGATCTTGCCAGCAGGCTCGATGAGTTGCAGGCACTGGGCGATGAGCTGGTGAGCCAGGTGCGCGGCAGTCGTCTTGCCGATCTGGCCCTGAACATGATCGACGTGATCGATCGGAATCTCTACGAGCGATCGTGCGATGTGCGCTGGTGGGCGACGGACGCCGCCATGGTCGACGCGTGCACGAGCGCTCTCCAGCGGACGACATCCGAGGCAATTGCACTTGACGCGGCTGGGCACGCTGCCGAGCGGCTCGGTGTCATCCTCGATTCCTACACCGTGTACCTCGATCTGTGGGTCGCCGATCTGGACGGCAACGTCATCGCCAACGGGCGGAGCCATCGCTACCCACGCGTGCTCGGCTCGAGCGTCCGCGACCAGCCGTGGTTCCGCCGAGCGATCGACACCGCATCGGGCAACGACTACGTGGCGATCGACGTCGAGCGCAGCGATCTGCTCGATGGGCGCGCCGTGGCCACCTACGCCACGGCGATCCGCGCTGGCGGCGTCGCCCATGGTGCGCCCATCGGCGCGCTGGGCATCTTCTTCGACTGGGAACCCCAAGCTGCCGGGGTGGTGAATGGGGTTCGCCTCGCTCCCGACGAGCAGGGCCGCACGCGATGCCTGCTCCTCGACGCCCAGCATCGGATCATCGCGTCCTCCGACGGGATCGGTGCGCTCCGTGATCACTATGCGCTCAGCGCCGATCGGGACATGGGCTTCTATCACCTCGACGCCGTCCCCGGCCGCGATCAGCTCACGGTCGGATACGCCCTCACCCCCGGCTACGAGACGTACCGGGGCATGGGTTGGTACGGCGTGATCGAGCAACGCCGACGACGGGGCTGATCGCCCAGAAGATCTGGCCATCGACTGATCTGACCGGCTCCGACCTGGCCCTGATGCGACCCGTCATCGGGTCGCTGGGTACCGTAGAAATCACACCTGCCTGCGTGGGCAGGTAGCCGGTTCGGTCACCCTCACCGGCGTCCTACGAGAGGATCGAAGATGTCGATTGCACTGTCCGACGACCACGTCGCGCTCGCCGACGTGGTGCGTTCGTTCCTTGCCGAGCGTGGCGCACTGCGGGCGTCGCGCGATCTGCTCGATGCCAAGGCCGAGAGCCTTCCCGGCTTCTGGCCCGAGATCGCCGACCTGGGCTGGACGGGCATCCATCTTCCCGAGACCTACGGCGGCCAGGGCTACGGAATCGCCGAGTTGGCCGTCATCGCCGAGGAGTTCGGCCGCACGGCGGCACCCGGTCCGTTCATCCCGACGGTGATCGCCTCGGCCGTCATCGACAGTGCCGGCACCGAGGCCCAGAAGGCCGCTCTCTTGCCAGGCCTCGCCGCCGGCACTGTGATCGCGTCGATCGCCACCCGTGGCGGCGTGACACTCTCGGGCGCGTCTCTGACTGGCACCGCTCGCGCTGTTCCAGCCGGGACGCTGGCCCAACTGCTGCTCGTGATCGCCGGTGACGATGTCGCTGTGGTGTCCATCGAGGGCCTCAGCGTCGACGGCGGTGGCACCGAGGCCCTCGATCTCAGCCGACGCGGGGTCGACATCCGACTCGACGGCATCACCGCGGCACACGTGCTGCCCGGCGCAGCGCGGGTGGCCAACCGCATCGTCCGCACGATCTTGTCGGCCGAGGCCGCCGGCGGCGCTCGCACCTGCACCGAAGCCGCAGTGGCCTACGCCAAGGATCGGGTGCAGTTCGGCCGTCCCATCGCCACGTTCCAGGCTGTCAAGCATCATTGCGCCAACATGCTCGCCGCCACCGAGATGGCGTGCGCCGCCGCATGGGACGCTGCTCGCGCCCCCGATGACGAGGCCGATCTGGCCGCCGCCATCGCCGGCTCGATGGCGATCGGTGCCTACACGCTGTGTGCACGCTTGAGCATCCAGCTGCACGGCGGTATCGCCTTCACCTGGGAGCACGACGCCCATCTGTTCCTACGACGGGCGGCGGCCATCGCTGCCCTGTGCGACGAGGGGGAGGCCAAGCGGGACGCCGCGCTGCTCACCATCGGTGGAGCTCGCCGCTCGGTGGCCATCGACCTGCCGGCCGAGGCCGACACGTACCGCGCCGAGGTGCGGGCCTTCAACGCCGCCTACGAGGCGGCATCCGAAGCCGACAAGCACGAACTGCTGCTGGCATCGGGCTACCTCGCGCCGCACTACCCGAAACCCTGGGGTCGCGGCGCCGACCCGATCGAGCAGCTGGTGATCGACTCCGAACTCACCGAGGTTCCGGAACTCGAGATCGGCGTGGGGAAGTGGATCCTCCCCGCACTCGCACAGTGCGGCAACGACGATCAGCGCGAGCGTTGGATGTGGCCGGCCATGCGGGGCGATATCAAGTTCTGCCAGCTCTTCAGCGAGCCGAACGCCGGCTCCGACGCCGCCGCCATCCGTACCAAAGGTGTGAAGGTCGACGGCGGATGGCTGATCACCGGTCAGAAGGTGTGGACCAGCGACGCCCACAACTGCAGCCATGGTGAGATCACCGTCCGCACCGATCCCGACGCCCCCAAGCACAAGGGCGTGACGATGATGGTCATCGACATGCACGCTCCCGGAGTCGAGGTCCGGCCGCTGCGCGAGATCACCGGCGAGGCGATGTTCAACGAGGTGTTCTTCGACGAGGCGTTCGTCCCCGACGAGGATGTGGTGGGCGAGGTCGGCGGTGGCTGGGCCGTTGCCCGCGCCACGTTGGGGTTCGAGCGCTTCACCATCGGCGGCCAGTCGGGCGAAGGGCTGGGCGTCACCGCATGGGA
>JBFWVD010000065.1:0-25128 GCA_050246915.1 Acidimicrobiia bacterium | reverse complement strand
CGGAACTTGCCGTGCTCATCGACACCCATGCCGTAGTCGAACAAGAACACATCCTGGAGGGTGATGACATCACCTTCCATGCCCTGGACCTCGGTGATGTGCGTGATTCGACGAGTGCCGTCACGCAGACGCTGCAACTGCACGATGAGGTCGATCGCCGAGCTCATCTGCTCACGAATCGCTCGCACCGGCAGGTCGTAGCCCGCCATCATCACGAGGGTCTCGAGACGAGACAGCGTGTCTCGGGGGGCGTTGGCGTGGACGGTGGTGATGGAACCGTCGTGACCAGTGTTCATCGCTTGGAGCATGTCGAGCGCCTCACCGGCGCGACACTCACCGACGACGATGCGATCGGGACGCATACGGAGGCAGTTGCGGACCAGATCGCGAATGGTGATCTCGCCCTTGCCCTCGATGTTGGGTGGACGGGTCTCCAAGCTGAGCACGTGTTCCTGGTGGAGCTGGAGCTCCTTGGAGTCCTCGACAGTGACGATGCGCTCTTCGGACGGGATGAACGACGACAGCACGTTGAGCGTCGTGGTCTTACCGGTACCGGTACCGCCCGACACGATGACGTTCAGTCGACCCACGATGCAGGCCTGCAAGAAGCGCGCCGCGTGGGCGTTCAACGTGCCGAACCGGATGAGGTCATCGATCTGGAACGGATCCTTGGAGAACTTTCGGATGGTGAGGAACGGGCCACCGATCGCGAGGGGATGGATGACCGCGTTGACGCGGGAGCCATCGGGCAGACGGGCGTCCACCATCGGCGTCGACTCGTCGATGCGCCGGCCGACCTGACCCACGATCTTGTCGATGATGCGTCGCAGGTGCGTCTCGTCGACGAAGCTGACGTTGGCCTTCTCGCAATGGCCGCTCTTTTCGACGAACACCGTCTGCGGTCCATTGACCATGACTTCGGTGATCGATTCGTCCTTGAGCAACTTGTCGATCGGGCCATAGCCCAAGATGTCATCGCTGACGTCTTGGATGAGCTGGGCCTTGTCGGCGGCCGAGAGCGGCGCGCGCTCTTGGGCCAGAGCGCTCTGCAGCTGCTCGAGCACCCGCTTGCGCAGATCGTCCTCGCCGAGGCGACGGTCGTAGAGGACCGGGCCCAGCGATTCGATCAGATGATGGTGCACCCGCTGTCGCAGCTCATCGAGCAACGGATCGCGTCGGGGCCCCGCAGGCGTTGCTCCGCCTGTCGGTTGCTGGACCTCATGGAGCCGTTTGTACAGCGACACGTCCGATTACCTCCACTTCGACTTTGCGGGAGCGTCCGAAGGAACGAGCAACGAGGCCAGCTCCTCGATCGCCTTCGTGACACCGGAGCGAGGCGAGTCGAGAACGACAGCCACGCCCTTGTTGACCGATTGGGGGACGCACACATCCGACGGGATGAGGCAGTCGGCCTTGATCCCCAAGGTCTTTTCGACCTCGCTGACATCGAGCTTGACCTTGGAGTTGGCCCGGTTGAGCACGAGCTTCAACTTCGACAGCGGGATGTTCAGCAGTCTCAGCGTCTGCAGACCGATCTTGACGTTCTTGATGTTCGGGATGTCCATGCCCGCCACCAAGATCACGTCGTCGGAGTGCTCGATCAGGCCGAGCACCACGTCGTTGAAGTAGGCCGGCGTGTCGACAACGATGATCGCAGCGTGCTGACGCAACGTGTCGATGATCCGCATCATCTGCGTCGAACCGATCTGGTCGGCGAACGCCGGCTCCAGCGGTGCCGGCAGCACGAGCAGACCCGACGGCTCGTGACGAGCGAGCAACGATTCCAGGAAGCTGGCATCGAGCTTGTCGGAGTTGTTCACCGCGTCGACGATGGTGTGCTGCGGTGCGAGCTTGAGCATCACAGCAGCGTCACCGAACTGCAGGTCGGCATCGACGAGCACCACGGGACGAGTCATGCGCCGGGCGAGCGTCACCGCGAGGTTCGACGCGATCACCGACTTGCCCGCGCCACCCTTGGTGGAGAACACGGTGATGACACGACCGTTCTCCTCCTCGGCGAGCAAGATGCCGCCAGCCGGCGGGGCCACGGACTTGGCCGCAGCGTTCATCGTGAGCGTTCCGGCCACTCGCTCCACGGCGGTGCGCAACTGACCTTCCTCGAGCGGTGAGGACAGCACGTCGCGGACACCGGCACGCAAGCTGCGTTGCAGAACCTCGGTGGAGAGCGTGTCGACGACCAGGATGCTGGCCACGTTGACGCGCAGACGTGTGAGGCGCTCGACAGAGGTGAGGCCGATCGAATCGGCGAACGACGGGCCCAGAACGGCTACCGCCGGTGTGTCGACGCCGAGTGAGTCCTCCAACGACTCGATCGACGGGAACACCGATGCGTCGAACGCCAAGAGCTCCGTGACGATCTCGGCACGCCGAGACGCGTCTGACTCGATCACCGCTACGAGCACGCCGCCGAGCGGGTTGCTCTCCCAGGATGGAACGTGCTGCATGGTTGTCACCTCGAATCGCCCCCTGACCGCTCAGCCGTTGGCCGGAGCGGTTGTCGTTGCAGTGGTGGTCGTTGTTGCGCCGGTCTCGGCGTCCTTGCTCGACACGCCGTTCTTGAACGGGGTCTTCTCGCCGGTGAACACGGTCGACCAGTCGACCGGGACGAGATCGTCAGCGGTGGGCACGAAGCCGTCGGGCTCCAGCACGAGGTAGATCTTCGATCCGGCCAGCGCGATCTTCTCTGCGGCCTTCAGCGGCACGCGGAAGGTGATCGGGCCGGCATCGGCGACCGCAGCCTGGTCACCGGAAACGCTCACACCGGAGCTGCCGATGGCCATCACCGGGACGTTCGAGTAGAGGAACTGGATCGATCGGCCAGCGGCCGCGGCGCCGGGCGTCGCCGCCAACTCGGTGCCGTCGAGCTCGATGAGCATCGTCACCGTGTCGCCGGCTTGGATGATGCCGGTCATGCCCTTCACCTGGTCGAGCTGGACCCGCACGGCGACCTCGTCGGCCCCGAGCTGGTCACGCCAGGTCGAGGTGACCTCCTGCTTGTCGACGAACATGCTCTGGACCACGATCTGGCCAGGCACGAGGTCGGTCTTGGCGAACTTCGAGGTGATCGTGCTCGGATCGACCAACGCGGTCTCCGGCATGAACTCCTTGGGCACCTGATCGGGCACGATGGCCCGAGCGCCGACGGCGTCCTGGCCGCTGGTGTTGGCGGGTATCGCTTCGCGCACCACGTACACCTGCACTCGTTCCGCGTCGCTGTATGCCTTGTCCTCGACGCCATTGAGGTAGCTGTAGAGCACCACCGCCGCTAGCGCGCCGATGGCCAAGGCCACCGCCAGAATCACTGTCCTCTTGGAACCGATGGAACCCACGGGCTCTGCCTTCCTGCCAATCCCACGACACGGGTGGGGTGCTGACGTCTCGAACGAAGTCACTGTCGGCAGGACCTCTGGCAGACATGAGGAAACCTGAAGACCAGGGACACCAGTCCCTGCTCGGACCTGGGCTCCCCCTGTCAAGAGTTCCTCAAGCGCAGGCCACGAGCGTCATCTCGCCCCGATGACCATCGACGTCAGACGCCCCGCTGAGGGCCCGCGCCGGGACGAGCGGGCAACGGAGAATCGGGCAGGGACGCGCAACGGGCGCCCGCCGAAGCGGACGCCCGTTGCCGGTTCTCGTCATGGTGAGGTCGGCGCTGCCGACCCGGGATCACTCGGCGGCCGGAGCCTCCGGTGCAGCCCCGCCATCGGGATTGCCACCCTCGCCGTACTGCTCGTAGTACTCCTTCCAAGCAGCCTCGCGCTCGGCGTCGTCGCCACCGATGTAGTTGCCCTCGGAGTCGTACATGTGCTCGCCGAACGCCGCGCGGTACTCCTCGGCCACTTCGCCACCCTCGGCAGCCTGCTTGATGGAGAGGCTGATGCGGCGACGCTGGAGATCGAGGTCGATGATCTTGACCCACAGCTCCTCGCCCGGCGTGACGACCTGCTCGGGCAGATCGACGTGGTGGGCGCTCATCTCGCTGATGTGCACGAGACCCTCGATGCCCTCGCCCACCTGCACGAACGCACCGAACGGCACCAGCTTGGTGACCCGGCCGTAGACGAGCTCGCCGACCTTGTGGGTGCTGGCGAACTCCTGCCACGGATCTTGCTGGGTGGCCTTGAGCGAGAGGCTGATGCGCTCCCGATCGAAGTCGACATCGAGCACCTGGACGGTGACCTCGTCGCCCACCTGAACGACCGAACCGGGATGATCGACGTGCTTCCACGACAGCTCGGACACGTGGATGAGGCCATCCATGCCGCCGAGGTCGACGAACGCACCGAAGGACACCACGCTGGACACGACGCCCTTGCGGACCTCGCCCGGCTTGAGGTTGGTGAGGAACTCGTCGCGCTGTTCCTTCTGCGTCTCCTCGAGATAGCCACGGCGGGACAGGACCACGTTGTTGCGGTTCTTGTCGAGCTCGATGATCTTGGCCTGCAGGACACGACCGACGTAGGGCTGCAGATCGCGCACTCGGCGGAGTTCCACCAAGGAAGCGGGGAGGAACCCGCGCAGGCCGATGTCGATGATGAGGCCGCCCTTGACGACCTCGATGACCGGTCCTTCGACCATGCCGTCGGCTTCTTTGATCTTTTCGATCGTGCCCCACGCCCGCTCGTACTGAGCGCGCTTCTTGGACAGGATCAGGCGGCCTTCCTTGTCTTCCTTCTGGAGGACGAGGGCCTCGAGCTGCTCACCCATCGACACGACCTCGTTGGGGTCGACATCGTTGCGGATCGAGAGCTCGCGGGACGGGATGACGCCTTCGGACTTGTAGCCGATGTCGAGAAGGACTTCGTCCTTGTCGATCTTCACGACCTTGCCGATGACGAGCTGACCATCCTCGACGTCGACGAGCGAACCGTCGATGGCGGCATCGAAGCCACCGGGGAGGTCATCGGCCGTGATCTGGCGGGGGGTATAGACACCCTGCTCGTCGAACGTGCCGAAGTGGGACTCAGTGCTGGTTTCTGACAACGGGTGGATCACTTTCATCGGGGCCAAAGGGGCACACGCGACGGTCACCCCCGACCGACTGGACAGGAATTGGCACCGTACCAGACCGTCGATGGTCCGCCATCCCTCGGCGTCTTGCCGGCAGCGAGCGATGTTTCTGGATCTCCTCTGCCCCGATGTAGGGAACTGTCCGTTCCGACTCGTGACGTCTCAAGACCACAGGGCGCCCTACCGATCGGGGGGATGTGCGATGCGCGACCTTCTGGCTCCCCGGCTACGGCCTCGACGAGACCCTCGACAGCCCCGACACCTTGGTCATGGCGTTCGGCCATCCGGACCTGACACCGCAGTCGGTGCCGGTGCAGATGTTGCGCGAGGCCTACCCGACCTCGGTACTGGTGGGTTGCTCGTCGTCGGGGCAGATCGTCGACGGCGCGATCGTCGATGACGGCCTGGCCGGAGTGGTCGCCCGCTTCGAGCACACCCGCTTGCGCCTCGCGCACACCATCGTGGTCGGGCCCGAGGACTCGGCTGCCGCGGGCAAGCGCCTGGCCAAGGAGCTGTGCGCCGACGGCGAAGACACCAAGAGCCTCGCCGCGGTCGTGATCTTGTCCGACGGGGTCGTGGTGAACGGGAGCGAGCTCGTCAACGGGTTGAACTCGATGCTCCCCGCCGGCGTGTCGGTGTCCGGCGGTCTGGCCGGCGATCAGGCCCGCTTCAGCGCCACCTGGGTCCTGGCCGGCGCGGAGTTCGGCTCCAGCTCGGTGGCCGCGGTCGGCCTCTACGGGAACCGGGTGCACACCAGCTACGGATCGCGGGGCGGATGGGACCGGTTCGGCCCGTCTCGGATCGTGACCCGCTCCGAGGGCAACAAGCTCTTCGAGCTCGACGGCAAGCCAGCTCTCGAGCTCTACAAGTCCTATCTCGGGGCGTATGCCGATGGCCTTCCGGGGAGCGCCTTACTGTTCCCGCTCTCGGTCCACTCCCCCGATCGAGCAACCGACGCCGTGCGGACCATCTTGTCGGTGGACGAGAGTGATCAGTCGATGACCTTTGCCGGTGACATACCGATGGGATCGTCCACGCAACTGATGCGAGCGACGCACGACATGCTCATCGATGGTGCCGGGGACGCTGCCGAAGCCTGCATCGAGAGCAGTTCGCCGGGCACCGGGTCGCCCAATACAGGATCGCCCAACTCGGGCCCACAGGGGCTGGCGCTGGCCGTCAGCTGCGTCGGCCGCCGTTTGGTGCTCGGTGAGCGGGCTGAGGAAGAGGTGGAGTCGGTCACCGGCGCGCTGGGCGACATGCCTCTCGTCGGCTTCTACTCGAACGGTGAGCTGTCCCCGCAGGACGGCTTCTGCGATCTGCTCAACCAGACCATGACCCTCACGATCATGGCCGAGCACTGACGATGGCCAACGGCGACCCGAGCACCGCAGATGCCACAGTGCATCCGTTGCTGGCGCGCCAGTTGCGACGGCTCCGACTCGATCCGCACGCCGCTCCCGACCTCGAGGGTTGGGAGCTGCTGATCGATCGCGTCTCCAACGCCTACGGCGAATCGGACCAGTACCGCTATCTCGTCGAGCGGTCGATGCACATCTCCTCGACGGAGATGCGCGAACTCAACGAGAGCCTCAAGGCGGAGCAGATCAAGTCCCAGGCCGTGTTCGACTCCGCCAGTGTGGGCCTGTGCGTGATCGCACCCGACGGCGCCATCGAAGCGGTGAACCCGGCGGCAGAGGCGGTGCTGGGACGGACCGAGGAATCGCTGCGCGGTCTGCGCTTCTGGGATGCCATCACCGTCGCGCCCGAAGCACGGCCCGACGATGTCTTCGACGAACGGCAATTCGAAGCAGCGATGAACGCGCTCACACCATGGCGCGAGGACGATGCTCTCGTGTCCTGCGGCAGCCGCAAGTTCTCGGCCGCCTGTGTGCTGACCCAGCTGAGCGACGACGCAGGTCGTCGCTCCGGAGCGGTGCTCGTGCTGCGAGATGTCACAGAGCACAAGCTCGCCCAGGCACGCTTGGCGTGGCAGGCCCATCACGACACCCTCACCGGTCTGCCCAACCGTTCCCGGATCATGACGATGCTGCAGTCCGCTCTGGTGAAGGGGCGCAACACTCCGGGTCAGGTCGGTGTGCTCTTCATCGACCTCGACCGCTTCAAGGCCGTCAACGACTCACTCGGGCACGCCATCGGCGACGCGCTGCTCACCCAGGTGGTCGATCGCGTGGGCGCGACGGTACGGGGCACCGACGTGGTCGGGCGACTGGCCGGCGACGAGTTCGTCGTGCTGTGCGACGGCATCGACCTGACCGTCGCCAGCCGCATCGCACAACGCATCGTGAGCGAACTCGAGAAGCCGTTCGTCATCGACGGCAACGAGGTCATGGTGTCGGCCAGCATCGGACTTGCTCTCGACGGTCCCGACTCCACCGCGGTCTCCCTCCTCGGCGAGGCCGATCAAGCCATGTACCACGCCAAGCAATCGGGCCGCAGCTGCGTCCGGGTGTTCGACGAGGCCTTGCGTTTCGCTGCGCAACATCGGTTGCACCTCGAGACATCGCTGCGCCATGCCGTGCGCGAGCAGCAACTGCAGGTCGCCTTCCAACGTCAGGTGTCGCTGGCCGATCGTCAGATCACCGGGTTCGAGTTGCTGGCCCGCTGGACCTTGCCCGATGGGTCCTCGGTACCACCGCGGGTGTTCATCCCGATGGCCGAGGATTTGGGGCTCATCCACGAACTGGGTGCCTTCATGCTGGATCGCACCGCGGAGGCCTATCGCGACTGGGTGTCGCGCGTCCCGGGGCTGCGTCTGTCCGTGAACGTCTCGGGTCGCCAGCTGCAGAACCGCAGCTTTGCCGACCGTCTGGCGCAGTTGGCTGACGAGCCGGGCCTCGACGCCACGGCGATCACGCTCGAGCTCACCGAGAGCGTGCTGCTCGACGACCCCGACAGCACCATCCGAGTACTGAACCGCCTACGCGAGGCTGGCTACCGCATCGCGGTGGACGACTTCGGAACCGGCTACTCGTCACTGTCCTATCTCCGCAGGTTGCCCCTGGACGAGGTGAAGATCGATCAGGACTTCGTGTCCGACCTGGCCACATCAGCCCAGAGCCGCACGGTCCTCGAGTCGGTGGTGCGCATGTGTCACGCCCTGGGCAGCGTCGTGGTGGCTGAAGGTGTCGAGACCATCGAACAGGCCCAGGTGCTGGCCACGTTGGGATGCGACATCGCACAGGGCTGGCGATTCGGTCATCCCGAAACCGAGCACGATGCTCGGTGCGCAGTCGGCCTCTCCGTCATCGAGACCGCCTGAACACACATCACCGGGTCGAGCAAGCGTTGTCAACTTGTATTGACGCTAGCGTCGGGCGACGACGAGGAACTCGGGCGTCTCGATCGTCGGCGGACGGCGTCGGTACCCGCCCGGTTCCACCGACCAGATGTGGTCGACGCCGAACCCCGCTCGGTAGAGCGCGAAACGAAGCTCCTTGGGTGTCCAGCACGACGTCCACAGATCGACGTCGAGATCACGACCGGTCTCGTCCTTGATGACGGTGCGCTCATGGTTGACACCGGTGTCCGCTTCGAACACAGAGTCCGCCAAGTACCGCACCTGGAAATAGGAACTGAACGCACTGAGCGCGGCTCGACCTCCGGGCCGCAGCGCACGATGCATGCCGCCGAGTACCGCCTCGTCCTGTTCACCACCGTCGAGCAGACCGAACCCGCCTTGACACAGGGAGATCACGGCATCGAACTCAGCGTCGAAGTCGAGCGCACGGGCATCGCCGCGCTCGAAGGTGGCGCCCGGCGGCGCGTCGGCAACAGCGATGTCGACGAACCGCTGGCTGATGTCGATCCCGTGCACGACGATGCCGCGGGCCGCGAGCTCATGGCTGTGGCGGCCAGGACCGCATCCCACGTCGAGGACCCGCATCCCCGGTGACAGCTCGAGCTCGTCGATGAGGAAGGACACTTCCTGCGCCGTGCCTTTGGTGAACGAGTAGCGCAGATAGGCGCGTCCCATGTGTTCGGCCATCGGCTCGAACCAGTGGTCGGGCACCTGTTCAGCCCTTGGCTGCGGCCCAGGTGGAGCCGATCGAGATGTTGACCTCGAGCGGGACCGACAGTTCCGCCGCACCACGCATCGTCTGCTCGGTGAGCGCGGCCACCGCCTCCTGCTCGCCAGCGACCGCGTCGACCACGATCTCGTCGTGCACCTGCAACACGATGCGACTCGTGAACCCGCCAGCCTCGAGCGCATCGTCGAGCCGGATCAACGCCACCTTGAACACGTCGGCAGCCAAGCCCTGTATGCCGGCGTTCATCGCCTGGCGCTCGCCGGCCTGTCGGATGCGGAAGTTCGGTGACGACAGCTCGGGGATCGGACGACGCCGGCCGTACAACGTCTCGGTATACCCGCGGCTGCGCGCCTCCGCCACCGTTCGATCCATGTAATCCTTCACTGCGGGGAACGCCTCGAAGTACGCCTTCAAGATGGCGTCGGCCTCTGACGTGGCGATACCCAGCCGTTGCCCGAGCCCGTATGCCTCCATGCCGTAGGCGAGTCCGTAGGAGACCATCTTCGACTTGGAGCGCTGTTCCACCGAAACTGCGCCCGCCTCGACACCGAAGATGCGTGACGCGGTCTCGGTGTGGACATCACGTCCGCCGGTGAAGGCGGCGATGAGACCGGGGTCCTGGGCCAGATGGGCGATGCACCGCAGTTCGATCTGGTTGTAGTCGGCCACGATGAACACGTTGCCGTCCGACGGGATGAACGCCGTGCGGAACACCCGGCCCTCTTCCGAGCGAACCGGGATGTTGTGCAAGTTGGGTTGATCGGAGGACAGGCGGCCGGTGCGGGCCACGGTCTGGTTGAACGTGGCGTGGATGCGACCGTCCGGGGCCACCTCGGCCAAGAGGCCGGTGCCGTATGTGGAGCGGAGCTTCTCGACCTCGCGATAGGCGAGGAGATGTTCGATGATCGGGTGCTCGCCCAGCATCTTCTCGAGCGACTGCGCGTCGGTGGAGTAGCCGGTCTTGGTCTTCTTCCCCGGCGTCAACCCCAATTGATCGAAGAGGATCTCGCGCAACTGCAACGTGGAGTTCACGTTGAACTCCTTGCCGGCGTCGGCGTGGATGACGCTGGTGAGGCGGGCAACCTCCGCGGTGAGCTTGGAGTTGAGCGCCCGCAGCGCTTCGATGTCCACCCGCACACCGAGATGCTCCATACGGGCCAGCACCCGCACCAGCGGCACCTCGACGTCACGATTGAGCGTCGCCATGCCCTGACGATCGAGGGCGTCGAGCAGTGCGGGAGCGAGACGGGCCACGGCGAGCGCCTCACGGCACGCCTGCTGCACCGGGTCGATGGCATCGCCTCCGAGCGCCAGCTGACCTTCGGGCACACCGGAGGTGGGCAAGGTGTCGCCCGTGTATCGCGTGAGGACATCGCCGAGGTCGTAACGGGAGTCAGCCGGATCGATGAGATAGGCCGCTATCGCCGTGTCGAGCGTGAGATGCCTGACGTCGACACCGTGCCCGATGAGTGCGCGGATCATGGCTTTGGCGTTGTGGGCCCGCACGGGCGAGGTCGCGAGCAGATCGGTGAGCAATTCGAGTTGCTCTGCCGGGCACCACATGACCTCGGCCGTGGCAGCGTCGATGACGATGGCCACGCCGGCGAGCGCGGACCGGCCCGGATCGCCCGTCCATGCTGGAGCCATATCACACGTCGTCAGCGACGAGAGCGCTGAACGGTCCCATTCGACCTTCTCCGCTTCGAGCACGTGGCCGGCATCGGACGCGGCCGAAGCACCGCCGACCTGCTGACCGACGACAGCGTTCAGCCGATCGAGCAGGCTCTTGAACTCGAGGAAGTCGAAGAGTCGCTTCACCTCGGTCGGGTCGAACGGGCCGACGTCGAGATGATCGAGATCGATCTCCATCGGTACGTCGCGTCGCACCACCATCAGCTCGTGGTTCATGCGGACCTGGGCCTCGTTGGCCGCCAGGTTCTCCCGCACCTTCGGCGTCAGTTCGTCGAGGTGCGCGTAGATCCCGTCGATGCCTCCATAGGTGGAGATGAGCTTGGCCGCGGTCTTCTCCCCCACACCCGGAACGCCGGGCAGGTTGTCGCTCGGATCGCCGCGTAGTGCGGCATATTGCGGATACAGCGTGGGGGTGACACCGGTGCGCTCGACGATGCCCGCTTCGTCGTAGAGCGCGTAGTCCGAAACGCCTCGGCGGTTGTACAGCACGCGCACCGCAGGGTCTTGCACCAGTTGGTAGGCGTCGCGGTCGCCGGTGACGATGATGACGCTGTCGCCCCGGTCGCGTAGACGGGTAGCCACGGTAGCGAGCAGATCGTCGGCCTCCCATCCCGGGAGCTCCGAGACGGTGATGCCGAGCGTGTCGACCACTTGGCGCACCAGACCCATCTGCTGACGCAGGATGTCGGGCGCCGCCTCGCGCTGCGCTTTGTAGGCGGGGTTCGCCTCGTGACGGAACGTCGGTTCGGGACGGTCGAACGCGACCATGACGCCATCGGGCTGGTGATCGCGCATCAGGTTGATGAGCATCGACGTGAAGCCGAACACTGCATTGGTCACCTGCCCCGACGCGGTGGCCATGTCGGTGGGGAGCGCGAAGAACGCTCGATAGGTCAGCGAGTTGCCGTCGAGCAGGAGGTAGTTGGCCATCAATCGTTACGGCGTGCCATCACGGGGTCATGGTGCCGGCGACGATCTCGTCGGCCACCGCCCGCATCGAGGTCCGCGAGCTCATGGCCCGACGCTGGATGAAGGTGAACGACTCATGCTCGGTCATGGCGTGCTCGTCCATGAGCTTGCCCTTGGCCCGCTCGATCGCCTTGCGGGCCTCGAGGCGCTCCTCGAGGTTGGTCACCTCTGCGGCGAGAGCCTTCACCTCCGCGAAGCGCCCGATGGCCAACTCGATCGCCGGGATGAGGTCCATCTTCTGGAACGGCTTCACGAGGTAGGCGAGGGCCCCGGCGTCGCGTGCTTGCTCGATGAGCTCGCGCTGGCTGAACGCGGTGAGCATCAAGGTGGCGCAGAGGCGCTCCTCGGTGACGGATTTCGCGACGCTGAGTCCGTCGGCGCCGGGCATCTTGATGTCCAAGATGGCGATGTCGGGCCGCAGCTCACGGATGAGCGAGAGTGCCTGATCGCCTCGTCCGGTCTCGCCCACGACCTCGTAGCCCTCCTCTTCGAGGGTCTCCTTGAGATCGAGGCGGATGATCGCTTCGTCCTCAGCGATGACCACCCGGGTCGGCCGAGCGGATGCGGAGTCGGTGGGGCGGGCCGTCTCGTGGGGGTTGGTCATTGCGTCTCCGCCATGAGTCGGTCGAGCAGCTCGTCCTGCTGGCGCTCGAGGTTCTGGATCTGGGTGACGAGGTCGTTGCGATGCCGGGTCATGGCATCGGCGTGACGCTGGGCCTCGCGGTGTTCCTTGTCGGCGAGAGGGGTTTCCGACACCAGTGCCCGCAGGCGGGCGTCATCGGCCTCGTCGGTGAACTGATCGAGCTGCTCGTTGGCCACTGCCAACTCGTCGCGCAAGGTGCGCAGGCGGTCCGACACCTCGGACAAGCGGCGCTCGATCAGGGAACGTGACATCGCCCCGAGTGTACGCGCACGTTCCGGTTCGACCTTTGGGGAAGGCGGGAGACAGGCGATGCGCCGACCGTCCCCCCATCGGCCCAGGCGGGCTGGCAGCATGATCGATGTGACCGACGCATGGGGGGTGACCGACGGGTTCGAGGCCACCGACGGAACGTGGCAGCCGACCGACCCCGAGACTCGGCGCGCCCTACACCGTGCATTCGGCGCTGATGCCTTCGGGCCTGGCCCCTCCGGCGAGGGGGATGCCGACGAGCGGGAGCCCGCGGCCCCGCCGGCGACCTGGTTCGTCAGCGAGGGTGACGCCGCCCGCTTGTGGAACCCGGCCGATCTCGAACTCGAGGACGGCACGATCTTGTCGGGCGTGCATTCGCTCCCCATGGACCTCCCCATCGGCTACCACTGGCTCCACCCGCTCGATGGGTGGCCCTCGGTCCGCATGATCGTGGCGCCTCGGCGATGCCCCGATCCGGGAGGACGGCGTTGGGGCTGGGCGACGCAGTTGTACGCACTGCGGTCGTCGCGCAGCTGGGGCATCGGCGATCTGGGCGACCTCATGGAGTTGGCCCGATGGACATCACAGCTGGGCGGCAGAGCAATTCTGCTGAACCCGATGCACGCGCCACCGCCCGATCAGATCGCGGCCCCGTCGCCGTACTTCGCGTCGAGTCGGCTGATGGCCAACCCGCTGATGTTGGCCGTCGACGACATCGATGGCTCCGCGGAACTGCACGACGATCTGACGATGGCCCGCAACGCCGGCCGCGCCCTCAACGCGGTGCGCACCATCGATCGGGAACTGGTGTGGGCGGCAAAGGAGCCAGCGCTGCGTGCGTTGTTCGCGCTGCACGAGTCCAAGCCGCGGCTGCGAGACGCCTTTGATTCGTGGACCGCTCGTCAGACCATTCCCGTTGTGCGTTGGGCCACGTTCTGCGCCATCAGCGCCGATCACGGTCGGCCGTGGTCGAGGTGGCCAGAGGAACTGCGCGATCCGTACGGGTCGGCGGTCGCCGAGTACGCCACCGCTCACGGCGGCGAGGTGCGGTTCTACGCGTGGCTGCAATGGCAGCTCGATCGCCAGCGCGCTGGAGCCGCGGCGCGCGGCGTGGACCTCGTCGGCGACCTGGCCGTGGGATTCGAGCCCGACGGGTTCGACGCCTGGCTGTGGCAGGACGTGCTGGCCCTCGGGACCCGCGTGGGCGCACCACCCGACACGTTCAACTCGGCCGGGCAGGACTGGGGGCTGCCACCGTTCATCCCGTGGAAGCTCCACGAGACGCGGTTCCAGCCCTTCATCGACACCATCCGGGCCAACCTCACCCACGTCGGGGGCGTGCGGATCGACCATGTCATGGGGTTGTTCCGGTTGTTCTGCATTCCGCCGGGTGTCGAGGCCCGCAACGGCGCGTACGTGCGCTATCCGTCGTCGGAGTTGCTCGATCTGTTGTGCCTGGAGGCCACCCGGGCCGGGGCCTTCGTCGTAGGCGAGGACCTCGGGACCGTTGAGGGCGACGTGCGATACGAGTTGGCGTCGCGAGGCATCCTCGGATGCAAGGTGCTGTGGTTCGAGGAGACGGCGCCGAAGCGATGGAACCGCAACGCCGTGGCATCGACCACGACGCATGATCTGCCGACGGTGCCCGGGGTGTGGACGGGGACCGATGTGGCCAATCGCCGCATGCTGGGTCCGGTGGATGAAGGCGCCGACCCGTGGTTCCGATCGCGAATCGTGGCCGTGGCGCCGGGGGCCGAGTCGGTACGCGATGCCGTCACCGGTGTGTACGAGGCGTTGGCGCAGAGCCCGTGTGAGCTCATGCTCACGTCCATGGAGGATGCGCTCGGTGTGAACGAGGCGCCGAACATGCCGGGCACGATCGACGAATGGCCGAACTGGCGGATCGCGCTACCGACGCCACTCGAGTCGATCATCACCGACCAGAACGTGATCGCGCTGGCTCAGCGGATCGATGAGTTGCGGCGCATGCCGGTCGCCGCGACAAGTCAGGTTGACACGGTGGACGGGAGCGGCGACCCGGCGATCACGGCCGCCGAGACCGAACCCGGTTGACGACCGAGCGCGAGATCTCGAACACGCTCGAGGGGGCGGTGATCCAGACGTGGTCGAGTGGTCGATGGCTGCTGGGGCCCACGACACGCACGTCGACGTTGGGATCCTGCTGTCGCCAATAGGCAAGCGCCCGACGCACATGGAGCGCGTCGGAGATCACCACGACCACGTCGGCGTCACCCACGAGCGGACGGCTGTGCACCACGTTCTGCCACGTGCTCTCGGCGGACTCCTCCAACACGATCTCCTCGTCCGGCAGGCCCATGGCCCGGGCGATGTCGGCCATCTGAGCGGCCTCACTCGCGCCCATCCCAGCGGGGTCGCCACCGGTGAAGATGATGGTCGTGCTCCCCCAGCGCTGGCGTTCCTGCATTGCCTTGGCGACGCGCCAGCGCTGCGCCGATCGGTAGATGGCGCTCTTGCCGGGCAAGCCCAACACCACGATGACCGCTCGACGTGTCAGCGAGGGGTCGATGTCAACCGAAGCTGCGTCGCGCAGTTGGAGTGCCTCCGAACCAACGATCACCGCAGTACCGAGAACGACAGCGGAGCCGACAATGGCAGTGGCCGGTCGCCGGGCTCGTCGATGGTGTCGGCGGTGCACCTGGTTCAAGGTAGCGAGGTGATGAGCCGCGCGCTCACCGGCGAGCGATCCTGCATGGACTGAAGATGCGCGTCGACGATCTCAGCGGCCTCATCGATGGAGAGCAGATCCGATTCGGGCGCCGCGGGTTCCTTACCGCATCCGTTCTCGTCGAGCAGGGCGACGCTGTCCTTACGGGCCACCGATACGGCCCGCCCGTTGCTCGACGTGCTCCACACCACACCAACTCGGTCGCAGGTATCGGTGAACATCGCTTGGATCTCGTCCGATGCGTTCGTGAAGAAGTAGCGCGGGTACTCGTAGGACTTGCCTCGCGTCACCACGCGGTTGATCACGCGACTGCCATCGGAGTGGATCAGTCCGCGCAGAAGTTGGAACGGATGGTCATCGACCAGCTCTTGCTGCCACGGCTCGAGGACGATGGATCGTTCGTGCTTGCGTCCTGGGCCGTGCTGAGGGAAGAGACACGGCCAGTGGTTCTGGTACATCGCGATCTCGATGCATCCTTCGCGGGACACGAACCCGACACGGTTCATCGGGAACATCGCTTGCATCGTCACCGCGCACGTGGCGACGAGGTGCGGGTACCGCAGGTCCTGCACGATGCGCAGCCGGAACGTGCGGCCGGAGCGCACGATGTAGCCATCGCCCAGATACAAGCCCAGGAGATAGACGTAGGCGTCGGCGACCAGCTCCCCGCCCTGACAAACGGGACATCGAGCGGTCCGACGCTTCGGCCGGCCCGCCTGCACGCCCCAGGTGTGGATCCTCGTGATGCTGGGGCCCGCCAAGGCCGACACCTGCTGCAACGTCAGACCACATCGAAGCAACGCCAGGCAGCGACACATCATCAACTCGTCGTACATCACGTCAACGTACGAGCGGCCTGTAACGAAAAGCGTTGGGCGACAACGCTCGGGGCATGCAGTCCTCGAAAACGCTGATGGTCCGAACCCGATCGGGGTTCGGACCATCATGTGACGTCCGGAGACATCCCATCGTGCCCAGGGCGGGACTTGAACCCGCAAGCCTTGCGGCAATGGGTTTTGAATCCATCGTGTATGCCATTCCACCACCTGGGCAGGTTGTGGTGCCACGAAAAGTGACCGTTGCGGAGTTTACTCACGGGGCCGATGTCACCCCAACTACACCCTCACTACTGATCGGTAACTCTTGGTGGTCGTGGCCGCGCCGTATGCTGCGCGGATCGGGGAATCCGGATGACCCGTTGAGGAGACCGAAAGATCGATGTTGGCGTTCACCTTCCCCGGTCAGGGGTCGCAGCGTCCCGGCATGGGGCGACCGTGGGCCGAACACGAATCGTGGGAGCTCGTCGGTGAGGCCTCCGAGGTAGCCGGGCGTGATGTCGCCCGATTGCTCCTCGATGCCGATGCCGATGAACTCAAGGACACGCGCAATGCGCAGCTGACCACGTTCGTGCTGTCGCTCGTGGTGCTCGATGCCGTGGAGCGCCTGGGTATCTCGCCCAACTTCTGCGCCGGCCATTCCCTTGGTGAGTACACCGCGTTGACCGCCACGGGAGCGTTGAGCTTCGACGACGGCGTCCGCCTCGTATCGGAACGAGCCGACGCGATGTACGAGGCCGGCACCGCTCAGCCCGGCACGATGGCCGCCGTCCTCGGTCTCGATGATGACGATGTCGAAGTTGCGTGCCGCCGTGCCGACGCCGACGTGTGGGTCGCCAACTTCAACGCCCCTGGGCAGGTGGTCATCGCCGGATCGCCCGACGGGGTCAGCCTCGCCTCCGGCCACGCCAAGAGCCTCGGCGCCAAGAAGGTCATGCCACTGGCCGTCTCCGGTGCCTTCCACACGCCGTTCATGGCTCCCGCTCGCGATCGCCTCCGCAAGGCCATCGCCGAGGCCAACCCCCGCGACAGCGAAGTGCCCGTCGTCTCCAACGTGGACGCGCTGGCCCACGACCTCGGCGCCGAGTTCGCCACGCTCTTGTCGGCCCAGCTCTGCTCGCCGGTGCGTTGGAAGCATTGCTTGCTCTCGCTCAGCGAGCTCGGCGTCACCATGTTCCTCGAGCTCGGTCCCGGCGGCACCCTCACCGGCATGGCCAAGCGCACCGTCGACGGCGCTCGGACCATGAGCGTCGCCAGCCCCGAGGAGCTCGACAAGCTCCTCGAGTTCGTGGCCAACCGCCACACCGCCCCGCCGGTCGCTCACGAAGGCGAGCATCTGTTCGCCACCGAGCGCCTCGTCGTCTCCCCCACCGCTGGGGTCTTCACGCCCACCCCCGACATCGGACCGGGCCACCTCATTGCGGTCGGTACGGTGGTCGGCAACGTCGGCGCCACCGAGGTGCGATCACCGTTCGCCGGGATCGTGCAGGGGTACATCGCAGTCGAGGGAGAACGAGTGACCAGCATGCAGCCCATCGTGTGGCTCCGTACCCAATGACCTCGGAGATCCACTGATGTCAGTCAACAACGTGCCCGGCGGTCAACGTCGCGGCGGAGTGATCATCGGATGGGGCACGGCCCTTCCCGACAAGATCGTCACCAACACCGATCTGCAAGCGACCATGGACACCACCCACGACTGGATCGTCGAGCGGACCGGTATCCACGAGCGGCGCGTCGGCGGCACCACCACCGGCCTCGCCGTCGAATCCGGACGCATGGCGATCGAGCGTGCTGGCGTCGACCCCAGCACCATCGACCAGATCATCGTGTCCACTACGAGCCCCGATCAGCACGTGCCGGCCGTGGCACCCGTCGTGCAACATCAACTCGGGTTGACATGCGGAGCGTTCGACCTCAACGCGGCGTGCTCCGGCTTCGTCTACGGCCTCGTTGTCGCTCACGGGCTCATCGCCATCGGCGCCAAGCGCCTCTTGCTCATCGGATCGGAAACCCTCACCCGATACGTCGATTGGACCGACCGCGGCACGGGCATCTTGTTCGCCGACGGTGCTGGAGCAGTCGTCATCGACGCCGTCGAAGGACCAGGTTCGCTCCTCGGTTGGGACCTGCAATCGGTCGGATCGTTCGCCCCCATCCTCTATGTCGACATCGGGTCCACCTTCCAGATGGAAGGCAAGGAAGTGTTCCGCCAAGCGGTCCGCATCATGGTCGACTCGGCCAACAAGGCGATGACCCAAGCAGGCGTCACGGCCGACCAGATCAAGCTGATCGTCCCCCATCAGGCCAACATCCGCATCATCGAATCGGCCTGCGCCAAGCTCGGCATCGGTATCGACAAGGTCTCCAGTGTCCTGGCCCACACCGGCAACACCTCGTCCGCGTCAATCCCCCTTGCATTGGCCAAAGCGCTCGACGCAGACAGGGTGCAAGACGGCGACCTTGTCCTCCTCGTCGGCTTCGGCGCGGGCATGACCGCGGCATCCGCCATCTTGCGTTGGGGTGCTGGATCATGAGCGAATGGGAAGCGACGACGCCGGTCGGTGACAGCCCGGGCGGTCGGGTCGTCCTCATCACCGGCGGCTCACGCGGCATCGGCCTTGCCTGTGCCCGTTGGTTCCAGGCCCACGGCGACCTCGTCGCGGTCACCTACAACTCCTCACCGCCGCCCGACGGTCTCTTCGGTGTGAAGTGCGACGTCCGCTCGGCTGCCGAGGTCGACGCAGCCTTCACCGCGGTCGAGGCCCACTTCGGGCCAGTACAGATCCTCGTGTCCAACGCCGGCGTCACCAACGACGGCCTCCTGTTGCGCATGAGCGACGAGAGCTTCACCTCGGTCATCGACGCCAACCTCGCCGGCGCCTACCGCGTTGCCAAACGAGCCTCGGGTCCCATGCTCAAAGCACGATCGGGTCGCATGATCTTCCTGTCCTCGGTGGTGGGCATGCTCGGCTCGGCCGGGCAGGCCAACTATGCGGCAGCGAAATCGGGCCTCATCGGCCTGGCCCGGTCCATCGCCCGCGAGCTCGCATCGCGTTCGATCACGGCCAACGTCGTCGCCCCCGGCCCAGTCGCCACCGACATGACTGACGCCCTGGGCGACAAGCGCAAGGGCGAGCTCACCGCCGCGGTGCCACTCGGCCGATTCGGCACGGTCGAGGAGATAGCGGCCACGGTCGGCTTCCTCGCCTCGCCGGGAGCGGCCTACATCACCGGAGCCGTCATCCCCGTCGACGGCGGACTCGGCATGGGCCACTGACAGCTCACGGCACAGCCATGTAGGCACCGGCTGTGATGAATCTGCAACGATGACACGACCTGATCCAAGGAGATCCCACGATGGATGAAGCCCTGTTCGCCCGGTTCCGCAAGTGCGCCGTCGAGGTGCTCAGCGTCGACGCAGCAGCGGTCGTTCCCGAAGCCAAGTTCGGCGACGACCTCGACGCCGACTCGCTCGATCTCGTCGAGCTCGTCATGGCGCTCGAAGAAGAGTTCGACGTGACCGTGCCGGAGGAAGAGCTCGAAGGCATCACCACCGTCGGCCAGGCCTACGACCTGGTCGTCGGCAAGCTGGGCTGATGGCCGAGCGCGCCGGCCGCCGGGTGGCGGTGACCGGTATCGGCGTCCTGGCCACCTGCGGGAACGGTATCGACGCGTTCTGGCAGGGGCTGCTCGGCGCTCCGCCCACCGGTGAGCGCCGCATCAAGGACTTCGATCCCGACCAGTGGTTCGACTCCCCCAAAGAAGCTCGTCGCTGCGATCCGTTCGCACAGTTCGCAGTCGCCGCTGCCACCATGGCGTTGGCGGATGCCGGCGAGCTGACCGCCGACCCCGGCCGCCGGGGCGTCCTCATCGCCACCGGTGTGGGTGGGCTGGCAACGCTCGAAGAGCAGATCATGAACTACCACACGAAGGGTCCTCGCCGGGTCTCTCCGTTCCTGGTTCCCATGATGATGTCCAACGCCGCGTCGGCCCGCGTCTCCATGAAGTGGGGATGGCAAGGACCGTGCACCACGGTCGTCACCGCGTGCGCGGCATCGACGCATGGCATCGGGGACGCCGCCAACTGGATCCGCTGGGGCAAGTGCGACGCGGTGTTGGCCGGTGGTTCCGAGGCCGCCATGACCCCGGTGGGCATGCAGGGCTTCATCAACATGACCGCCATGAGCTCGTCGATGACCAGCCGGCCGTTCGACGTCGACCGTGATGGCTTCGTCATCGCCGAGGGCAGCGCTGTGTTGGTGCTCGAGGAGATGGAGATGGCCAAGGCCCGCGGGGCTCGCATCTATGGCGAGATCCTCGGTTCGGCCAACACCGCCGATGCCTACGACATCACCGCTCCCGCACCAGGTGGCACCGGCGCCATCACCTGCATGGAGCTCGCCATGACCGATGCCGGCGTGTCACCGTCGGACATCGTGCACATCAACGCGCACGGCACCTCGACCCCACTCAACGACGCGGCCGAGGCGGCAGCGATCGCCAAGGTGTTCGGCAACCCCGGCCCTGCGGTCACCTCGACCAAGGGCGTCACGGGACATGCGCTCGGAGCGTCCGGTGCTCTCGAGGCGGTGGCCGTGTTGTTGGCCATGGCCAACAAGGTCATCCCGCCCACGGGTGGCACCGTCAACATCGATCCAGCGGTCACCGTCGACATCGTCACCGGCGCTCCCCGCCCGTGGACCCCTGGCCCTTCGCTGTCCAACAGCTTCGGGTTCGGTGGCCACAACGGTTGCTTGGTCATCGGCCCGACCGACTGAGCCCTGGCCAGTCCGAACGAACGAGAACGATGTGAGGGCCCGCTCTTCGGAGCGGGCCCTCATCGCGTTCGAGCGTCGTACGTCAGGCGAAGACGAACATGAGGTCGGCCTCGCAGGCCACCTTGCCGTCGACCAACGCACGTCCCGAGCCCTTGCCGGCCCTTGCGCTGAGGCGTCCCATCTCGATCTCCAAGGTGAGTTCGTCACCGGGGACGACCTGACGGCGGAACCGGGCCGAATCGAGCCCCCCGAACAAGGGCAGCTTCCCGGCGAACCGGTCGTCGGTGAGCACCGCGATGGCCCCGAGTTGGGCGATGGCCTCGGCCTGCAACACACCGGGCAAGGTGGGTCGACCGGGGAAATGCCCAGGGAAGAACCACTCGTCGCCGGTGAGCCGCCACAGGCCTTTGGCCCTGACGCCGGGCTCGAGTTCGATGACCTCGTCCACGAACAGGAACGGCGGACGATGAGGCAGAACGTCGATGGGACGCGGCAGCGCCGCGTTCCCGGCCGGGTCGCTCATCCGAGCTCGGCCAGCAGGTTGGTGGCGGTGGCCTCGGGCTTCACGTTGTACCAGGCCTGCTCGATCTTGCCCCTCTCGTCGATGAGGAACGCCGAGCGCAAGATGCCCATGTAGACCTTGCCGTAGTTCTTCTTCTCCCGCCACACGTCATAGGCCTCGGCGACGGTGTGGTCGGGGTCGGACAGGAGCGGGAAACCCAACTCGTACTTGCCGTCGAACTTGGCAAGGGCTTTGGGTGCATCAGGGCTGATGCCGATGATGGCGGTATCGCCCACCTCGGCGGCGATGTCACGCAGGGCGCAGGCCTGACGGGTGCAGCCAGGCGTGTCGGCCCTCGGATAGAAGTACACGAGCACCTTGCGACCCTTGAGCGAGGCGAGCGTGACCTTGGTGTCGTTCTGATCGGCCAGGGCGAATGCCGGGGCCTTGTCTCCTGCAGTCAGCATCCCGGCAACCTACCAATCGGAGCACCAGCGCTGGACGAGGACCTGAGGATCGGTTGACCGGAGACGCAAGACATCTTGCCCCCGCCTGACTCACATTTCGGTCGGCCCCGACCGATGTGAGTTCATCGGCCGATGCGCGGCCGGCAAAGGACAGGGCCATGACGACCGGATTCGACCAATCAGCCGCCAGCGATCCGCGACGGGCCGAGGCGATCTATGCCCTCATCAACGATGGGCTCAGCGGAAACGGCCTCGCGGTCTTGTTCCAGCCGATCGTCGATACCACCACGTTCCACACCATCGGCGCCGAGGCCCTCGTGCGGGCCGAGCATCCCGAACTCGGCATCATCGGTCCCGACGAGCTGTTCTTCCACGCCGAACGAATCGGGCGCACCACTCGCCTCGAGGAGTGGATCTTGCGCGAGAGCTGCACCGCGGCCGGCCGCTGGTGGCAGCGATTCCACAGTGAGGCCCCGTTCGTCTCGGTGAACATCACCGGTGCGATGGCAGAGCGTCCCGAACTGCCTGACCTCATCCGCTCGCTGCGCCGCGAGTTCGATCTGCCCGGCTATCTCCTCGAGCTCGAGATGCCCGAGCAGGACATGGCCGAGCTCACTGGTCGCGTGTGGGAGTCGATGGCCAAGATCCGCGCCACCGGTGTGCACCTCGGCCTCGACGACTTCGGTCAGGGCATGGCCTCGCTGGCCACCTTGCGCGACTACCCCGTGTCGTTCGTGAAGCTGGGTCGAAGCTTCGTCGAAGGCATCGGCCTGGTCGACCGCAACCTCGAGATCATCGACGCGACGATCTACCTGTGCCACAAGCTCGGCATGCCGGTCATCGCCAAGGGTGTCGAAACTGCTCAGCAGTTCGACGCGCTGCGCGCCGTGGGCTGCGATCGGATGCAGGGCTACATGTTCTCGCCCCCCACGAGCGCCGATGGCATCACCGCCGCCGTCGCTCAGCACGCCACCGCCGTCTGACCTACTCGCTCTTGGGTTTGCGGCGCAGGCCGTGACCGAAGAAGCCGCCCTTCGGACGAGCATGGGCGTGATAGTGGTCGGGGATGTTGCGCATGTTGTCGTCCACGTAGTGCTCGTACTCGAAGTGCTCGATGACAACGTTGGCGAGTCGCTCGTGCAGCACCGCCTTCACCTCTGCTGATGGCGCGTTGTCGTGGTTCTTCCACACGACCATCGGCACGTAACAGACCTCGCACTCAGCGATCCAGCAGACGTCGTCCTCGTGGAACCACTCGGTGATCCGGGCCGCTTGGCAGAGCTCACAGGTCGCCGACGATGCATCGCTGGTCATCGACCCATCTTGCCACCGGGCACCGATCGCTCCGGGCACCGATCGCTCCGGGCGCGGGCGCGGTCGCGCCTGATCGCCAAAAGCCAAACGAGCGGAGCCCCGGCTGGGTGGGCTCCGCTCGCTCGTTGTTGTGACGTGGAATTGGTCGGACGATCCAGCCGGATCCCTTAACGCTCCGCCGCGTTCTTGAGATCCGGTCGGCGTACGCCCGGTCCGGCCGTGGTCGCCGAGATCAGACGCCCGGCGGCAGCAACACGGTGTCGATCACGTGGATCACACCATTGGAGGCCGCCACGTCCGCAGTGGTGACCTTGGCGCCGTTGACGGTCACGCCGCCGGTGGTGGCGAGTTTGATGGTGCTGCCCTCGACGGTCTTGACGTCGCCGTCCTTCACATCGGCAGCCATCACCTTGCCGGCCACCACGTGGTACGTGAGGACCTTGGTGAGCAACGCCTTGTCCGCAGCCAGAGCATCGAGGGTGGCCTTGGGGACCTTGGCGAACGCTTCGTCAGTGGGGGCGAACACGGTGAATGGACCGGCACCCTTCAGGGTCTCGACCAGGCCGGCATCGGTGAGCAGCGTGGCCAGGGTCGTGAAGCTGCCGGCGGCGACGGCGGTGTCGACGATGTCCTTGGCGTCGGTCATCGCCGCAGCCGTGGTGGCCGGAGCGGCCGTGGTCGCCGCTGGTGCGGCGGTAGTGCTGGCCGAATCTCCGCCATCGTCGCCGCAGGCGGCGAGGAGCATCGTGGCGGCGAGAGCCAGGGCGGCGAGGGACTTCGTTGGTGTGCGCATAGCGCCTCCTCATCAGTGGGGTCGCTATTTAGTACGAAACCGTCCGCGTTCTGGATGGGAGAAATCGTCAGATTTCGTCGAACTACTCAGATCGCGTCGAGACGAGCCCTGACCTGGGACACGAAGCCGATCACTTCGTCCGGGCCGCCGCCGTCGAGCAGTTTGCGCAGCAGCGCCGACGCGATGACCACGCCGTCGGCGTAGCGGCAGGTCTCCGCGGCCTGTTCGGCGTTGGAGATGCCGATGCCGATGATGACCGGCTTCTCCGTGACCGCCTTGAGGCGTTGGGCCATGACGATGGCACTCGCCGCCAGCTCGGCGCGCTCCCCTGTGATGCCGACCAACCCCACGCCGTAGACGAACCCACGTGCTCTGGCGCACACGCGCGGCAATCGCTCGTCGGGGGCAGTTGGCGCGGCGAGCAGCACGGTCTCGATCTCGTTGGCGTCGGCAGCTGCCGCCCACGGACCGACCTCCTCGAGGGGGAGATCGGGCAGGATGCACCCGCTGATTCCCGCTCCCGCCAGCAACGAGGCGAACTTCTCGTGACCGATCCGGAACGCGATGTTGTAATACGTCATGGCGATCAGCGGGATCGTGGTGTCGAGTCGCTCACGCAGTTCGTCGAGGACCGACACCGGCGTGGCACCGCGGTCGAGCGCTATCTGTGAGGCCTCTTGGATGGTGGGCCCGTCCATCACGGGGTCCGAGAACGGGATGCCAATTTCAATTGCGTCGGCGCCGGCATCGGCCATTGCCGCCACCAACTCGACCCAGTCGTCGCGCATGCCACCGGTCATGTACGGCACGAGCAGTTTGCGACCGGCATCGCGCCGCTCGCGCAGGTGGGCCTCGAGTCGGCCGATGGGCAGCCTGCTGGCTGCGGCGGTGACCCCATCGGTCATGGCGTCAATTGGAGTTGCGGTCACAGTCGATCCTTCAGGATGTCCATCATCTGGGCGACATCTTTGTCACCGCGTCCACTCATGTTCACCAGCACCGTGCGGCCGGCCAGCTTCGAGGCGTTCTTGACCACCCAGGCGATGGCATGCGCCGGCTCGAGCGCGGGGATGATGCCTTCCGATCGCGACA
>JBFWVD010000064.1:0-25877 GCA_050246915.1 Acidimicrobiia bacterium | reverse complement strand
TTAGCTGCCGACCTCCCGTGACCAAACGGCTGCCCGTCGCCATCGGAAGCCGTCGCCACAACCCGATTCGCCTCATCGCCGCAAGATACGAGCAATCGAGCCCCGCGTCACGCCGCGCCTCAGCGAGGGCGGAACGATTGCATGTCGACGGCAATGTTCGTCGTGACGTCGAGCGGGACCTCGGCTCGTGACGCGAAGTCAGGCCAGGCGTCCACCGCGGCGCGCACCTCGCGGATGCAACGCTTGTACCCGGGCACCTCGTTGCGCTCGCCGACCGCATAGAGATCGGCGAGGTCGATGGCTTCGAACTTGCCGTTCACCGCCATGAGATGGCGGCTCGTCCACCTGCTGTTGGGGTGATAGGCGTGGGTCACGTCGAACGCCGGCGCCAGCTCCCATCCACCATCACGACGTCGCAGGAACGCCAAGTTCTTGGTGTGATCGTCACGGTTCACCGCCATCACGTTGAACGCCATTCGCCGGAACGCCTGTTGACGCGCGTCGAGGCCCAGATCGAGCGCGGCGACGGTCTGCAGATACTGGTCGTAGCTGTGGGTGCCCGTGAGATTGAAGTCGAGATGGGCCATGGCGCACAGCGACATCAGATGATGTCGCTCTCCATCGTCGCCGCGATCGAACCGTCGGGTCATGAAGTGCCGACGAGGTCCTTCGGCCAAGAGCTGGCACGGCGCCATGTCGATTCCGGCTGCCACAGCCATGAGTGAGTATGCGTATTCGATGCGGCCGTACGGTGCGCTCTCCCCCAGTCGATCCTCGCGACCATCCATGCCGGTGGCGCTCACGCCATCGAGTTTGATGAGCCATTGCTCGAACCCTTCACGAGGTGTTCCGTAGGCCGAGCGGACCTGGCTGGTCGACGGATTGAACGCGACCACCGCCTTGGCCCGCGCCCCACCCGCGCTGGTCCCCACTTGGATGAGTTGGGTCAAGGCATCTCGCGCCGTCTCGTCGCTGTCGAACTGCCCGTGCACCGTACGGCGGGCAGCCAACACCAGGTCGGCCAACTGCACCGCTGTCGGAGCGATGTCGCCAGAGTCGCGCGCTGGTGGTTTGAACTCGAGCGCACCCATGGCTCGGTCGGCGGCATAGGCCAAGCGATCGAGCGGAGTGATGCGATCAGCGGCGATGCCTTGCTCGGCCATCCATGCGTTGACCAGCGCGTTGCCGAAGGCGTCGGGTAAGGCATCGGCCAACATGGCCGGCAATCCGTAGAAGGTGGAGCGGGACAACTGCGGGAACTCATAGGGCCGCGATCGCAGCGGCATGTGCAACGGAGCGAGTTCGATGCCGCTACGGATCCAGTTCGAGTCGTATCCGAACGCGTACCAACCAGAGGCCGGGTCGAGCGCCACCGCGCCGACGGTTCGGCCCCACGCGATCACCTCGACCAGATCGGTGGGCTGATAGTTCACGGCGTTCCCGACCTCGTCGGCGTCACGACGGCCCCGAGGTCAGCGTCGCGCTTGTGACGCACCCGCGTCGGCGCCTTTGCGGCGCGGACTTCCTTACGTCGCTGTTCCAGCAGCGCCATGGGGTCGAACGTTGCCGGCGGCGACAGGGTCCCCAGCCAGTCGTCGGCGTCGAGCGCCCGCAGGACCTTGACCAAGGTGGTGATGGTGGCGCCGGCCCCAGACTCGAGATGTTTGAGAGCGCCCACCGATACGTTCGCCCGATCGGCCAACTCGACCTGCGTGAGCCGAGCACCGATGCGCAGCGCTCGAACACCGGCGCCAAGGTTCCGTTCCAGTTCATCCGTCGCCATCTCGCCTCCAGTAGTCACAACTCTATCGGCATCGGCTGCTCTCGTGGAAAGTGAACGCATCTAGTAGCTGCTTTTCTATCTATTACAGGCCTTTATCATGATAATAGCTATGTTTATGTCCCCACGCGCACGACGGCGCCTCCACTCGACAGGATGCCGACGAGCCGCCACTGTGTCGCCATGGCGCCGACGATCCCTTCCGATGACCCCCTCGCCACAGCGACCGTCGCGGCGATCCGCACTGGGGATCTCGACCAACTCCATCGGCTCCTGATTGAGAGCACCGATCTCGCCACCGCTCGCTTCGTCGACCGCGTCGGTGGGAACACCACTGGCGAACGCACGCTGCTCCATGTGGTCGCCGACTGGCCCGGCCATTTCCCCAATGGCGCAGACATGGTCCGAGTCCTGGTGGCCGCTGGCGCCGATCCGAACGCTCGGTTTGCCGGGGGGGCACGCCGAGACGCCCTTGCACTGGGCGGCCAGCAGCAACGACGTCGAGGTGCTCGACGCTCTCCTCGACGCTGGCGCGGACATCAACGCACTCGGGGCGGTCATCGCCGGCGGCACCGCGCTGTTGGACGCCTGTGCGTTCGGACAATGGGAGGCCGCGCGACGCCTGCTCGAGCGAGGTGCAGCCGCCGGACTCTGGGAGTCCTCAGCATTGGGACTGGTCGAGCGCGTCGCAGAGTGTCTCGGCACGACACCGCGCCCGTCGAGCGCGGACATCACTGGAGCGTTCTGGGGTGCCTGCCACGGAGGCCACCGCACGACGGCTCAGATGCTCCTCGACGCCGGCGCCGACCGGAGCTGGATCGGTTGGGACGGGCTCACGGCGCTCGACGCGGCCGAGCGATCCGGTGCCGCTGATGTCGTTGCATGGCTGAGTTCGCTCGAACCGTGAACGCCGCCAGGGACGCAGAAGGCCTCCCCGGAGGGAGGCCTTCACGCTTGTGACCAGGACTTTCGTGGTGGGCACGAGGAGACTCGAACTCCTGACCTCCACCGTGTCAGAGCGAATCGGCCACCTTTCTGACCTCGCCATCCGACGGCGCATGCCCTCTGACCTGGCCGTATGCGTCCGACCATTGCCGCTCAATCCGGCCAGTGTGGACTCGTCCGCGGACTTGTCGCGGACTTGGCGGCTACCATCGGTGGCATGGCATCGATCCGCAAGAGGGACCTCGCGACGGGCGGCGTCGCCTATCTGGTCCGCTTTCGGGGACCCGACGGCAAGGAGCGATCCCGCCAGTTCAAGCGCAAACGCGACGCCGAGAACTACGCGAACTCGATCGAGGTCGACCGGGCGCAGGGCACCGTCATCGACCCTCGCCTCGGCCGGATCACCGTCACCGAGTGGTTCGAGCGATGGTGGCCGACCGTTACCGACCTCCGACCGACGACGTACGCCCGCGACGAGCAGTACTTCCGCACACACGTGCTCCCGGTGTTCGGCAACGTTCCGCTCGCCCGCCTCGACCGGACCGATCTCCGCCAGTTTGTCGCCGACCTCAGCGCACCGAAGGATGCGGGAGGCTCCGGCCTCGCCCCGGCCACGGTGCAGAAGGTCATCCAGGTGTTCAACAAGGTGATGCGGTCCGCGGAAGAGGATCGGCTCATCTCCCACAACCCGGTCGACGGGCTACCGCTCCCACGGGTCGAACGCGAGGAGATGCGCTTCGTGACCGCCGACGAGCTTTGGAGGCTCGCCGACACGATCGACCCCCGCTACCGCAGCTTCGTTCTTCTGGCCGGCTATGGCGGTCTTCGCCTCGGGGAGTTGCTCGGCCTCCGTTGGAGCCGAGTGAACCTCCTTCGCCGCGAGGTCGAGGTCGCCGAGACGCTCATCGAGCTGAAGGGCCACTTCACGTCCGGGCCGCCCAAGACACGGGCCGCCGTGCGGACGGTGTCCGTTCCTGGATTCGTTTGCGACGAACTCGCCCTTCTCGCCACCGCGCACGGCGACCGGAACTCCCTGGTGTTCCAATCGCCTGACGGATACCCGATCCGCGCCAGCCTCTTTCGCCGCCGCTTCTGGACTCCCGCCGTCAAGGCCGCAGGACTCGCCCCACTGCGCATCCACGACCTGCGCCACAGCGCCGTTTCGCTGTGGATCGCCGCCGGCGCCAACCCCAAGCAGGTCGCCGTACGCGCCGGCCACACCAGCGTCTCAGTCGTGTTCGACCGCTACGGCCACCTCTACCCCAAACACGACGACGACCTCATCACCGCCCTCGAAGCACGACGGCCTGCATCGGCCCAGCGATAGCGGCGAGTCCGACCGGCGACGCCTCAAGCGGTTTCGCTGATTGCCCCGTAGCGCTGCTGCGCGGCTTGGGCCGAGATGCCGAGCTCGGTGCCGATTCGTTTCCATGACAGCCCGGCGCGGCGGGCTGAGTCGACTGCGTCGGCAACCTGACGTTCGCTGCGCGCCCTGGCGAGCGCAGCGCGGCGCAGGAGGTACTCCGCCACGTCGACCTCGTCGGCAGGTGACGGTTCGTAGTCCTCGAAATGCTTGGCCAGTTCGTCGGCGTGATCGAGGATCTCTTGCATGGAGCGGGGCACTGAACTCACCTCAAGAACTTGGGTCGGGCCAACATGGCGTGAACGATGAACTCGACACCCTCGGCCGAAGCGATACCGACCTCGAGCAGCTGCCCGGCATGATCGGCGCCGATGACCATGGTGAGATCATCGAGCACGAAGACACGGACCGGGTTGCGGTAAGCGTGGAGCATGTCGTCATCGGTGACACCGTGCTTTCGTGCGCTCGCCAGAACGACCGGATCCACAAGGCATCAACATAACTTGATGGATCGGCTTCTGGCAACCATGTCCCTCATCAGGTCGCGGCGTCGACCAGAGCGCGAAGTTCGGCGTCGGGCGAAACGTGGCGCTTGTACAACGGGCTACACGGCGTCGACGCAAGCTCTAGGGACAACGCGACGAGGTCACCGTCGGGCAGTCCGTCACGCCAGTGCCCAGCGAGGAACGTGAACTCGTTCATGATCCCAACGACGCTGCGGTTCGCCGTCTTGGCGTAGACGTGCTCGGCCACGAGGCGGGTCTCGGTCTCGACGAAAGCCGGGTTGACACCTAGCGCGGAGAGCACATCGTGCAACGCGGCGGGGAACCGATCGGCGAGTGTCGTCGCTGGCGCTAGCGGCAACACGACAGGAAACAACGTTCGCTCGTTGACGAACAACGCAACCTGCGGCTTCCAGAAGATCACCGTGGCATACCAATCTCCGAGCGCCGTCGACGACTCAAGGTCCAACGGCTTGAGCGGTTGCTTCACCCGATCGAGCAACTTCTTGGTCCCATGAATCGTGTACACCAACCCGATTCTGTCCGATCGACGAACGCCCCAAAGGCGGGCAGATCGGCAGATAGGTCGTCAACCGTCGTCGGTGAGCAGGTCGCCAATCCACATGCTGATTCGCAGCCCGACCATGGCTCCGCCCAATCCGCTCAGCAGTGTGATCGCGACGCGGTCGGTGTGGCTGGCCGAGGCCAGCGCTATCGACGACCCTGCGATACCTCCTGCGAGAGCAGACAAGAGATCGCGTCGCCAGGTCGGTTTTGGCGGACTGACCACTGGCTTTCGCGCCGAGGCGGCCACGCGAACCATCACCTCTGGGGACAACCACGAATCCCGGTTTGACGGCAGCGGCCCAAGCGGGTCGAGCGATTCTGACGATGCATCTCGAACGCGATCGGTCCAGGTTGAGGCGTCATAGAAGCGCTCCGCATGGCGCCACGTTGGGTCAGGGAACCAACCACGTCCGTCCGTACCGGAACTCTCGCCCACACCGTCAGGATGCCCGATGCCCCGTGCCTTGTCGATAGCGCCAAATGCACGACGCTTACGCCTTTGTCGAGCACGCCTATCGGCAGATCTCGGCGGCTACGGAATCTCGTGGAAACTCGGAATCGCCGTCGAGCAAACCTGATTCGCCACGTCCACCACTGGCTCGTTGGTCCACCCGCTACTTGACTGCCCGCTCTTGAACGCCGCAAGGCTCGTGGCGATGAGGTCGACGGTGCGCTGTAGTCGAACCGATCTGCGTCGGCGAGGCCCGCGAGTTCCACGCCTTGAAGAGCCGTCACCTGCTCCGTCTCGTTTGGAACAGCCTTGTCGAGAATGTCGCTCATCGCTTGACAAAAGACCGTCGTGGCCTTGGCAGTGCTGCTCGCGGTCGATGTCAACGAAGATGGCCTGTGCTCGTCGAGTCCTCGCCACACGCCGTCGCGCCTACGAATAGGCCACCGATCGCCAGGACCGACAACACCCTCCGAATAGCGCCCATGCAGCGAATGGTGCCCGAACTCGCACCCATTGTCGATAAGACGCAACGCCCGACGCGGATGTCCGTGTCCACCATGCCTACCGGCAGATTTGGCGCGGCGTCAGTCGCGCTCGCCGTTGATCAGCTCGTCGAGTTCCTCAGGAGACATCTGCTTCACGAGCTTCTCGACCTTGCGGTCGTAGCCGCGGTCATTGGGATCATGACCCGCATGGGCGCGTCGACCGTATTGGCGCATGAACGATCCGAAGTTCGCTTGGAGCTTCCGCCGGTTCCACGCCATCCCCGCCATGGCGGACGACCCACCTCTGCAACACCAGCGATTCTCGACAGGTCGGCGCATCCTGTGCCGAGACGGACGAAGCGACGCTGAATGCGGTCGACCGCAGGGTTCAGGCCCGAAACAGCGACGGCGTCTCCAGAAGCGATACCTTCCGAGCTGTGGTGAACTGCGCGGGCGAGCGTCGTATAGGGAAGCGCGTTCAGTGATGTCAACCGCCACGGACCAGGATCGAAAGGCCGCACATCAGTACCGTCTGGTGTTGTTCGGCGCTGGTGGGGTTCGACCGATTGCCTACGTGTACCCGGCTGACGCGACCTCGTACTCGGGGCCGCTAGGCACCTTTGAGTTGCTGCCATATCAGGAACTGCCGAGGTGCGACGCCGGTAGCCTTTTCGAGTTCACTTCAGCTCTCGTCGATCACAGGGACGTTACGGCTGTTGGACCCGACGGGATCATCATCAGGTCGGCGCGACCAGCAAAGGTGAAAGACGGTATTGCGTTCCCGATCTTCGCTGAACGCGGCCAGGGAGTGCTTGCCCACCCTGATGTGATCGGATGGTCGCCGTCGTGGCGTCACGCGAAGAGCCACAGCCCACTCTCTGTTGAGGAGTGGGAGACCTACCTGACCCACGAGAAGAAGGTGGCCGATTGGTCGCTGATCGCGTTGGTCATCTTCCTCGTGCTCCTCGTCGCCACCGTCGTCTTTCTGGCTACCCATGGGGGCGGCGGAGGCGGCGGCGGCGGTGGTGCGGGTGGCGGGGCCGGCGGCGCAGGTGCTCTCGCTGCGTTCCTGCGTGCTCGGCGAGCGTTACGGACACTCCGCGACGCACGGCTTGCCCGAACTGGGCCTGTCACCGCTGCGTTTGCGCGCCTATGGTGGAGCGCCGGCGACGGCTGGGGACCCGAAGCGATGGTGACCACCGCCAGTTCAAAAAGCCCGACCCCTGAGGACATCATCGGGCACGAACCGGTCGTGAACATGCGAGTCGGAGTCACGGTGCCCGACTGGTCGCCATGCGAGATCATCGGTGACCTCAGCAATGGAGGCGTGGCGATCATCCGCTGCTGTGGTCTCGAGCTGTGGCCCGCACGCCCTTCGATGGCAGTGATCCCAACCAAATGGAAACGCTTGCATGCGCGGAAGAAGTGACCCGAGGAGCGATCTTGGAGTCGGCGATCGCCCCAATGAGCCGAACCCGATCGTCGAGCGGCGATCCGGCTCGGTCGGGTCAGCGCAGATTGACACCGCCGTGAGCGCTTGAGACACCTGCCACTGTTCATAAACTCCCGATGACGTCGTTGCGGCTCGACGCAGATCGGCAGCTCGGAGTCGCCAAGGACTACGAGTTCTGTCGCGAGTCGTGCTGGCTTTGAGGTAGTGCCCGGCATGGGTAATTGATGTCGGTAGCGGTTCGGCAGAGCTCGTCGGCGTGCAGAAGTTCATCGCTGGTCGCCTCGTGCGCGCCGCATACAAGCCAGCGATCGCCCTCGAGTTTCAGGTCTACGACCCAGACGGATGTAGTCGGGGCGGCGACGGTGTCGCCCGGGACATTTCGATCGACCATCATTCGTATTGTCTGGCCATCCTCGCTGTACTCCAGCGGGTACGGAGCCCGGTTCATGGACGTCCCCGAAATGCCGACCGACAGGTTATGCAACTGGTCCCCGCCGTGCTGGGTGAAGTCTCGCTTCAGGTCAGTACACAGCCAGCCCCAAACCTCATCGAGCTTGTCCTGGTAGCCGACGGCGACGGCAAAGCCAGCGATGTAGTCGTTCTCGGGTCCGCCAATTCGCGTGCTGCATGACGAGGTCATCACCAGCATTCCGGCGGCTAAGACCATGCAACCATGGTGGCGGTGAATCCTGCGCCGACGCTCGGTCTGTGAGGGACGCCCCGCTTTACCAGGGGCGGCGCTCCGGAGTCGCGCCATGAGCGACCATGTGTTGATCACGAATGATCTAACGGCGATTGGCCCTCGGAGCTTGAGAAAGCCGTAGCTCCCGAGCCCCTTGACGCGCGCCGTAGTGGGCCGGCGACGTTGCCCCGAGTGGAACCGTCGGCGATAGCTCCGATCGGCAGTTCGGCTGCGTGCGCATCCGGCCGCGAGGGCGGGCGGCCTACCATTCCAGCGTGGTTGATCCGATTGCGTTCACGGACGAGGTCGCGCGAAGCCTGAAGCGGGTTATGCCCGACGGATTCGGTCGGCAACGGCGCAAATGGACTCGCACGCGTGACGGGCTCACGTCTGCAGTTGCCGTCGAGCGCAACCCTGCGTCATTCAACGGTCTGGGTGAGCTGGTTGAAGTCACGGCGACCGTGCAGCTCGAATCCGGGCTCGGCACCGGATACTGGCGGGCATTTGGCCAGCAGCGCGGTCCCACCGGTTGGTGGCTGTGGGACCCGAGCAACATCACGGAGCGAGACCGGATTGTTGCGAGTGTCAGCGATGCCGTTACGACGACTGCATTGCCCTGGATCGAGGAGCGCGCTACGCGCCGGGGCTACCTCGACAACTTGCACGGAAGGTCACCGACAACTCGCATCGAGGGGCACCTGGCTTTCGGCAACGACGCGGAGCTGGCCGATCTGCTTGCCGAAGGGCCGATGCACGCTCCGTCAGCCGATAGCCAGTCACGTCGCCTGTGCGTCGAACACGCCGAAGCTGCGCTTCGCGCATACAGGTCGCTCGGGGTCTATCCGCCAGAGGTCTGGATGGATCATGCGAAGGCGATCCTGAAGGCGTATCGCGGTCGCCCTCCGAAGTCAGATCGGGAGTTGTTCGAGCGACTCAAATCACTCGTGTCGCACTTTTCCGAGAAGTCCTGAGCAGTTGGGTACGGTGATCCAGAGGGCGCCGCCGACACGATGGGGATGCTCGTGTCCATCGCACCTATCGGCAGATAGGTCTTCGAGCCCTATTCCTCCGAACTTCCCCAAAGTGCGAGGCCTTCACCTCCGGTCGCGCACACGACGAGGAACCCGCCAGGCCCGTTCACCTGCCATGCCTCAAACTCAAAGTCGGCGGGCACATCGAGCGTGGCCCCGCTCGCGAGCCGGAGCCTGAGGGACGCATCAGCCTCGACAGTCGCAGCAATCAGAGAATCGGGAAACAGATCCAGCACGGGACCAAGCGATGCTCGTAGGGCGGCGTCAAGACGGTGGTCAGTCCCGTCGGAAGTCGTGACACGGAATGGACCTTCGATCACGATCTCGAAGTCGCCGAACTGAAGTCGCGTCTGGTGATCAACGCGAACGAAGGTCAGGTCTTGACCGACTACGCGATCGAGCACACCCGGCGGCGGTTGAACAGCGTGTCCCTCGAACAACAAGCCATCAGCCTGCCGAATGAACGGCGGCAGCGGCGACTCCGTCACGAGGACAGATTGCACCAGCGAACGACTGGTGTCCACCACCCCGATCGGCAGATACGTGCCAGAGGCACGGCCGTCAAGGGAGCGCTCGGAGCACTCGCCGCCTCGCCAGCACCCATGCCGCCTTGCGGTACACGAAGTCGGCACACGCGGCTACTTCGTCCGGGTGCTGTGTCTGGTCGTGGAATCCAGCGTCGTAGAACCCGACCTCGCAACCCTTGAAGTAGTGATTCGGCGATCCACGAGTGCCGTCGGACTCGTCCTGCCAATCAACGATCAACGTTGGGTGCCTTCGGAGGTATCGCTCGATTGACGCCGTCTCTTGGTCGTCGTCGGCGAGGGGTGGACCTGCATCTCGAATGCATGCCAGCAGTGATTGGTTCTCGCGGCGCATCTGCCGCGGGACCTCGCACAACTCGCCCACCCAGTCGCCCTTGTCGATCCTCACGCAAGACAGTCTCGCGCCCGCCACAGGGGCGAAGGCACCCGCTCGTAATGCCCGGTATGTGCGCTCTGCGCCAGTGGTTCTTGGACATCGATGGGTCAGCCTCGCGCCGGTTGGTAACCCTCGTCGGCGAGCCACTGGCGGGCTCGCCCCGATTGCGTCCCGGGCTGTGGTGTAGGAGGTCGTGCTGTTCCCGTTCGCTGTGGTCAGGTTCGGGGTGCTGCGGGTAAGGCTAGTTCGGTGGGTTGGTCGGTGAGGTCTGCGACGCTGGCGGCGGCGATGTAGCGGCGTTCGGCGGCGATCATTTCGTCGTTGATCTCGACCAGTAGGGCGCCGACGAGGCGGATGACGGAGCCCTTGTCGGGGAAGATCCCGACGACATCGGTGCGTCGCTTGAGCTCACGGTTCAAGCGTTCGATCGGGTTGTTCGACCAGATCTTGGACCAGTGCGCCTGCGGGAAGCTGGTGTAGGCGAGCAGATCTGTTTCCATTGCTTCGAGCCGGTCCGCGACTGCTGGTGCGTAGGGGCGGAGCTGGTCGACGACCGCCCGCAACTGGACGGTGGCAGTAGCGGTGTCGGGTTGAACGAAGATCGTGCGGATCAACGCGGCGATCACTTGCCGGTGACGATGGTTCGCGGCGGCGAGCAGGTTCCGCATCGCGTGCACACGGCAGCGCTGCCATGCGGCGCCTTGGAAACAACGGCGGATCGCTTTCACCAACCCGGCGTGCGCGTCGGAGATCACGAGGCGGACACCGGCGAGCCCGCGGTCGGTGAGGCCGGTGAGGAACTCGCGCCAGAACGTCTCGTTCTCGGAGTCACCGACATCGAGACCGAGCACTTCACGATGCCCGTCAGCACGTAGGCCGGTGGCGATCACGATCGCTTTGGACACGACCTGACGGTGCTCACGGACGTGGACGTAGGTGGCGTCCAACCAGACGTAGACGAACGGCTGATGATCGAGGCGGCGGGTTCTGAGCACGGCGACATCGGCGTCGATCTGAGCGCAGATGCGTGACACCGATGACTTCGAGATCCCGGTCTCGCAGCCGAGTGCCTTCACCAAGTCGTCGACCTTCCTGGTCGAGGTGCCGGTGATGTACGCGGTCATGATCACTGCCCACAACGCCCGATCGATCCGCCGGCGCGGCTCGAGCAACTCCGGGAAGAACGAGCCCTGGCGGAGCTTGGGGATCGCGACCTCCACATCACCAGCGGGCGTGGACACGAGCTTGGGACGGTGCCCGTTGCGTTGCGTCACACGCTCCGGTGAACGCTCACCATGCTCAGCGCGGATCGTCGAGGTGAGTTCCGTCTCGATCAGTTCCTGAAGTGCGGCGGTGAGGATGTCACGAAGCGACGTCGCCAACGTCGCGTCGGTGCCGAGCAGGCGCGCGGCAAGATCGGATAGGGCAAACTCGTGAGTGGTCATCGTGCGGAGTCCTTGGTTGCTTGGTCGCTACCGAGAATCGCACGATGACCACCATCACCCCCGCGATGGCCGCTGACTCCTACACCACGTGACGGGACTCACCCCTCGCCCCAGTGAGGAGTCGTCGCTGAACCGATGCCACCGAGTCAGCTCCGCTGATTCGTCGTCGATCGCTGAGCGGAATCGGCCGAACGCTCCCGGCCCGTTGATCGCATCACGTAACCGGGCGGCGAGCCGTGGATCTGAGACCGTGGCGATGAAGCGCTCCATATCGCGATACGCCTCATGGGATCCTTCGCCGCGGACGAGCAACCAACGTTGACTGTCGTCGGGATCGAAGTCCTCAGGTCCCTGATCCACCTCGAACAGCGCCGCTGGCCACACCGCGCCGCTCGCGAGGTCGAGGAAGCTCTCGTGGCCCGGTGATTCATCGAGAACTTCGGCGAGGTCCTCGAGCGAGACACCGATCGGGGTGAGTGCACTGGGCTGCCCCGCGCGGCGCTGCTCGAGATCGACGGCGAGTTCCTCGTCGCCGTTCCAGTCCCGATCACGCAACTCGGCGACCAGGTTGGTCACGATCACCTCGAGCGTCGGTTCGCCGGCATGCGCAAGCACGGCCGAGCCTGCGTGCTGGAGCCCGTCAGATGGCAGCCCTCCAGCGAGGAGCGCTGCCAGGGCCACGGTGTCGCTGCTGGTCATGCGGAGCTGTTCACGCCATCGATCGTGTCCCATCGAATCGCCCCTTCCCGGTCGCTGAGCCAAACGCTACGCCCGACCGGAACAGCCGATCGGCCATGGGGCGTACCGAGCAATACACGGGTGACCGCATCGCTGATCCCTAACCTGCAGACCGGTCGTTCGAAAACGGTTCCGCAGTCCGATCACCCGAATATCACTGGCGGAGAGCGCACATACCGGGCAATCTGCTCGGGTGGAGGCAGTCACACTTGGGCACGGTGTTCAGACCGCCACGATCAGCAACGCCGCGCCACCGAGTGGCACCGACCCGTATGAGGGCGGCAGCTTCGACGTGTCGTTGTGGGCGCCTGGATTGACGGTCACGCAGTCGGTCTTCATCTTTGGCTTCAGCGGTCTCGGTTTGTACTTCTCCGAGCTGGCTGAGGCCTGGCGTGGTTGGGCTGGCACAAAGGTCTGGGAATCGCCAGAGCATCACCTGACGATTGAGGCAACGTCGGACGGCGGCAGTCGCGTTGAATTGAAACTCACGGTACGGAACGGGCCGGTGTACACCTGGACGAGTTCAATCGAAGTTCAGGTCGAAGCGGGCGAAGAGATGGCCCGCATCACGCGGGACATCGAGCACCTGCTGTCTGCGACCAGCGCGTAGCTGCCGATCGGAGTGGAGGACGCCAACGACTTTCACTGAACCAGTCGGGGTGGTGTCGCTTGTTGCTCCAATGCTCCATGATTGGCGCGTGAGAATTGTCTGGCTCGGGGCGTACTGCGAGGTTGACGAGAGGTGCGCCGCGGACCGGAGTCAGGCCTGCTTTCGGGTGAGCGAGTTCGCTGTGCTCGAAGACGGTTCTCATGTCACGTTGCATAGCGATCGGGGTTTCGGTAGCAAGATCTCCGGAGGCGGGGACCTCTGGTCGCACGAGACCATTGACCGCATGGTGAGCAACGTCCTGACAACGGTCCTGCCGGACGACGACGTTCCCGGCGAGGATCACCCGTGGTTGTGGCTCGCCAACCTGTGCATCGAGCGGGGAATCGCCGTAACTACAGATGAGCTCAAAGCTCTGGAGTACGAGGTGGTGCTCAGCCCCGAGATCGTCGACCGGATCGCCTCGCGCTAGATCGAGCCGGGCCTATCTGCCGATCGGAGCGGTGATCAGGGGCGTCCTCCTCGGGCATTTGGTGTGCCGCAGTTGCAGTAGCGATGGATGTGGTGTGAGCGGCGACGGCCTTCAGCCCGACAGAGTTGTTGCGTTTCACCCGCGTCGATGGCTGGAGATGATCCGGCCGTAGCGGCGGTTCAAGCGGCGTCGAAGGTGTCTGCGGCGCGGTCGGTGCTGTCAGCTCCGCAGCCGTATGTCACCGAGTCGAGGGTCACTGTCTTGTCTCCGGTTTCGGCCGAGAGCAGGATGCTGAGCCCTTCTCGTTGGCCGTTGGTGCCGACCATGTTCGGGGCGAAGACGGTCAGGTTGCTCCGGCGGAACATCAACGAAAATTGCGCCGCCGTCGGGGTCGGCGCCGGCGCGATGGTGGCTACCGGTCCCGCGGCACCCGGCGGTGGTGATGTCGGAGGCGGCGGCGGGGAGTTGGCGAGCACAGCAGCACAGGTCGCATCTGATGCTTCGGTCCATCCGGTCGGGATTTGGGTCCGGTAGTACGCCAACACATCAGCGGCGCTCACCGTCTCGCCGACCCGGTAGGTGACTTGGAGTCTCCAGTGGCCGGTTGGTTCACCGTCGCCTCGGATCTCTTCGATGTGTTCGCCGATCTTCTCGGATCCGGGCATCGGCGCAAAGTGGTTGTAGATGTCACGGCGTCGAGCGATGTCAGCGTCTCGGTTCGAGTTGCGGATCGCCACCCACCACACGGCTACGGCAACGACCAAGAGCCCGGCCGCCACCACCATCGTGGTCTTCTTGCGTGACGTCATTTCACTCATCGCCCAGGTCTCCTTCGGTTCGAACGCACGTGTTGTTCGGCGTCGAGAGTGTTCCTACTCGTCGAGGTCGCCCGTTGACTCAGGGGTGTTGGACGCCACGCCCCAGATGCTGTCTTGGATCTCGATGAGTTGCCGGGCGTCGTCTCGGCATTGGGCGCAGACGAACACGTCGCCTCCGTGACCGCCGCGAGCCCGCGACCGTTGACAGACAACACACACAACATCGGATCGAGCCATGACAGCATCGTCGCGCGCCACGGCCAGGCGATCACCTGGGAGCGACAGGCGGCCCGACCACGAGTCCACGACCTCCGCGCCGTGATCGCCTCGCTCGACGGTGCTCACAGGGAGATGCCGTAGTCGTCGTCGATGCTGCGGTTCGAGCGCTGCTTTCGCTCGATGATCGCGGTCGTGGGGTCGGCCTGTTGCCGGCGAGTGTGTTCGAGGTAGTAGTTGATCTCGAAGGCGTTGCGGCTGCTGAACGCGATGCGTTGTTGCGCGAGACGTCCCGCGACACGGTCCCATCCGATGGCCTCGTGCCCAATCGGGCGCGTCCCGATCTCGCCGATGACACGCAGGTCGTCGCGGGCGACAACGGCGCGGTGGGCGGCGTCGGTGTCGAGTTGTTCAGTGATCTGGTGGGACTCGGCCGAGTACCGGTCCCGCTCGGCGCGGAGATCATCGATACCGGCGAGCCCACGGCGACGCTCAACCAGCGTCGCGTCTGCCTCAGCGATTTGCTGGTCGAGCGCATCGAGTTCGTTGCGGTCGAGTTGGAGCCGTTGGCGTGTCTCGGTGATGGCGGGGCGGTTGCGGTGTCGATGTCCGAACCGGTCGAGCTCGCCGAGTCGCTCCTCCAGGCCGGTGATCCTGTCGGTGACGTTGGCCCGTGCGGCGATGAGCCGCTCCTTGTCGGCTTCCGCGGTGGCAACGAGCGCGGGTGCGGCGCGGAGTCGATCGTTCAACGCGGTGATGACGGCGCCGAGCCGCTCCCCGCGACCAATCAACTCGGCAAGGACCTCGTCGGGGAGTAACTCCGGGACCTGCACAATGCCCGGGCCGATGGGTGTGGGGTTGAGTTCGGCGTAACGAACATGCGCCGGTTGGTCGATCCAGTCCCGCGTCAACGCGTCGGCGAACACCTCCACCGGATCCTCACCGTCGTCACAGACGACGTAAGCGGTGTTCGAGTGGCGGCCTCTGGTCATCGGGACATACACGCCACGCACATCAATCGGACTGTCGATGAGCAAGATGGCAGTGTCAACGGTTCGGCCTTGTGATCCGTGCCCGGTTTGGGCGTAGCCGAGCTCGAGGAAATCCTGCGCATACCAGAGCGGCAGTATCACCGTCCCGGACTTGCCGGACACGGTGACAGCTGTGGCGGTGAACCCGGTGAGGGTGAACCGGTCACGGTTCTTCACCATCTCCCCGCTGTCGGTGAGTAGACCCCGTTGATTGCGGCGGGAGACGACCTCATCCCCGACACAGAACCGCCGCCCGACAGCACGATCGAGGCGGCGGGGGCGAGTTCCCCTGCCCTCATCCGACGGTCTTGCGCGTTGACGTTCAACCGGTGGACGGTGTCGTTGGTGGCGGCCATGACCGCGACGTCCTCACCGCGCAGTCGGGACTTCCACCACGCGGCGATCACCGCCCGATCCATCTGATCTTGGGTCCCGCCATGTATCCGCCCATGTCCCGCGTACACCTCCGCGACTTCGGGGTCACCTCGACGTAGAGCGAGGGACGCGGCGCGTTCCCAGTCATGGGTGAAGCGGTGGACGCGATCCAGCTCGATCACGTCATGGGTGTCGGTGAGCATCGAAAACATCCCGCCCCGCCCCACAGCGGAGAACTGCAACGGATCACCGATCAACCGCACCAACCAACGCTCCTGCCCAGCCAGCGCGGCGATGGCGGCGAGATGGGAGGTGGACATCATCCCGGCCTCATCCACGATCAACACCCCACCCGCCGGGAGTGCGAATCCAGGTCCCGGGCCTTGGCGGCGGGAGTGTTCGCAGAGGAACTTGTCGATCGTGTCCGCCCGGACCCCGATCTCCTCGGAAAGTACCTGCGCAGCGACCGCTGATGGCGCGACGGCGAACACCGGGACCTCCTCGTGCTGCAGAGACTGCACGGCTGGTGCAAGAGCGGTGGTCTTGCCGGTCCCGGCCGGGCCGACCACGAGTACCAGGTCGCGTGTCCCGGCGACCGCAGCGGCGCATTCGGCCTGCCCGACCGACAACTCCTTCAACGGATTGCTCAACGCACCCCGCTCATCGACGCCACCGCTACGGGTCGCGCGTTCCGCCCACTCCAAGATGCGAGCCTCTTCGTGCAGGATCGCTTCGGTTGTCAACGCTCGTTGACTGACCGCTTCGGTAACCGGGCGGCCATCGAGCCGCAACCGGACCCCGGGCATCAACGGAGCCGACAGATCCACACAGCGCGCCTCAACAGAGGCTGCGATGCGCTCAGCATGAGCGACTACCTCAACGGCGGTGGTGGCGAGGTTGGTGGGGGTCAACGCCGCGGCCTCACGGACAATCTCCGCCGGGCGCCACGTCGACTGCCTCTCCGACAAGGCAATGATCGCGTCGACACCGACCAGCTCGGCGGCATGTGTGTTGAGGGTCGGGATCTTGTCGACGCGCTCAACAACATCCTCAACGAGGCGGACAGGGTCGACACCCAACCCGACGACGCGTTCACGTTCGAGACGCCAACGCTCCCGAGGTGTCGGTTCACGACCCATCGACGTCGCGAAGCGTTCCAACTTCACCGCGACCCGCGCGTCGACCTGACTCGCTCTGGTCGAGAACTCCAAGAGGACCTCGGCGGGGATGCCGGCGATGTCAGCGACGCCATTCACCACCGGCTCCCACCCCACCCCCAACCTCGAAGTGAGTTCGGCGCGTAGTCCGGCGTGGTAGATCGCCGACAACGTCCGTTGATCCAACTTCAGTGTCCTGGCATCCAGGGCAAGCCATCTGCCGTCCGGGGCGAGCACACGGTTCGGGATCACCACATGCGAATGCAACTGCGGGTCCAACACGCGGCTCGTGTGCTGCCGGAACGACGCCGCCATGATCCCCTCCGCGTCGAACACCCCCACCACACCCATCGTCCGAAACCGCGTATGCGCATGAGCTTCGATCCACCCCACCAGCGCCGACACCGCCGCGTCATGCGCCCCAAGGACTTCCGCACGAGTGAGGTCGTCGCCGACGGCGAACAGAACTGACACCGATTTCGGGGCCGAGCACGTCACATCGAACCCACGCACCGACTCATCACCAAACCGACGCCCCAACTCCTTGCCGGTGACAGGGTGGAGGCCGGACATCACCGCAACGAACTCATCGGCGTCGAGCGTGCCGGAAAGACCGAGCACGGAAGCACCGTGCCCGGACCACACCCCCGCCGGCTCACCAGCATCCAAGTAGTACGACGGGAGGCCGTCCACGTAGTAGCGGCCCGCCTCCGAACCCTTCAACGTCGTCACCCGCACCGTCATCGGCACCACCCGCCAGGGTTTGTGCACCCGTCTGTGCTTTGACGCGGTTGACCTTGTCCATGAGCAACAAGAGTTGACATGCGGCTCACGCCTCGAACAGCGACGGGTCAGTCGCGCGCGTCGTCGGCCGGTCAGCGAGCCGTAGTCGCCGATCGGCGCGGGTCGTTGGCGTTGGCGTTGGCGTTGGCGTTGGCACCTCGACGACCGCAGAAGGGCTCACACCGTGCCCAACGAGCTCGGCTGGCGTCGGCGGCTTCACCCCCGTAATCGCCTCGATCGTCGGGCCCGTCACGAAACGGCGACCACCCAACTTCACCGACGCGACCTCGCCCAAGCGGACCAGCTCGTACATCGTCGAGCGGGCCACACCGACAAGCGATGCCGCCTCTTCCACCGTGTACATCAACCGAAAACGCGAATCAGCTCTCACCTCCTAGAAAAGCACGCGCCAGACCCCGAAGTGCGACAACAAATCTTTGGAATCGCCAAGAAATCCTCCCAACACGGCCGTCCGAGCGAGGCCGCCCCAGGGCCCCGAGGCATGAGATGCGCTGAAACAGGTGATCGGTCAAACGCTCCGATCGTCAGGTGGCACTCGAGGCGCCCGGCCGCTGGGAGCCGCCCGCCGTCTGGAGAAATCCGGTTCAGTCCGCCGAACGCCGCTCAGCGCGCGGACCTGACGCGGACTCAGGAACGCAAAAGGCCTCCCCGAAGGGAGGCCTCAAGCTTGTGACCAGGACTTTCGTGGTGGGCACGAGGAGACTCGAACTCCTGACCTCCACCGTGTCAGGGTGGCGCTCTAACCAACTGAGCCACGCGCCCGAAAGCCGAAGCACCTTAGCAGCGCTTCAGGATTTTCCTGAAACCGCTCTTGATGAATTTCATGTTCTTCTGGCATTCTGCGTTACATGTCAACTGATGACAGAGCACGCCGGATCAGCATCGGTCTCGACCCCCATGGGCGGCCGATCGCCAAGAAGTCGGGCAACCCCGAGCGGTTGGTACACGAAGCCGATGTACTGACCAGGGTTCAGATGCCGGGCGTCGTCCGCCTCGTCGCCCACGACCTCGTGACCGGCGAACTCAGCCTGGCGTGGACGGGCGGCCGTTCACTGCTCGATGCGCCGCGTCCTCATCCACCCGGCGAAGTGCTGGCGCTGGTTCGGGCACTCGCCCGCACCCTGGCGGCGGTCCATGCCGCTGGAATCGTCCATCACCGCATCGAACCCAGCCACGTCCTCATCACCGATGACGGCCCCGTTCTCACCGGATTCGCCGAGGCCACCGTCGCCGGCAACGGCGACCCTGGCGACCCGCACATCGATGTGGCCGCACTCGGGCGCCTCATCGATGTGCTCCTCGGACCCGCCAGTGTTCCCGCTCGACCCGTGCCGGTCACGACGGCGCTCGGCCGATTCTCGTTACGAGGGTTCGGACCTCGCCGACGAATCGCACGGCACCCGGGAGGTCGGCTCGGCCCCGATCTCGTCGCCGTTGCGATGCGGCGCATCGCCCGCACGGCGCAGGACCGGTCCACTCCCGCGTGCACGATGACGCAGATGTGCTCGATGCTCGACGACCTCACCACCCCGTCGACCACAACGGCACCGTCAATGATCATTGACACCGCTCCGCACGCACCTGTTCGTGGGCTCACCGGGACTCTGCACGACCATCGGCGCGCGCTCACCGTCAGCGCGGTTGTCACGATGATCATCGGCACCCTCATCGTCCTCCCTCGCTTCGCTGGACCCGGCGATCACGTCGCCGCCGCGGGCTCGCCCTCGACGACCGCCAACGTGGACGAGACCGATTCACCCGAAGACCAGCCCACCGGCATTACTCGTTCTCCTTCCGCGACGGGAGCGACGAGCGCGGCGCCCAGCACATCGCAACCAACGACCAGTAGCACGACCACGACCGAGGAACTCGGGGGTCAGCTGATCTGGCCACCACCGACCCCGTTCGCCGCCGATCCGCAGCAGTTCACCGTGCGCGGCCAGAGCCTCGAGGTCGGCGTCATCGAGGCCGACGGCGTGCGCTATCGAATGGCCGCCGACCCACAGGACCGCTGGCTCACCGGTGATTGGAACTGTGACGCGGCGGCGAGCGTGGCGATGTTGCGCGTGCCCAGCGGAGCCATCGACGTGTTCGATGTCTGGCCCCAGCCGGGTCGATCTGTGACGTCGCGTCGGGTCGCGGTGATCGCCGGAGCGGTCGATCTGGCCGCCACCTCCGATGACTGCCCCCGCCTCGCCGTCATCGACGCGACCGGGAATGTCATCACGGTGGTGCCGTCATGACCACGGCAACCACGCACCAACGGCCTCGGCACCGCAGCACTCACACGATGACGAGGCCAGCGATCGGACCACGGGCGATCACCGGTCGGGCGATCGCCGCATGGCTCGCGCTGTGCATCATCACCGCAGTGCTGCTGGGCCCGTTGCGCCACAGCGCACCGGGTCCGCAGTCGTTCGACGAGAACGGCCTGCGAGTCCTCATCGATCGGTTCGGCCCCTCGGCACCGTTGCTGTGGTTGGTGCGGCTCGTTGCCAGCACCGCAGCAGCGGCGCACCTCGGGTTGCTCACCCTGGGCCTCGGGGCCCGATGCATCGGGGCGGTCAACCTTGTGCGCCTGCTCGATCGCATCAGCCCGTCGATCATCCGCCGATTGCTCACACCGCTCACCGTGGCGTCGCTCACCGCATCGATGACACTCTCGACGATGCCCGGCGCGTCGGCATCGACCCCGTCTCCACCGCCGCCGGCGGTGATGGTGGTCGCGGCACCGGCCGCCAGCACCTCAGCCGCCAGCGCGTCACCGACGACTCGGCTCGCTCCGGCAACCATCGAGGTCGACTCGACCGTGACACCACCTGACACACCGACCATCGGCGGCACCGTCGTCGTGGCCCGAGGTGACTCACTCTGGTCCATCGCCGAGGACACATTGCACGCCCACTTCGGTCGCCCACCGACCAGCCGCGAGACATCGCAGTACTGGCGAGCACTCATCGAAGCCAACCGCGATCGGCTACGCGACCACGACGATCCGAGCCTCATCTTCGCTGGGCAACAGTTCGTGTTGCCGTGACCGTCCACGGCCGAACCGCGGGTTCACTGCAAACGCATCGAGATCTCGTTGGCCATGAGGCGACCTCGTCGGGTCAGCCGAACTCGGTCGCCACGCACCTCGACGAGATCGTCGAGTCCATCCGGATCGAGCGATTCGATCGGCACACCGTCGGCCATGCGCAACGCCAATTGCAGGCCTTCGATGCGTCGTTCGGCAGCGTCGAGGTCCTCGTACGCAGCTTCGGTTGACGCCCCAGACTCGATGAGATCGCAGTAGCGCTCCGGCGTGCGCACGTTCCACCAACGTCGCCCTCGGCGATGCGAATGCGCGGCACAACCGACGCCGAGATAGTCGCCCTGCCGCCAGTACAACTCGTTGTGCCGGCACTCGTGCCCAGGCCTCGCCCAGTTCGAGATCTCGTAGTTCACCAACCCAGCGTTGCCCAGCAGTTCGTCGACGACGTCGTAGCAGTCGGCCTGCACGTCGTCATCGGGATGGCGTGCGGCGTCAGCGGCCAGCGGCGTGCCTGCCTCCACCGTGAGCCCATACGCGCTGATGTGGGGAGGATCGAGCTCGAGCGCCATCTGCACCGTCGTTCGCCAGTCTTCAACGCTCTCACCAGCAACTCCATAGATGAGGTCGAGGTTGAAGGTCGAGAGTTGAGCGTTGCGGGCGATGGCCACAGAGCGCCGAACATTCTCGGGATCATGCGTACGACCGAGTGATGCCAACACGTGCGGCACCATCGACTGCACCCCGAAGCTCACACGGTTCACGCCGTGGGCAACGTAGGTTGCCATCAGCTCCTCGGTCACGGTGTCGGGGTTGCACTCCACCGTGACCTCACACTCGTCATGCACGTCGATCGCATCCAAGATGCGCATCAGCGACTCCGCCGGAATGAGTGACGGAGTCCCACCGCCGAAGAACACCGAAGTGGCCCGAGGAAGTCCGGCATCGATCGCCCGACCGATCTCGGCGACGCACGCGTCGACGTAGCGCTCGGTCAGATGATGACGATCGGTCCACGTCGCGAACGCGCAGTAGTCACATCGCTTCGCGCAGAACGGGATGTGCACGTACACACCGAAGCCGACATCGGTGGCCCAACCGGAACCAGGCTGGGATGCAGTGGGCGTCATGGCGCCCCCATGCTTCAGCTCTGACGCTGGAATCGCAACCCGAGCTCCTCGAGACGGCGCCCCGTGGCGTCGGTCGTGGTGTCGAGGATGCAGGCGATCGCCTTGAGATCGTCGCTGCGGATGGTCAGCACTCGCCCGTTGAAGTCCTGGCGCTGCACCTGGATCATCTGCAGATAACGGATGAGCATCGCCGCTTCCGTGCCGTCCATCTGCTCGAGACGAGCCAGATCGATGGCGATGGGCGACGCACCCCGGTTCTTCTCGGTGAGATCGATGGTCTCGCCATCGGTGCCGAACGACGGCCCCTCATCAGGCGGCAGGAGCTGATCGACCGGCACGTTGTAGAAGCGCGAGAGACGCTGGAGCCGCGGGACGCTGATGGCCCGCTCGCCACGCTCGTAGGCGCCGAGCACCGACGCCTTGAACTCGAGGCGGCTCGCCGCCTCGACATCCTGGAGCGACAGACGCTTCTGGCGTCGGATGGCGCGGAGCCGATCCCCCACACGTCGCCCGTAGGCACGTGCATGCTCGTCCTCGATCTGCTCTTCTACCACTGCGCCACCCTCCGTATCGCCCGGCACGAGTTCACGCAACGTAGCGAACATGACCATGACGGGCAACCATTTCACCCGGACAGGTCACCGTGAGTGACCAAGAGGGGTGGTGGCCCTCGTTGCCATGAGTGTCTCCACGCTCACGCTGGGGTGGTGGGCCCCGCCGGGTCCGCGACGCTGACGACATTGTCCCGCAAGGCGATCAGCATCGCCGCGGCGACGACGGCCGCTGTCTCGGCGCGCAGCACCGTGGGACCCAGTCGGACGTGAGCCAACGGTGCCCGCCGCTCTGCGTCATCCCATCCCCCCTCAGGTCCGATGAGCACCACCGGACGCTCGAGACTCGGCGGGGCTCCGTCCCCGTCGGCGAGGCATGCGCCCGGGAACCTGGCTGCAACGCTGAACGCGATGGGCGCGCCGATCGTCGGCAACCAAGGTTGACGCGATTGCATGGCCGCCTCCTTCGCCACACGTCGCATGCGGGTCAGATCGTGATCGGCGCCCCACTTGACGACCGATCGGCGACAGGTCATCGGGACGATGGTGTCGACCCCGAGCTCGGTGAGCTTGGAGATGGTCCACTCCGGCCGCTCCCCTTTCACGGGCGCGAACACCACGGTGATGGATGGCTCCGGCCGAGCGCGGAGGGTGACCGGGCCGATGGCGTCGATCTCTGGACCGAGGCGGGCTGGACGCCACGAGCCGCGACCATCGGCGATGACGATCTCGTCACCGGCGCGCATACGTAGGGACCGTTCCAGATGGTGTCGATCGTCGCGGTCGAGCACCGGATTGTCGAGATCGGCGACGAAAACCAACGGCGGGGACATGTGCTGCGCTCCGATTCAGCGGAGCGTCATTTGAAGGCGGACTTGATGCGACCGAACAGCGAATGATCGCCCGAGGCCACCTCTTCACCACGGATCGCCGCGAGCTCGCGCAGCAGTTCCTCTTCTCGCTTGGAGACCTTCGTGGGCGTCTCGACCCGCACCTGCACCAGCAGATCGCCGCGGCCTCGATCATTCACGTGCGGCACACCGCGGCCACGAAGGCGGAACACACGACCCGACTGGGTGCCGGCCGGGACGACCAGGTCCTCGACCCCGTCGAGGGTCTCGAACGCGAGGTGCACACCGAGAGCCGCCTGCGCGAACGACACCGGCTGTTCGCACACCAGGTCCCATCCATCGCGGGCGAAGCGATCGTGCTGTCGGACCCGCAGGTGCACGTAGAGATCACCGGAGGTACCGCCGCGCGGCCCGACCGCACCGCGGTTGGTGAGCCGCAAGGTGGAGCCGTTGTCGACGCCCGCGGGGATGTCGACGGTGTACGTCTTCTCCTCGATGGTGCGCCCGTCACCACGGCACGTCGGGCACGGGGTGACGATGACCTGGCCGAGCCCTGAGCAACGCGGGCACGGTCCCGAGGTGACCATCTGGCCGAGCATCGATTGCCGGACCCGGCGCACCTGACCGGACCCGTTGCAGTCGGCGCACGTCACAGGGGAGGTTCCCGATCCCGCACCGCTGCCGCCGCAATCGACGCACGCCACCGCGGTGCGGACCGTCACCGGCTTCTGGGAGCCGAACACCGCGTCGGTGAACTCCAGATCGAGGGCCACTTCGAGGTCCTGGCCGCGGGGAGGACCCGACGGGCCCCGCTGGCCGCCGCCGAAGACGGATCCGCCGCCCCCGCCGCCGAAGAACGCCTCGAAGATGTCCCCGAGACCCCCGCCGCCGAACGGATCGCCCCCGCCCGATCCGGCGCCCTCGGCCCCGAATCGGTCGTAGCGGGCCCGCCGATCGGAGTCGGACAGCACCTCATAGGCCTGGGCGACGAGCTTGAACTGCTCCTCCGCCGCGGGGTCGCCTGGATTGGCATCGGGATGCAGCTCGCGGGCCTTGGCCCGATAGGCCTTCTTGATCTCGTCGGCCGAAGCGCTGCGGCTCACCCCGAGCAACTCGTAGTAGTCCTGCGCCATGAGGGGGAAACGCTATCCGTCTCCGAGCCGTCGACCGAGTTTCTCGCTCACGACCTCCACCGCGGCCAGCGCCTGGGGATAGTTCATGCGAGTCGGGCCCAGCACACCGACCGAGCCGACCTGCTCACCGTCGACCAGATAGGGGGCCACCACCACCGAGCAAGCGGCCAGTGGCTCGACTCCGTGCTCGGCCCCTATGGCCACCGAGAGACCTCGATCGAGGACGGCTCGCACCAGCCCCACGACGACGACCTGTTCTTCCAAGGTGAGCAGGACCCGTCGCACGATGTCGACCGCGTCGAAGGCCGATGCCATGCGACTCGCTCCGCCGACGAAGACCGGCGACACCTCGGCCTCGGTGAGGCCACGCATGGCCTCGAGCGCCGCGTCGCACAGTGCGTCGACGCCGGCGTCGCCGGTGGCGGCGATGGGCGTTGGATCGTGCACGGTGCGCCCCGTGAGCTGAGCGGTGAGATGCGCCGACGCCGCTCCCGCAAGTGCTTCGAGGGGCGTGGTGGTCGCTGGATCGTCGGCGAGGAGCAACTCGCCGTGCTCGACCGAACCATTCGAGAGCACCACCACCAAGGTGCACAACCGCGAGCTGAGCGCGACGAGCTGGACCGACCGGATGGTGGCGGCATCAGGAGCCGGGCCGACCACGACGGCCGCGTAGTCGGTGAGGTTGGCCAGCAGCCTCGTCGTATCGGCGAGCATCCGTTCGATGGCCATGTGGCTCGACTCGAAGAAGGAACGGATCGTCTGGGTCTGCACCGTGTCGAGCCGACCCGGCTGGGTCATCGTGTCGACGAAGACCCGATACCCCTTGTCCGTGGGGATCCGGCCAGCCGACGTGTGGGGCTGTACGAGATAGCCCTCCTGCTCGAGAACCGCCATCTCGTTGCGGATCGTCGCTGAGCTCACGTTGATCCCCGGCGCCTTCGCCACGTGCGACGAGCCGACCGGCTGCGCGGTCTCGATGTACTCGTTGACGATGGCTCGGAGGATGGTCGTCTTGCGTTCGTCGAGCATGGAGTTTGTCCGCCGGTCTGCTGGCCGTACTGGAACACCGCGGGCCCTGGCCCGATGTCCGATGCCCGACCAGCGTACCCAGCGCCGTTGGCTTGGACACGTACTGCAGGTCCCGCGTCTCAGCGTTGTCGCCGCACGGGACTTCGTCCCTGGTGAGGGGCTCGCCGACTTTTCGTTACACCCCCTTGTCATGCTGTTCCCATGAGTTCCATGACCATCCCGGATAGCGACTCGGCGTCGGCTGTTGTTGCGTTGGCGACGTCGGTTGACGGGCCGGTGCCGGGTGATCGTGATGGTCTCGTGGCCCG